>NZ_JANQKD010000028.1 GCF_028281305.1 Pelagibius sp. | reverse complement strand
CGTGGACGCAGCCGCGGACCGACAGCGGACGGCCTTTCCTGAGTTCCGCTTTACCGGCACCTGGCGCAGCTATCAGGCGCGGGTGCTGCATGAGCTGGAAGACCACCTGAACGACGCCCGGCTCAACATCGTGGCGGCGCCGGGTGCGGGCAAGACGGTGTTGGGCCTGGAGGTTCTGCGCCGTCTCGGGCGCCCGACCCTGGTGCTTTCGCCGACCCGTGCGATTCGCGACCAATGGCTGCAGCGCCTGGAAGAGCTTTTCGACCCGGAGAGCGGTCCCTGGCCGCCGGGACTCGGCAGCGACCTTTCGACGCCCGGCTGGCTGACCTCGACCACCTATCAGGCACTCCACGCCGCTCTGCGCGGCCTGCTGGAGTCCGAGGAGGAAGAGGACGAAGGAGCAGAGGCCGACTCCGAGGAATCTGGCGACGTGGAGACCGGTGACGAGGAGGACGACGATGACGCGCCCTCCGCTGCCGCCGCCACGGGTGAGGCGCTGCTGGCGGCGCTGGAGGCTGCGGGCGTTGAGACCCTGGTGCTCGACGAGGCCCATCATCTGCGCCGCGCCTGGTGGGAAAGCCTGCAGGAGGTCATCGGCCACCTGCGCGCCCGCAAGAAGAACTTCCACGTCGTCAGCCTGACGGCGACCCCGCCCTACGACGTCGAGCAGGAGGAGTGGAACCGCTACGAGGAGGTCTGTGGCCCCATCGATGCGGAGATCTCCATCCCGGAACTGGTGAAGCAGGGCGACCTCTGCCCGCACCAGGACTTCCTGCACTTCAACGTCGCCCGGGGCGCGGCCTTCAGCAGCCTGGCGGCCTTCGCCCGGGAGGCCGGTGCCCTGACCCTGGCCTGGGCGCAGGACCGGGAGGTCATCGACTGGATCGAAAGCCATCCCTGGATCACCGCGCCGCAGGGCCACGAGGCCCAGATCCTGGCAAAGCCCGCCGTCTTCTGCAGCCTGTTGGCGGTTCTGAAGGCCAACCGCCGGCTGGTGCCGCCGGAAGGTCCGGCGATCCTCTGCCTGACGCAAAAGGCTCTGCCGCCGCCGAGCGCCCGTCTTCTGGAGGCGCTGTTTCAGGAAATCCTCTCTGGCGAAGCGCCCTTCGACGCGCCTGACATCGCGCAGGGCCTGCGCCGCGACCTGCAGTCCATCGGCGCGCTCTGGCGGGGCCGCGTGCGCCTGCGCAAGCAGCAGGATCTCGTGCGCGCCCTGGCCGGGACAGCGGGAAAGCTGGACAGCATCGGAGACATCGCCCGCGCCGAGTTCGCCGCGCTCGGCGCGCGGCTCCGCCTCGTGGTCCTCACCGACTTCGTGCGCGCCTCCGCGTTGTCACGTCCCGCGGACCGCTCCAGCGACAGCCTGGGGGCGGGGCCGGTGCTGCGGCGCCTGGGCCAGGCCGGGCTGGCGCCCAATCTGCGCCCGGCATTGATGACGGGCAGTTGGATCGTGATCCCCGACGAGGTCGTCCCGGCCCTCCACGCCGAGGCGGCCAGGCTGGGCTTCGCCGAGGGCGAGATCACCCTGAAACCGATGCGCCACATCCCCGGCTGGTCGCGGGTCGTGGTCACATCGGGCAAGGCCTCGCGCTGCCTGCGGGTGATCACCCATCTCTTCGAGGACGGACATCTGCGCTGCCTCGTCGGGACAGCGGCGCTGCTGGGCGAAGGCTGGGATGCGCCTTCGATCAACTCCCTCATCCTGGCGACCTCGGTGAAGTCCTTCATGCTGTCCAACCAGATGCGGGGGCGGGCGATCCGCGTCTCGAAGAGAGACCCCGACAAGGTCTCCGCCATCTGGCATCTGGCCACGATCCTGCCGCCCTTTTCGGACCTCTCGGCCGGTGAGACCTCGCTCTGGGACCTGCTGTCGCTGCAGGGCCAGGACGCGGCTGCACGGGGCCGCCTCGATCTCAATCCCTTTGCGCTGGGTTTTGACGCTTTGGCGGTGTTTCGCCGCTTCAAGACCTTTGCCGGCGTCTCTCACTTCTCGCCGCCGGTCATCGAATCGGGCATTCAGCGCCTCGGCATCGAGACCCTTAAATGGGATGAGCAGGCGGCAAAGGACTGGAACAGCACCATGACGGCCCGTGCCGCGGATCGCGGCTTTGTCGCCCGCGCCTGGGCCGAGGTCTTTTTCGACAAATCAGCCGTCGAGCGCCCGGCGGCCGGCGCCGTTCTGCCGCAGCCCACAGGGCATCAGGGTCTCGTTCGTTTCGGTACGACCTGGATCCTCGCGGGCCTGGCCGGTGCGGCCCTGCAGCTGCTGGTCGCGAGCGTGGAGTTCCTCCGATACGGCCTCGACACCTGGATCATGCTCGTGGGTGCCGGCTTCCTGCTGCTTGCCGCCTATCACAGCGGGGCGATCCTGCGCACGCTCCGGGCCGGCTCGCCGGTACGCTATCTCAAAGAGATCGGCCGCTGCGTGCTGGACGGTCTCAGTATTGCCGATGTCCTCGACAAGCCCCGCAACGCCCTGGACGTTCACGTTGAGGAAGGCCTGGACCCGGGCACGCGCTACTGCCGTCTGGCCGGCGGCGGGCATCACGACGAGGTGGCTTTTGCGGATGCCATGGTGGCGGTCTTCGAGCCTATCGCCAATCCCCGCACCCTGCTGATCCGCCATCACCGCCGCGGCTGGCTGAAGCAGATGGATTATCACGCCGTGCCCGATGCGATTGCCGCCGACAAGGCGGCTTTGGAGGCCCTCCGGCGCGCCTGGGAGAGACGCATCGGCCCCTGCGAGCTGGTCAACACGCGCACGCGCGAGGGGCGCCTGACTCTCCTGCGGGCACGCACACACGCCTATTCCGCCGGCTATCCCCGCAAGGCCGAGCGCCGGCTGCGCTGGGAGTGAGCCGGCGTTTGGAGTGAGCCCGGGTTTGGAGTGAGCGGCCCTCAGGCCCGCTCAATGCGGAACTGAAAGCAGTTGTATCCGGCGGAGCGGACGTGGATGTAGGCGATGTCCGGTCGCTCGAAGAGCTTCGTGGAAACCGATTCGATGTCTTTTGGGGCGACGGTCTGGCCGGTGCCGTAGACGATGCGGTCGTCGGGACTATAACCGCGCAGCAGCACCGCTTCGCGCGACTTCAGATAGCCCGGCAGGCCGTCGGTCTCGCGGTAGCGGGAGCAATCCTCGGCATGGATGAAAAGCGGGCCGACCTCGGCATAGGGCTGCGTGCCTGGGAAGGGGCGGTGGGCCAGCACCAGGAAGGGATCGCCCGCGGGCATGTCTTCCAGGCAGTGGCGGCAGGGGTTGCCGCCGCCGTCGGAGACCCTGCGCTCCGGCTTCTGACAATTGGCGTCCATGCCGCCATTGCGCAGGCGCTTTACGGTTTCGCTGTCCAGGGCGACGACTTTCACGGCGGACATTGCAAGGCTCCTTGGCATTGATCACGCCGCCAACTCTGCCCTGGCCCCCATCTCGGCTCTATCCGCTTCTTGCGCCTCGGCGCAGAAGCTGCTCCTTTGCCCGCACGGGTCAACGCGGGAGGTGGACTTGGCAGGGACGGCAAAGGACTTCAGCGAGATGGCGGCCCTGGTGGTCGGCGGCACATCGGGGATCGGTTTCGCGACGGCGGAAACGCTGCTGACCGCCGGGGTGCCGCGCCTGCGTGTCGTTGGCCGCAACCCGGAGCGCGCGGCGCTGGCGGTCGACGATCTGCGCCGGATCAACGAGAAGGCGGACGTCGGCGCGCTGGTGCTGGATTGCAGCGAGGGCGCGGCGGCGGAGGAGATGGCTGCCGCCGCGGCCCGCGGCATGGAGGGCATCGACCTTCTGGTCTGTTCGCCCGGCGGCAACACCCTGCCGGAGCTGCTGTTCCGCCAGCCCATCGCCCAGGTGAACGCCACGCTGCAGCAGGACCTGGCGCCGACCCTGAACGCCTGCCGCGCGGTGCTGCCGGTGATGATGGAAGCCAACAGCGGCTGCATCGTCACCGTCGCCTCCGATGCCGGCAAGGTGGCGACGCCGGGCGAGACGGTAATCGGCGCGGTCATGGCCGCCATCGTCCAGTTCACCCGCGGCCTCGCCATCGAGGGCAAGCGCAACGGCATCCGCGCCAATGCGGTGACCCCCTCCCTCGTCGAGGGCACGGCATTGACCGAGCGCTTGATGGCCGAGGGCACCTTCTCCAAGAAGCTTTTCGAGAAGGCGCGGCCGCTCGCCGGCCTCGGCCCGACGACGGCGCAGGATCTGGCCGATCTCATTGTCTTTCTCGCCAGCCCGGCGGCTGCCCGCATCACCGGCCAGGCAATCTCCGTCAACGGCGGCATCAGCGCCGCCTGAATAGCGCCACGCGCTTGATCCGGCCAAGAGCAGCCAGTTCACGCCGATGTGATGCCTTAGCGACCACGGCGGCGGAATAGCCCTGGTGTGCTGAGCGTAGGTCAGTCGCGTCAGTATCGGCGAGACCGGCTGCCTGGCGCCTTTTTCTGATCACGCGAAGGGATTCTCCTCATGCACAGACTTGCGCAGCTTGGTGCAGCGGCCGTATTGGCGCTGTTGCCGACGGCTGGCTTTGCCGGCGCCTCCGGTCTCTACGACCCAGACATCCGCCATATGCCGAAGGACGGCGTTGTCCGTGTCTTCGGTCCAGGCGGTCCGCACAGCGCCTTCATCAAGGCTGCCCGGGCCTTCCAGGAGAAGTCCGGTGTCGAGGTCGAGGTCGTCTTCGGCCCCGAAAGCAAGTGGACCAACGATGCGCAGGCCAGCGCGGATATGATCTTCGGCAGTTCCGAGCAGTCGATGACCGCGTTTCTGGAAACCTATCGCTTCGTTGACAGCCGCGATGTCGAGCCGCTTTTCATTCGCCGCTCGGTCATTGTTGTCCCCAAGGGAAACCCCCGGGCGATCTCGGGCTTCGACGATCTTTTGCAGCCCGGAATGCGGATCGTCGTGACCGAGGGAAAGGGTGTCTACAACACCTCCGGGACTGGCGTCTGGGAGGATATCGCCGGGCGCCTCGGCGCTCTTGAGGACGTCAAGAATTTGCGGGCCAACATCGTTGCCTTTGAAAAGGGCAGTGGAGCCAGCTTTCGCGCCTTCAAGTCGCGCAATGCCGATGCCTGGCTGACATGGGTGCATTGGCCCCTCGATCACGCTGAAGTTGCTGATTATGTTGAGTTGGAGCCCGAGCGTCGCATCCATCGGGTGACCAATGCCGTCGTCTCGCCCGACGCGGACCCGGGAACACAAGACTTCCTTGCCTTCCTGAAGAGCCCGGAAGGGGTTGCGCTCTTTGCGTCGGAGGGGTGGGTCAGATAATCCTATTGTGCTTTGGGCACTCGCTGGGGCCCTCGGCCCCGGCGACACCGCGCCGGGCCGGCCGCTAAGGTCACCTTTCCTGAAATAAAATCGCCCGATGGCCCGTATGTAAGGGAAAGCCGCCGCTGAGCCCAAGCAGCCGCGCGCCAGATTCGAGAGGATCGTCCGGGTATGTTGAGGAACCGTTCCTTGTTGATCGCGGAAATCCCGCATCTGCGGCGCTTTGCGCGCAGCCTGGCGCGCGATCCCGATGCCGCAGACGATCTGGTGCAAAGCTGCCTGGAACGCGCCCTTTCGCGCTTTCACCTCTGGCGGCCGGAGCGTCGCCTGCGGCCCTGGCTGTTCACCATGCTGCGCAACCTCCACGTCGACACGGTGCGGCACCGCTCGACAGCCCGGGCAGGCGAGCAGCGTTCTGCCGAGGTGGTGCCGCTGACTCAGCGTGCCGGCCAGGAAGACAGCGTAACGGCGCGACGCGTGCTGGACGCCATCGACCGCCTGCCGGTGGAGCAGCGCGATGCGGTGCTGATGGTCTGCGTCAACGATCTCACCTATGGGGAAGCGGCGGAGGTTCTGGGCGTTCCCCCGGGCACCCTCATGTCGCGCCTGCATCGTGCCCGCACGAAACTGCGCGAACAACTGGGATTGGCGGAGGACGCACCTTCGCTCCGACAAGTAAAGTGATGGCCGCTATGAACGAAAACCGATCCTCCGTGACCACCGAAGAGCTGCATGCCTATGCGGACGGCAGGCTGCCACCGGAACGCGCCGAGCTGGTCGAGGCCTACCTTCTGGACCACCCGGCGCGCGCCGCCGAAGTCGAGGACTACCGGCGTATCAACCGCGCGCTGGGTGAAGCCTTCGACTCTGTGCTGGATGAACCGCTGCCCGCCGCCCAGGTCGCCCTGGTGCAGAACCGGCCGCGCCGCCTGGCCGCTCCGTTCATGGCGGCGGCGGCCGGCCTGCTGCTCGGTATCGGGCTCACCTGGTCGGTGCAGACGCTCGGCTCTGGGCCCCCCACCGCGCTCGGCCAGCTCTCCGAGACCTCGGCGGCGGCTTACACTGTCTTCGCGCCGGAGGTCCGCCACCCGGTGGAGGTGCGCGCGGCCGAGGCCGGGCATCTCTCCGCCTGGCTCTCCAACCGCATGGGCATGAGCTTCCGCATCCCCCGCCTCGGCGACCTCGGTTTCGAACTGGTCGGCGGCCGTCTGATGATCGGCGATCACAGCCCGGCCGCTCTTCTCATGTACGAGAACGCCGATGGGCGCCGCCTCGTGCTCTATGTCCGCAACGACCTGACGCAGCGGGGCGACTCTGCGCCGGTCTACACGCGGGCGCGAGATACAGGGGTGGTCTCCTGGATCAGCGGCGAAACCGGCTATGGCCTGGCCGGCGGCTTCAGCGAGGGCGAGCTGCTGCCGGCAGCCCGGCTGGTGCAGGCGCAACTCTCGTCCTAGGCGGATTTGCTGCAGTTATGGACTGGCGCGGTGAAGGGCCGGTGCACCCGATTTCAATCCGTCAGAATCTGCTCTAGGGTGTCGCCGCCGCAGAGCAGAAGACAGATCGGGGCAGACCGCCATGTCCGAGATCGGGCTATTGATTGTAGAGCCGGCGCGCCGGGACTCGATCCTGCTTTCGGACGGGCGCCGGCTGGCGTGGTCGGAGTGGGGCGAAGAGACGGCGCGGCCGGTCCTCTTCTGCACCGGGGCGGCGATGAGCGGTTCGCTGGGGTTCGGCTTCGCAGCGCTGCGCGACTGCGGCCTGCGGCTGCTGAGTATCGACCGGCCGGGCCTCGGGACCTCTGATCCGCACGCAAACAAGACGCTGACCACCTGGGCCGCCGACATGCGCGAAGTCATCGCCGCCCGGTCCTTGCGGCGGCCCCTGGCCGTAGGCTTCTCCCAGGGGGCGCCCTTCGCCTTTGCCCTGGCTGCGGAAGGTCTGGTGACGGCGCTCGCCGTGGTCGCCGGGCAGGACGAGCTGGCGCATCCCGCCCTGCGCGACAAGTTGGAGCCCGAGGTGGCCGCCATGGTCGCCGCGGCGGCGGGAGACCCCAGCGGTCTGATCCGGGGGTTTGAGCAGATCGCAAACGTCGAGGCCTTCTGGCAGATGGTGATGGCCATGAGTGCCGCGAGCGACCGTGCCGTCTACAAGAGCCCGGGGTTTGCAGCCGCCTACCGGCGCTGTCTTGAGGAGGGATTTGCGCAGGGCTCCGCAGGGTACCTGCGTGACCTGGTGATCGCACTCCAGCCCTGGCCCTTTGCCCTGGAAGCGATCGAGCAGCCCGTCGATCTCTGGTACGGCGCCTTGGATACCAGCCCGGTCCATGCGCCGGACGGCGGCCGCGGTCTGGCCGAGCGTCTGTCTCGGGCGACCCTCACAATCGACCCGGCGCAGGGCGCCGCCCTGCTCTGGACCCGAACCAGGGATATCCTTGCCCGTCTCTGCAGTCACCCCTGACCCCGCGCGGGCACCGTCCTTGCTCTGACTTTCCGGCTTGACTTCCGCGTGGGGTGCTCATAGATAATTTCATAGCAATTGATATGAAATGGAGCCCGCAGTGGCGCGACCCAAGGAATTCGAGCCGGAGGAAGCCCTGGAGAAGGCCATGCACCAGTTCTGGGTCAAGGGCTATCACGACACCTCGATCCGCGACCTTGTCGACCGCACGGGGGTGAACTACTACGGCCTCTACGGTGAGTTCGACAGCAAGCACGGCTTGTTTCTGGCCGCCCTTGATCATTACCGGAAGACCATCACCGCCGAGGCCTTGCGCGAACTGAAGAAGCCCGGCCCGACGCTTCAGGCAATCGCGAGGACTTTCGCGCGTCTCAGCGAAAGTACGCGAACGGAAGACGGGCGGGTCGGCTGTCTGATGTGCAACACGGCGGTGGAGATGGCGCCGGGAGACGCAGACTCGGCAGCAAAGGTGAAAGCCCACACCAAGCTGCTGCAGGACGCCTTTCGCGCCAGGCTGGCCGAAGGGATGGCTGCCGGCGAGCTTGCGGCGGACAAGGACCTGACCGCCCTGGCCGAGTTTCTGGCCACCACGGTCTACAGTGCCGGCTTCCTGACCCGGTCGGGCTTCAGCGAGGCCCATGTTCGGCGCTACGTCCGCACCGCGCTTGCGGTACTGGAGTAAAATTTTTTGGCCCATTTCATAGCGAATGATATGGAATTTAGGAAGAAAGGAGACCTGCTGTGCCGACTTTGAGCTATGCGAAAGACTTCCAGGGCGTCGCCGATGTTTTTCTGCGCGATCCCGGGCGCTACGCGCCGCTGCTGCAGTTCATCGAGTCGGTCATGGCCGGCGAGTCCGATCTGACCAAGGCGGAACGCGAGATGATCGCCGCTTATGTTTCCAAGCTGAACGGCTGCGACTTCTGCCTCGGCGCCCACAAGTGGACCCTGGCGGCCCTGGACATCGACCTGAAGACGATCGAGGCGGTGGAGGCGGGTCCGGACGCCGAAGGGGTCGAGGAAAGACTGCGCCCCTTGCTGCACTTCGCCGGCAGGCTGACCCGGAACCCGGAAGCGGTCGGCCAGGCCGACGTCGACGCGCTGCTGGCGGCCGGCTGGTCAGAGCAGGCGGTGGAAGACACGATCAACGTGGCATCCCTCTTCAACTACGTGAACCGCCTGGTCGATGCCTTTGGCATCGAAGGCAACGAGAGTTACTTCAAGCAGGTCGGCCGCGCGCTGGCGACCCAGGGCTACGAGCCGCTGATTCGCTCGGCCCTGAAAAAAGCAAGCTGACCGGACCCAATTGCGAGCGAGAGGAGAAAAGATATGACCGATACACTGGCATGGCAGGTCCGCGGTGAGAGCTTTCAGGACGGCAGCCGCCTGGACGACTGGGTGAAGATCGAAGAGAGCGGTGTCTGGCACTGGCAGTACGACACCCACGAGCTGACTTTCGACATCTACGAACACGACGGCCAGTACTGGAAGCTTTACCGCGCCCGCTTTGTGCAGGATGGCGCCACCGAATACGCCTATGGCTTCGGCGGACAGGCCTGCCGCATGGCGCTGGTGGAATACAAGCAGCGAGGCCGTTCGCCGCATTCCTCCAGACTGATGCAGCAAGGTGACCGCGAGTGGGTGCGTACCTACGAGGTCGATGAAGCCCTGCACGATGTTCTCAAGGCCGGCCGCCGCAATGCGAAGTACGGCGCGCCCTACGGCCCCAAACAAGCAGCCGCGTAGACGCGCCGAGGCGCGTCTGGAGAGGAGAGGAAAGGCCATGTCCAAGCCGCTCGTTCTCATCACCGGCGTCGGCGACACCACCGGCGCTGCCCTGGTTCGGCGCTTTGCCGCGGGCGGCTATCGCATCGCGATGATCGCGCGCAATGCGGAGCGCCTGACCGCGCTCGAGGACGAGGTCGAGGATGCCAGGGCCTATATCTGCGATGTCGGCGATCTCGACGCGCTCACCGACACTCTGGCCAAGATCAAGGCGCAGATGGGCAAGCCGGCGGTGCTGGTGCACAACGCGGTCGCCCATACCTTCGACACCTTCCTCGACGCGGACCCGCGGGATCTGGAACGGAATTTCCGCGTCAACACCACCGCGCTGCTCTATCTCGCCCGCGCACTGGCGCCGGACATGATCGAGGCGGGCCAGGGGGCCATCATGGTGACGGGCAACACGGCTTCCCACCGCGGGGTGGCGAACTACGCCCTTTTCGCGCCCACCAAGGCGGCGCAGCGTATCCTCGCGGAGTCCCTGGCGCGCGATCTCGGGCCCAAGGGGATTCACGTCGGCTACGTCACCATCGACGCCGCCATCGACGTCACCTGGCTCGGCAGCGAAGAAGAGCGGCCGGCCTGGCTGAAGCCGCCGGCAGGATGGCCCTGGCCGGACGAGGACTACTACGCCAAGCCCGATGCCATCGCCGAGGAGGTTTACCACCTGGCGCATCAGGACCGCTCCACCTGGACCTTCGATCTCGTGATCCGCCCCTTTGCCGAGAGGTGGTGACCAAGGACACGCGAGCGCACAGCAAGAATCGGAAGCCGAAGCCATGCAACTCTCCATGACCCCCGTCCTCCTGGCCGTCGAACTGGGCTTTCTGTTTTTCCTGGCGCGGCGCTGCGAGCGCAGTGCGGGCGTGCCGGTGATGATGGCGCCGGTCTATCTCTTCCTGGTCTGGGTGACCGCTTATGCCATCCTCACCAGCGTCCTCGGCGCGCGCGGGCTTTACGTCAGCGAAGCCATGCTGCGGCTCTACCCGGCCTTCTGGCTGCAGCTCGTCACCGTCGCCGTCTGCGTCCTGCCGCTGGTCTTCTTTGCCCAGGTTCGCGCCGGCATGCGGCGGATCGTCGACGTGACGCCGCTGCATTGGTTTGCCTGGTTTCATGCCCTCAGGATCACCGCCCTCGGCACCGCGGCGAAGACGGCGTCGGGAGAGTTCCCCCTCTACTTCGAGCTGTTGGTGGGTCTGCCGGACCTGGCCTTCGGGCTCTCCGCCCTCTGGGTCGCGCACCTGCTGAAGCAAGAGCGCATGGGCGCGCGCGGCTTTCTCTGGTGGAACCTGGTCGGTGCCCTGATTATCGTGCCCTCGGCGCCGGTCCTGATCCAGCTCGGCCTGCCGGGGCCGCTGCAGGTCTTTACCGCGCTGCCGGACGCGCGGGCAGTGATGACCTACCCGATGTCCATCGCTCCGATGATCGGCGTGCCGCTCTTCGTTCTCGTCAACCTCTGGGTCGCCTGGCGGCTCTGGGAACGGGAAAGGATATCCCGGGCGGCCGCGGAATAATCTCCGGCGGCGGATCGTAGGTGGGATGCCGCATGTCCAAACCGGAGCGATCTCTGATGCTGAAATCCCGCCTTTCCTCCGTCGCCGGCCTCGTCCTTCTGGCCGGCTGTGTGTCCGGCCCGGCCGCCGCCGAAACGGCGACCGAGCGTGCCACCGCTCACTTCGATGCCATCGCCCAGGGCCGGTTGGCGGCGGTAACCGCCGCCTACACCGAGGCCAGCACCTTTCAGTGGGTCGGCGGTCCGCTGGACGGTGTCTATACCGGCAAAGCCGCCATCGCCGAGGTCTGGCGCAAGTTCACCGGTGCCCAGGGACCACTCGACGTCGAGGTTATGAACATTGCCGAGAACGCCAACCCGAAGGGCGCGACCGTCACCGCCGACGTGAAGTTCCTGGGCAAGAAGACCATCCCCGTGCGCTATGTCCTGACCTACCGGGGGGACGCATTGGTCAGCGAGATCTGGCAGATCGACCCCAAGCTGGGCCAATACTGAAACCACCTGGGCGGGGCGGCTTCGCGAGGCAGGCTGCCCCGCTCTCGTCGGGCCTCTTCTACCCCTGCCGGCAGTCCGCAGCCGCGATCCGGCGCTGCGCGGCGAGGGCGACACCCAGCAGGCAGAGTGCGAAGCCGGCGACGCCGGCGAGGGTGAGGGCTTCGCCGAACATCGCCCAGGCCCAGACCATGGTGACCGGCGGCGTCAGGTAGATCAGGCTTGCCACCCGCGTCGCGGTGGTGCGCCTCAGGCAGACCCAGTAAAGACCGTAGCCGCCGAGCGTTGAGAACAAGATGAACCAGGCGACCGCCAGGCCGAAAGCCGGCTCCAGCGGTGGCCAGAAATTGCCCTCGAGGAGGGTCAGGATCAGGAAGCCGGGTGTGGCGACGATGCAGTGCACGGCAAGGGCGGGCAGCATGGGCGTGCTGTCATGCCGCGCTTTGGCATAGAGCGTCGCGCCGACCAGGCTTGCCATGCCCAGGAGGCAGAGGCCGTAGGTCCAGACCGGGGCAACGCCGCTGTCGCCGCCGACGGCCAGCGCGACCCCGGCAAAGCCGAGCAGCAGGCCGAACCACTGGCGCCCCCTGACGTTTTCGCCCAGGACTGGGCCGGCCAGCGCGGCGGTCGCCAGTGGCTGCAATGCGCCGATCAGAGCCGCGAGCCCGGCGGGCACGCCAAGCTCGATCGCTTTCAGCCCCGCCGCCAGATAGACGAACATGCCGAAGAAACCGATGACCGCCTGCCGGCGGACCTGCAAGGCGGTGACGCCGCTGCGGATAGCCTGGTGAAGGAAAGGGGCAAGCAGCAGGCTGGCGATCAGGAACCGCCAGAACAGGACCAGAAAAACCCCTGGGGTGTCGGCCGAGAGCTTGCCGCCGATAAAGCCGGAACTCCAGGCGACGACCATGGCCGCCTCCAGCAGCAGCGTCACCAGAACGGCGCGTCTCATCTCCGGCGCCGGGCAGGGGCGTGGCGCCGGGCGGCGGCAGCGGTGGCGCTCTCCGTCAACAGATCTTCGGCCGCATCGCGCGCCTGCGTGATGGCCGGCCTGTTTCCCAGCAGGCTGCAGGCCGCGACCGCGCCTTCGAGCAGGAGAAAGACCCGCGGCGCCAGCCGCCGCGCGTCCGGCGCGCTCCAGCCGCCTTCGCGCAGACGCCTGCGGCAGATCGCGAGGTAGTCTTTCTTGTGCTTGCGCACGCGCGCCCCGATCGCGGGCTCGTCCGGGTGCGCGGCAGCGGCGCGCAGAAAGAGGCAGCCGTTATCGGTGCCGCCCTTCTCCTCGGCCCAGCTCAACAGGCCGTCGAACAGGCTCAGGACTCTCTGCGCGCCTTCGGTCTGTGCGGCAAACTCTTCGAGCCGCGCAAAAAAGGCGGCTTCCCGGTAGTCGAGCACGGCGACTATCAACCCGCCCTTGCCGCCGAAGTGACGATAGAGGGTGCCCAGGGCGACACCGGCCTCTTCCACGACGCGGTCGATCCCGGTCGCGGCGAAGCCCTCCTCATAGAAAAGCCGGTCGGCCGTCGCCGTCAAAGCGTCACGTTTCTTGCTCACCAGGTATGGATAGAACGATCGTTCTACTACGTCAAGTCGGCGGCCTTCGCTTCCTCCTGCAGCCAGCTGCAGAAGGCCTGGACCTTCGGCCGGGCGAGCGCGCCCGGCGGCGTCACGATGTAGTAGGCCGACTCGCTGGGGACTCGAAGGTCGAAAGGCTCCACCAGGCGCCCCGCCGCCAGGTCGTCGGCCACCAGGACGCGCTGGCCCAGGGCGATGCCATGCCCTTCGACGGCAGCCTGCATCATCAGGCCGGCGTCGCTGAACTGCGGTCCGCGGCGCTGCGCGAGCTGCTCCAGCCCGGCGGCCTCCAGCCACTTGATCCAATCGGGAAAGACCAGCCGCAGCATGGTGTGGTGCTGCAGGTCTTCGGGCTTGCGCAGGGGCTGGCGCCCGCGCAGCAGCGCCGGGCTGCAGACCGGGAAGAGCTCCGTCGTCATCAGCAGCGTGGCGGAGACGCCCGGCCAGCGCCCGCTGCCGAAGCGCACCGCCACGTCGATGTCGTCCTCGGCGAAGCTGGTGAGCGCGTTGGAGGTGGAGAGACGGACGTCGAGGTCGGGTTGCCCGGCCTGCAGGCGAGCGAGACGCTGCACCAGCCACTTGGCGGCAAAGGACGGCGTCGTCGCGACGGTCAGGCGGCCGCCATGATCAGCGCCGCGCACCTGGCTGGTGGCACTGGCGATCTGGTCGAGGGCCGGCCCAAGGGCCTGGGCGTAGTCGCGACCGGCGGCGGTCAGGGTGATGCCCCGGGCCTGCCGCAGGAAGAGGCTGACGTCCAGCTGCTGCTCCAGGTGGCGCACCTGCTGGCTCACCGCCGCGGGCGTGATGTTCAACTCGGCGGCGGCCTGGGTGAAGCTGCCGTGGCGGGCGGCAGCTTCAAAGGCGCGCATGGCGATCAGGGGAGGCAGGTCACGCGGCAAGGTCCGGTCTCGCTGTTCAGTCTAACAATTAAGTTGGACTTAGTCTCGGCTTAGTTCTTTTCATTTGTCAAGACGACCGTCCGGCGGCATGGTCCGACCACACTCCCCAAGTGAGTGGCTGCCTTTCCTCCCATCAAAGGCGGTTACTGTCCAAGGACCCGCGTGACGGCAGGCACCGCCCTTCGCTTTGCCGTCACGCGGGTTTTGGTTTTGGGGAGGGGTCACCAAAGGCTGCGCTTCGACGCAACTACCGTTGCCCTTGACACTAAGTTGTACTTTAACAATTCTAAGACCTGATCGGGGCGCCGCCGGTGCCCGGTTCCCGCCGTCTCTCCGTCCGCCCAACCTCTGGAGGCCCCGCCATGTCAGATACCGTCCCCTATGTCGCCCGCGACAAACGTTATGACGGCATGACTTTCCGGCGCTGCGGCCACAGCGGTCTCGACCTGCCGGCGATCTCCCTGGGACTGTGGCACAACTTCGGCGGTGACAGGCCCTACGAGAACGGCCGCGCCATCTGCCGCCGCGCCTTCGATCTCGGTATCACCCACTTCGACCTCGCCAACAACTACGGGCCGCCGCCGGGCTCGGCCGAGGCCAACTTTGGGCGCATGCTGGCGCGCGACTTCGCGCCCTACCGCGACGAACTCATCATCTCGACCAAGGCCGGCTACGACATGTGGCCCGGCCCCTACGGCATCTGGGGCAGCCGCAAGTATCTGACGGCCAGCCTCGACCAGAGCCTCAAGCGCATGGGGCTCGACTACGTCGACATCTTCTATTCTCACCGCTTCGATCCCAACACGCCGCTGGAAGAAACGATGGGCGCGCTCGATGCCGCTGTGCGCCAGGGCAAGGCGCTCTACGTCGGCATCTCCTCCTATGGGCCGCAGAAGACCCGTGAGGCGGCGAAGATCCTGCGCGACCTCGGCACGCCCTGCCTCATCCACCAGCCAAGCTATTCCATGCTCAATCGCTGGATCGAGGAGGAGGGCCTGCTCGACGTCCTCGACGATGCGGGCATCGGCTGCATCGCCTTCTCGCCGCTGGCCCAGGGCATGCTGAGCAGCAAATACCTCAAGGAGGTGCCGCAGGACAGCCGCGCCGCTGCCGACAAGTCGCTGCGCCCGGACTTCATCTCGGAGGAAAACCTCGCCAAGATCCGCGGCCTCAACGAGATCGCCCAGCGGCGCGGCCAGAGCCTGGCCCAGATGGCGATCGCCTGGGTGCTGCGCGACCGGCGGGTCACCTCTGCGCTGATCGGCGCGAGCCGGGTGGAGCAGGTGGAGGACTGCGTGGCCGCCCTCGACCACCTGACCTTTACCGAGGCCGAACTGGCTGAAATCGATTCCTTCGCGACCGAGAGCGGGCTTAATCTCTGGGCCGCGTCCAGCGCGCACGGGTGACCGCCGCAGGAGCCGCCGCAGGAACGGCCACCCCGCGCGCACATAGCAGTCTTTGCATTTCGCTCAACCAAGGCTTGTCTGTAGTCGATTCGTTCAACTTTTATCTCCTCCTGACGGGGCAAGCCTGTTAGGATTCGGAGCGGTCTTTGGGGGTAAGAGGACCGAGGCTAAGGGGCAAAGGGGTGTTCGGGCTGATCGAAAGCCAGCCGCTGAAGCTGCTGCTGACGCATTATCTGGAAGTACGGGGCGCGCGCCGCCTGCCGGCACGTCGTGATATCGACGCCCTCAAGCTGGGCCCGGTGCTGTCGGTCATCTGGATCAACGAGTACGAGCCGGAGGCCGGAACCTTCCGCTACCGCCTGGCCGGCGAGGAGGTGAACGCGGTCTTCGGCACCTCGGTTTCCGGCCGCCTGCTCTCCGACTTCGTCGCCGAGGAGTTCTTTGCGCCGGTGAACGAGAACTTCCTCAGGGTCATCGACGCTGAAGAGGCCATGCTGGTCAGCGGCCCCATGTACCGCTGTGCGGAGCGGGTGGCCATCGGCGAGCGCCTCGCCCTGCCGCTGTCAAGCGACGGCGAGAAAGCGGACGGGATCATCGGCGCGACGGTGCGGCGCTCCCTCGTCGATCTCGACAGCGTCGCCTTCCAGGACCAGCAGCGGACCTTCGTTTCCATTGATGACCTGGAAAACCCCGTTGCCGGACGGGCTGCCAACGGTCCCGGCTGCTAGCCGTTTCCAAGAACGGTTCCTCTGCTCTGTGGGCTTGAGCCCTTGGCTCCGCTGTGGTGCAGTGCCGGGCCATCGCATGCGGACAGCACGGAAGGAGCGCTCGTGGAACCACCCCGCGGCGGGCTGATCATGCCCGGCTATCTGAGAGAAATGACGGCCTACAACGCGTGGCAGACCGGCGTCGTCGTCGGCCACCTGGATGCACTCGGCGAGGCGGAGCGGACAGCGGAGCGCGGCCTCTTCTTCGGTTCCCTCCACCGCACCTTCGATCACATCGCCACCATCGACCGCTGGATTCTGGATGTGGTGGAAGACGTCGGGGTCAAGGCCATCGACCTGAAGGACATGGTCTTTGGTGACTGGCCTGATCTGAAGGCCGAGCGCGACCGCCTCGACCGCCGCATCGATGCCCTCGCAGCGCAGGCCGATCAGGCCTGGCTGGACGGCATCGTCGTAATCGAAAGCAGGTCCTTCGGGCGCACCCGCCGCATACCGCGCGGCCTCTACCTCGTGCAGATGTTCAACCACCAGACCCACCACCGCAGCCAGATCACCACCGAACTCTGGCGCATGGGCATCGACTACGGCGGCACCGACATCCCCTTCAGGCCGGACAGCCCTTACTAGGCTTTGCCGATAAGACTCTGGCAGTTTGTGTCAGCGGGGGCGCAAGACGATGACTGCGCTGAGTTGCGATCCCTGGCTAGTCCTCAAGGAAACCCCATCCATCCGGCTCGTAGCCGTGTTGCAAGGCGATTTCCGTTGTTTCCCGCTCGAGGTTCCAGATCGATTCCGGCGTCAGAACCATCGCCGGCGCCTTGGCTTCGATCGTGCGTTGGTCAGAGTAGGCGCGAGTCTCCATGCCGACTTTTCGCAGAGCTTCGACAAAGTCATCGGGGTTGCCGCCGCACGAACCCGGCACGAATTGGAGCTCCAAGTTATAGGGGCGGCTGAAGTCGACGCCCTTGGTCTTTAGGTCGTTCCAGACCCAGTCGGTTTCGCGGCGCTGTTTCTCCCAGTCACGGTGGCCTTCCGTCTCGGGCATTGGTTGGCTCTCCAGAAAACACAGGTTCCAGAAACAGGAGTGATGCCGCTCACCACCCCGGCCGGCCGGTCAGCGGATAGCGCGGGTCGTTGTAGCCGGGGGTGGAGGGATGGCCGGGCGCCACAAGGGAATTCATCAGCGCCTCGTCCTCTGGGTCGAAGCTGTGCTCGAGGGCGCCGAGATAGCCTTCCCAGTGTTCCATGGTGCGCGGGCCGGCGAGGATCGAGGTGACGATGGGGTTGGCCAGCACCCAGTTGATGGCGAAGTCGGCGGCGGTCATGCCCTTGGCCTCGGCATGGGCCCTGATGGTCTGGGCGATGATCAGGGACTCCTCGCGGAACTCGGTCTCCATGATGCGCACGTCGTTGCGTGCTGCGCGGGTGCCCTCGGCGGGCGCCGCGCCGGGCGCGTACTTGCCGGTCAGGACGCCGCGGGCCAGCGGGCTGTAGGGCACGACACCCAGGCCGTAGTATTCGCAGGCCGGCAGGATCTCCACCTCCGGCACGCGGATCATGGCGTTGTAGTAAGGCTGGCAGACCACCGGCCGGGCGAGCCCCGCCAGTTCGGCCAGGCGGACCAGTTCGCAGATGCGCCAGGCGCGGAAGTTGGAGACGCCCCAGTAGATCGCCTTGCCGGAGCTGATGACGTCGGCGACGGCGGTGATCACCTCCTCCAGCGGCGTGGAGTAGTCGTCCAGGTGCAGATACCAGATGTCGACGTAGTCGGTGTCCAGGCGGTCGAGGCTGTCTTCGATGGCCTGCAGCAGCCACTTGCGGCCCAGGCCGGCGGCGTTGGCGTGACCGTCCTTCACCGGATTGCCCGCCTTGGTGGCGAGAACCCAGGCATCGCGCTCGGCGGCGATGGCACGGCCGACGATTTCCTCCGAGCGGCCCTGGGCGTATTGATCGGCGGTATCGATGAAGTTCACCCCCTGGTCGCGGGCGTGATCGATGATGCGCCGCGCCTCGGCCTCTTCGGTCTGGTCGCCGAACATCATGGTGCCGAGACAGACGGGGGAGACGGTCAGGCCGCTGCGGCCAAGCTTGCGCATGTCCATGGGGGAACCTCGCTTCGGGATGGGGCTGAAGTCTTGGATGAGCTGGGAAATGACGGAGGCCAGTCTAGTCCGATCCCGGTCGGACGGGCAACGATCCGTCTCTTGTTGCAGCGGGTGTTGCAGGACTGAAACAGCTTCGGTCTTGGACTGCCGCGGGGCCGCATGCTAAGGCAATGGCAACACTCCGAACTTCCATAAACAGAGAGAACGGGAGCGGGACCATGCGCTTTGGAACCTTGCTATCCACCCTGGCCCTGGCGGCCTTCGCCGCGACGGCAACGCAGGCGGCCGATATCACCGTGGCCACCACCGCCATCGTTGAACACCCGGCCCTGGATGCCGCACGCGACGGCGTGCGCGACGAGCTGGCCGCCGCCGGCTACGAAGAAGGCCGGAACCTGCGCTTTCTTTATGAAAGCGCCCAGGGCAACCCGGCGACCGCCGCGCAGATCGCCCGCAAGTTCGTCGGCGAGGCGCCCGACGTGATCGTGCCGATTTCCACGCCATCGGCCCAGGCCGTGGTCTCGGCCACCAAGGATATTCCCATCGTCTTCACCGCCGTCACCGACCCGGTCGGGGCGAAGCTGGTGGGCGACCCGATGAAGCCCGGCGCCAACGTCACCGGCATGAGCGATCTCTCGCCCATCGGCAAGCACCTCGATCTCATCAAGCAGATCTCTCCCGACGCCGCCTCCATCGGGGTGCCCTTCAATCCCGGCGAAGCCAATTCCATGACCTTGCTGGAACTGGTAAAGCAGGAGGCGCCGGCGCGCGGCCTGACGGTCGTCGAAGCGCCGGCAACCAAGTCCTCGGAGGTTCTGGGCGCGGCCCAGAGCCTGGTCGGCAAGGCCGATGTCATCTACGTGCCGACCGACAACACCATCGTCTCGGCCTTCGAGGCCGTGGTGAAGGTCGGCATCGACAACAAGGTGCCGGTCTACGCCGGCGACACCGACTCGGTGGCGCGCGGCGCCATCGCCGCCCTCGGCTTCAACTACTACGACCTGGGGCGCCAGACCGGCCGCATGGTGCTGCGGGTGCTGAAAGGCGAGGCGCCCGGCGACATCGCGGTGGAGGGCGTGGAGATCACAGAGCTCTATGTGAACCCTGGCATGGCCGAGAAAATGGGCGTCGCCATTCCCGATGCGCTGATCCAGCAAGCCAAGGAGGTGGTGCGCTAGACACCGTCGCCGCCCGCTTCAGGGTCGCGCCGCCGCAAGCGGACCTGAACTGCCATGAACCTCGTTTCCTTCCTCGGGGCGGTCGAGATCGGCCTGGTCTACGGTCTCGTCGCCCTGGGGGTTTATCTCTCCTTCCGCATCCTGAACTTTCCCGATCTCACCGTCGACGGCAGCTTCCCATTGGGTGCGGCGGTGGCGGCGACGCTGATCGTCGCCGGCGTCGATCCCTTTGTCGCCACGGCGGTTGCGGTGGTGGCCGGGGGGATGGCCGGTCTGGTGACGGCCGTATTGAACCTGCGCTTCGGCATCCTGCACCTGCTCGCCTCCATCCTCACCATGATCGCGCTCTACTCGGTGAACCTGCGCATCATGGGCCGGCCCAACGTCGCCCTGATCACGGAGCCCACGGTTCTCACGCCTTTTGAGGGCTTCGGGCTCTCCGGCCTCTATCTGAAGCCCCTGGTGGGCTTTGTCGTGGTGGCGCTGGTAGCGGCCTGCATCGCCTGGTTCCTGATCACCAACTACGGCCTCGGCATGCGGGCCACCGGCGCCAACCCGCGCATGGCGCGCGCCCAGGGCATCGCCACCGCCAAGGTAACGGCCACCGGCATGGCGTTGTCCAATGCCATGGTTGCGCTGGGCGGCGCGCTCTTTGCCCAGATGAACGGCTTTGCCGACATCACCATCGGCACCGGCACCATCGTCGTCGGCCTTGCCGCCGTCATCGCAGGCGAGGCGATCTTCCGCGTGCGCGGCGTGGTGGTGGCGGTGGTGGCCTGCCTGCTGGGTTCCATCATCTACCGCCTTGCCATCGCCCTGGCGCTCAATGCCGATGCCCTGGGCCTGAAGGCCGCCGACCTCAACCTGGTCACCGCCGTGCTGGTGACCCTGGCGCTGATTCTGCCGGGCGCGCGCAACCCGCTGAAGAGTCTCTTGAAGAAGGGGAAGCGCGCATGATCCGGGTCGAGGACCTGCGGGTCACCTTCAACGCCGGCACCATCATGGAGACCCGCGCCCTCCAGGGGATGAGCGTCGAGATCGGCGCCGGCGAGTTCGTGACCGTGATCGGCTCCAACGGTGCCGGCAAGACGACGCTGCTGAACTGCCTCACCGGCGAGGTGCCGCTCACCTCCGGGCGCATCGTCATCGACGGCACCGACGTCACGGCCTGGCCGGCGCCGCGCCGTGCCGCCCTGGTGGCGCGCGTCTTTCAGGACCCCCTGGCCGGCACCTGCGAGGATCTCACCATCGAGGAGAACCTGGCCCTGGCGGCGGCGCGCGGCACCAGCCGCGGCCTCGACAAGGCTTTGACGGCTGCGCGGCGCGACGAGTTCCGGCAGAAGATCTCCCGCCTCGGCCTCAACCTCGAGAACCGCCTCGGCGACCGCATGGGGCTGCTCTCCGGCGGGCAGCGCCAGGCGGTCAGCCTGGTCATGGCAACCCTTCGGCCCACCAAGATCCTGCTGCTGGACGAGCACACGGCCGCGCTCGATCCGCGCATGCAGGCCTTCGTCCTCGACCTCACCCGGGACTTGGTGGAGGCGGAGAATCTCACCACCCTCATGGTGACCCACTCGATGCGCCAGGCCCTTTCCCTGGGCAGCCGCAGCCTGATGCTGCACGAGGGGCGGGTCGTCCTGGACGTCACCGGGGACGAGCGCGCCCGGCTGGGCGTGGGCGATCTCATGGCGCTCTTCGCCAAGGTGCGCGGCGAGGAACTCGACAGCGACTCCCTGTTGCTGAGCTAGGACCGCTTCAAGATAATTATACAAATGTATAATTCTGCGGGCTATGATCCGGGCGCGTTTTCCACCTCAGCAGGACCGCATGCCATGGCCGAACCCGTGAAGATCCGAAAGATCGGCAACTCCCTGGGCGTGACTCTTTCAGAGCATGTGAAGGCGATGGGCCTGAAGGAAGGCGACAGCCTGTACGTCGTGAAGACCCGCGAGGGCATCGAACTCACTCCCTTCGATCCCGATTTTGCCGAGGCCGTGGATGCCGCCGGCGACTTCATGCGGCGCTATCCGAGCGCCATGAAGAAGCTTGCGGAATGACGGACTATCGATGGCTGACCCAGGCCATGGTGGAGGCATTCCATCGCGAGTCCATCGCCCGCTTCGGCGGAAGCGATGGAATCCGCGATCCCGGTTTGCTGGAAAGTGCGCTGGCGCGGCCACGTAATCGCGCGGCCTATGAGGAGAGTGCGTCGCCCTTTGCATTGGCGGCGGAGTACACTCTCGGCATTGTCCGCAACCATCCCTTTGTCGATGGCAACAAGCGCAGCGGCATCCTGGCGGGCGCCGTCTTTCTGAGCATCAACGGTTGTGATTTCGAACCGGAAGAGACAGCCATCGTCCAGATGATCGTCGGTCTGGCGGCCAGCGAAGTGGACGAGACCGTTCTGACCGAATGGTTCCAGGAGTTCTCCAAACTCCGCGAAGCCGACGTGTGACTGCAGCCCGCGTCGCCGGGCACCGCGTTTAGCTCCGCCGTAGCGTAAGCGTAAAGAGGCCGGCGCCGATCAGCAGCGCGCCGCCGATGCGGTTCAGCAGGCGGCGCCAAGCGGCTGCGGCCAGCCGGCTTCTGAGCGCGCCGGCCATCATGGCGTAGGCCGAGTTGATCGGCAGGACCAGCAGCAGGAATGTGGCGCCGAGAAGGGCCATCTGCGGCAGCACGGGACGGCCGGGATCGAGAAACTGCGGGAAGAAGGCGGAGAAGAAGATGATGCCCTTGGGGTTCAGCAGGGTGACCAGAAAGGCATCGCGCAGCATCCGCCCCTGGGCGTCGCGGTCGTCTGCACCGGGGCCGTCGTTTGAACCCGGGAGCTCCGCCGGTGCGGCTGCCGCCCGCCACTGACGGACGCCGAGATAGATGAGGTAGGCGGCGCCGGCCCATTTCACAGCGGTGAAAACTTCCGCCGAAGCTGCAAGCAGGGCGCCGAGGCCGGCGAAGGACAGCATCATCGTGGTGGCGATCCCCGGCAGCACGCCCAAAACCGTCGTCAGCCCGGCTCTGCGCCCGCGGCGCAGCGTGTAGGCCACCACCACCAGGTTTGTGGGACCGGGAATCGCAATGACCACGGCGGCGGCGAGGAGAAAGGCGAACCAGACTTCGAACGGCATCGGCGGCGACTCCCGAGTTTTTCTTTGGTGCTGCGGTTCGTACCGCTGCCGATGCTCGCTGAACGCCGGACGTCAGTCCAGATTCATTCTTCCCCGTCTTTCTTCGTCAGCGCATGGCGCAGACGCTCCTGGAACTTGCCGCCGTCCTGACGGGTCGCCAGAAACTGCCGTACGGCCTCTCCGGCGGCCTCGCGGTCATAAGGCTCCCAACCGTCGATCTTGCGCAGGAACTGATTGATCGCCTGCGGATCGATACGATCGCGCAGGGCGCTCAGTTGCCGCAGAAGCTGACGGCGGGGATCGTCCGATGACTTGCTCATACCTGGTCCGGCGGGCCTTTCCGACGAAGCTGCTGTGCCTCACTTTTGTCACTCTACAGCGCTATGCGGTAAGGTTTCGTTAACGTCCTTTAAAGCCTGGAAGGCCGGGCGTTTCGGCGTCCGCCGGCTTGCCTGGCCTCTGGCGTGGTGGTAGAAGATGCTCCCATCTCGATCAAAGAGCACGCGATTTCAAGTGCTTAGCTTGGCGGCTCAGGCAACTGGCGGCTGTCTTGCCGGTCGGTTGAGGATCGCCGTCCCAATCTGCCGCCAGAGACCGGACCCAAAAACGGGGGGTAGCATGAACAAGCGAAAGTACCGAACGGTATGTCCTTAGGCCTACACGAAAACCGCCAGCGCCGCCGCCGGCGCTTCTGGTGGGCCGTGACCAAGTGGTCGCTGGCCCTGATCGCCATCGTTGCGGCCGGTGCCTACTCCTACCGTATCGGTTCCCAGCTTGCGGCCCGCGACGTGACCAAGGCCGAGCAGCGCATCGTCGAGCTCACAGAGGAAGTCGGTGGGCTGGAGCGGCAGTCCGCGGCCCTGGCCAGCGAGCTGGCGAAGTCCAAGGAGTCCATTGCCGCTTGGCAGGCGCGCTACGAGCGCGAGGTGCCGACGGGCTTCGTTCGCGAGCTGATGAGTCTCGTGCAGCAGAAGCTGGATGCGGGCGCCGATCAGGAGCGGCTCGCCTTCCTGGTTTCTACGGCACAGAAACCGCGCACCTGTGACGAGACGCCGCAGACCAAGCGTTTCATCGTCACCACCTCCCTGCAAAGTGGGGCGAACGACGCCGTCAGCTTCGCCGACCGCAGCATCACGGTCACGGCCAGCGGCACGGCGGCGCGCGATGCAAGCGGGAACATCGAGGCCTGGTTCGATCCCAACCAGCCCGTGAAGATTGCCTTTACGGAGCTGGGCGGAAAGTCCGTGACCGCCGAAGGGGCGCTGCCGCTGCACCGCTCCATCGTCGTCGGCGACGACGAGTACCGCTTCACCTTTCTGCCCGGCGCCCGGGGCTTTCTGTCTGTAACCGCCGACCGCTGCGACTATCCCTGAGCCGAATCGCAGGCGCTTGAGTGGGCGCTGATCCGCCAGCGGCGCGCCGGGCCGAGAACCCCGATCAATCACTGATTTCAGGGGCTGCTGCGCGGCTGGCGTGCCCGGATGCGCCGGGCCTTGAGCCACTGGGCTCGCGGTTTCCCCGGCCCGGTGCAGCATGCTAGGTTTTGGCGACCGCCCTTCGCCGGAAGAGGTGACAGCCTTGCGTTTTCCTGCCGCTTTTGACGTGCTTTGCGCTGCCGTCCTGGCGCTGATCCTCTTTCTTCCGCAGCCTTCCTCGGCGCAGTCGACAACGGGGCCCGAGACCTCGTCGGTCCTGGCCGAGCAGTGGACCCGCACGCTCGACCTCGTGGAGCAGCAGCTTCGGCGCGCCGACACCACAGCCGAGGACGCCCGCAGCTTTCTCGACGTCACCGCGCGTGTCCGCCGGGAAGCCACAGAGATCAAGGGTGTGGCCGAGGATAGTATCGGGGATCTGGAAAGAAGGCTCGAAGTCCTGGGGCCGGCTCCCGATGTCGAGGCGGCCTCGGAGGACGAGGAGCTTGCGGCACAGCGCCAAGAGATCGAGGACGAACTGAAGGGGCTGCGCGCCCGCGTCGTCCAGGCCAACCTCTCGATCGTTCGGGCCGACGAGTTGGACCGTCTGGTCGGCGCACTCTCCCAGCGCAAGCGCTTCGAGGCGCTGTTTCGGGTCTACCCTTTTCCTTGGTCGCCGGACACCTGGGCCCGCGGCGTCCCGGAGTTTTTCGACGTTCTGGGCAAGATCGCGCGCTCGCCGATCATATGGTGGCAGGCCCTGGAAGGGGAGGAACGGCGCGCTGCAGTTCCCACCCGTGTCGCGATCCTGCTCATTCTTGCGGTTGCCGTTGGCTGGCTGCTGCGGCGCTGGCTGCTGAGACGCTACGATCGCAATCCCGCACTCATGGAGCCCAGCTACGGATTTCGCCTGATCGCCGGCATCGCCAATGCCGCTGCCCGGGGCATCGTTCCGGCCCTCATGTTCGGCGGGCTGCTCTATCTCGCGATTTCCAGCGGTGCCGCGGAGCGCAGCCTGTTCTGGGCACTGCTCGCGCTCTGCTTTGCCGTGATGATCTTCTTTTCGCTGGCCTGGGCACTGCCCTATGCGGTGCTTTCGCCGGATATGCCGCAGTGGCGCCTGCTGAACGTTTCGCCCGACAACGCCCGCGTCCTCGGGCGCCGCTTCACCCTGCTGGCGGCGTTCGTGGCGGTCGAGGTTTTCTTGACCGAGGCGCACAAGCTGATCGGTGTGACCGACACCTACTTTGCCCTTTCGACCTTTGTCCTAAACGTTCTTCCGGCGCTGGTGCTGATCGACATGACGCGGCGCAGCCGCTGGCTGAAGGCGGCCGAGGCGGGCACGGGTGACGATGCGGTCCCGAGTGCGCCTCAGACGGTGGTCCAGTCGAGTTTCTGGAAACTGACGCGGCGTCTCTTCATGCTGCTGGCGATTGCCAGCCTTCTGGCCTCGCTGGTCGGCTATGTGGATCTCGGCGACTTTCTGCTGCTGAATCTCGTGCTCAGCGCCATCAGCCTGGGCGGGCTCGTGATCCTGCGCGGGCTGGGACGCGAGCTTGTCGGCGTCTATCTGCGCTCCGGTTTCATGACCGAATACCTGGCGATCCGTCACGTTGCCCGCAGACGGATCAAGTTCTGGCTGCGCATGCTGCTGGATGGGGCCCTTGCCGTAGTCGGTGCGCTGCTGATCGCCTCCATCTGGTTGTCGCCCTTCGGCGAGTTCTGGACCGACGCGCGCCGGCTGGCGACGGGGATTTCCATCGGCGGCGTCACCATCTCCCTGGCCGACGTCTTTGCGGCCATCGTCGTCTTTGCCGTCGCCCTGCTGTTGACGCGGCTGTTCCAGAGATTTCTGCGCAACCAGGTTCTGCCGGAGTCCGGTTTCGACTCCGGTGTCCAGCACTCGCTGGCTGCCGGCTTCGGCTACCTGGGGATCATCCTCGCGACGATGTTCGGCATTTCGGCGCTGGGCATCGACCTGTCCAACATCGCCCTCATCGCCGGTGCGCTCTCCGTCGGCATCGGCTTCGGCCTGCAGACCGTCGTCAGCAACTTCGTCTCGGGCATCATTCTGCTCATCGAACGACCGATCAAGGTGGGCGACTGGGTGGTGGTCGGCGCCAACGAGGGCTTCGTCAAGCAGATCACCGTGCGCTCCACGGAGTTGCAGACCTTTCAGCGTGCCTCGGTGATCATTCCCAATTCGGACTTCATCTCGACCCCGGTGATCAACTGGACCCACAAGGATCACTACGGCCGCATCGAAGTGCCGGTCGGCGTCGCCTACGGATCGGATGTGGAGAAGGTGAAAGAAATCCTGCTCGGCTGCGCGCAGCGCCACGAGCAGGTGCTGACCTCGCCGGAGCCCCATGTGTTGTTCATGAACTTCGGCAACAGCAGCCTCGACTTCGAACTGCGCTGCTTCACCAATGAAGTGAGCTATCGGCTTTTGATCGGCAGCGACCTGCGGTTCGAGATCGACCGGCAGTTCCGCGAGGCCGGGATCGAGATTCCCTTCCCGCAACGTGTCGTTCACATGGCGGATTCCGGCGCCGCTGCGCCGACAGAGGAAGCGCCCGTTGGTCCGTACTTCGGGTCCGGCCCCGAAGCTGCCGGGCCCAAGGCCCGCTCCGGCGATTCAAAGGCCCCCGATCCCAGGGTCCTGGGCTCGGAAAGCCCGGACTCCGATGGATCTACCTGAGCGGCCGGCCTAGTCGCCACGTTCAGCGGCGACTGGAAATTCCCCACGATAAGACTATCCTCTCTACTGGGGAGTGGCCATGGATCGAGACCATCACCACCCGCTAATCGGGTCTTTGCGCCGGCGATTGGCGGACGGCGCCTTGAGTCGTCGGGCCTTTCTGCGCCGGGCGACCTTGCTGGGGCTTGCCCCCGCGGCCGCCTACGCGATGGCGGGCCTGAAGGCGGCGCCGACGGCCGCTTTGGTGTCAGAGAGCCACCGCGGCGGACGCCTGACCCTCGGCATGAGGATCCAGCCGGTCACCGATCCCCATGCACTCAACTGGCTGCCGGCAGCCAATCTGGTGCATCAGGTCTGTCAGCCGCTGACCTGGACCGGCTTTGACAGTGTGACGCGTCCCAAGCTGTTGTCTTCTTGGTCGGTTTCGCCGGATCTGCGCAGTTGGGACTTGTTTCTGAGGCAGGACGTGACCTGGCACAGCGGCCGTGTCTTCACGGCCGACGACGTCATCTGGAACCTGCGCCGATTGCTCGACCCTGCAACCGGCTCTTCAGCGCTTGGTCTGATGCAGTCGTACCTGCTGGCGGACGGGCCCTGCGAAGCCTGCGACGGGCCGGCGCTCTGGGATGCTGCCGCAATCGAAAAGGTGGACGACTTCCATGTCCGGCTGAACCTCAGGCGCCCGCAGGTGGCGGTGCCTGAACACCTCTTCCACTACACCAACGTCATGCTGGATCCCGACGACGGCGGCCGTTTCGGTTTGGGTGCCAACGGGACCGGCCCCTTCGCGCTTGTCGACTTTGCCGTTGGCGAGGGTGCGGTCCTGCAGGCCCAGCACGGCCGCTCCACCTTTGCCGCCTGCCTGGACGAACTGCGGCTGATCGACCTGGGGGACGATCCGAATGCCGCGGCGGCGGCCCTGGTGTCGCGTCAGGTGGACGGCCTCGATCGTTGCGACTACGCGGTCGCCGAAGGTCTCGCCGACAATCCTGATTTTGAGATCCACCGGACCGCGACGACGGCCACCGCGCTCTTGCAGATGAAGGTCGACGTGCCGCCCTTTGATGACGTGCGCGTGCGCCGGGCGATGCGCCTGGCACTCGACCCGGATGCGATCACGCGGCTGGCGCTGCGCGGCTTCGGCGTTCCCGCCGAACATCATCTGGTGTCGCCCGCGCATCCGGACTACGCCGCGCTGCCGCCGATGGGCCGCGATCTTGACGAGGCGCGCCGGCTGTTGGCGGCGGCCGGGTATCCGGACGGCATCGAAATCCGGATCAGCTGCAAATCCTGGCCGGCCTGGGAGCTTTCAGCGGTTCAGGCCATGGTCGAGCAGTATGCCGAAGCGGGTATCCGCGCCGCCATCGAGGTGATGCCCGCGCCCCGCTTCTGGGAGGTCTGGGACAAGGTTCCGCTGGCCTTCGTCGAGTGGGCGCCGCGGCCGCTCGGTTTCATGCTTCTGGGTCTGACGGTCCGCTCCGGCGTGCCTTGGAACAGCACGGGCTTTTCCGACGCGCGCATCGATACCCTCCTGACAGAGGCGGAAGCGACCCTGGATCCGGCGGCGCGCCAGGGGCTGCTGCGCCAGGTCCAGACCCGGATGCAGGAAATCGGTCCTATGGTGCAGCCCTCCTGGCTTTCCGTGGTGACCGTGATGTCGAAGCGTGTGAAGGGCTTCCGCCTTCACCCCACGACCTTGCTTTCCGCGGCAGACTATTCGGTCGCGCCTTAGCTTTCGCTGTACAAAGGCGGTTGCGTCCGGTGACGGGATGCCTAAACTCGCCTGCCCCGAAAGGGGTCTTGGGCCATTGCGCAGGAGAGGCCGCAGGCGCCCGGGGCCCGGCGATCAATTGGGAGAGGCGTTATGCAAGACGGCTATGCGGGCGACCTGCGCCCGGCGGAGGCCTGGGAACTGCTGAAGGAAAACCCCAAGGCGGTTCTGGTCGACGTGCGCACCCTGCCGGAGTGGAACTTCGTCGGTCTGCCGCGGCTGGACAGCCTGAGCAAGGAGACCATCTGCGTGTCCTGGCAGAGCTTTCCGGACATGGGCATGAATGCAGCCTTTGTGGAAGAGGTGGCGGCCCGGGGTGTTGGCAAGGATCAGCCGGTTCTGCTGATCTGCCGTTCCGGCGCGCGCTCGCGCTCGGCGGCCATGGCACTCACCGCAGCCGGCTTCGGGCCCTGCTACAATGTTGCCGAGGGTTTCGAAGGCGACCGCGACGGCGATCTGCACCGTGGCTCCGTTGGCGGCTGGAAGGTGGCCGGCCTGCCCTGGGCCCAGGGCTGAGCCCGGGCGAAACCGGCAAGGGCAAGGCAAGGGCAGGAAGGAAACGAAAAGGTGCCCAAGGATTCCAACAGAACGCGGCGCTGGCGGCCGCAGACCGAGTTGGTGCGCGGCGGCCAGGCGCGCAGCGCTTTCGATGAGACCAGCGAAGCACTCTACCTGACCTCCGGCTATGTCTACTCTTCGGCAGAAGAGGCGGAAGCCGCCTTCAAGGGCGACAAGGAGCGTTTCGTCTATTCGCGCTACGCCAACCCCACGGTCGCCATGTTCGAAGAGCGTCTGCGCCTGCTTGAGGGTGCAGAGGCCTGCCGCGCGACCGCCAGCGGCATGGGCGCGGTCTTCGCCGCTTTGATCTGCCAACTCAAAGCCGGCGACCGGGTGGTGGCCTCCCGCGCGCTCTTCGGTTCCTGCCACTACATTGTCGCTGAGATGCTGCCGCGTTACGGCATCGAAACGCTGCTTGTCGACGGCACGGACATGGCGGCCTGGGAAGCCGCCCTGTCGAAGCCGGCCACCTGCGTGTTCCTGGAAACGCCCTCCAATCCGACGCTGGAGATCATCGATCTGAAGACAGTGAGCGACCTCGCTCATGCCGCCGGCGCCTCGGTGGTGGTGGACAATGTCTTCGCCACGCCGATGCTGCAGCGCCCGCTCGACTTCGGTGCCGACGTGGTGGTCTATTCCGCCACCAAGCACATCGACGGGCAGGGGCGCTGCATGGGCGGTGCGATCCTCTCCAGCGAGGCCTTCATCAAGGACCACCTGCAGAACTACTACCGCCACACCGGCCCCTCCATGAGCCCCTTCAATGCCTGGGTCATGCTGAAGGGCCTGGAGACCCTGGATCTGCGGGTCCAGCGCCACTGCGCGAATGCTTTGGCGGTGGCGGAATTCCTGGAGGCCCAGCCCGGCGTCACCCGGGTGTTCTATCCCGGCCTCGCCAGCCATCCCCAGGCGGCGCTGGCCAGGCGCCAGATGAAGGGTGCCAGCACCATGGTCGCCCTGGATCTGGAGGGCGGCAAGGAGCGTGCCTTCCGCTTCCTGAACGCGCTGGAGGTGATCGACATCTCCAACAACCTGGGCGACGCCAAGAGCCTCATCACCCATCCGGCCACCACCACCCACCAGCGCCTCTCGCCGGAAGACCGCGCCGAGCAGGGCATCGGCGACGGCCTGCTGCGGCTTTCCGTCGGCCTGGAAGACCCGGCCGACCTGATCGAGGACCTGGAACTGGCGTTGAAGGCCTGAACACCCGCCTCTAAGCTTGCTGGCGAGCCACATCGACTGGGGGACGAACGCGCAGCATGCAGATGACGCTCGATGCGGACAGGATCATCGCGACAATCGATACGCTGGCAAAGCGGATCGGCGAACGCTTCCCCGAGGCCGGGCTGCGCGAGGTGGCCGAGGACTTTACGCGGGTCGCCCGGGAGATGCGCAGCGACGCCCTGGCGCTGGGACGGCCCAACTGGCGCCTGCGGCTGATCACGGTCGGTATTCTTGCGGCCGGCGTTGTGCTCTTCGCGTTGGTCTTCAAGGAGCTTCACTTCAGCTCTCCGCTGCCCGAAGCCACGACCCTCGTGCAGATCATCGAACCGGCCGCCAACATCGCCATCATCATGGCGCTCGGCATCGCCTTCGTCGTCAGCCTTGAATCGCGCTGGAAGCGGAAGCGGGCCCTGACCTCGCTGCATTCCCTGCGCTCGATGATCCACGTGATCGACATGTACCAGCTCACCAAGAGCCCGAGCGTGCTCCTGGATGCGATCGAGCCCACCGCCAGCTCCCCGAAGCGCGAAATGGGCCGCCAGGAGATCGAACGCTATCTCGACTACTGCTCTGAGATGCTGTCGCTCTGCGGCAAGATTGCGGCCCTCTATACGCAGAGCGTTCAGGACGCGGTGGTCATCGACACCGTGAACGAGTTGGAGGAGCTCTCCACCAACCTCTCGCGCAAGATCTGGCAGAAGATCATGATTCTCGATCTCGCCGTCCAGGGCAGGGGGCAGAACAGGGGGCAGAACAGGGGGCAGAACAGGGGGCAGGGCGGGGAGCAGGGCAGCGAGCGCGCCGCGGTTCAGGAAACTGTGGGATCGGCGTAGCCGGCCGGGTCCAGCCCGAGGGCGCCGCAGATCTCTTCGAAGACCTGTCTCTCGCTTTCGCTGAAGACGCCGTCGGCGGCGCAGAGGGCCAGCACCACGCCGGGGATCACCGCGGCGCAGTCCCTGTCTTCGGCGATGCGCCGCAGCTTGCCGAGAAGCACGCTGCGGGCATGATCGCCCTCGCTGCGCAGGTCGTGGATGTACTCGTCCAGGATCGCCACGGCTTTCTGCGGATCGTAGACCTTGAGGCCTTCCAGGCGTTCCAGGATCTCGTCCAGGCGGTAGCGCTCGGAGAGCTGGATCTCGCCGTCCGCCAGCATGGCCATGGCAGACGCGGCCATGGTGGCCTTCAGGAACGGTTTGTTGCGCTGCCTTGCGACCGCGGTCTGGATGAACTCCAAGGACTCCAACACGATGCTGCACCTCTCCGGTCCGCCAAGCCGCCAGTGTGACTCGCTGGGCGACAGATTGCCATTACAGTTGTGGATCGAGGCCGTCAGCTACGGAAAACCCCGCGCTCACCCCACTCGGCTCGTGAGAAGTAGGGCCCATACCACTCATTCTCATGGGTGAAGACCATGGTCCATGCGAAGTCACTGGGTGCGACATAGACGTCGAAGCGAAGGCGGGAAGAGTCCGGAGGGACGGCGCTTGAACAGCGAAATGCCGCACTGGAACTGCGTTCCGGCAGCACGAGGAGTTCGCGCGCCGGCTGCGCGGAGTATTCCTGAAGAGCCTGCCGCCCGGCCACATGGGGGAAGTGGTTATGACTGAAGGTGTGCCAAGAGTAGCCGCCGGAGACGCCTAGGATGCGTTTGCCGAACGCAGCGGGAACCGGCGCACAGTAGAGTTTTCGCCAAGCCCGCAGCAGCGTCCAGCTTTCCTTGCGCGGGATTTCACTGACGCACCCTCCGGCTTCGACGACAATGCCAAGCAGATCGCTTCCTGGTCCTGCTCCTTCATGACGCCGGTCAAAAAGTCTCCGGCAGCTTTCCATAGCACTTTTAGCTCGCCCCGTAAGCCCGCGCAAAACCGGCGCAGGCTAACAAAGCGCCCGGCAGGCCGCCAGGATGAAGCGGGCCCGTTCCGCAACGCTGACCCGGGGCACCTCGATCAGCTCATAGCCCAGTTCGCTGTAGATCTCTGCCATAACCCGGCAGGTGGCGGCGGCGACCTCCGCCGTCTGCTTGCGCTCCGCATCGCCGCTGAAGATTTCCGGCCAGGGCGGAAAGAGAAAAACCTTTCGCGCATAGCGCCGATCTTGCGCGGCCTTCAGGACGTGAGCCGAGACCGGCAGCCCCTCCAGGCGCAGGTAGCCGACGATGTCCGGCAGCCCGCGGTCGAAGAACACGGGGCCGCTTGCCTCTGCCTGCGCCTCAAAGGCGCGCAATTCCCAGGACAGCATGACTTCGGCATAGAGGGCGCGGTCGCGCCAGGGCAGGGCGGCGCCGTCGATCGCCACCTGCTGGCGGATGATCGCGCGCCCGGCTTCCGCGGAGCAACGATGGCCGGCCGCACCGAGGGCCTCGATCACGCTGGTCTTGCCGGCCCCCGGCCCGCCGGTGAACGCGGTGAAGTGGTTGTTGCGCGCGCTCATAGGTGCGTTCCTTCAACAATGGCGCTTGGGAAGAGGGCGTGGGAGAGTGTCCCGGAGACTTGGCATCCGATTGGGGTCCGGTCACTATCGAACCCATGAAGACTCTCCAACTCAAGTGGGTGCTGCGCCACGGCAATGCCCAGCACAGCTTTCTGGACTTCGTCGTGTCCGGGCGCTCGCTTTATGGCGAGCTTCGTCGGCGCGGTGACGACTATGTGTCCTGTCTTGGCTGGTTGGCGGACCCTCAGGACGATCATGCCCGCGCCCGCCTCCTGTTAGAGCGCCCGGGGGACCTGCCGAGCGGCCGTGTTGCACTCTACATTTGTCCGCAGTGTGGCGACCTCGGTTGCGGAACCGTCTCGGTCGCGGTGGTGTGCGACGATGACGGTTTTGTCTGGCAGGACTTCGGCTATGAGAGCGATGACGGCGAAGCCTTCACGCCCTTGGAAAGGCTCGGACCTTTTCGGTTTCAGGCCGAAGCCTACAGAAGCGCCATCGTGACTTATCCGAAGCGTTGACGTGTTTCGGGCCTGCATGTTTCAGAGCCGGTTTGCGGCTGCCTCGATCACAGTTCAATCCCACCACATCGCGGTGCAGAGCCCGGCCCGGGCGGCCTCGTCATAGAATGCGGCAAGTGCTCTCATGTGGTCGGGAAACACCGCATCGGGATGATGGTCCAGCTGCATTTTGACAGCGTCGCAAGCCTTCTGCCGGTCAGTGGGCAGCCAGCCGGTCAGCTCTTCCCAAGCGATCGTCTGAAAGCCACTCGCGACCCGGGCAACTTCCTCTTTCGACAGACAGGTGACGTCCGAATAGACCCAGTCAGAGCCAGGCCCACGGCGGCAGTTGGTATTGACCAGGCGTGCGCCGTTGCAGGCGAGAAAGAGAGCGAGCTTCGCCTCAGGAAGCTGGTGGCTTGCTTCAAGGTAGTGTTCGAGCACCCTGGGCGCCCAATTGAGATCCAGATGATCGGTTTTGCAACGAAGTTCGTAGCCGATCAGCCTGTTGAGCTCCGCTTCGCTGTTGCTGCAGGCTTCAAGTTCGGCCTCGGTCAGGCGGACAATCTGTTGGGTAACTGCCATCTGGTTTGTGGCTTGCGTTGCGGGATCGGGGGCGCAGTGATCCTAGCCGTCACTGCTGCTGATCGCCATAGCCCGCCGTCTTGTCCTTCAGGGCGGTGATGAGGGCGTCGAGGCCCTGGTTCTGCACGATGCTGCTGTATTCCGAACGGCGGGCGGCGATCTCCGAGTACTTGGCGTCCAGGAAGGTATCGATGAGGCGCCAGCCCCCGCCCGCCTGATCCAGTCGGGCGAGATAGTCGATGGCGATGATCTCCCCATCGGTCTTCACCAGTTGGTTCCGGACCAGCACGGTGCCGCGGCGCGCCGGCTGCTCGCCGGTAACCTCGAAGCGCTCGCCGGAATAGCCGTCGAAGCGGTCAGCGAAGACGGCGATGCTGAAGGCGGTGAAGGCCTCGGTAAAGGCAGCCTGCTCCTCCGCGCTGGCGGTGCGCCAATGGCGCCCAAGGGCGGCCCGCGCCATCAGCGGGAAGTCGAAGACCGCCTCCAGGTCCGGGGCCAGGCGGTCGTAGCGCCCCTGATAGCCCAGGGCCTCGGCCTCCTGCATTACGCCGATCAGGGTTGCGTTCAGGCGCTCGACCGTGGCGCCGGCGCCCTCCTCGGCCTGCGCCGGTGCCAGGAGCAACAGGTAGCTAATGAGAGCAGTCAGGATGAAAGGACGCATGACAAGGTTAAGCGAGCGTGGGGCCTTTTGAAGCTTGGGCGCCCAGGTCGGTTGGCATGGCGCCCTGCGGATACCAGGGTGAGGTCGGTCCAGGGACCGACCGTTCGTTTGTTCAGCTTAGCCATGCATACTGCATCGCGACAAGCGCGATAGTGGCCAGGCAGCCGCACAGTTGTCTCGTCCGCCACTGCAGGAAACCCCGGCGCCTCGCAGTGAGAGCGCGGGAAACTGCAGTCCCTGCCAATGGGGACGGATTAGAGCAATCTGCTCGGCAGAACGGGTTCAGTGGACCGCAGCGTTTTCTCGACTCGAGCGGCGTTTCACCAGCCCTGAGACCTTTTTCTTCTTGTCGCAGCCTTTTGGAGCGCCGGAGCGGGTTCGCGAAGAGAGCGGCTCGCTCACGGACACTGTTCGTCGTTCCGGCTTGAGGCCCGGCGCTCGCGCACCGGTTTCCACATACGCGGGGTCCGGCATCTGAGGGGAAACGCCCTCCCACTCATTGGCTCGATAGATGCGCTGCAGGGTCGTTTGGGAGCGTTGAAGGACGTAGTCCTCTGGCTTCGGCAGTTCGGCGGTAAACGTCCAGCGGAAAGGCAACTTTTCACCGCTGACACCCGTTTTGATGTAGCCGTCTTCCGTGACAAGACCCCCATTGGCAAATATCAGATCCATGACGGAGATGTCTTCGCCGTCAGCGGTCATGAAGCGCGTTCCAAGGCGGATCAGCCCGGTTTCGCTGACCTTCATCATTCCGTTCTTCTGTGTCTCACCAATGACGGCATGGATAAAACGATCCCCCAGCGTGCCAAGCGCACATCCGGTGCCGGCTCGGACTTTGCTGCCATCCTCCATCACCAGCGCACCATCAGAGCGGAGAATGTCCAGAACAGGTACGTACCGGCCATCGAACCTGCCATCGCCGCACAGCGTTACATGGCCGGGTGTGATCATCAGGCCGAAGACATCCAGAATCTCTTTGGACCTGTTCTGGAACGTGCGCACGACGCGTCCGGGTTGGAGAGTCCCGTCTTTGTCGGGGGAAAGGACCCAGTCATTTCTGCGAATCTGCTCAATCGGCTTCTTTGAACCGTCTGCCATTGAAATCAGTGTGCCTGCAGCGAAACAGCGATCAGCGAACAGCTCATCGATATTGTGGTACTCTCGCAGGGATACATCTATCTCGTCTCTGTAGACCTTCTGAAGGACCAGCTTCCCATGTTTGTCGTACTGTTTGATGGTGATATTGATAACATTTGTGAATTTCCCAACACTGCCGCCTTGGCCGACGATCTCAGTCTTCTCTACGGTCTTTGAACCATCCAGATAGTTGTAAGTGATCTCCACCGGTCCGTCGCGGTATCCCAATGCGTCATGGAGTTCAACTGCTATCGCTCCGCAAACTTTGGACCCCAGTTCTCCGCCGAGATATCCGCCTGCAACAGCACCGATTCCAACTCCAGTTGCGGCGCCGGCCGCTCCTCCGGCTGCTCCTCCGGCCAACCCGCAGAGAAACGAACCGATTCCCTCGAAGATGTCTTTTGTTGTAACCGAACCGTCCGAAGCTTGATCGGCCGCGATTCCTACGGCGCCTATTGCCGCTCCGGCGAGTCCGCCTTTGGGAAGGTGCGGGTTGTTGCTGAAGGCCTCATTTACTGAGATGGACAGGTTGGCCGCACCTGCCATGTTTGAGCCGATCGAGTTTTCCTTCGCTGGACCCGGACCTCCATCACCACCCACAGGTCCATAGTACTTGGTGGTCACAGTTGCTGTATCGTAATACTGAGTAGTAACTGCGGGATTCGTGAAGCCGCCCATTTGATCGCTCTCCCTGTCCATAAAGACTAGACATGAAACAGTGTGGGTGAACGGCGGTCGGTTCACACTTCAAGCTAACAGTCGTTACGGACTTATGAAAGTGCAATTGTCGACGTTAAAGATCTTGATCCGCGTCTTCGCACACCGAAAGCTGGCACTGCCAACACCCAACAGTTGTTGTGATCCAGATTGCCTGATCTTCGCGTGTTTTTCGTAACGCAAGTTGTCTCAGGTTGCTGCGACCCGCTGCCGGAGGCAAGCTGTCGGCCATGACGATACTGGTAACCGGAGGCACGGGCTTCGTCGGTTCCGCCGTGGTGCGGGCGCTGATCGCGCGGGGCGAGCGGCCACGCTGTCTGGTGCGCCCGGGCAGCGACCGGCGCAACCTGGAGGGGCTGGGCGTCGACTTGGCCGAGGGCGATCTCACCCAGGGCGAGTCGCTGGCGGAAGCCCTGAAGGGCTGCACCGCGCTGTTCCACGTCGCCGCCGACTACCGCATTTGGGTGCGCGACCCGGAGACCATGCACCGCGCCAACGTCGAAGGCACGCGCCAACTCATGCAGCAGGCCCTCAGGCAGGGCGTGCAGCGCATCGTCTACACCTCCTCCGTTGCCGTTCTGGGCAAGGCACCGGGCGGTGCGCCGGCCAACGAGGAGACGCCGGTGACCCTGGATGACATGATCGGCGTCTACAAGCGCTCCAAGTTCCTGGCGGAGCAGGAGGTGCAGCGCCTCGAGCGGGAGGAGGGGCTGCCGGTGGTGACGGTCAATCCCTCCACCCCTATCGGGCCGCGCGACGTGAAGCCGACCCCCACCGGGCGCGTGGTGGTGGAGGCGGCGGCCGGGCGCATGCCGGCTTTCGTCGACACCGGGCTCAACGTGGTCCACGTCGACGACGTGGCGGAGGGCCACATGCAGGCCTACGACAAGGGCGCGGTGGGGCAGCGCTACGTGCTGGGCGGGGAGAATCTGGGCTTGGCCGAGATCCTGGCGGTAGTGGCCGCGCGGCGCGGGCGCAAGGCGCCGACGATCCGCCTGCCGCGCCGCCCGCTGATGCCCCTGGCCCATCTGGCGGAGGCCTGGGCCCGGCTCACCAAGGGCCCCGAGCCCCTGCTCACCGTCGACGGGCTTAAGATGGCGGCCCGGCCCATGTATTTCTCCCACGATAAGGCCGCCAAGGCCCTGGACTACCGCCCGCGCCCGGCCGCCGAGGCCATCCACGACGCCGTCGACTGGTTCGAATCGGCAGGCTATCTGCGCTAGAGGCTGCCCGCGCTGGCGTCCTTCGAGACGGCGCTGCCGCGCCTCCTCAGGACGAGGCCTAAGCTGGCGCCTCATCGTGAGGAGCCACCGCAGGTGGCGTCTCGAACCATGGGTCCCGTGCCCCAATACCCTTACGGCACCTATGTCCTTAAAGTGAATAGGGTGGTGTTGGGCCGCGAAATCGCTAGACTGCGGGGAGTCGGGCAAGAAACCCTGCTTTCCGTCCCCTGATCTTTCCGGAGCCTCGCCTTGGCGGTACCCCTGATTCAGCAGCTGCGCGTCGGCGCCTATATCATTAAGCAGCGCCTCAAGGGCAACGAGCGCTATCCTCTGGTGCTGATGCTGGAGCCCCTGTTCCGCTGCAATCTGGCCTGTCCGGGCTGCGGCAAGATCGACTATCCGGACGAGATCCTGAACCGCCGCCTTTCGGTGGCCGAGTGCATCGAGGCGGCGGAGGAAAGCGGCGCGCCCATCATCTCGATCCCCGGCGGCGAGCCGCTGATCCACAAGGAAATCGACCAGATCGTCGAGGCCCTGATCGCGCGCAAGCGCTTCGTCTATCTCTGCACCAACGCCCTGCTGCTGGAAAAGAAGATCGGCCTCTTCAAGCCCAGCCAGTACCTGACCTTCTCCATCCACCTCGACGGGCTGGAAGAAGAGCACGACCGGGCGGTGGACCAGAAGGGGGTCTTCAAGCGGGCGGTGCGCGCCATCGAACTGGCGCGCGACAAGGGCTTCCGCGTCAACGTGAACTGCACCCTCTTCAACAACGCCAAGGCCGAAGAGGTGGCCGAGTTCATGGACTTCGCCCGCGACCTCGGAGTCGAGGGTGTCACCATTTCGCCGGGCTATGCCTACGAGCGGGCGCCGGACCAGGAGCACTTCCTCAACCGGCGCCAGACCAAGGAGCTGTTCCGCGACCTCTTCCGCCGCGGCAAGGGGCGCCAGTGGCGCTTCTCCCAGTCCAGCCTGTTCCTCGACTTCCTGGCCGGGAACCAGAGCTACCACTGCACACCCTGGAGCAACCCGACCCGCAACGTCTTCGGCTGGCAGCGCCCCTGCTACCTGCTGAACGAGGGCTATGCGCCCAGCTTCAAGGCGCTGATGGAGGAGACCGACTGGGCGGGCTACGGCACCGGCAATTACGAGAAGTGCGCCGACTGCATGGTCCACTGCGGTTACGAAGGCACCGCGGTCGCCGACACGGTGAAGCATCCGTTGAAGGCCCTGGGCGTGGCCCTCAAGGGCATCAACACCGAAGGCGAGATGGCGCCGGAAATCGACCTCAGCAAGCAGCGCCCGGCGGTGTTCAGTTTCGAGGATTTCGTCGCCGAAGCCGCGGCCACGCCGAAACCGAAGTCGGCCTCCTCGTCAACCGAAGCCGCCGAATAACCCCTCAACATTCCGGCTCGCCGCCTTGAGGCTCGCCAATGCGCGGCGCGTCCGGCCCGCGAGACGCAGCATGGACGGCAGGTCGCCGGGCCGGCGCGCGAGCCCGCTCACGGCCGCTTGCCAGTCCGCCTTTCCCTCCGCTGTGACTGCCCGGGCCGCAAGCGCCGGCAGCGCATCGCCGGCGGTGTCGGCGATGGCCCGCAGCGCCAGGAAGGGCAGGCCGGCGCGGGCAGCGACGGCGGCGACGGCATGGCTTTCCATATCGACGGCAAGGCAGGCACTGGCGGCATGCGCCTGAGACTTCTGGGCGACGGTGAGCAGGGTTTCGGTGCTGCCGTAGATGGCGCCGCTGCGCAGAACGCTCGCGCTTTCGTTCAGTCTTGCATACAGCGAGCGATGCCAGCCGTCGTGGCAGGGATGATCCTGTCCGCTTGGCGATCGGATGCTCTCGGCGAGGACCAGATCGCCGACATCGAGTGCGGGATGGAGCGCGCCGGCGATGCCGAAGCTCAGAAGCGCGGTGGCGCCCCCGGCCACCAGGTCTTCCGCCAGTTGCACGGCGCGCGCGCTGTCGGCCCCGGCGCAGACAACGGTGATCCGTCTTGAGGATCCAGCGCCACTTGCTGCGATCAGCCGCGCCTCGGAGGCCAGGCCGGTGACGATGCCAAGCCGTGGCGCTGTCGTGCTCACTTGCCGCCCCGGGATTACATGCCGAAGGCGACGCGCCGCTCGTTACTGCGCATGAGGTTGCGGTAGCGCGCCAGGGCCATCAGCGGGAAGTAGGCGCTGTAGCCGTGATAGTGCAGGTAGAAGACCCGCGGGAAGCCGGTGCCGGTCCAATGACGGTCCAGCCAGCGCCGCTCGTCGCGCGGGAAGCCCTGCAGAAAGGCGATGCCGCGGTGCACGGCGTCGCTGTCCACCTCGCCGGCGGCCATCAGGCCGAGCACAGCCCAGGCGGTCTGCGCGGCGGTGGAGGCCTTGCTTTCGTCGCGCCGCTCCGCCCAGTAGGTGGCGCAATCCTCGCCCCAGCCGCCGTCATGGCGCTGGCGGCTCTCCAGCCAGGTGACGGCGCGGCGCACCGGCGTGGAGGAGGGGTCCACGCCGCAGGCGTTCAGCGCCGAGAGCGCCGACCAGGTGCCGTAGACGTAGTTGACCCCCCAGCGGCCGTACCAGGAGCCGTCCGCCTCCTGCTCGCGCAGCAGATAGTCGAGGCCGCGGCGCACGGCGGTGTGATCGCGCCCGTAGCCGAGCTGGGCCAGCATCGACAGGCAGCGCGCCGAGACATCGGCGGTCGGCGGGTCGAGCAGCGCGCCGTGGTCGGCGAAGGGAATGTGGTTCAGATAGTCGAAGGCGTTGTCGGCGTCGAAGGAGCCCCAGCCGCCGTTCTTGCTCTGCATGGCGATGATCCAGCGCGCCGCACGCTCCATCGCCTCCTTGGAGGCTTCGGAGCCGGCCCGGTCCATGGCCATGACCACCACCGCCGTGTCGTCGACGTCGGGGTAGTGGGCGTTCTGGTACTGGAACGGCCAGCCGCCGGCCGGCGCATTGGGGCGCCGCCATGCCCAGTCGCCGCGCACCTCGGTGATCTCCCGCTGCAGCAGCCAGTCGAAGGCCCGGTCGAAGGTGTCGCTGTCGCCGGCCTCGCCGGTCTCCAGCAGGGCGTGGGCCGCCAGGCAGGTGTCCCAGATCGGCGAGAGACAGGGCTGACAGGTGACATGGTCGTCGTCGCGGGCGATCAGCAGACGGTCGATCGCCTCCCGCGTCATGCGGAAGTTGGGCTCGTCCCAGTCGTAGCCGAGGGCGTGAAAGGCCATGGCGGCATTGGCCATGGCCGGGAAGATGCCGCCCAGGCCGTCCTCTCCGTTCAGGCGTTCCTTCACGAAGTCCATGGCGGCCTTGATGGCCTTGCGGCGCTGCGCGCGCGGACGCAGCGGGTCGCTCAACCGCAGTACCTTGTCGATGCCGGCGAAGATGGCGCCCAGCGGGCTGCCGGTCGCGTTCATCTGGTACTGGGCCCGCTCCGGCGCCTGCTCGAAAAGCTCGCGGATGGAAACGCCGCGCGGATTGGCGGCCTGCGGCTTCTGATCCATCAGGATCAGCAGCGGCGCGATCACCGTGCGCGACCAGTAGGACACCTTGGAAAGGTGGAAGGGAAACCAGCGCGGCAGCAGCATGATCTCCACCGGCATCTCCGGCACCGCGCGCCAGGGAACTTCCCCGAAGAGGGCGAGGGCGATACGGGTGAAGACGTTGCTCTGGGCGGCGCCGCCCCGGGCCAGAATGGCTTCGCGGGCGCGCAGCATGTGGGGCGCCTCCGGGTCGTCGCCGGCCAGCTTCAGCGCGAAGTAGGCCTTCACGCTGGCGCTCAGATCCATCTCGCCGTCGTGGAACAGCGGCCAGCCGCCGTCGCCGCCCTGTACGGCGCGCAGGTGGTTGGCGATCTTCGGCTCGACCGCGCGATAGGCATCGCCGTCAACACTGCCGAGAAAGTGCTGCAGGAAGATGTACTCGGCCGGAATGGTCGCGTCGGCTTCCAGCTCGAAGACCCAATGCCCGTCGTCGCGCTGCTGCGCCTTCAGGGCCTCGGTCATCGTCCCGACAAGCTCGTCGACGGCGTTCAGGTCCGGCTTTTGGACCTCAGCCGTCCGTGCCAAGGCCTCTTCGTTTCTGGCCGCGTTGCTCTGTGTCATATCCAGTTGAAGTAACGCCGCCCGGAGAAGGCAGCAAGAGGACCCCGATCTATCGTCACCACGCGACCCGGAAGGACGGCCCCGAATCCCCCGCCTCTCCGGTTCAATGAGCGCAATTGTGAAGAAGCCGGCGGTTGCTGACAAGTCCCTGCAATCGGGCAATTTCAGGGCAATGTCAGTGCCTTGGCGGCCGCGTCCCCGGAGCGGACGGCGGATTCGATGGTCGCCGGCAGGCCCGTTGCCGTCCAGTCACCGGCAAGAAAGAGGTTGCGCCAGGCACTGCGCGTCGGCGGGCGGCGGCGCAGGGCGGCGGGCGTCTGCGCGAAGGTCGCCCGCTTCTCGTTGATCACCCGAATCGGCGGGTTCAGAGCCGGATCGAGATTGAGGGCCCGGGCCGTGTCGGACCACAGCGCCGCGGCGATCTCGTCGTTGGGGCGCTGCGCCAGGGCCGTCGCCGCACTGACGGTGAGGCTGACGATGGATCCGCGCAGGAAAAGCCAATCGGCGGTGCCGCCCAGCAACCCCATGAAGGGCACGTCCTGAGCCCCCTCGGCTTGGCCGGCCTCGAAAGGCCAATGCGGTGCCTGCGGCAAGCGGATGTGGGCGTTTACGATGGCATGACTCTCCCGGGGGACATCCAGGCCCGGCAGCAGTCCTTCCGCGGCCTGCGGCGGCAGCGCCAGGATCACCTGATCGGCGCTGCCGAGCGGAACCGCCTGCCCGGCAAAGTCTAGCCGGGCCGCGCGCTCGCCGCTGAAGTCGATCTGCCGAAGTCGCTGGTTGAAGCGGATTTCGGCACCGCGGTCCGCCAGAAAGGCGAGGGCCGGGTCCACCAGCGCCGGGCCCAGCCCTTCGCGGGCGACCAGGGGCCTGCAGGCGGCCTCGCCGCGGGCGAAGGTCAACTGCAGCATCTGCCACAGCAGCCGGGCCGAGCCTTCCTCGGCCGGTGTGTTGAGCACGGCGACGATCAGCGGCTCCCAGAAGGGGCGCCACAGCGGGTCGCGCGTGTCCAGGCAATCGCCGATTCGCGTGTCGGCGCCGGCAATGGCCAGACGCAGACCCTTGAGGTAGGACGCCAGGCGGGTTCCCGGAACGCGCTGCTTGGGCTTGAGAATCCACCAGGGGATCCGGCCCGCGCTCGGCTTCAGGGTCCAGCGCTGCCCGCTTTCCAGGTCCAGAAAGGGAAAGGCGGCCTGCGCCGGCTGGGTCAGGGCGTCGCCGGCCTGAAGCAGATCGAGGTAATCCAGCACCGCGGTGTTGGCGGTCATCATCAGATGGTTGCCATTGTCGATCAGGCAGTCGAGGCGGGCATCGTGAAACGACCGGCAGCGCCCGCCAGCCTGCGCGGCGGCCTCGTAGAGCGTGACGGCGCGGCCCTGCGCCGCCAGGCGCACCGCCGCCGACAGCCCGGCCAGTCCGGCGCCGACGACGTGAACCCGGCCCGCAGCGGCCGCGTCTGTCATGGCCCTAGAGTCCGTTGCGCAGTGCGATCCACAGTTTCTCCGCCTTGGGAAGGCGCACGCGGGTCGCGTTGTCCCGCCAGCCCTGTTGTTGAAGGCGGGTCAGCAGACGGCGGTAAACGGCCAGCATGATCCGTGCCGGGCGCATGGGCCCGCGCCGGCAGCGCGCCATCAGGGCCTGGGCCTCGGTGAAGCGTTCCTCGGCCATGGCGGCCAGTTCGCGGCAGACGGCGGGCAGCCGCGCATCCTGCAGAACCGTCATGGGATCGCGGCTTTCGATGCCCTGGCGCAGCAGCAGTTCGCGCGGCAGGTAGAGGCGCCCGCGCTCTGCATCCTCGCGCAGATCGCGCAGGATGTTGGTGAACTGCAGCGCATCGCCTTCTGCCAGGGCAAGGCTCTGGGCCTCCGGCTCCTCGGCGCCGAAGGCATGCACCGAAAGCACCCCGACCGCGCCCGCCACGCGCCGGCAGTAAAGCCGGAAGGTCTCCATGTCGGGGGCGCGGATGTCCTCGCGGGCGTCCATTTCCATGCCGTCGATGACGGCGAGGAACTCCGCCTTTGGCAGGCCGTAACAGCGGCGTGGGTGCTGCAAGGCAAGCGTGATGGGGTGGGTCGGACGGCCGTCGTAGAGGCGCCCGATCTCTTCGCGCCAGAAAGCCAGGCCCCGGCGCTTTTCTTCGGCTGCGCCGTCGTCATCGGCGATGTCGTCGACCGCGCGGCAAAAGGCGTAGATCGCGTACATCGCGTGGCGCCGCGGTTTCGGCAGCAGGCGCATGCCCCAGAGGAAGGACGAGCCCGAGGCTGTGGCGATGCTGCGCACATGGGCCATGGCCGCCGCTTCGTCCGTCAGCGCAGCCGGGGTTTCGGGGCGGGCAAGGGTCATCCGCTCTGTCCGGCGATCTGTGGGGCGGCGAAAAGACGCTGGACCTGAACGCCTGCAGCGCCGCCCAGCCCCGCAAAGAGGAAGTCGGCCTTGCTGAGGGCAACGCGTTCGGCCAAAGGGTCGCCGCGGCGCAGACGCCGGCTGAGACGCAGCGCCAGCTTCACGATGACGGCCGACTCCATCGCCAGCCGGCTGGAGCGAAGCTGCCCGGGCAGGCGCTGGGCCTTGATCAGAAGCGCATCGACCCCATCGAGGCAGAGATCGATAACCCGGCGCAGGCCCGGTGGGCTCGCTTTGGCGTCGAGCACCGTCACCTCCAGGCCCTCCGCCGTCAGCCAATCAAGCGGCAGGTAGACGCGATCGAGGGCATGGTAGTCGTCCTGGCAGTCCTGCAGGTGATTCAGGATCTGCAGGGATGTGCAGAGCGCATCTGAGGCCGGATAGCCGCCCGGGTCCTCGCCATGCAGGTCGAGCAGGAAGCGGCCCACCGGATCGGCGGAAAGACGGCAGTAGCCCAGCAGGTCCTCCCAGTCGGTGTAGCGCAGTTTCACCGCGTCCTGGGTGAAGGCGGCCACCAGGTCGCTGCCGCGCGCCGTGGTGATGCCGCGCCGCGCCAGGGTCTCGCGCAGCCGCGCCGCCTTCTCCAGCCCCGGTGCGTCGTTGCCCGCCGATTGCAGGGCGGCGTCGAAGCGTTTCAGGCGGTCGATCTTGTCGTCCGGGGCGAGGGCGGGGTTGTCGGCAATGTCGTCGATGGCGCGCGCAAAGGCGTAGTAGGTCGCCACGTCCGGGCGCAGCGCGGCCGGCAACAGCCAGGAGCCGACGGGAAAGTTCTCGTCGCCCGATCCCTTGCCCGATGGTGTTTCGACGCTGGCAGGCGTCATCCGGTTCTCCTGCTGTGGCAATCCCCCAAGGCGACGATACCCCAAGCGTTTGGCGCTGCATTCGCCGACGCGGCGCTGTTGCGCGAACTTAGCCTGACGGCGCCGATCATTCCAGGCCGCGCTGTCCAGCCTGCACGCGCCCTTTCCAGGTGCCGCCATGGCCCCGCCAATGCCGCAGAGCCGAGTCGAAGGTCATGACGGAGTAGAGCAGGGCAGCCAGCGGCAGCAGCGGTGCCAGCCAGAGGCCCTGCCTGTAGAGCCGCAGAACCGGCAGGACCGTCAGGGTCATGGCGAGCCAGGCCAGCGCGGCGATCAGTGCCGCAGGTATCTGGCCATGCCAGGGTAGCCCCAGCACCAGCAGCGGCGGGGCCAGATAGGTCGCGAACATGCCGACCAGCGTGCCGAGCAGGATCAAAGGGTTGTGCCTCAACTGGGTATAGGCGCTGCGGGCGACCATGTCCCAGATCGCGCCCAGACCAGCATAGGGCCGGATGGAGCGGGCGGTCTCGGCCAGGCCCAGCCAGAGCCCGCGGCTGCCGGACCCGCGCACCTGCTTCACCTTGGCCGCCAGACTGCAGTCGTCGATCAGGGCGCCGCGCAGAACGGCCAGCCCGCCGACTTCTGCCAGCGTCGCGCGCCGCAGCAGGATGCAGCCGCCGGCGGCGGCCGCCGTGGCTTTCTTCGGATCGTTCACCCAGGCGAAGGGATAGAGCTTCTGGAAGAAGTAGATGAAGGGCGGGATCAGCAAGCGCTCCCACAGTCCTTCGCAGCGCAGGGCGACCATCAGGGAAACCAGATCGCGCCCCTCCGAGACCGCCTTGGCGACCAGCCGACGCAGCGCCTGCGGCGGCTGGGCGATGTCCGCATCGCTGAACCAGAGGTAACGGCTGTCCGGGTCGGACTGGCGCAGGCCCTGGTCGAGAGCCCAGAGCTTCCCGGTCCAGCCCTCCGGCAGCGCAGCCGCACGCACCAGATTGAATCGCTCCGGCCGGCTGCTGTCGGCGGCGGCCTGGCGGGCCGCCTCGACAGTGCCGTCCTCGCTGTGGTCGTCGACCAGTACGACGGAGAGATCGCCCGGATAGTCCTGCTCCAGGATGGAGGTCAGCGCGGCCGCGATGACCGCGGCTTCGTTGCGCGCCGGGATGATCGCCGTCACCGCCGGCCAGCGCTCCGGTTCCGGCGCGCTGCCGTCCAGGCGCTCCCGGCAGCGCCAGAAATCGCCGCGGAAGAACCAGAGGTAAGCCCAGATCGCGAGACTGAGTGCGGCGAGGCCCAGGGTAGCGAGGTCGGTGAGTGCCGCGCTCAAGGCGAGAGGGCCTTGTGCAGCGTCTGATAGCGCCGCAGGAACAGGCGCTTGGCCTTCTGCGCCGGCCAGGGCTCCAGATGAATGTCCTGAAAGCGCTTGTGCTGGCCGAACAGCCGGCGGCCCTCTGTGAGCGAGAAGCCGGCGAGCTGGGTTGCCTCCAGGTAGGCCGCCGTGCGGTCTGCGCGCTTGATCAGCTTGGTCAGGGCCTCCGGTTCCCGGCCGGTGAGGCCGAAGCGCAGGCGGATGGCGGTCATCAGGCGGCGCTCCAGGGCTTTGTAGTCCATCCCCACCGCCGCCTTGAAGGGCGTGATGAGGTCGCCGATGACGTACTCGGGCGCGTCATGCAGCAGCGCCGCCAGGCGCTCGGCGGCGGGGGCGGAAGGCTTGAGCGTGCCGACGATTGTCTCGACCAGCAGGCTGTGCTGGGCGACGGAAAACGCCGAAGGGCCGCTCGTCTGGCCATTCCAGCGGGCGACCCGGGCCAGGCCATGGGCGATGTCTTCGATCTCGATGTCCAGCGGCGAAGGATCCAGGAGATCGAGGCGCCGGCCCGACAGCATGCGCTGCCAGGCGCGGGGTTCCGCGCTCATGCCGTCTCCTTTCCCTCCGCGGTTGCGCACTTTGCACCCCAAGGCATACGCAGCGCCGGACGAGGACGCAAGGTCGTGAGAAAACACTTTATGGGGACCTGTGCTTGGCCTAGTGAGTAGGGCGACTAGGAGCCCGGGCGGAAATGCAGAGGGGCAGTAGGTGGCGGGCTGCTATGCAGGGGAAAGCGACGGGTAAGGCGAGGGGGACGGGCCGGCTCTGATGACGGAAACGTTCGATTTGGCGGTGGTCGGCGCCGGCATCGTCGGCCTGGCCCATGCCCTGGCCGCCGCACGCCAGGGCCGCAGGGTTGTGGTCATCGAGCGCGATGCGCGGGCGGCGGGCGCCTCCGTGCGCAACTTCGGCTTTGTCACCATCACCGGACAGCAGCGCGGCGCGCATTGGCGGCGGGCGCTGAGGTCACGGGACGTCTGGGCCGAGGTGGCGCCGCAGGCCGGCATCGATGTGCTCCAGCGTGGGCTCCTGGTGCTGGCCCGCCGGCCCGAAGCTGCGGCGGTTCTGGAGGCTTTTGCCGCGACGGAGATGGGCGAAAGCTGCCGCCTGCTTTCCGCGCAGGAGCTGCGCCGCCAGCATCCGGAGCTCGATCCCCGCCAGCTCTGCCTGGCGCTGCACAGCCCGCACGAACTGAGGGTCGAGTCGCGCGATGCGCTGCCGCGCCTTGCCGCCTGGCTGGAGGAGCGCTGGGGCGTCGCCTTCCGCTGGTCGACCGCCGTGCGGGGCCTCGATCTGCCGCGGCTGGACACCGACCGGGGGCCTGTCTTCGCCGAGGCCGCGGTGGTCTGCCCCAATGCCGATCTGACGACGCTGTTCGCCGAGGAGCTTGGAGGTTACCGCTTGCGGCCCTGCAAGCTGCATATGCTGCGCGTTGACCCGCCGGCCGGCTACCGGCTGCCGGCACCGGTGATGTCCGACCTGTCGCTTGTGCGCTACGAAGGCTACTCGGCCCTGGCGGAAGCGGCGCCCCTGAAAGACCGGCTGCTGCGCGAGCAGGGCGATGCACTGGGCCACGGCATTCATCTGATCGCCGTTCAGAGCGCCGACGGTTCGCTGGTGGTGGGCGATTCCCATCACTACGACGATCCGCCGTCGCCGTTTCAGAGTGAAGCGGTCGACCGCTTGATACTCGAAGAGCTCACCGCGGCCACCGGCCTGCAGGGCTGTTCGGTGCGCGAGCGCTGGACCGGCGTCTACCCCAGCAGCGACGAGCGTGTGGTGCTGGTCGATGCGCCGCGCCAGGACCTGCGCATCGTGATCGTCACCGGCGGGACCGGTGCCTCAACGGCCTTCGCCTTGGGGGAGGAAGTCATCGCCGGTCTTCTGGGTCCGGCGAATTCGGAAAAAGGGGCAGTGGCATGAGCCTTGTGAAGGCTGTCGTCTTCGATTGGGCGGGCACCATGATCGACTTCGGGTCGCGGGCGCCGATGGGCGCTTTCGTCGAGGTCTTCGGCGAATTCGGAGTCGAGCTGACGATTGCCGAGGCGCGGGGCCCCATGGGCCTGCCGAAACTGGAGCACATCAAGGCGCTGGGCGCCCTGCCGCGGGTGGCGGCGGCCTGGCAGGAGGCCCACGGCGGCGCGCCCTTCGACGACGACGCGGCGCAGCGGGTCTACGAGATCTTCGTACCCCTGAATGCGCGGATCGTATCGGACTACGCCGACCTGGTGCCCGGTGCCGCCGCGATGGTGGCCGATCTTCGGGCCCTTGGCGTCAAGATCGGCTCCACCACCGGCTACACCCGCGACATCATGGCGCCGGTGCTGCCCCTGGCGGCGGATCAGGGCTACACGCCGGACAACCTGGTCTGCGCCGGCGACCTGCCGGCCGGGCGGCCCTCGCCGCTGATGATGTACAAGTGCTTCATCGACCTGGCGGTCTGGCCGGCTTCGGCCTGCGTGAAGGTGGACGACACGGAGCCCGGCATAGCCGAGGGCCGCGCCGCGGGGAGCTGGACCGTCGGCGTGTCGCTTTCCGGCAACGAAGTGGGCCTCTCGCCGACGGAACTGGCCGCGGCGCCCGCCGAGGAGCGTGCGGCACTCAATGCCCGCGCCGTCGAGAAGCTGGAGGCCGCGGGGGCGGACTACGTGGTTGACACCGTCGCCGACCTGCCCGGTGTGCTGGACAGGATCGAGGCGCGCATCGCCGCGGGGGAAAGCCCGGGGCTCTGACCGGCCCTGCAGATCGCCCCCTCACCCAACTCCGGCTAACGCTCGGCCACAGCCTCGCCAAGCCTGCTCAACCCTCTCCCCCGCCGGGGGAGAGGGAAGGGTGAGGGGGGATCGGGTTGCATGCCGGGTTTCAGCCGACACTCTCCCACTGGCCGCTCTCGTCGGAACGGAAGAGGGCGTCGAGGATCGCCATGTTCTGGACCGCATCCTTGATCCCGTAGGGCAGCGGCGCTTCACCCAGAACCGCAGCGGCGAAGACGTCGGCCTGTTCGGCATACTGGTCGACGGCCTCCATGTCCTGAACCTGAATTCCGCCGCCGCGCAGATCGCTGCCGTCATCCAGGAACAGACGGGTGGCCTCCCCCTGGGGTGCGTTGAAGGGAATCTCGATCTCCAGGCGCCCGTCGGTGCCGATCAACTGCACGCGCTGATAGGGCACCACCTGGGTCGAGACCGTGAAGTCGACGCGGCGGCCGCCGCCGAAGTCCAACAGGGCGGAGGTCAGGCGGTCGACCTGGAAGTCGGGGTCGCGCTCGATCAGGGCCAGAACGCGCTGGGGTTCGCCCTCGAAGAAGAAGCGCCCCGCCACCATGGGATAGCAGCCGATATCGAGCAGCGCGCCGCCGCCGGTCTCCGGCGCGTTGCGGATGTTGGCGGGGTCGCGGTTGAAGTAGGAGAAGAAGGCCTGGATGGCGCGCAACTCCCCCAGGCGCCCGGCGCGAACCTGGTCCCGCGCCCAGAGCCACTGCGGGTGGAAGCGCACCATGAAGGCCTCCATCACCGGAACCTTGCCTTCGACCGCGCGCAGCCGCTCGGCATCGGCCTTGGTCATGGCGACGGGTTTCTCGCAGAGCACCGCCTTGCCCGCCGCCGCGGCCTGGAGCGTGAGGTCGACGTGCAGGTTGTTGGGCAGGGGGTTGTAGACCGCATCGATGTCCGGATCGGCCAGGAGCTCTTCATAGCTGCCGTAGGCCTTGTCGATCTTGAGGTCCGCAGCCGCCGCCTCGGCGCGGCCGAGATCGCGCGAGGCAATGGCCGTCACCCGGCCGCGCCGGGACCGCTGGATCCCCGGGATCACCTTTTCGGTTCCAATTCTCGCGGTGCTCAGCACCCCCCAACGCAGATCGCTCACACCCGGGCTCCTTCCCCAATTTTCTGGTTGTCTTTTACGCCTGAGACGGCTGCCGGGCCTCATCCTCGCCGCCGCCCATGCCGGCCAGCACCGGCGGAAAGCCCGGCGCGCGCAGCGGCTCCTGCAGCCGGTCTTCCAGCAGCTTTACCGCCTGTGTCGACCAGGCCTCGTCGCCGAAGGTCTGGCGCGCCTCTTCGAAAAGCCCGTTCACCAACTCCGCCATCGCCAAAGGCGTTTCGGTCTGCTGCGCCAATTTCATGGCAAGACGCATGTCCTTCAGCGCCAGCGCCAGGGTGAAGGCGCAGTTGTAGGAGCCGTTCAGCACAAGTTGGCCCTCGGTCTCATGAGCAAAGGAATTGCCGGAAGAGATGCGGATGCCGTGAAAGGCCCGCTCCAGGTCGATGCCGGCGCGCTTGGCCAGCATCATCGCCTCGCCGCTGGCCCAGAGGTGGACGAAGGCCAGCATGTTGGTGATCACCTTCACCACCGAGGCCGCGCCGATGGGGCCCATGTGCTCGATCGCGCCGCCCATGGCCGCCAGCAGCGGCCGGTAGCGCCGGAAGACGGCTTCCTCGCCGCCCACCAGGATGGAGATCTCGCCGCTCCAGGCCCGGTTGGCGCCGCCGGTGATGGGCGCCTCCAGCACGTCGATGCCGCGCCCGGCGGCTTCCTCGGCATAGCGGCGCATGTCGTCGGCGTCGGTGGTGCTCATCTCGAGCCAGAGGCTGCCCGCCGCAAGGGCCGACAGCAGGCCGCCTTCGCCCGGCACCACCGCTGCAACCGCCGCGGGGTTGGGCAGCGAGGTGACCGCGGCGTCGGCGCCCTCGGCGGCGGCAGAGGCGGACTCCGCAAGCCTGGCGCCGGCCTCCGCCAGGGGTGCCGCGCGCGCGGGATCGAGGTCGAAGACGGTGAGGTCGTGCCCGGCGCGTTGCAGGTTGCGCGCCAGGGGGAAGCCCACGTTGCCGAGGCCGATGAAAGCGATCCGCATGGCAGTCATCCGTTCGGGAGTTGCAAGGTTCGGGAAGCAGAGCCTTCCCGTGCGGCGCTGTCCAGCAAATTGCGCAGAGTCACATGAATGGGGCCCGATGTTCGGGGCCATACGTTTCATGGCTTGACGCGGCTCTCCGCAAGGCGTAATCGCCGCGGGTCCGGGGCCGCCTACTGCGAGTTCCCGGCGTCGTGGTCCGTCGTCTGCGCCTTGGGGGTGCCTTCATGAAAGTCAGCGGCTTTGAGGTCTTCGTGGTCGGTACGCCGCCGCCGCACTTCGGCGGGCGTTACTGGATCTTCGTGAAGCTGGAAACCGACAGCGGCGTGACGGGCATCGGCGAGATCTACTCGCTGCCCTTTCACCCCTCCGCGGTCGAGGGCCTGATCGCAGATGTCTGCGAGCGGATGGTGGTGGGCAGCGACCCTTTCCGGATCGAGCAGCTCTGGCGGCGCGTCTACAGCCGCGGCTACAGCCAGCGTCCCGACCCTTCCCTCCTCGCAGTGCTGAGCGGGATCGAGATGGCCTGCTGGGACATCATCGGCAAGGAACTGGGACGCCCTGTCTACGATCTGCTGGGCGGCCGCGTGCACGAGGCACTGCGCAGCTACACCTACCTCTACCCCAAGCCGGGCGAGGACGAGCAGGTCTACCGCGATCCCGACCTGGCGGCGGAGCGCGCGGCGGAGTGCGTGGCCCAGGGCTTCACGGCGGTGAAGTTCGACCCGGCCGGCCCCTACAGCGCTTTCGATCCGCGCCAGCTTTCTCTGGAGGCGCTGGACCGCTGCGCACTCTTCATGAAGCGCCTGCGCGAGGCTGTGGGCTCCTCCTGCGACCTCTTGTTCGGCACCCACGGGCAGATGACGCCGGCCGGCGCGATCCGCCTGGCCAAGCGCATCGAACCCTACGATCCGCTGTGGTTCGAGGAGCCGACCCCGCCGGAGATGCCCACCGCCATGGGGCAGGTGGCGCGGGGCACCTCGATCCCCGTAGCCAGCGGCGAGCGGCTTACCAGCAAGTACGAGTTCGCCGCCCTGCTGCGCGCCGAGGCGGCGGCCATCTTGCAGATGAACCTGGGCAAGGTCGGCGGCATCCTGGAAGCGAAGAAGATCGCTGGCATGGCCGAGACCTTCTATGCCCAGATCGCCCCGCATCTCTACTGCGGGCCGGTGGTCGGCGCCGCCAACATTCAGATCAGCGCCTGCAGCCCCAACTTCCTGATCCTCGAATCGATCCAGACCTGGGGCGGCTTTCATGCCGAGATCCTGAAGCAGCCGATCCGTTGGGAGAACGGCCATGTCCTGCCGCCGGAGGCGCCGGGCCTGGGCGTGGAACTGGACGAAGCGGTTGCCCGCGCCCATCCCTACGACGGCGATGCCCTGCATCTCGAGATGATCGAACGGCCGGCCTGACGCCGCGCCCGTCCGCCTCGATCACGCCGGCACAGAATTTCCTGGCGCCATCGCTCCGCTGCTCTGCCGATTTGGCTGGGCTGCACCGGCCGGCTGTGGGACTCTCCGCTCCGGGTGGACAGGCGGAGCCGAGCGATGCTGTTGAGCTTTTGCGGTGCTGCGGGAACGGTCACCGGGTCCTGCTACTGGCTGCGGACCGGGGACTGCCAGTTCCTCGTCGACTGCGGCATGTTCCAGGGTTCCAAGACCCTGAAGGCGCTGAACTACGGCGCCTTCCCCTTCGATCCCGCGAAGATCGACTTCGTTCTGCTGACCCATGCCCATACCGATCACTCCGGCCTTCTGCCGAAGCTGGTCAAACACGGCTTCAAGGGCCCGATCTTCGCCACCAGGGGCAGCTTCGAACTGCTCGGCTTCATGCTGCCCGACAGCGCCCACATCCAGGAGACCGAGGTCGAGCGGCTGAACCGCCGCAATGCCCGGCGCGGGCGACCGGCCGTCACGCCGATCTATGGCCGCGGTGACGTGGAAACCACACTGCAGGCTTTCTCCGTCGTCGACTACGAGACCTGGCGCGAGGTCGGCGCCGGCGTGCGGGCACGGTTCTGGAATGCCGGGCATATCCTGGGAGCGGCCTCCATCGAGGTGGAGGTCGCCACCGGCCAGCGCAATCCGCGCGTCATGCGGCTGCTGTTCTCCGGCGATATCGGCCCGGAGCACAAGCTCTTCCATCCCGACCCGGACGCACCGGACAATCTGGACTACGTCTGCTGCGAATCCACCTACGGCGGGCGCAGCCGGATCGATGCGGCGCCGGAGCGGCGCCGCCAGGCCCTGCTGCGCGAGGTCGAGGGGGCGCTGAAGCGCGGCGGCAATCTGCTGATCCCGGCCTTTGCCATCGAGCGCACGCAGGAACTGCTGCTCGATCTCTCGATCCTCTTCGATCAGGGAAAGCTGCCCAAGGTGCCGGTCTTTCTCGACTCGCCCCTGGCCATCAAAGCGACCCGCGTCTTTGCGAAGCATGCCGCGCGGCTGGAAGACACCGACTCCGTTCCCGATCCCTTCAGCCGGCCCAACTTCCGCTTCACGGAATCCGTCGAAGAAAGCAAGACCATCGAACGCGTCAGCGGCGGCGCCATCATCATCGCCGGCAGCGGTATGTGCGATGCGGGCCGCATCCGGCACCACCTGAAAGCCAACCTCTGGCGCCGCGACGCGACGGTGATGCTGGTCGGCTATCAGGCGCCGGGAACGCTCGGCAGTCTCCTGGCCGGCGGCGCCCGCGCCGTCAAGATCCAGGGCGAGGATCTGCGCGTCGGCGCCACGATCCGCCAGATCGAGGTCTACTCCGGCCATGCCGATGGCGACCAGTTGCTGGACTGGCTGACGGGGCGGCTTCCGGTGAAGGGCGCCGTCTTCCTGACCCATGGGGAGGACAGGGGTCTGACGGCCCTGCGCGACGGGCTTGAAGCGGCCGGCATGCCCGGCGAGCGCATTATCATTCCCCAGCTCGACGATGTCGTCGATCTGCTGGCCGGCGAGAGCAGGGTCGCGTTCCGCCCCGTGCCCCACCGCCTGCCGCGGGAATCCCTCGGCGCCCCGGACTGGCATAACGACCTGGCGGACTTCTCCCTCACCCTGCGCGAACGCCTCGACGAGGCGGCGGACGACAAGGCCCGCCGGGTCATCCTGCGCCGCGTCGTCCGGGCGCTGGAAGGGGAGGAGACCGGCTAAAGACCGGTCTGCCGGTCAGGCCGAGACCGCCCGCTGCTTGTCGCGGCGCCTGGTCCTGGCACGGCCCTCCTTCCCGCTAGACTCCTTTCCTGTGCCTTCCTTGCCCCCTTCCTTCCCGCGGTGGCGCCGCAACAGCGCCGCGACCTCCTCGCGGCCGTGGCGCTGGGCGTCGTCCAGCGGCGTGTTGCCCCAGCGGTCCCGCGGGCTGAGGCTCAGCCTCTGGCGGATGAAGTACTGCACCGTTTCCAGGTGCCCCTCGGCCGCGGCGAGGTGGAGCGGCGTGCGCGCGTCGTAGTCGGCGGCATCCAGGGGCACACCCTGGGCCACCAGCCGCCGGACGGTCACCAGATCGCCGCTGCTGGCGGCCCAGATCATCTCCGCCGTCTTGTGGGTATCGGTGGGCAAGGTTGCAGCCCCCTTGGCCACGCCGTGACTGGTTTGGTTGGTCATGACACCGCGTTTGCCGCCGGCGGCTTCCAGCAGGGCGATGATCTCGGTATTGCCGTGCAGGGTGGCGTCGTCCAGCGGCGTTCCGCCCCAGCGGTCACGGGGGTTGAGGTCGACGCTGCGGGTACCTTCGAGCTTCTGTTCGATGAAGAACTGGACCACCTCGGCCTGGTTCTCCGCCGCGGCCAGGTGAAGCGGCGTGCGCCGGTCGTAGTCGGCGGCGTTCAGATCGGCACCGCGCAGCAGCTGCTCGCGCATGGCACTGAGGTCGCCCTTGCTGGAGGCCCAGACCAGTTCGTTCACCTTCACCGCCTGCAGCTGGACGCGGCTGACCCGGGGGTCTTTCTTGTCGGAGTGGCCGGTTAGGTTGTCGTAGTTGTGGAAGTTGAAGGTCTCCACGAGGCGGCGGCAGAAGTCCAGTCCGCGCACCGAGTTGCCCAGCGCGTCGAGGCGCGGCGACCAGGTGCAGAGGCCCATGACGTTGGGGATCACGATCATGACCGCGCCGGAGACGCCGCTTTTGGCCGGCAGGCCGATAGTAAAGGCGAACTCGCCGGAGAAGTCGTACATGCCGCAGGAGGACATCAGCGACAGGCAGGACTGCACCGTCTCGGTCTGGAAGATGCGCCGCCCGCTCACCGGGCAGATGCCGCCGTTCGCCAGCGTGGCGGCGACCAGCGACATCATCTCGCAGGTCAGCTCGATGGAACAGCACTGGAAATAGAAGTCGAGCACGTCCTCAAGGTCCGCACCGGCGGGAAAGGCGTTCTTTTCCCGCATGTAATGGGCCAGCGCGAAGTTGCGGTCCGCCGTCGCCCGCTCCGAGAGGTAGACCGGCGTGCTGAAGCGTGGCTTCTCGCCGCCGCAGAGCGCCTGCCAGCGCTCCATCACAAAATCGATGCGGCTGCCCGACCAGCCGCGGGACTCGAGGTCGCCGAAGGCATAGCGCCGCTTCTTCTCGGTCTTCTCCTTGTGCTTGATGAGCGCGCAGCTGAGGATCGCACCGGCGTTGATCATCGGGTTGTGCGGGCGGCTCTGCTTGTCGAGCAGCAGTTCGTTGAAGCTGCTGCCGCTGGGCTCGTGACCGATGAAGGAGTGAACGGTCTCCGCGCCGTGTTCCTCCAGGGCCAGGCAGTACATCACCGGCTTGCAGACGGACTCGACGGGGAAGTAAACCCCGGCGTCGCCCGCTGCATGGCGCTGCCCGTCGATGGTGCAGAGCGCGAGGCCGAACTGGTCGGCAGCGGGCTCTGGCAGGTTGAGCTGGGGGATGTAGTCGGCCGGCTTGCCGTCGCGGTTTTTACGCGTCTCGGCGAACATGCGGTCGATCTCCCGGCAGAAGTCTTCGAAGTCGGGGACCACCAGGTTGCCCTGCAGCGCCCGCTCGATCAGCAGGATGTTGTGGCGGATCGCGCGGTAGAACGCGTCCTTGGGAATCCCCGGCTCCGGCTCTTCCTCGTCTTCGGCCTGCAGGCTTCGATGGTGCGCCTCCAGGGCGGTCATGCTTTCGTGCAGCCGCGGGTCGTCGGCGGACAGGCCGACCTCCTTCAGAACCTGCTCCAGATCGCTGCGCAGCACCTGATGATCGTTGTCCAGGTCCAGGGCGCGGAACAGCATCTCCTCGCGGGCGTCGATGACCGGATGGCCGTCATCGCTGTGGTCCTGCGGCTTTGCGGCGCTCTGGGGCTTCTTTCCGGCACCGCTCGGGCGCTCGGCATCGCGGAGGATACTCTGAGACCTTTTCAAACTGTTCGACATGGTCTTGTTTCCCCAAGTCTGTGACCCTGTCCAAGGGGTCAAAAGGAGACGGCGGGGGGCCGTGGCCCCCCACCTCCTGTTTGGCGCTTGTGTGCGGCGCTTGCCGGCGCCGGATGTGGTTGCGGTTTCCGGTTACCGCGATGAGAGGTTGAACTCCGGATAGGCCCGCATCCCGGTTTCGGCCTGATCGAGGCCGAGGGACTCGACCTGCTGGCTGATCCTCAGACCCATCACCGCTTTCAGAACCAGCCACACGACGGTGCTGACCGCGGTGACGAAACCGCCGACCGCCACGATGCCCAGCGCCTGGGTGGCGAAGCTGGCTTCGCCGTTGGTCAGCGGCACGGCCAGGGTGCCCCAGATGCCGGCGGCCAGGTGCACCGGGATGGCGCCCACCACATCGTCGATCTTCAGGCGGTCCAGCAGTGGCACCGTCGCCACCACCAGGGTTCCGCCGACCGCGCCGATCAGGAGCGCCATGCCGAGGCTCGGCGTGTCCGGCCCCGCCGTGATGCTCACCAGACCAGCCAGGGCGCCGTTCAGCGCCATGGTCAGATCGACCTTGCGGTTCAGAAGCTGCGACAGCCCCATCGCCGCCAGCACGCCGCCGGCCGAGGCGATGGTGGTGTTGGCGTAGATGTTGGCGATGGCGATGGCATCCGCCGCCGAGCCCAAGGCAAGCTGGGAGCCGCCGTTGAAGCCGAGCCAGCCGAACCAGAGGATGAAGGTCCCCAGGGTGGCCAGCGGCAAGGACGATCCGGGCATCGCCGCGACGCGGCCGTCCTCGCGGTACTTGCCGGCTCTGGCGCCGACGATGATGGCGCCGGTCAGCGCCGCCCAGCCGCCCACCGAGTGGACGATGGTCGAGCCGGCAAAGTCCGCGAAGCCGCGCTCGGCCAGCCAGCCGCCGCCCCAGTGCCAGGCGCCCTGAACGGGATAGATCACTGCCGTCAGGACGGTCACGAAGACCAGGAAGGGCCAGAGCTTGATGCGCTCCGCCAGCGCGCCGGACACGATCGAGGCCGCCGTGGCGACGAAAACCATCTGGAAGAACCAGTCGGAGGCTGCCGCATAGCCGGCCGAGAAATCGCCGTTCAGGGCTGCAGAGTCGTCGGCGCCCCACCAGCCCAGCGAACCCACAACGCCGCCGTCGACGCCGTCGTACATCAGGTTGTAGCCCACCAGGAAGTAAGTGACCCCGGCGATGGAGAACAGCGCCAGGTTCTTAAGCAGGATGGTGGTGACGCTTTTGGTGCGCACGAGGCCGGACTCCAGCATGGCGAAGCCCGCCGCCATCCAGAGAACCAGGGCACCGTGGATCAGAAAGGAGAATGTGTTGAAGATATAGGCCGTCTCGGATGTGACCGCGGCCTGGGCCGGCGCCGCGGCCATCAAGGCCACAGCGGCGGCAGGAAGTGCGAACCGGAGAGCGCGTCGACCGCGGCTCCGATCTCCAGAGAAAGACATTGCATGCTCCATAGAAGAAAGCGGGTTGGCGCGGAGGCTTCTTTGCCTCGGCGACGGCGCCCAGGAGCATGCGTAGTCCTGCCGTTTTTCAGAAAAATGTCTCTACGAAGTAAAATCATTTCGCCTGTTTCCGGCAGGGAAACCGAACTGAAAAATATAAACCCACGTTATGGACTCGATTACTTATTTCTATAATCCTGAATTTCGGCGGATACTTCCAATTTGTGCGCTTTGCGGTTGTCGTTTCACTCGGCGGCGGGATTCTCTTCGCATCCGACTGCAGTGACCTTTGGATGCGGATGTCGGCCAGGTCACGTTTCGGCTGACCGTTGGACCTCCGGCAAGCTCAGGAATACACTCGCCCGAAGGCTTCGGGACACGGCGACAGGCTGGCCGGTCCGGCCAAAGAACACGGGAGAGCGTGCTTATGAACCGCTGCATCTTCAAACGGCTGCTGGGTGCGGGGCTGGCGGTGCCGCTGGGGCTTAGCCTCGCGCTGGCCATCGCCCCCGTTGCCGCGGCCAAGGAGTTCCGCTGGGCCTCGACAACCGACCCACAGACCCTGGACCCCCATGCGGTCAACTCGGCGCCGGTCCTCGGGTTCCTCAACAACGTCTATGAGGGGCTGGTGCGCCGCGATCGCGACATGAAGATCGAGGGCGCCCTTGCGGAGCGCTGGCGCCCCCTGGGCACGGGCGGCTGGCGCTTTCACCTGCGCCGCGGCGTCACCTTCCACGACGGATCCGCCTTTACGTCCGAAGACGTGCTGTTCTCCTATCAGCGCGCCAGCGCGGAGGAAGCCGACGTACGCTCCTGGTTCGCGCCGGTGCGCGAGGTGAAGATCGTCGACGACTTCACCATCGACTTCATGACGACGGCGCCCAACCCGATCTTTCCCGGGTCCATCGCCAACTTCATGATCATGGACAAGGACTGGGCGGAAGCCAACGGAACCGCCCGCACCACCACCCAGGCCGAGACCTATGCCACCCTCAACGCCAATGGAACCGGCGCGTTCCGGGTGGTGGAGCGCTCGCCGGGCGTACGCACGGTGCTGGAGCCCTTCGAGAACTGGTGGGGTGAGCGGGAGCACAACCTGACCCGCGCGGTCTTTACGCCGATCACCCAGCAGGCCACCGCCGTGGCGGCGCTCATCTCCGGCGAGGTGGACTTCATCAATCCCGTCCCCCTGCAGGACGTGCCGCGGCTGGAAGCCGCTGCCGGGGTCAAGGTGCAGCAGGGCGTCGAGGCGCGGGTCATCATGCTGGGCTTCGCCCACAAGGCCGAGACGCTGAAGTTCTCCGACGAGACGACCGAATCGAACCCCCTGGCCGATGTGCGGGTGCGCCGGGCCATCTATCAGGCGATCGACGTCGATACCCTGATCAGCAAGGTGATGCGCGGCAACGCGGCACCGGCCAGTCTTCTGGTGAGCCCCGCCATGCGGGGCTACAGCCCGGACCTCGCGGCCCGTGAAGCCTTCGACCCGGCTGGCAGCAAGGCGCTGCTGGCGGAGGCCGGCTATCCGGAGGGATTCAGCTTTGGTCTTGCCTGCCCCAACGACCGCTACATCAACGACGCCAGCATCTGTACGGCGGTGGCCGGCATGCTGGCGAAGGTCGGCCTGACCGCCAAGCTGAACACCATGCCGGTGCGCCAGTACTGGCCGGAACTGCGCGCCGACCGCTTCGACATGTACCTGCTGGGCTGGTCACCCGGCACCTTCGATGCGGAGCACCCGATCCGCTTCCTGCTGGCCACGCCAAACACGGAGAAGAAGCTGGGAAGCTGGAACTTCGGCGGTTTCTCCGACGCGCGCATCGACGACCTGCTGCCGCTGATCCAGCGGGAACTCGATCCCGATATCCGGCAGTCCATGCTGGATGAAGTGCACCGGCGCCTGCAGGCGGAGGTGGCCTATGTGCCGCTCCACGTGCAGCCGCTGGTCTGGGGTATGAAGCAGACTGTCGAGGTGACCCAGAGGGCCGACAACTTCTTCATTCTGCGCTGGGTCCGGGTGAACTGAGCTACGCCTGTCAGGAAGAGGGCTTCATCGCCGGGGTATCAGAGCAGCGGCCTCAGGGCGCCGTCTGCAGCATTTCCGCGATCTCGTCCTTCAGCATCAAGCGTTCCTTCTTCAGGTCCTCGGTGCGCATGTCCGACGCCGCCTCGACCTCGCTCTCGATGCGGTGGATCTCTCGGTTCACGTGATGGTACTGGTCTGCCAGGCGGGCAAAGTGGGCTGATTCCATCTTCAGGCGATGGATCTTGTCGGCGGCATCGGGAAACTCTTCGGCCAACTCGTGGGGGGTATGGGTCATCTGTCGCTCACCGGATTCGTTGAGAAGTAAGCATCAGCAGGCCATGATCGTCCGTGGGAGACATTGATCCTGGTCAAGCCGGTCCCAGGGCCGCAGCATTGCTGAAAGAATGAGCCACCCCTTGACAGGCAGGGGCAGCATCACCAATCTACAGTCAACGTAAGGTGATGAATGAACAGAATGCGGATCGGCGAGCTTGCGGAGCGGACAGGGCTCAGCCAGCGCACCATACACTTCTACGAGGAAAGGGGGCTGATCGCGCCCAGCGAGCGAGAGGGCCGTGGTTACCGTTACTATGACGAAACCACCCTGAAGCGCCTGGAGAAGATCGCTGCCTTGAAGGATATCGGCCTGTCGCTGGAGGAGATCGCCGATGTGATCGATCTCTACTTCGTCGACGAGACGGGCATTCTGGGCAAGCGCCGGGTGCTGGAGATCCTTCACGGGCACCTTTCCGAGACCGAGAACCGGCTCTCTGCACTGCAGGGCTTCCGCAAGGACGTGAAGGCGAACATCAAAAGGCTCGAGGATTTGATCGAGGAAGCAAAGAAGTCCCGCTGATTTTTTTGGCCAAAACCTACAGTTAACGTCAACTGTTGAACATGAATGGAAACCATCGGCCCGTTGCCCCAGCGACGGCCATCGATCAACCACGCAACATGGAAAGGCGAGACATGCAGCTTCTATCGAACCGCAAGGGCTGGGCGGCTGTTGTGGCGGGACTTTCGATCCTGCTGTCGCCCTCGGCGGAAGCAGACAGGAAAGGAAACCAGATGCTTGCTAGCGCAACGGCCGGAACCCCATCTACGGAGGCCTTTCGCGATCTCCTGCCGCAAGACTATGTCGCGGTCCTGACCCTGGAAGGGGAGATGGACGGGACGCCGGTCGTCCTACACCGCTATCAACCGGGCGATACAGTAGATCCCAATCTGGGTGGCGCGCATGCGAGCCTGGTGGTGGAACGCGACGGCGGGCGTCTGAAAGGCTTCACCCGGCTCTATGCCGGCGTCTCCGACGGCGCCTTGCCGCAAGAGGACGCGGCGCGCGACGGCGCTCTTGCCTTTCTGCGGCAGCAGGCGCCCGACCTCCTGACCGACCACGAGGTTCTCTGGGTCGACCGCCATGACGAGGTCGTGAGGATCGCCGGCCATGACACCACGGTCAGCGGCACGAAGGTCAAGTTCCGTAACCTGGCGGACAGGCTTTATTTCTGGGTCATCCTGGCCGCTGACGGATCGGTTATGACCTTCGAGCGCGATATCCGCTGGATCACCTTTCCCGGGCGCCGGGGCACGGAGAAGTGGCTCCACGATGCCTGGCTTCAGGAGCAGGACGGCCTGGCCGCCGCCGGGACCGAGGCCCGCACCGAGGCCCGCACCGAGGCCCGCATCGCGACCGTGGTGGAGGAATACTTCCTGGGCGCCTTCCACGGCGACCGGGCGCGCCTTCTCGGAACCTTCGATTCCGACGCCCGCGTTGTCGGGTTCTTCGGCGACGAACCTATGGATCTCGGCGCGGAGGCCTTTGTCGACCGCGTGGTTTCCCAGCCGTCCCAGGCTTCGCAGGGGGCCATCATGGACAAGACGATCCTCTCCATGGAGGTGGTGGGGCGCATCGCCCTGGTGAAGGCGCGCGTGCGCGTTGGCGGCCACGTCTTCATCGATCTCCTGACCCTGCACCGCACGGCTGAAGGCTGGCGCATCCGCCACAAGAGCTTCGACGTGGAGCCCGGATCGGCGGCCTGAGGTCCGCATACCGCCCTTTCAACGTGACCGTTGCTTCGCAGCGCAAAGCCCGTCACCCTTGATGGCATAACGAAGAGCGTTCCGGTTGCTGCTCTCAGGCGCAGCCGCAACGTCACCACAGGGAAGCCAGTTCAAGGGGGCATCTATGCGCACGCAGGTGGCGATCATCGGCGCCGGACCGGCGGGCTTGTTGCTTGGCCAGCTTCTGCAGGTCGCGGGGATTGAAACGGTGATCCTCGAACGGCGCTCCGCCGACTACGTGCTCGGGCGCATCCGCGCCGGCGTCCTGGAACAGGGGACCGTGGACCTGATCGCCCGTGCCGGCTGTGATGCGCGGTTGCGGCAGGAGGGGTTGCCACACGCCGGCGTCAACCTCTGCTTTGACGGCAAGCGCCACCGCATCGATCTGGCCGCGCTGACCGCGGGCAAGGAAGTGGTGGTCTACGGTCAGACAGAGGTGACCCGCGACCTTATGGAGGCCCGCGCGGCCGCCGATGCCAGGACCGTTTACGAGGCGACCGGCGTCCACCTGGAAGGTTTCGAGCGTGCGCGGCCGGTGGTTCATTTCCGGAAAGGCGGCATCGCACAGACTCTGGAGTGCGATTTCATCGCCGGCTGCGACGGCTTCTACGGGGTCAGCCGGCAATCGGTTCCGGAAGGCGCGCTGGAAACCTTCGAGCGGGTCTACCCCTTCGGCTGGCTGGGGCTGCTGGCCGATGTGCCGCCGGCCAACGAAGAGCTGATCTACGTGAACCACGAAGACGGCTTTGCGCTCTGCTCCATGCGCTCGCCCACCCGCAGCCGCTACTACCTGCAGTGCGACGCCGACGAGAAGGTGGAGAACTGGAGCGATCAGCGCTTCTGGGACGAGCTGCGCCGCCGGCTCGACCCGGAGGCCGCAGCGGCGCTGGTCACGGGCCCCGCCCTCGAGAAGTCGATTGCGCCGCTGCGCAGTTTCGTTGCCGAGCCTCTGCGCTTCGGCCGGCTCTTTCTCGCCGGGGATGTCGCCCATATCGTGCCGCCGACCGGGGCAAAGGGCCTCAACCTCGCCGCCAGCGACGTGCACTACCTCTCCGAGGCGTTGATCGAGTACTACGGCGAAGGCTCCTCTGCGGGGATCGACGCCTACTCGGCCCGCGCGCTCGCCCGGGTCTGGAAGGCGGAGCGCTTTTCCTGGTGGATGACCTCGCTGCTGCATCGTTTCCCGGAAAACGGACGCTTCGGCCATCGTATACAACTTGCGGAGTTGGAGTACCTGGTGTCCTCCGACGCCGCCGCGGCCTCCCTGGCCGAGAACTACGTCGGTCTGCCCTTCTGAGCGCCTCGCTGCGGGCCTTTCCATTCGCCTTTTGTCCCCTGCGCCCCCTCTTTTGCCCTTTGGCTTGTGTGATCGTTTCGTGCTCTATGAGGCGGTGTGACTTTCTCCACAGCAGGCGGGCGCTGGGGACTTAGAGTGTCGCCCGCAAGTATCAAAGACCGAGTCTGCGATTGGGGGAGAGCATGAACGGGGTGATCGAAGGCTGGGAGCAGGCGCCTGAAGTCCTGCCCGACGGGCAGGGGCGTGCGGAGAGCAGCCTCAGACGCCTGACCATCGACGGCCAGCCTTTCTTCGTTCTGAAACAGCGCGGCCGCTTTCCCGACATGGCCTACGACCATGGCCGGCTGCTGGCCCAGGAGATTCAGGACGGCGCCTTTCCCGAGATCGTCTCGACCATCGCGCGCGCCGTGAACCTGGAAAGCGCCACCCTCAGCCACGTGGCCTCCGCGCTCTACCGCTGCTACAGCGACCGCATCCTCGAGCACTGCAGCGACGAATTCAAAGCCGCCGTCGATGGCCTTGCGGCAGGGTACCGCGAAGGGCTCGCCAACCCCGCCTTCTCCGATCTGGAAGTGCGCGATGCGCTGATCGCCATCGAGGTGGGGAACATCATCGATGCCGTGACGCGCATCTTTCAGATTCCCGGCGTGCGGGCCTTTAGGGCACCGGCCATCCTGGCGCTCGTAACCTCGAGACTGGCGGATCCGGACACCAAGGCGTACTTGGAGGAGGCCAAGGACGACGGCGACAAGCAACAGGACATCGCCGCCACCCTGAAGTCGATGGCAGGTCCCAACAACCGCATCGACTTCGCCTGCACCGGCTTTGCGGTGCCGGGGCGGCTGACCCGTGACGGTCGGCACCTGCATGCGCGCAATCTCGACGCCGACCTCTTCCACTGGAACAAGGCGCCGGTGCTCTCGCTTCTCGATGAGACCGAAGGCAATCCGGGCTGGCACAGGTATGCCGCCTTCGGCACCGCCGGGCTGATCTATCCAGGCGGCATCAGCGGCCTCAACGACGCCGGCCTCGCGGTCTCCCTGCACCAGATGTCGACCACGCAGTACGAAAGCGGCTTTCTCTTCGGTCATGCCGACATCTGCCCCTTCGTTGAACAACGGGTGCTGCGCGAAGCGGCGACGGTGGACGAGGCGGTCGACCTGGTAAAGGACAGCAAGCACTTCGCCGCCTGGACCATCTTTGTGTCGGAGGCGCGGACCGGGCGGGCCAGGCGTATCGAACTGAACGGCGAGCGTGTGCGGGTCACCAAGCACGAGGGCGACGCCGTTCCCCAGACCAACCACTTCCTGCACCACGACATGGCCGAGCGCCTCTTCGACGAAGACGACAACCACTTCAGCCCCACCTTTGGCAAGTGGCTGGAGACCCACGCCCGTTTCGAGTCCGTGGAGGCCGTGCTGAAGGAAGAGGGCGAGCAGCGCCGCATCGATCTCGACTGGGCCATCGACTGGCTGGCCTCCAGCCGCGATGGCGCACTGGAGAAGATCCGTACGGCCTTGCCCACACCGCCGGATCCGCTCTCGGCGGAACGCGCCTACGGGCGGGTGCCGCGCAAGGTCTACGGCCAGCTCGGCAGTGTCGTTCTGGCCGACCCTGAGCGCCGCAGGGGCAAGGACGAGGTCTGGATGACCACCGGCGACCGCGCGCCCAGCCCGCACAGCAGCTATGCGGGCTGGCAGGTGGACTGGGAGGCTTTCGAGCTGGCGCCGGTCGCGCCCGAACCGCTCCGCCGTGTCGGCCGCTACGCCGAGGACGGCCGCAGGAACTGGGAGGAATCCCTGGTCCGCTATCTCTGGGCGCGGCTGGCCGTCTCGCGGCCCCGCGATGCCGAGGGCGATCTTCTGCGGCGGCGTCTCAGCGATCAGGAGGAGGCGGAGGCCCTGGCCCGCGCCCTCCATCTGCTGGACTCCGCCATCGAACTGGCTGCGGCCGACCGTATCGTCGAGCCGCCCTATCACTACATGCGCGCGCGCTCCCGCCACGCCGCCGGCGACTATGCGGCGGCGGAGAAGGACTGGCGTCTGCTGCGTGCGATCTGGGCCTGGCAGAACGACGGCCCGCCCGTTGCCGCCGATTGGCCGGTCGCCACACCGCGGGTCATGCCCTTGATGCATCCTTTCGAGGCCGCCCTGGTCGCGCTGCTCTCCGCGGTGACCGAGGACCTGCGCCACGGCAACACAAACTGGGACGGCCGCGACTCACGGCTGGACGAGGCCAAGGCGCTTCTGGTGCAGCTCCAACGCGATTACTTCGGCAGCGACGGGCCCGTCCACTTCGATCTGGAGGACTGGATGGACCTGCTCGAGGAAGTGCGCGAACAGGGCGGCGCCGCCGTCGACCTGCCCGAAGCCAACTTCGTGACGGCGGAGTAGCGCTTGACTGGACCTCGGGTTCGGCAGGACTTCGGACATCCACCCGCGGACCGTGCAGGTCATAGATGTGCCAATGGGCGAAGTTTGGCCGGTCCATTCACATCATAGGTATCGACTCGAAGCAGCCACGCCGTTCCGGTCTAGCGCGCCTGCAATGTGGCGGCGATCATGACCGGGTGCTGGCCGGACACGGATCGTACGATCTGCCTAGTACGGCGAGGTAACAGCGTGGTACGAACGTGTCCGGTCTAAGCCCATCCAGTGAAGCCGTGACGGCATTGACAACGCTGCGCCCCGCGATGGCCGGCTCCACACGGTCCTCACGCATGTTGCGCAGCCTCGGCCGTGGTGCCTGAATGACCGGCCGGGTTCTGGTAAGTACAGTTGCCCGAAACGGAGGCGCGCTTGGCGCCTTCGGGGGCAGATTGCAGATAGGAGCGGCTGCATGCTGAGCTACATCAGGGTTGGTGCCAACGATACCGCGCTCTCAGGGCGTTTCTACACAGCCATCCTGACCCCACTGGGCTACAGGAAGGAGGAAGTGCCGGAAGGTATTGAATTCACCTTTCCGGACCGGCCCGGCCGGTCCCCCGGCCCCGCTGCGGTATACGTGGCAAAGCCATACGACGGGAAGGAGGCGACCGTTGGCAACGGCTCCATGACGGCCTTCCAAGCCGAGACGCAGGAGATGGTCCGCAGCCTTCACGCCGCGGGTCTTCAGGCGGGCGGCTCCGACGAGGGCGCTCCCGGCTTCCGCGCCGAGTACAGCGATCGCTTCTATGTCGGATATCTCCGCGATCCCCTGGGCAACAAGGTCGCGATCTTCTCTGTGAATCCGGCTGAGGGAACTCGGGGCCGCTGAATTCAGCCTTGGTACTGCGCCCCGCTGTCCGCTCATGGCTTCATACTTGTGGGCCTAGGGCTTACAAGGCCATCTGGGCGCGGCCCAGGTCGGTCAGGTCGTCCAGGGTCGCGCGGCCGCGGAAGTCCACCTCGTAGTTCTCCGGCGCGAAGTCCGGCGCGCTTTCCCCGGCGAGGAAGCTGGCGGCCTGCTTGCGGGCGTAGGCCTCGTTCTTGGGGCAGCGCGGCGAAGCGCCGACGTAGATCACGTTCGCTTCCTCCTTGCCGTTGTGTTGATCTTCCACGGCATGGATCAGGTCCGGGTGCCACCAGACGGTGTCACCCGGCTCCACCTTGGGGATCGAGACCAGGCCTTTCAGCAGGTCCGCGTGCCAGTCCGGATGGGCCACCAGGGCGCGGCCCGGCAGCGCGCCGCAGAGTTCGTCCTCGGCGACGTCGGGCTGCAACGCGCGCAGCAGCATGAAGGCCATGCCCTTGGCGATGGGCACCAACTGCAGGGTGCCGTCGTCCGGGCCCTGGGCGGTCAGCGCCGTCCAGCCCTGGAAGGAGCGGAACATGGAGCAGACGGCGGGGGAGGGGAATTCCCGTGTCTGCGTTCGGTAGGCTGCCTTCCAGGGGTCGTAGGCGCTCCAGTCGCCGGCGAAGACCGGCTCGTAGATCTTCTGGAAGGCCGGGTCGACCCAGCGCTCGTAGGAGCCGGCGTCGACATGCGGGGAGAGGCCCAGCTTGCTGTCGCCCGGCTGGCGCCGGCGCGTGCGGTCGGCATAGGCGTAGTCGTTGTCGGGGTCGAACTCCCGTCCCACCGGGCTGTCCACATCCCAGAGCCGGTTCAGGAAGCGCTTGGTGAGGGACATCTCCTCGGCCTGGCGTGCCTCGATCTGCGGCTTCGACCAGTAGAGCCCGTAAATCTGCGGCCGGTCCGCCTTCAGCTCCTCGAAGTATTTGTCCATGCCGGCCTTTTCCTGGGCCTTCTCGAGATAGTCGTTCTCGTCGATGTAGAGGCCGACCTGCTCGTTCCAGGCCTCCGCGCGGGCGCGCGGGAAAACGCCGCGGATCACGACGGCGCCGCGACGGCGGATTTGCGCGCGCTGGTCGTCGCTGACCTTGTCGGCCCTCACTGCTTCGAAGTCGAGGGAAGGAATCGCGGAACCGGTCTTCGCCTCTTCCTCGAAGATGGCCGCGACCTCCCGCTCCATGGCGTCGCGCACCTTGGCGAAAGCCGTTTCCACGTCCTGACGGGCGCGCAGGTCTTTTTTGGCCTCGATGATGTAGCGGCGGATGGTTTCGTCCATCGGCGTCTCCTCAAACCTGTTCGGGTTGGCTGCCCTGGGTCCGGCTATCCTGGCTTTGGCCAATAGGGGCGCTTGTCGCCGGGGCGGCGGTTCTGAAGCGCAGTTCCGGTTCTCTCACGGTCTGCAGGCTCTCCACCGGCTCGTCGTTGATGCGGCGCACCAGCAGGCTGGCCAGGGTGTGGCCGGTGGCGGTCAGATCCTCGAAGATCGTGTCGATGGCCGGCGTCGTGTGGTCGAGCGCCGAGGAGGTCTGCTTGGCCACCAGGTCGAACTCCCTGCCGGGCGTCATGCCGGCATCGCGCAGCCCCGCGGTCAGGGCGAGGGCCGAGATGTCGCCGGAGCAGATGAAGCCGTCGGGCGGATCGCTCTCTGCCATCATCTGCCGCAGGGTGCTGCGGATGTCCTCGGGCGCCGTGTCGGTGTTTATGCTTGGGGCGGGGAGCGCTACTGCGCCGAACTGATGGGCGGCCCGCTCGAAGCCCATCATCATGTGGTTGTGATAGGTGACGCCTTCGGGCGGCGCGATGATGCACAGCCGCCGGCGGCCCTTCTCGATGAGCCGTTTGGCGGCTTCGAAGGCAAAGGCGTAGTTGTCGAAGTCGTGAAAGGGGTGGGGCGTGGCCAGCTCGCTGCGCCCATGACAGACGAAGGGAAAGCCCATTTCCAGCAGGTAGCGGATGCGCTCGTCCTGCGGACGGGTGCGCGACAGGATGATGCCGTCGGCCGAGCCGGTCTCGATGATGTAGCGGATCGGCTCCATGGGATCGCCTTCCAGGAAGTGCGGCGTCACCACCAGGTGATAGGCGGTGTCGCGCAGAGCCTGGGAGATGCCGAAGATCATCGAGGTGCCGTAGCCCATGACCTCCTCGTGGGGGTTCAGGACCAGGGAGATCACGTTGGTCTTGCCGGTGCGCAGCCGCACCCCGGCCCGGTCGGGCCGGTAGCCGATGTCGCGGGCAATGCGGCGTACCCGCTTCTTGGTGTCCTCGCCGATCTCCGGGCCATCCTTCAGGGCGCGGGACACCGTGGTCACGCCGAGATTGGCGATCTCGGCAATCGTCTTCAGGGTCGGCCGCTTGCCGGGCTCGACGGCACCGGCCGTCGGGCCGCGCAGAGCGGTCTCCGGTGCTGCTCTGGCTGCGGTTTCCGACTTGTCCCTGGGTGCCACGAATCACCATCTCCCGGCCGCTGAAGGCCATGTAAAATCCTCGCAACTATACCTGTATCGTTACAGATAACAAGGCAGGTTGTCGGAATGAGGGGAACGGTATAGCCGAGTCCATCAAAATACCTATTTATTATCAGATATATAGTGGGAGGTAGAAAGATTTGATCCGGTCGCCTGTTGACGCTTCTGAACTGTAACGTTACAGATAAGGCAGATGCGAATTTCATCGCGCAGACAACTGGGAGGACCCACATGACCCGATTTGCCCTGAAGCTCACCACGAGCTTCGTCGCCCCCGGCCTGATGGCCCTGGGCCTTTTGGCGGCTGCGCCGGCGGCGCAGGCGGAAGACGTCGAAGTCCTGCACTGGTGGACCTCGGGCGGCGAGGCGGCCGCGCTCAACGTTCTGAAGGAAGACCTGGAAGGCAAGGGCGTCGGCTGGCAGGACATGCCCGTGGCCGGTGGCGGCGGCGAGCAGGCGATGACCGTGCTGCGCGCCCGGGTGACGGCCGGCAACGCGCCCACCGCCGTGCAGATGCTCGGCTTCGACATTCAGGACTGGGCGCAGGAAGGCGCGCTGGCCGACCTGAACACCGTGGCCGCCGCGGAGAACTGGGACACGGTGGTGCCCGCCGCGCTGCAGCGCTTCGCCAAGCACGACGGCAAGTGGATCTCGGCGCCGGTAAACGTGCACTCGACCAACTGGGTCTGGGCCAACAAGAAGATCTTCGACGAACTGGGCATCGCCCAGCCGACCTCCTGGGACGAGCTGATTGCCGCCCTCACCAAGATCAAGGACGCCGGCTACGTTGCCGTTGCCCACGGCGGTCAGGCCTGGCAGGACGCGACCATCTTCGATGCCGTCGTGATGAGCGTCGGCGGGCCCGAGTTCTACAAGGCCGCCTTCATCGACCTCGACCCGGATACTCTGGGCGGTGCGCAGATGGTCGAGGCCTTCCAGCGCATGGGAACCCTGCGCGGCTTCGTCGACGAGAACTTCTCCGGGCGTGACTGGAACCTGGCCTCGGCCATGGTGATCGAAGGCAAGGCCGGTGTGCAGTTCATGGGCGACTGGGCCAAGGGCGAATTCCTCAAGGCGGGCCTGACCCCGGATCAGGACTTCCTCTGCTTCCGTTTCCCGGGCACCCAGGACACGGTCACCTTCAACTCCGACCAGTTCGCCATGTTCTCGGTCGGGGAAGGGCGCCGCGACGCCCAGGTGAAGCTGGCCTCCTCGATCATGGCGCCGTCCTTCCAGTCGGCCTTCAACGTGGTCAAGGGTTCGGTCCCGGCGCGCACCGACGTTTCCGATGCCGACTTCGATGCCTGCGGCAAGAAGGGCATGGCGGAACTGGCCGCAGCCAGTTCCTCCGGCACGCTCTTCGGCTCCATGGCCCACGGCCATGCGGCGCCGGCGGCGGTGAAGAACGCGGTCTACGACGTGGTGACCGCCCACTTCAACGGCGAGTTCGACGCCGCGACGGCCGCCGAGGAACTGGTCAACGCGGTGGACGGCGCCCAATAGCGCCGGCCGTACCGCCTGAAAAGACCTCCCATGCTGTGACGGCGCCCGGATCTGAAACCTGACTCAGGTTCGGGCGCCGCCTTTTTTGTGGGACCGTTGTTTTTTGGGCCAGTCAATTTCTGGGCCAGTCAATTTCTGGGCCAGTCAATTTCTGGGCCAGTCAATTTCTGGGCCAGTCAATTTCTGGGCCAGTCAATT
>NZ_JANQKD010000025.1 GCF_028281305.1 Pelagibius sp. | reverse complement strand
CAGGTCGTAGCGGGTGACCACCGGGCCGGGGCGCACCTTCACGATCTCGCCGCGCACGCCGAAGTCCTCCAGCACGGTCTCCAGGATGCGGGCGTTCTTTTCCAGGGAGTCGCGGTTTAGGGCCTGGCTCTTGCCGACGTCGCGCGGCAGGTCCAGCAGGTTCAGCGGCGGCGTCTCGTAGGCGCCGGTGGCGCCGAGGTCGAAGCGGCCCTGTACGGCGGCCTTGGCGCGCTTGCCGGGGCGGGCGCGGCGCGGCTTGGGCGCGACCAGTTCCGCCTCTTCTTCCTCGTCGAAGGCCGCCTCCTCGTAGGCGGCTTCGGCGGTTTCCGTCTCTTCCGGATCGAAGTCGTCTTCGTCCAGGCGCGGCTCGACGCGATGGCGCCCAGATTGGCGCTCGGCCTTGCGCCTGAGCGCGCGGGCCTCGCCCGGTTCCGCGCGCGGCTGGCGCTGCACGGCGCGCCGCAGGCCGCGGCTGGCCCCGCCGAAGACCCAGGCCACGCCGCCGCCCAGCACCCGCCATTCCTCGCGCGTCAGGCCGAGGGCGAAGGCCAGGGCCGAGACGCCCAGCACGAAGGCGGCCAGCGCCAGGGTCCAGAAGGGCATGCCGAGAAAGAGGCCGAGTTCGGTCAGCGTCAGGTCGCCGACGAAGCCGCCCAGCTTGTTGTCCAGCGGCCAGGAGGCCGGGCGCGGCAGCGATTCCAGCGCCATGGCCAGAAGAATGAGCCCGGCGGGATAGGCCGCCAGACGCCACCACCAGCGGCCGGGCAGGTGACGCTCGCGGATCAGGCGCCAGCCCCAGGCGAAAAGAACCAGCGGCGCCAGCAGACCGGCAAGGCCCAGGGTCTGCATCACGAGATCGGCGGTGTGGGAGCCGAAGAGCCCGAGCGGATTGCGCACGGTCGCAGCCCCTGCCGGATTGCCCACTGCGCTTTCGGCCGCATTGTCCAGGGGGACCGCCAGCGTTCCGTCGGGCGCCACGCTGTCCGCCCCCAAGGTACCCGGTGCGGCCGTGCTGGGACCGACCGCATCGTTCCAGGAGGGGTCCTGCGGGTGATAGGTCAGGCAGGCCAGAAAGACGGCGAAGGCGAAGACCGCCAGCAGCAGGCCGGCGAACTCGATCGCACGCTTCTTGAAGAACTCGGATGTGCCGCTGGGCAGCAGCGGCGGGCGGGCCTCGCGGGCGCCGGCATTGCCGAGGCGCAGGACCATGGCCTAGCTCCCTGCTCCGACGGCGGCCGCGTGGGGCGCCGTCGCGCCGTCCCGGGCCAGAACGTCGACAATGCGCTTCAAGCCGTTCTCCGTGGTCTCGGCGTCATAGACCAGGGCAACGCGGATGTAGGGCCGGCCCGGGTTGTCGCCGGAGGCATCGGTCTCGCTGACATAGGCGCCGGGGACGACCCGCACCCCGGCCTCGCGCCACAGCGTGACCGCGGCAGCTTCGCCGTCGCCGACGTCGAGCCAGAGGAAGAAGCCGCCGTCGGGCTTGCGGAAGCCGAAGCGGTTGCCCAGCAGCCGTTCGGCGATGGCGAAGTTCTCCCGGTAGTACGCGCGGTTGGCCGCGACATGGCTCTCCTCGCGCCACAGACGCGTGCCGGCCGCCAGGATCGGCAGCGGCACACCGGCCCCGCCGACCCTCAGCGCCATGTCCAGGCCGTCGATCAGCCTGGCCGACCCGGCGGCAAAGCCGCAGCGCAGGCCGGGGGCGGAGGAGCGCTTGGAGAGCGAGTGAAACACCAGCACCCGGTCCAAGGCCGCCTCGCCACGGCCGGTCAGCGCTGCGGCCTGCAGGGCGCCCGCCGGCGCATCGCGATCGTAGATCTCGGCATAGCATTCGTCGAAGGCGACGATGAAGTCGTGACGCCGCGCCAGCTCGATCAGGCGCCCCAGGGCCCCGACGTCGGCGGCGGCCCCTTGCGGGTTGGAGGGTGAGCAGAGGAAGCAGAAGACGGCCCGGTCCAGGGTCGCTGTGTCCAGCGCCGCGAAGTCCGGCAGGAAACCGTTTTCGGCCGTGGCCGGCACGAAGACCGGCTCGGCCCCCGCCGCCACCGCCGCGCCGGCATAGACGTGATAGAAGGGATTGGGGATCAGCACCACCGGCGGCGCCGCAGCATCGTGGTTTTGCGCAGCGGCCAGCAGGGCGAAGAACAGCCCCTCGCGGCTGCCGGGCAGCGGCTGGATCGAGCGGTCTTCGGCGATCAGCCCCTCCGGCAAGGCAAAGCGCCGGTTCAGCCAGTCGACGCAGGCGGTGCGGTAGGCTTGCGTCCCGCGCGGCGGCGGATAGCGCGACCAGGTTGCGGCCGCGGCGGTGATCTCTTCGGCGACGAAGGCCGGCGGCTGGTTCTTCGGCTCGCCGATGGACAGCAGAATGGGCTCGCTACCGGGTGCACAGCCGGGGGCAATGCCGTCCAGCAGGCTGTTCAGCTTGGCGAAGGGATGAAAGGCTTGCAGCGAACGGCGGTCGGCCAAGGTGCTTTCTGTCCTCAGGATTCGGAGACTGCTGTCGCCCGGTTGTCTTCGGCGGCCCGGGAGGTAATCGTCCGGGCGGCCCTCCCGGAGGTGGTACAAAACGCAAACGATTCTAACGGCCCGGCCGCGCCCTCACAAGCGCTGCTGCCGCTCCTGCGGGGCGGCATTCCAGTCCATAGCAGAAAGCCTGCCGCGCGATTTGGGCAAAAAAAGGGCCCGGAAGCGGCGCTTCCGGGCCAGTTTGGCAGAGGAAAATCACATCCGCATCAAGGGGCGGCTCCGCGAAGAGCCGGTCTTTTTGCCGATGCAACCACCTGAGTAATCACGTTCAATCTCTCTTTCAGAGGCCGGCTTACAGAGGCCGGCTTACAGAGGCCGGCTTACAGAGACTGGGAGCCGTGGCCGAACTCGGGATAAGCCTCCATCCCCAGTTCCGCCTTGTCGAGGCCCATCTCCTCGCCTTCCTCGTCGACCCGGAGGCCGATGGTGAACTTCAGCGCCAGCCAGACGATGGCGCTGGTGATCACCATGAAGGCGCCGATGGCGATAATGCCGATGACCTGGGTCACGAAGTCACCGTTACCGAACCACAGTCCGACCGCAAGCGTGCCCCAGATGCCGGCCACCAGGTGGGCGGAGATCGCGCCGACCACGTCGTCGACCTTCAGCTTGTCGAAGAGCGGGATCGCGAAGACCACCAGGGCACCGCCGATGGCGCCGACAACGAGGGACGTGAAGTGGTTCTGCAGGTCCGGTCCGGCGGTGATCGCCACAAGGCCGGCAATCGCACCGTTCAGCGCCATGGTCAGGTCGATCTTCTTGTAGACCAACTGGGTCAGGATGATCGCCGCGACCACGCCGCCGGCCGCCGCCAGGTTGGTGTTCACATAGACGATCGCCATGGCCGAGGCGTCGAGGGCGGAGCCCAGGGCGAGCTGCGAGCCGCCGTTGAAGCCGAACCAGCCGAGCCAGAGGATGAAGGTGCCCAGCGTCGCCAGCGGCAGGTTGGCGCCCGGCATCGGGTGGACGGAGCCGTCGGCGCCGTACTTGCCCTTGCGCGGACCCAGGATGATGGCACCCACCAGGGCCGCCCAGCCGCCCACGGAGTGGACGATGGTGGAACCGGCGAAGTCGGAGAAGCCGCGCTCGGCGAGCCAGCCGCCGCCCCACGTCCAGGAGCCCTGGATCGGGTAGAGGAAGCCGGTCAGCACGACAACGAAGATCATGAAGGGCCAGAACTTGATACGCTCGGCCAGGGTGCCGGAGACGATGGAGGCAGCAGTGGCGACGAAGACCATCTGGAAGAACCAGTCGGACATCACCGAATAGCCGTTGCTGGTCACCGCGGCGATCAGTTCCGGCGTCGCCTCGTCGGCGCCCAGCAGCGCTTTCTCGGCATCGCTGGTGTTGTAGAAGCCGCCGAAGGAGCCGAAGTAGCCGCCGTCAACGCCGCTGTACATCAGGTTGTAGCCGATCACGTAGTACATGATGCCGGCGATGGAATAGAGGGCGATGTTCTTCAGGCAGATCGTCGCCGTGTTCTTGGTGCGCACCAAGCCGGATTCCAGCATCGCGAAACCGGCGGCCATCCACATCACCAGAAAGCCGCTCACCAGGAAGGCAAAGGTATTGAAGACGAAGGCCGTTTCTTCGCTGACCTCCGCGCGGGCCGGCGTCGTCGCCAGCAGCAGCACGGCGCCCGCGAGGCCCGTCAGGCTCGCCGTCCGCGTTATGGTTTTTCCCAGAACTCCCATGTCTTTCGATCCCTTCTTGACTTAAAGCGCCTCGGCATTGGTCTCGCCGGTGCGGATGCGCACGGCGTGGCCAATGTCCATGACAAAGATTTTTCCGTCGCCGATCCGCGCCGTGTTGGCGGAGCTCTGGATCGTCTCGACGACTTGCCCGACGAGCTCGTCCGAGACCGCGACTTCGATTTTCACCTTGGGAAGAAAGTTCACCGAGTATTCCGCCCCACGGTAGATCTCGGTCTGCCCCTTCTGCCGGCCGTAGCCCTTGACCTCGCTGACCGTCAGGCCCTCGACGCCAATTCCTGTGAGCGCTTCGCGCACATCATCCAGCTTGAACGGCTTGATGATGGCCATAACCATTTTCATGACCAGGCTGTCCCCTTCTCCTCTCGCGCACCCTTCTCCCGCAGCGCGCCTGCAGGGGCCCCTCGGTGCACAGGGGGCCCGGCGGCCGGCGACCCGAAAACCGGCGGCTGCCCGCCCTCAGGGAGTCAAGAAGCGTGCCAAGTGGATGCTGCAGCGCAAAACAGACGGATTCCCGACGCTGTGGAGACGAGGCCGGCGCCGGGGATTTGCGGCCCTGGCGCGTCATTGCTGCCAATTTTTTAGGCAATTATGAAGCGCAGGTTAAAAATTGGGCAGTACACATGCGAATTGCCGTGCCGCTGGCGTCCGGCCCATCCTTGCCCCGTATCCTGGCTTTGCTCTGTATCCGGGCCCGAGACCCCTCTCGCCATTGCGCCCTGCGACAAGCGGCGCCTGGACAATTGCGGGCGCCCGCGCGATAGCTGGAGTGCAGAAGAACTGTGGCGGGCGCCGCCGACTGGCCGCTGTCCCGCCCAACGGAGGGCCGATGGCGGAGCGAGTTGAGACCGAGGTGCTGATTGCCGGCGGCGGCATGGTCGGGCTGACCCTGGCGGCGGCCCTGGCCAAGGCCGGCGTCGCGGTCATGGTGGTCGATCGGCTCGACCCGGCGGCCATGCGGGAAGAAGCCTTCGACGGCCGCGGCTCGGCCATTGCCCGCGGCTCCCAGCAGGCGCTGGCCGTCACCGGTCTCTGGTCGGGTATGGCGGCTGCGGCCTCGCCGATCCTCGACATCAGAATCTCGGACGGGTCGCCCGTTGGGGAGCCCACGGAGGTTGCCCGCCGCGGCGGCGCTTCCGCTCTCCATCTGCACTTCAGCCATGGCGACGTCGCCCAGGAGACCGGGCGGGGCGCGAGCCCTGCGGCGGCCCCGCCCCTGGGGCATATCGTCGAGAACACGGTGATTCGCCGGGCCTGCCTGGCCCGGGCTGCCGAACGCGACAGCCTCGACCTGCGGGCGCCGGCGGAACTGACCGAGGTGGCGCGTGGGCCCAAGGGGGTCACCGCGCGGCTCGGCGACGGTACCGCGGTTGCAGCGCGGCTGCTGGTGGCGGCCGACGGGCGCGGCTCTGCGCAGCGCCGGGACGCCGGTATCAGGGTCACCCAGGTCGGCTATTCCCAGACCGGGATCGTCGCCACCGTGGCCCACGAGCGCCCGCACCACGGCGTCGCCCACGAACACTTCCTGCCGGCCGGGCCCTTCGCCCTGCTGCCGATGAACGATGCCGAGGACGAAACCGGCCTGATGGTCCACCGCTCGTCGCTGGTATGGACGGAGCGCAGCGATCTGGCCCCGGCCATGCTGGCCCTCGACCGCGCCGGCTTTGCTGCGGAGATGCAGCGTCGCTTCGGCGACTCGCTGGGGCGGCTCAGCCTGTGGTCGGCCAGGACCTGGTCCTACCCGCTGTCGCTGCTGCACGCCGAGCGGATGATCGACCAGCGCCTCGCCCTGGTGGGCGACGCCGCCCACGGCATTCATCCCATCGCCGGCCAGGGGCTGAACCTCGGCCTGCGCGACGTGGCGGCACTGGCCGAGTCCATCGTCGACGCCCGCCGCCTCGGCCTCGATATCGGCAATCCGCAGGTGCTGGAGCGCTACCAGCGCTGGCGGCGTTTCGACACCCTGGCGCTGATCGCGGCGACGGACTCGCTGAACCGGCTGTTTTCCAACGACCTGCCGCCGGTGCGCCTGCTGCGCGATCTGGGCCTGGCGGCGGTGAACCGCATGCCGCCGCTGAAGCGCTTTTTCATGCGCCACGCCATGGGCCTGGTGGGCGAGCTCCCGCGCCTGCTGAAGGGCGAAGCGCTTTAGAAGTGCGGGACGGGCGTGGAGTGACCGCAGCGACGGTCGGCTCACGATGATTGCCGCCGGTTCGTTTTAGATCCTATCCGCGTTGGGCTGTGTCTGCATCTGTGCGCGGGTTCGGGGTTCGCCCCTGTAAGTCTTTTGCGCCCGCACGGCTTTGGCGCTGATACTCCGGGCGCCTGAGTTGGCTTACTGGGGTATCCCAGCCCTGCGGCAGCGCAATCCTGTCGCGATCGCGCAGCCGGTAAGAGGATCCCTCACCGGACTGTTGTGTCCTCGGCGCACGACCGTTGCGCAACGCGGGCCAAGCGTCGCGAAACAGCGCAGCAGCAGCTACTTGAAGCTTGTCGTAGGATGAGCGGAGCGTTTCGCTCTCGTCCATGTCCACAAGCCGCTGGGCGATTATGTCCCCGGTATCGATGCCGGCGTCGACGTAGTGCAAGGTCACCCCGTGAGGCTCACCGTTCACCCAGGCCCAGAGGTTCGGATCCGTGCCGCGGCCCCAAGGCAGGTAGGAAATGTGCAGGTTGACGATCCGGTCCTTGAACACTGTCAGTTCAGGCTCGCGGATAATCCGCTGGTGCCCGAAGCAGATAACCCAGTCAGGTTCTCCCTCAATGCGATCGGATACGAAGGGCTTGTCACCTGTTGCTTGGATCGACCGAACGATGGATTCGGGATAAGGGGAAACGACCAGACACTGACGATGGAAAACCATAGCGCGAATGTACCACGCGCATTCTAAAAGAGAAATACTCGCTAAGATTGATCAAATTATATGAATCAATCAAGTAGTGTCGTCATCGCAGGCGTCTCAATCAACTTTTGCGCGCTGTCCAACGCGTAAATGCGTAGCGGCTTTAGTGGTCACACCTCCCGCAGCAGCAGGCGCTCCTCGAACGGGAAGTCGGAGAGCAGTTCGGCACCGTCCGACGTGATCAGCACCTGCTGCTCCAGCTTCACGCCCTCATGGCCGCCCTCCTCGCCGATGTAGCTTTCGACGCAGACGGTCATGTTCTCCTCGAAGACGCCGTCGTAGCCGGCCTTCTCGAAGTCGCGCTGATAACGCACCGCGGGATACTCGTCGCAGAGCCCGACCCCGTGCACCACGACGGAGTAACGGTTGGCGGCGCAGGAGGCCGGCAGCTTCCAGGCGGTCTCGGAAAGCTCGCGGAAGCTGAGGCCCGGCTTCAGCAGCGCGGTGTTGGTGTTGATCTGCTCCCAGGCGAGCTGATAGAGCCGCCGCTGTTCGTCGCTCGCCCGGCCGTCGCCGCAGAGGAAGGTGCGGGAGATGTCGGAGCAGTAGCTGTAGGGGCCGATCATGTCGGTGTCGAAGCTGACGATGTTGCCGGCCTGTATGGCGTAGTCGCCGCATTCGCGGAACCAGGGATTGGTGCGCCCGCCGGCGGCCAGCAGGCGGGTCTCGATCCATTCGCCGCCGTTGGCGGCGTTCACCTGATTGAGGATCGCCCAGAGCTGGTTTTCCGTCATGCCCGGCGTGAGCTGGCGGTGCATCTCCGCCATCGCCATCTGGCAGACCGCGACAGAGGTGCGCATGGCCTGCAGCTCCTCCGGTCCCTTGATCACCCGGGCCAGCTCCATCACCTCCTGGCCGTCGTGCAGCGTGATGTTGTGGGCCTGCAGGGCGGCGACGCCGAAGGGATCGCACTTGTCGACGGCCAGGCGCCGGTTGCCGCCGCCGTAGCGGGTCACCAGGTCGGCCAGCTCCGCTGCCCAGGCTCCAGCCAGTTCCTCCGAGCGCTGGCCGGCCTCGAAGTAGAACCACGAGGTGGCCGGGCGCACCTCGTCGATCACCTCGATGTCTGCGGAGAGGTGTTCGCAGTTGTGGAAGTCGAAAATCACAACCGGCCCCTCGGTTGCGACGAAGCAGTAACGCACGGGATTGTGCAGGCACCAGACCGCCATGTTGCGGCTGTCGCAGGCATAGCGGATGTTCATGGGGTCGTAGAGCAGGGCGCCCGCATAGTCGTGGCGCCGCAGTTCGGCCCGGACCCGCGCTAGGCGATAGGCCCGCAAGGCGCGCAGATCCAGTCCGGCCGTCGTGCTCTCATGTCTGCGGTCTGCGTCCTGCGTCGTCTGCCCGTCGGGTGCCATGGCCGTCGCTCCGCTGCTTTGGGATCTCGCATCGCAAAGCTTGCCAGCGCAGGAGGGACCTTCTTGTCCGCCCGCGACTTCGCCCATGGCGGAGATGACAAAGGCTGCCCGGCGAGGGGCCGTGCTGGGAAGCCGGTCTGAAGGCCTCACCAAAGGGAAGGTTAACCTTTCGCCAATAGAATGGCCGGCGACGCAGCGCGTGGGGGAGCCGGACGCAGTAAGCCGATGTCGGATCAGCAATACCGCAAGGCGCCCGATGAAATCGGCGGCGACCTCTCCGATCGCCTGACGTTTCTCGCAGACCTGAGCAACCGCCTGGCCGGCGCCGAAGATGCGCCGGCGGTGCTGGAGGCTGCCTGTCCGGGCGCCCTGGCACGGCTCATGACGGTTGGCGGTGCTCCCGCGGCTCGGACCTCAGGGCCCCCGGCCGCTGCGCCGGCGCAGGCTGAGTTCGACAGGGTCGTAACGGGCCTGGCGAAGCTTGCGCTCGAAAACGCTGCCCTGCGCGAGCGCCTGATCGAGCAGCTGCGCGTCGGCGACAGCATCGCGACGGCAGCGGATCTGCAGCAGAGCCTGCAGCCGGACTGCGCGCCGGGCCATCTGCCGATCTGGGGCGTCAACCGGCCGGCGCGCAAGGTTTCCGGCGACTTCTTCGACTTCTACCGTCTCGACGACGGACGCATTGCCTTCGCGCTGGGCGATGTTTCCGGCAAGGGCATGAACGCAGCCCTGCTGATGGCCAAGGCCATCAGTCTCTTCCGCTGTCTCGGCAAGCGCATCGACCGGCCCGCGAAGCTCCTGGAGGCGATCAACGCCGAACTTTGCGAGACCGCGACGCGGGGCATGTTCGTGACCATGGTGGCCGGCCACTATCAGACCGGCAGCGGAACGATCTGCCTGGCCAACGCCGGCCATCAGCCGCCGCTGCTGCGCGGCCGCGACCGCAGCTACACCGCCTTTCCCGCCTCGGCGCCGCCGCTCGGCATTCTGCCGTCCATGCAGCTCTCGGAAGAGCACATCGACCTCGGCGGCGGAGAACTTTACGTCTTCACCGACGGCCTGACGGAGTACCGCTACGTCAGCGGCGAGGAACTGGGCGTCGACGGCCTGATTCAGCTCATCGAATCCCTCTCCGAGGCCCCGCTCGCCCGGCGCCTCGAGACCCTGTTGCAGAACCTGGAGCAGGACGAGGGCTGGGAGGTCCGCGACGACCTGACGGTCCTCGCCATCGACGACTCCTGGGTTCAAGCCGATGCGGTCCAGGCCGATGGAACCCAGGCCGACGCCGGTTCGGAGGCCGCGGCAGGTCAGCCGCGGAAAACGGAATGACGGCGCAGAGGATCTCGGGCGCTGGCACGGAGAGCCTGCTGGAGCTGCATTTTCCGGCGCGTGCCGACCGCATGGTCATGGTGCGCGACAGCGTGCGCAGCGCGGCCCGCTACTGCGGCTTTGACGAACAGACCGTCCAGGACATCGTTCTGGCTGTCGGCGAAGCCTGTCAGAACGCGATCCTGCACGCCTATGCCGGCTGTGCCGAGGGCAGCATCGTCGTCGCCATGCTGCACGGCCCGGAGGGGCTGATCCTGCGCGTGACCGACTTCGGTCAGGCCATCGATCCGGCGGCCTGGAAACCGCGCGACCTCGGCGACCTGCGGCCCGGCGGCCTCGGCATTCACTTCATTCAGGAACTGATGGACAGCGCAGACTTTGCCCCCGCCCCCGGCGGTGTCGGCAACGTTCTGCTGATGACCAAGAAAAGGGCATAACAAGATGAGTCAGACGATCCGCGAAGAGAGCGGCAAGACGGTTGTCGAACTGGGCGGGGAGATCGACCTCGACCGCGCGCCCCATGTGCGCCGCATCCTGCTGGACTGCGTGGCGCGGGGCCGCGACCTGCTGGTCGACCTGTCGCAGGTCAGCTACATCGACAGCTCGGGGATCGCAAGTCTGGTGGAGGCCTTGCAGAGCGCGGGCAAGGGCGGCACTGCCTTCGGCCTGGTCGCGGTCAGTCCTCAGGCGCTGCGCGTCTTCGAGCTGGCCCGCCTCGACCAGGTCTTCACCATCCATCCCGACATCGATACCGCCTTGAAGGCGGCCGGTTAGGCGCGCGCCATGCTGCGGTTTGCCGAAGGCATCGGGCGGGGCGTCGTGCGCGGCGTCGAGGAGGTGGGCTTCGCCGGCGCGCTCTTCGCCGAGTCGCTGTTCTGGGCCTTTGCCGGCCCGGCGCGGCGTCAGCCGGTGCGCCTGCCCGCGGTCTTCGCGCAGATGATGCAGATCGGTATCGAGGCGCTGCCGATCGCCACGGTGCTCGCCGCGACCATCGGCATGATGCTGGCGATCCAGAGCCTCTACAGCCTCGGCCTCTTCGGTGCCGAATCCTTTGCCACCATCGGCATCGCCCTTTCGGTGGTGCGGGAATTCGCGCCGCTGATCATCGGAATTCTGATCGCTGGCCGCTCCGGCTCGGCGCTTGCGGCGCGATTCAGCACCATGACGATCAATCAGGAAGTCGACGCGTTGCGCGTCATCGGCATCTCGCCGGTGCGGTTCCTCGTTGCTCCCTCGCTCTTTGCGATGATGATCATGGTTCCCGTCCTGACTATGTGGGCCAACATCGTCGCGCTGACGGCTGCGGGCCTCATGGTGACGGCGAGCCTGGAAATCTCCCTGGCGGCCTACCACGCCGACGTCCTCGCCGCGCTCTCGGTGAACGATCTCGCCCACGGCCTCGGCAAGAGCGTGCTCTTCGCTGCTGTGGTTGCGCTGGTCTCGGCGGTGAACGGTGCGCTGGCCGATGGCGGCGCCGAGGGGGTCGGGCGGCGGACGACACGGGCGGTGGTTCACTCCATCGCTGCCATCATCATGGTCGACATGATCTTCGCCTTCGTGGTCACCAGCGGGTAGCGCCATGACGGATCGCAGCGACACAAGAGCCTCGGAACATCTGCAGACGCAGGCTGCCGCCGCGCCAGTGGTTGAGGTGGAGAACCTGCAGGCGCACTACGGCGAACGGCAGGTGCTGCACGATATCGGGCTCACCGTGTCGCCGGGGGAGATCATGGTGATTATGGGCGGCAGCGGCTCCGGCAAGTCGACCCTGCTGCGCCATCTTGTCGGGCTTACGCGACCGACGGCGGGGCGCGTCGAACTGCTCGGTCTCGACATCACCCGGGCCCGCGCCATGGAGATGATGCGCCTGCGCCGCAAGCTCGGCGTCGCCTTTCAGGGCGGGGCGCTCTTCAGTTCCATGACGGTTCTCGAGAACGTGATGCTGCCCTTGCAGGAGCACACGCAGCTTGACCGCAAGACTATGGAGATCATGGCCCGCCTCAAGCTGGAGGTGGTCAACCTGGCGGAGGCCGAGGCAATGATGCCGGCGGAGCTTTCCGGCGGCATGCTGAAGCGCGCGGCCGTGGCGCGGGCCATTGTGATGGACCCGGCGCTGCTGTTCTTCGACGAGCCCTCGGCCGGCCTCGATCCCGTGGTCTCCTCGGCGCTCGACGATCTCATTCTGAAACTGCGCGATGCCATGAACATGACCATCGTCGTGGTCACCCACGAACTGGAAAGCGCCTTCAAGATCGCCGACCGCATCACCGTGCTCGACCAGGGCCGCATTCTTCTGGTCGACGACGTGGCCGGCGTTCGGCGGTCCGAAAATCCGCGCATTCAAAACCTGCTGAACCGGCGCTCCGAGGAGACGGAAGTCGACGCCCGGTCCTATCTCCGGCGACTCACCGGAGAGGCGCCGCTGGCCCCGGTACTGCACAGCGAAGACTCAGGAGTCTCTTGAAGACCATGCGACACCAAGGACTGAATTACGCCCTGGTCGGCGGCTTTGTGATCGCGATGCTGGTGGCTGCGGTCGCTGCCATGATCGCGCTCAGCGGGGGTGCGGGGCCGCGCGACCGTTACACGATCGTGTTCGACAACGTGGCCGATGTGAAGTTCGGAACCCAGGTCCGTTACGAGGGCTTTCCCGTCGGCCAGGTCGAGGCCATCGAACCGGTTGCCGTGGATGGCGCGATGGCCTTTCATCTCGATGTCTCCGTTCAAAAGGGCTGGGTCATTCCAGCCGACAGCGTGGCCCGCATTCACAGCTCTAAGTTCCTGGCCGCCAAGACGGTGGAGATCACGCGGGGCGAGTCCCCCACCAGCCTGTCTCCCGGTGCGCAGATCGCCTCCGCGCCGAGCGCCGACATGTTTGCGGCCATGGCCGATATCGCTGGCGAGGTCGGTGTGCTCTCCCGCGAAGGTCTGCAACCGCTGCTCGCCCGGCTGGGCGAATTGGCGGTCAATGCCAACCGGCTGATCGACAGCGACGTGGCCCCCTTGCTGGGCTCCCTGAACACCGCCGCCGCCGGCGCCCGCGGCGACGTGCCGGCGATCACGAACGAACTGCGGATCTTCAGCGAGCGGCTGAATGCCACGCTTGCATCGGTACAGGCCCTGCTTTCCGAGCGCAACGTCGCGGGGATCAATCACACGGTCGAGAACATCGAAACCGTGTCGCAGAACTTCGTCGAGATCACCGCAGCAGTGCAACATACCCTCGGGCAGCTTGACGGCATCGTCACCGATCTGCAGCAGGTCGTCGAAAGCAACGAGGCCAACGTCAACGACTCGCTGGACGACACCCGCTACATCCTGCGTTCCATCGCCCAGAACATCGATACCATCAACCACAACCTGGCCGGCACGACCCGCAACATGAACGAGTTCAGTCGCCTGATCCGGCAGAACCCCGGGCTGTTGCTGGGTGGCTCGCCGCCGCAGGAGGTCAACGTCGAAACGACCGCGCCCTCGGGGCCGATCCGGAGGGACAACTGATGGAGCGGATGATGAAAGGAGCAACGGCGAAGCTTCTGCCCGCGCTCTTGATTGCGCCTTTGCTGGCCGGTTGCCTCGGTGCCGCGCCCCCGGTGCCGCGCGACCACTACTACCGGCTCCTCGTGCCGACGCCGGCGCAAAGTGCACAGGAGGCGCCGCTGTCCGGCGTCATGGCGGTCGAGCTTCTGCAGGCCGACGGGCTGCTGCGCGAGCGCCCGCTGCTGTACAGCGAAAGCGGCCAGTCCTTCGAGCTGCAGCAGCACCACTATCACTATTGGAACGACGCGCCGCCGCGTATGCTGCAGGACCAGATGGTCGCCTATCTGCGGCGCAGCGGCGTGGCCGGACTGGTGGTGACGCCCGACATGCGGATCCGCGCCGATTACCAAGTCAGCGGCAAGGCCAGGCGTCTCGAGCGGCTGCTCGGCGGTGGGCCGCCGCGGGTCATCGTCGAAATCGAACTGGCATTGCTGCGCCTGGCCGACGGCCGTCTGCTGGTGGTCGACAGCTACGTAGCGGAAGAGCCGGCGGAAAACGACAGCGTCGAGGCCGCGGTGGTCTCGCTCAATCGCGCTACGGCGCGGGTGTTCGAGCGCTTTCTTTCCGAGGTTCGCGCGGCGGCCGCCGGCGATGCCGCCACCCTCCAGTCAGGCAGGCAGCGGGTCCCGAGCGGGGGCTGAGCGCCGGGGGCTGAGCGTCGGGGGCTAAGCGCCGGGGCGCTTCAGGGGTCGCGGCTGAGGCCTTTTGCCGCGAGGTTGTCGAGATAGGCCTGCCAGAGGCTGTCCTGTTCGCGGCCCAGCTTGTGCAGGTACTGCCAGGAAAAGATGCCGGTGTCGTGCAGGTCGTCGAACTTGATGCGCACGGCGTAGTTGCCCACCGGTTCGATCGCCATGATACCGACATGGCGGCGCCCGGGTACGATCTGCTTCTGGCCGGGTCCATGACCCTGCACTTCGGCCGAAGGGCTTTCGATGCGCAGGAACTCGGCGGGAAAGGTGAAGGTCTCGCCGCTGTCGAAGCGGATCACCAGGGCTTTGTCTTCCGAGACATAGCGGATCTCTTCAGGCCAGTGGGCGCTGCCGAAGTCCTGCTGGTTTTCCTCTTTCACCGTCATTTTGCGTTCACCTGTCTTGCCCGGGTACCTGCTTTACATAGGGACTCAGTCGTCCAGGCGCCGCGCTTCGTCGACCAGCATGATCGGGATGCCGTCGCGAATGGGATAGGCCAGCCGCGCCTGGCGGCTGATCAGCTCCTGCGCCTCGGCGTCATAGTCCAGCGGCGCCTTGGTCAGCGGGCAGACCAGGATCTCCAGCAGCTTGGGGTCGACGGTGTTCTGGCTCATGGCGTTTCTCGGATCTTGCGGGTCTCGGGCCTTGCAGGCGCCCGTGCCCGCGCTCAGTGGTGTTTGGTTTCGCTCTCGCCGTCGCCGCTGCCGTGAGTCGCCATCTCCATGATCGCGGTCAGGGTCTCGGCACGCTCGGTCAGGGTCATGGCTTCCAGCAGGGCCTGCTTCTCCGGCGCCCCCAGCGGGCAGATCATGGCCAGCGAGGTGACCAGGCGTTCGTCGCCGGTCTGTTCGATCGCCTCCCAGTCGCCCTCGATGGAATTGGCTTCGAAGTAGGCGCTCAAGACTTCGACCAGGCGGTCGCGGTCGATGGTGCCGGTGTCCTCGCTCATGTCGTTGCGGAAGCGCTCGTAGTTCGGCTCCACCAGCCGGTAGCTGTCCCCCGGCAGTTCGCGGACGAGATCGAAGCGGATGAGGCCGGAGAGCGTCACCAGATAGCGGCCGTCGTCGGTCTCGTTGAACGAGGTGATGCGGCCGGCGCAGCCCGTTTCATAGACCTTCGGCACATCTTGGCTTTCGCCGTTCTCGACGGGCTGCACCATCCCGATCATGCGGTTGGAGGCCAGGGCATCGTCGAACATCGCCAGGTAGCGCGGCTCGAAGATGTTGAGCGGCAGGCGGCCGCCGGGCAGCAGCAGCACCCCGCCGAGAGGGAAGATCGGCAGCACCCTCGGCAGATCATCGTAACTGGGATCGAAAGCGGTTCGGCTCATGGTACCTGAAGGAAAGGACCTGCGGGTCAGGAGAACAGCAGCGAGGACAGGCGGCGCCGTGTATCGATGGTCAGCGGGTCGGTCGGCCCCCAGGCCTCGAAAAAGGTCAGCAGCTGCTTGCGCGCTTCCTCGTCCTTCCAACTACGCTGGCGGCGCACGATTTCCAGCAGTTCATCGGCCGCAGCCTGCTTCTGGCCGCTTGCGTGCAGGGCCAGGGCGAGGTCGAAGCGCGCCTGATGGTCGTTGTGATTGGCCGCGACCTGTTCCATGAGCTTGGGAACTTCTCCGGCGTCGCCGGCCTGGGCCTGCAGGTTCAGCTGGGCGGCGACGGAGGCGAAGGCCGGGTGCTGGTGCAGCTCCTCGGTCAGGCCGTCGAACATCTCCTGGGCGGTCTCGGTGTCGCCGCCGGCCAGATAACAGCCGATCAGGCCGGCCAGCGCCTCGGGGTTTTCCGGTTCGTGCTGCAGCACCTGGGAGAACAGGGCGGAGGCAGCCCCGGCATCGCCGGCTTCGAGCGCGGCCTGGGCCTGCTCGATGGCCTGCTCGATCGGGCTCGGGCCGCGCCCGGCCTCGCCGGCCTTGCGCAGACGGTCGACGAAGGCCTTGACCTCGCTTTCCGGCTGCGCGCCCTGGAACCCGTCCACCGGCTGGCCCTGAAAGAAGGCGTAGACCGTGGGAATGGACTGGATGCGCAGCTGCGCGGCGAGCTGCTGGTTCTCGTCGATGTTGATCTTCACCATGCGCACGGCCCCGCGCGCGGCCTGCACGGCGGCTTCCAGCTGGGGGCCAAGCTGCTTGCAGGGGCCGCACCAGGGCGCCCAGAAGTCCACGATCACCGGCACCGACATGGAGGCCTCGATGACGTCCTGGGCGAAGGTCTGCTGAGAGCCGTCCTTGATCACATCCTCAGCGGCGCCGCCTGCCATGCCCAGGCCCGCGCCGTCGCCACCGATTATCGGTTCCATATCTCGTCTTCCGTCTGCTTTCTGTTGATTTCGCGCGCCATGAACCGGATTGCCTGCCGACTAGGGCCCAGAGCGAGGGCCGAGAGAAGACCGTTCAGGCGCCACACCCGAGGCGTTCTGCCTGGCCAGCAGTGGACCGCCTGCTCCTCATCACCATAAATGGCGGCTTTCGGCTGCCGAAGCAAGCCCACCCGCTGTCGCAGCCCGCCCAAGGCTTCCCTCCCGGGCCTTCACCGCCGCGCCGCTCCGCAGACCGGCCGCCGGCGCCGGTCCGCATCGATCAGTCCATATCGAGCATCTGGGGGTTGTGGTTCTCCGCCTCCAGGAAGCGCAGCAGATCGTCCGGGCTGATGGCCGTGGTGCGGTCATTCATCAGAGGATGGCAGTTGACGAGGTCGTGCGCCATCACGCCGCTGTCCAGCACCATGGTGACGGCCTGTTGGCTGTCGTTGATCACGGCAAAGGGCGTGACCGAGCCGGGCAGGACCCCCAGGTAGGTCATAAGCCGCTCAGCGCTGCCGAAGGAAAAGCGCCCGGCCTCCAGCCTCTGGCCCAGGGATTTCAGGTCGATGTCCCGGTCCTCCAGGCAGGTCAGCAGCCACATCGCCCCCTTCTTGTTGCGCAGGAAGAGGTTCTTGATGTGGGCGCCCGGCAGCTCGCCGCGCAGGGCCTTGGCCTGCTCCACGGTGTAGACCGGCGGGTGGGACACCGTCCGGGCCGTGATGCCGAGTCCCTCCAGGCGCGCCAGCAGCGCCTCCGGTGAGGTCGGCAGGGCCGCTTCCCCAGCGCCTTGCTCGGCGCCTTGATTGCTGCCGGTTTCGGCCATGGCGGTCCTCCTGTGGGGTGATCTTCCGGGCGTTCAGCCTTGCGGACGTTAAGTCTTGGGTAGGGAAAGGCTAATAGCCTTCGATCCATGGCTCGGGCAAGCGCTTAGGGGTCACATCCCCGGATGGCGCCTCTCGGGGGCGCAGGCACCGGGCCGAGGCGCGCAGCGCCGGGCCCGCACGAAAGCGGGCTTGCAAAGCCGGGCGAAAGGGGGTATCTCCCCGCTTCGCCGATGCGGGCGTAGCTCAGGGGTAGAGCACAACCTTGCCAAGGTTGGGGTCGTGAGTTCGAATCTCATCGCCCGCTCCAG
>NZ_JANQKD010000017.1 GCF_028281305.1 Pelagibius sp. | reverse complement strand
AGGATGTAGCTGCCGGTGCAGATCGCCCCGACATCGGCGCCGCGGCGGTCCATCTTGCGCAGCCAGGCCAAGAGGCTCTTGTCCTGGTGCAGGTGCACGTCCAGGCCGCCGCAGATGATGATGGTCCCACAGCTCTCCGCCAGGCTCAGGTCGCCGGCGACATCCAGGGCGATCCCGTTGGAGGCCGTCACCGGGGCGCCGTCTGCGGAGACCAGGATACGCCGGTACAGCTCCTGCCCGCTCAGCCGGTTGGCCAGACGGAACGACTCCACCATGCCGCTGAACGGCAGGAACGAGAAGCGCGGCACAAGAACCAGCGCGATCTTCTGGGGCAGCTCTCGTGGAACGTTACCGAACATGAAAAGACCTGGGGTCCTCTATCGTGAAGGCCGAAGGGAATCCTGCGACTTTGGCATAGATGCCGGTGTCGCGAACAGAGAATTTTCCGCCGGGGACCAGCAAGCCCCTGGCCCCCTGATCGAGTGCCCTGGCGCCCTGCAAGTCTGCGGAAACGAGGCTCTTCGACCGGCCCGGCGTTGCCAAGCGGGGGGTTGGATGCGAGCATGGTTAACAGGGATGTGAGGCGGCGCGCCGCAGGTGCCGCACCACGGGGTGAGGGTCAAACGGGGGACGCCGGCCGGGCATGAAACCGCGCTATTCAGTTTTCAGCCTGCTGCGCAACGCCCTCTCCTACCACGAGAACTGGCCGCAGGCCTGGCAGAGCAGCGAGCCCAAGCCGCGCTATGACGTGGTCATCGTCGGCGGCGGCGGCCATGGCCTCGCGACCGCCTACTACCTGGCCAAGAACCACGGCATCACCAACGTCGCAGTGGTGGAGCGTGGCTGGCTGGGCGGCGGCAACACCGGGCGCAACACCACCATCGTCCGCTCCAACTATCTCTGGGACCAGTCGGCGGCGCTCTACGAGTACGCCCTGAAGCTCTGGGAAGGCCTTTCCCAGGACCTCAACTACAATGTCATGTTCTCCCAGCGCGGCGTGCTCAACCTGGCGCACAACCAGCACGACCTCAGGGAGGTCTCCCGGCGCATCAACGCCAACCGTCTGAACGGCATCGACTCGGAGTTCCTCACCCCGGCGCAGATCAAGGAGATGGTGCCGATCATCGACCTGCGCGCCGGCGGCCGCTATCCGGTGCTGGGCGCCAGCCTGCAACGCCGCGGCGGCACCGCCCGTCACGACGCCGTGGCCTGGGGCTATGCCCGCGCCGCCGGTGCCTACGGGGTCGACATCATCCAGGAATGCCCGGTCAACGGCTTTCGCATCGAGAACGGCCGGGTGACCGGCGTCGAGACCGGCAAGGGCTTCATCGAGGCCGGCAAGGTGGGCATCGTCACCGCCGGCCATTCCAGTGTGATGGCCAACATGGCGGGCTTCCGCCTGCCGGTGCAGTCCCTGCCGCTGCAGGCCCTGGTGTCGGAACCGGTGAAGCCGGTGATCGATACCGTGGTCATGTCCGGCGCCGTGCATGCCTACATCAGCCAGTCCGACAAGGGTGAGCTGGTGATCGGCGCCGGTGTGGACAGCTACATCGGCTACGGCCAGCGCGGCAGCCTGCCGGTGACCGAGGAGACTCTGGCGGCCATCTGCGAGCTGTTCCCGCTGTTCCGGCGCATGCGCATGCTGCGCCAGTGGGGCGGCATCGTCGACGTCTGCCCCGATGCCAGCCCGATCCTCTCCAAGACCCCCGTGGAGGGGCTCTACCTGAACTGCGGCTGGGGCACCGGCGGCTTCAAGGCGACGCCCGGCTCGGGCTGGGTCTTCGCCCACACGATCGCCAACGACGCGCCCCACGAGTTGAACGCCGCCTTCAGCCTGGACCGCTTCCGGACCGGCTTCCTCATCGACGAGCACGGCGCCGCCGCCGTGGCGCACTAGGGAGGCGAGCATGCTGCAGATCACCTGTCCTTACTGCGGTCCGCGCTGCGAGAGCGAGTTCTCCAACGGCGGCGAGGCGCACATCGAGCGGCCCAAGGACCCCGCAAGCCTCACCGATGCCGAGTGGGCGGAGTTCGTCTTCCTGCGCGACAACCCCAAGGGCTTGGTGCTTGAGCGCTGGAACCACGCCCAGGGCTGCCGCCGCTGGTTCAATGTTGCCCGCGATTCCGTGACCTACGAAATCCTGGCCGTCTATCCCATGGGCTCGCCG
>NZ_JANQKD010000132.1 GCF_028281305.1 Pelagibius sp. | reverse complement strand
GTCCGCGGCAGAGGTCCGGCCTTGCTGCGGCGCGCGGCAACACTGATTTTCGACGCCAAGAGACTCAATGCCGGCGCGCGCCCAGTTGCCCGCCGTCCGGCCCGTGGAGCGGGTCATTTAACAGCGAAAGGCGCGCGCCGCAAGGCCGCCCGGCGCAGGGCGCGCCGGGCATTTCTGTGTTCCGGTATTTCCGTGTTCCGGCCGTTTCGCCTTCGGGATCGGTGTCGCCGGGAAACTGCGCGGGACCGCCGTCAGGCGACGGTTTCGTTGAAGTCGTCCAGCAAGGTGGCGATACGGGTGCTGTCGACCTGGTCCATGATCATCTGAGCGCGCCGGGCAGCGGCCTGCATATCCAGGCCCAGGATCCGGCTTTTCACCCGCGGCACGGCCTTTACTGTCATCGAGAGTTCGCGCACGCCCAGGCCCAGCAGCAGCGCGGTAAACCGGGGATCGCCGGCCATCTCGCCGCAGACCGAGACCGGGATGCGGGCGCGCAGGGCCGCCTCGACGGAGAACTGGATCAGCCGCAGCACCGCCGGATGCAGGGGGTTGTAGAGATAGGCGACCTGCTCCTCGCCGCGGTCGATGGCCAGGGTGTACATGGTGAGATCGTTGGTGCCGATGGCGAAGAAGTCGCAGTTCTGGGCCAGGGAGTCCGCCGCCAGCGCCGCCCCCGGCACCTCGATCATCACCCCCAGGGGCGGCAGAGGGTCGGCAACCTCCAGGCCGCGGCGGCGCAGGCGCCGGGCCGTCTTCTCCAGCTCCTTGCGGACAGCGATGATTTCGCCGGGGGTGGAGATCATCGGCAGGAGGATGCGCAAAGGCCCGTGGGCGGCGGCCCGCAGCATGGCCGCCAACTGGGTGCGCAGCAGCTTGGGTTCCTTCAGCGACAGCCGGATCGCCCGCAGGCCGAGCGCCGGGTTCTGGGCCTCGCCGAGATGATCGCCCAGGGAGGAGGCCAGCTTCTCGCCACCGACATCCAGGGTGCGCACCGTCACCGGCCGGCCCTTCATCGCCTTCACGATCTGCGCCAGCGCGGCATACTGCTCGTCCTCGTCCGGCAGGTCGTCGCGGTTCATGTAAAAGAACTCGGTGCGCAGCAGGCCCACGCCCTCGGCACCCACCACGGCGGCCTGGGCCGCCTCGCGCGGCAGCTCCAGGTTGACCTCCATCAGAATGCGCTGGCCGTCGCGCGTCTCGGCCGGGATATCCCGCAGGCGTGCCAGCGAGCGGGCCTCACGCGCCATGGCCTTGAGGCGCTTCTGATAGGCCGACAGGCGCTTGGCCGTTGGGTTGAGGATCACAAGGCCGCTGCTGCCGTCGACGATGAGCATGTCGCCTGATTTGATGGCCGGGATCAGCCCGCCGACCCCCAGCACCGCCGGCAGGCCGAGCGAGCGGGCCATGATGGCGGTGTGCCCCTCGGCGCCGCCCATCAGGCAGGCAAAGCCGGTGATCTGTTCCGGGTCCATCAGCGCGGTATCGGCGGGGGAGATCTCCTCGGCAATGACGATGCTGCCCTTCTCGACGCCGCTGAAGCCGCGGTAGGCCGTGTCGGTGAGGTTGCGGAGGATGCGGTGGCCGACCTCGCGCACGTCGTCGGCACGGGCGCTGAGGTAGTCGTCCTCCATGGCGACGAATTCCTGCGCCAGGGCCGAGATTTCCGCCATCACCGCTGCCTCGGCATTGCGGCGCTCCGTTTCGATGCGCGCTTCGATGCCGCCGATCAGGCGGCGCGATTTCAGCATCTGCAGATGGGCGTCCAGCAGATAACCGAGCTCCTCGGCAGCCAGACCATGAATGCCGAGGGACTTGGCTTTCAGCTTGCCGACCTGCCGGACGGCCTTGGCGGTCGCCTCGGCGAAGCGCTTCTTCTCGCGGCGCACGCGCCCGGCAGGGACCTGGTACTCAGGGACGTGGAGATCGCCCGATTCGCGCACAAAGGCGGGCCCGATGCTGACACCGGGAGAAACGGCCAGCCCCTCGAAAACCTGTTCGCGGGGCCGGCGCCGGCCTTTGCTAGCCGTCTTCATCGAACTTGCCGTCGACCAGGCGGGCCAAGGCTTCGACCGCCTGGGCCGCCCCCAGGCCGCTGGCCTCGACATCAATTTCGCAGCCCGGACCGGCCGCCAGCATCATCAGCCCCATGATCGAACAGCCGGACACCCGCGTGCCGCTCTTGATAACCGTGATCTGCGCATCGAAGGACTCCGCCAGCTTGACGAACTTGGCGGCCGCCCGCGCGTGCAGGCCCTTCTGGTTCTGGATCGTCAGGCGCCGCGTGACGCGGTCGTTCGCGGCAGCGGTCTCGGCGGCGGGTTTGGCTTCGGCGGGCTTGTCCATCAGTCGCGATCCGATTCCAGGAGCTGGGACGCGACGTTGATGTATTTGCGCCCAGCCAGTTGCGCCTGGGTGACGGCCTCGGCCAGGTTGGCGGTGTTGCGCAGTCCGGTCAGCTTGATCAGCATCGGCAGGTTGATGCCGGCGATCACCTCGACACGGCCCTTGTCGAGCACGGAGATCGCGAGGTTGGAGGGCGTGCCGCCGAACATGTCCGTCAGCAGCACGACGCCGTCGCCCTGCTCGGCGGAAGAAACGGCATCGATGATGTCCTGGCGGCGTTGCTCCATATCGTCCTCCGGGCCGATACAGATCGCGGTGACGTTCTCCTGCGGCCCGACGACATGCTCCAGGGCCTGGACGAACTCTACCGCGAGGCGCCCATGGGTTACCAAGACAAGACCGATCATTCTTTGCTCCCTGCCGGCTTTGACGGCTTGTCCCTACCGCAGCGGCCCTACGGCGGCGGGTCAAGCCTTATTGTCATGATAAGGACCCGAAGCGATGCCCTCGGTCAATGGCCGATCTCAACCGTCAGTTTATGTCCCGACCACCTTCCCCCTGTCGGATCTTACCGTCTTTCCACCGCGCGCTGCGGGTCGCGGGCAATATCGCGGTGCCCCAGATGTACGGGACGCCCCTCTTCGGCCAACCAGGCGGCGAGCCTCTCCGCCGTGAAGACGGAGCGGTGGCGCCCGCCGGTGCAGCCGATGGCGATGGTCAGGTAGCTCTTGCCTTCCCGCTCGTAGCGCGGCAGCAGCGGCGCCAGCATGCGGGTCAGATGGTCGAAGAAGGGCGCAAATCCCGGGTCGCCCGCCACAAAGCCGGCCACCGCCTCGTCGCGGCCAGAGAGCGGCCGCAGCGCGGGGTCGTAGTGCGGGTTGGCCAGAAAACGCACGTCAAAGACCAGGTCCGCCTCCCGCGGCAGGCCCTGGCGGAATGAGAAAGAGGTCACGAACACTGCCATCCCTGCACCGCCGCCGAGGCCGACATGGCCCAGCAACTGCGCGCGAAAGTCGGCCGGGGTCAACCGCGAGGAATCGATCATCATGTCCGCGCGTTCGCGCAGCGGCGCGACCAGCCGCCGTTCCGCGGCGATGCCGTCGGCGACCGGCCGGTCCTGCGCCAGCGGATGACGGCGGCGGGTCTCGGTGAAGCGGCGTCCCAGCACCTCGTCCTCGCAGTCGACGAAGAGCAGTGTGGTGGCGAAGCGCGGACTGCGGGCCAGCGCGTCGAGCTGGTCCAGCACGGGACCGACCGCAAAGTCCCGCGTGCGGATATCGACGCCGACCGCGATCGGCCGCTTGAGGCCCACTTCACCGACCACCGCATCGAGCAGGCTGAGGGGCAGGTTGTCGATGGCTTCGTAGCCTTCGTCTTCGAGAATGCGCAGCGCGGTCGAGCGGCCCGCCCCGGACATGCCGGTCACCAGCACCAGGCGCAGCGCTTCGCGGTTGTCCCCCTGCGCCTCGGTCACTGTCTGATCGCTCACAGTCGCACCGCCTGAGGTATCGCTGCCAAAGGTATCGCCGCCGGGGGTCTCGCCACACTCGGCCAGGTCGTTTTCCTGCGGGCCGGCAGAAGCCGCCTCCGCGTGGGCGCGCATTATAAGCGCGGCCGTATGCTGCAGCGCAAGGCGCAGCTTCTCCGGCGCGGAGGTGCCGCTCGGATCGAGGGCAATCAGCGGCAGATCGACGCCGAGAAGCCGGCGCTGAGCAGGCTCCGGCAGGCGCTCGATCTCAGACTGAGGACGCAACTCCACCAGCAGCGCCAGCGGCGCGGAGGCACAATGGGGCATCTCGACTATGCCCAGGCCGCGCACCTCCAGCTTGCCGGCAATGCTCTCGGGCGCGCGCGCGACGAGGCGGCCGTCCGAGGCTTGCAACAGGGTCTGATCGTCGCTGACCAGAACCGCGCCCTGGTCGATCATGCGCAGCGCCAGATCGGACTTGCCGGCGCCGGGCGGCCCGAGCAGCGCCACCGCCCAATCGCCGAGCGCTATCGTCGTCGCGTGGAGATTCTGCTCCGGCGCCCGATCATCGTCCCCATTATCGTTCCCCAACATCGTGCTCCATCGTCGTGGTCCGGGGCCGAGCCCGGCGGGCTCACTCGGCCGGCAGAATGACGACGAAGCAGGCACCCACCACGGTGCCGTCGGCATCGCAGCGGTTCTCGGCTTCGATGGTGCCGCCGTGGGCCTCGACGATCTGCTTGGAGATGGACAGGCCCAGCCCCGAATGGGTGCCGAACTTCTCGCCCGCCGGCCGCTCGCTGTAGAAGCGCTCGAAGACCGCTTCAAGCTTGCCTTCCGGAATGCCCGGGCCGTCGTCGCAGACGGAGATCTCGATCTCCTCGCCCTGACGCAAGGCCGAGAGGCGAATGGTCCCGCCCGGCGGCGAGAAGGTCATGGCATTGGTGATGAGGTTGCGGAAGACCTGGCCCAGGCGGGCTTCCATGCCAAGAACCCGCAGGTTCTGATGGTCGACCATATCGAGGACAAAGCGCGGGCCTTCATCGGCGTCGACGGTTTCGTGCAGCGAGGCCAGGGCGCGCAGCAGCTCGCCGACGTCCACCGACTCGCTCTCCGCCCGCGAGAGTTCCGCGTCCAGCCGCGATGCGTCGGAGATGTCGCTGATCAGGCGGTCGAGGCGATGGACGTCGTCGAGGATGATCGACATCAGCCGGCGCTGCTGTTCGGGATCCTCCACCCGGGCCACCGTTTCCACCGCGCTGCGCAGCGAGGTCAGGGGGTTCTTGATTTCGTGAGCGACATCGGCGGCGAAGGCCTCGATGGCATCCATGCGGTTCCACAGGGCCTCGGTCATCGAACGCAGGGCATCGGAGAGGTCGCCCACTTCGTCGCCGCGGCGGCGGAAGTCCGGGATCTCGAACTGCCGGCCCTTGCCGAAGCGCACGCGGTCGGCCGCCTGCGCGAGGCGGCGGATCGGCCGCGCGATCGTGCCGGCCAGATAGAACGACAGCAGCACCGTCACCGCCAGGGCGAGGCCGCAGACGATGAGGATGTCGCGGCGCCGGTCGTCCACCGCGGCATCGATGTCCGCGCCGTCCTTCGACAGCATGAGCGCGCCCAGGATCTGACGGTAGCGCTGCACCGGCACGGCGATCGAAAGCACCAGGCGCCCCTGGCGGTCGACACGCACCATGCCGGGGCTGTCGCCCGCAAGGGCGCCGCCGACCTCGGCGTAGTGCAGGGCCTGCTGCACCGGCTCCTCGCGGTAAAGCGGGAAGTCGTCCTCGCCCGGAACCCATTTCAGGACCGCCTCGTAGAGCCGGCCCAGGAGGCTGAGGCCGCCCTTTTCCTCCGGCGGCAGGGCGACGACCTGAACCTTGCCGCCCGGCCCGCCGAGCACGAAGCTGTCGGCCAGCAGGTCACCGGTGCGGGCGAAGATCCGCGCGCGCACGCCGGTGTCCACCAGCAGCACCCGCATCAGGTTGCGCGTCACCTCCGGCAGCAGCTGCTCGTCGCCCACCTGGGTCGCGACCACCGCGGTGCTGCCCAGCGACAGGGAAAAGGCCCGCCCCTGAATGCGCAGGGAATCCAGCTCCGCCGCGATCAGGCTTTCCCGATACTGGTCGAGGTGCAGCAGCCCCAGAACCGGGATCAGGAGGACCAGCACGTTGATGGTGAGAATGCGGCGGGTGAGCGGCGAGCGCCACCGCCGCCGGCGGCGCGGCAGGCCGCGCGCGCCCGAGGTCTCCTCTTCGGCCTGCTCGGTGCGGCGGCGCGCCGGTGCCTCGCCACCGGATGCCATGCGCCCCGCCGAGCCCTGCAACGGATTGCCCAGCGGGTCGCCGGCCCTGTTTTCCGTGCTCACCATGCCGGTACCCGCGACGACAAGCCGGCCGTCAGGCGCGCGGCGCGCCAAGGCCACGGCAGCACCGCGCAGGGGCGGCGGCGATCAAGGCTCGCGGTAGCGATAACCGACGCCATAGAGCGTCTCGATCTGCTGGAAGGAGTCGTCGGCATCCCGGAACTTCTTGCGCAGCCGCTTGATGTGACTGTCGATGGTGCGGTCGTCGACATAGATGGATTCGCCATAGGCGGCATCCATCAACTGGTCGCGGTTCTTCACGTGACCCGGGCGCAGCGCCAGGGCCTTGAGGATCAGGAACTCGGTCACCGTCAGGTTGACGCGGTCGTCCTTCCAGGTACAGAGATGACGTGCCGGATCCAGCGTCAGGTCCCCGCGGGTGATCGGCGCCTCGCCGCCCGGCGTCCCCGGCATGCCGTCCTCGCCACCTTTCTCGCGCCGCAGCAGGGCGCGGATCCGCTCGATCAGCAGACGCTGGGAGAAGGGCTTGGTGATGTAGTCGTCGGCCCCCATACGCAGGCCGAGAACTTCGTCGATCTCATCGTCCTTGGAGGTCAGGAAGATGATCGGCAGATTCGAGGTCTTGCGCAGATGGCCCAGCAGTTCCATGCCGTCCATCCGCGGCATCTTGATGTCGAGAACGGCCAGATCCACCGGACTGGCGGTGAGGCCGCGCAGGGCCTCGGCTCCGTCGTTGTAGGTGCGCACCTTGAAGCCCTCGGCTTCCAGCGCGATGGAGACCGATGTCAGGATGTTGCGGTCATCATCCACCAGGGCAATGGTGTCTTGCATATCTTCCTACCTGTCCTTCAAGCCGTTCTGTTTGCCGCCCACTATCCGTTTGCCACCTGTTATCCCGCACCCCGCGGCCGCAGCCGGTCAGGCCCAGAACCACCGGAACCGGGTTCCGGGTTCTTGGGCCTGAGGTCCGTACGTCCCCGCGCAGCCAGCGGCACAGGGTTCGCTCGTGCCGCCGCCGGCACCGGATTCATTTCTAAGCCGCCTGGACGCTGCGGCCAAGCGCCGCAACACCGAATTCCCGGGGTTACGCCGCGAGGACCGCGTCGCCAGGCCCCCGTCAACAGGATCGCATCGGCGCGCCCACCGACCGGTCGAGCCGCAGCGTGCCGGCCATCGTTCCAGGCCCATCGTTCCAGGCCCATCGTTCCAGGCCCATCGTTCCGGTCACAGTGTTGGATCCTTCCCAAGGCCTTTCCCCAGAGCTTTTTCCCCATAGCTTTCCCCCAATAGCTCTCCCCGGGACAGGCATCGCCCGCGGGGATACCGGCGCGCTGCGCAGGGATAACGCAGCACAGGGACAGTGCTGCATGGCGGGCACGCTGCAGAGGGACTGTGGCGGATTTGCGGCAGTTTCAAGGAACCTGCGGACCGCTTTCCTAGTCCAGAGCGCAAAATGCAGTTCCGTTTTGAAATACGCGGAAAAATAGGTCACAAATGGTTCCCGTATTGGCAAAGTTATGCTTAGGATCGGTGAAGCATTGTTCCCAAGATAAGCTGTTGAAGTCCCAAACTGTCGAAGGCAAAGCCGTATTTCTATTCATGGTAGTATTTCTTTTTGAAACTAAGACCGTTGATGGAATGCCGCGCGACACTTTCGGCGGGGGCGGCGGATGCTCGGCTATGCCGAAGCGGCCGCGGCAGGGACGGGGCGCGTTATCGGGCACATTTGGGGGCAATTCAGGGAGTCGGCCGGGGGCCCTGTCCGCACCCCGGGGATCGGGCACGGCATGGCACTGAACGAGGACTTCGGCAAGCCGGCCCGTAACAGGCCGCGGCGCTATACCAGCCGGACGTTCCTGGAGGATTGCCCGGATCGAATCGCGGAAATCTTCCACTACTGGGACCGCATACGCCGCGACCGCCGCATGCCCTGCCGGGCGGATTTCGATCCGGCTGAAGTGGTGCGCCATCTGCCGAGCGTCCTGCTGATCGACGTGGAAGGGGTGGACGACCGCGGCTGCGCCATTCTGCGCTACCGGGTGGTGGGCACGGAGGAGGTTCGCCTGCGCGGCCACGATCCGACCGGCAAACTGGTCAGCGAGGGCTTTCTGGGCCCCAGCCTGGAGTCGGTGATGGAGGCCTACGAACTGGTCCGGCGCGAACGCTGCTTCCTCTACGAGGAGATCGAGTTCACGACATCGGCCGGGCTGTGGCGGCGCGAGTACGGCATCCTGATGCCCCTGTCCGAAGACGGCCAGACCGTCAGCCAGATCCTCGTCTACTCGCTGCCCCGCGACGCCCTGGACGAAGAGTGAAGCCCCCGTCGATTAAGAACCCGTCGTAAAGGCCCGGTCGAAGAAAGGCTGGCCGAACCTGTCAACCTGAGCCGATCAAGCGCTCAACGGCGGGCCGCCGCGATCAGGCTCACAAGCTGCGCGAATTCGCGGCGCAGGATCAGACGATCGTCGCGGCAGAAAGCGGTCTGACGGTCCCGCGGACCGAGACAGGACAGTGCGAGCGTTTCAAGCGCCGCCTCCGGCGCCTGTCCGTCCCCCTCGACGGCTTGGAAGAACCGCGTGAGAAAGGCCTGCATGTCGGCCTGATGGACGATGACGCTGCGCCAGGCAGGAACGACGAGAAGTGCCTGCTGGCCCAGGCCCCAGGCCCAGAAGGTGCCGGGCGGCAGGCCGCTGTCCGGCGCCGGAATCCACCAGAGATAACCGTGGCCATGGCGCAGCCCTGACATTCCGGTCCGCGAATAGTCCGCGGTGATGCGGTCGACCCAGCCGGCGGGCAGGATCCGCCGGCCATCGAGTTCGCCCCTTTGCAGATAGAGCATCCCGAAGCGGGCCAGATCGCGGGCGGACATCCGAAACATGGCCGCCCGGTGCCGCGACAGGTCGGGCGCCGCAACATAGGAAACCGCCCCGGCGGTGTGGTCGCGCAGGCCAAGCGGCGCAGCAAACCCCGTTTCGAAGGCCTCGGCGACCGGCAGGCCGGTGCGCACCTCGAAGACGGTGGTCAGGGCGTTGCTGTCCCAATTGTTGTAGGCCCAGATGGTCCCCGGCCGGTTCTCGCCCTCTCCCAGGCGCCGTTTCTTCTCGGCCACCAGGCCTTCTTCGGCGGCAGCGGCGTGATTGATCCCGGAGGTGCTCTGCAGCAGATGCAGGACCGTTGCCTGCCGCTGGAGGGGGGTCAGCGGAACGGGCACGTCGTCGATGCCGAGGTCTGCCAGCTTCGCCGCCAGATCGATAGACCGCTCTCCCGCACCGAGGTGCCGGCCGACCAGTGCCGAAAGCAGGGTTTTGCGGATGGAGTGGAGCGGGCGCGGCGTCTTGAGGTCACCCAAGGCTGCAACCACCGTCCCATCGGTGACAATCAGCAGCACATCGCTGCCCAGCCCGCCGGCGTAGCCGAAGACCCTGTCGAGATTGAACGGGTCCCAGCCCAGCCGCCGCGTCTCGGCGTCGTCGAGGCGGAAGACCTGCCCGTGTCCGGGGTTGGGCCCGGGGTTGGGCCCGGGGTTGGGCCCGGGGTTGGGCCCGGGGTTGGGCCCGGAACCAGGACCGTGATCGGGCGGCGGCGCGGCCGCAGTGAAGGGATCCCCTTCCCAGGTGTTTGCGACATAGACCATCGCAACGATCAGGGTGAGGGGGATCACCGCGAGGGCGGCGATCCACCCGCGTCTGGGACGTCTCATGGCTGTTGTTTCCTGTGGCCGCTGCTGACCGTTGTGGGCTGCGCCCCGGCCGGTCGGCGCCTAGAGGTCGCGGAACTCCCGGTGCAGACGCGCTTCGGAGGAGGTGACGAAGGCCTCCATCGCCCGGACGCGGTGTTCCTGGTCGCGGAACTTGTGGCGCAGGCGGGAGAGCGACTCGCTGGGCTTGAGCCGCACCTGGCGCCAGAACTCCTTCTCCTCTTCCGAGCGGTAGGTGAACTCCGGCGCCGGATCGATGAGGAGCGTGGCCAGGACGTAGCAGACCAGCGTCGGAAAGGTGAACATGAAGAGCGCGATCACCGCCACCAGGCGCACGATGAAGGTGCTGATGCCGAAGTAATCGGCAAGCCCGGCGCAGACGCCCGAAATCCGGCCCTTCTCCCGGTTGCGGTAGAGGCGGCTGGGCCGGGCGGGGCCTTTAGGCGCCTGCCCCCGGCCAGGACGACACGGTCCGGCAGTCACAGCTTTTTCCTCCAGTCCGTCACCTCGGCATCGAGGATGCGTTCCAGCGCGTTGATGCGCTGCTCCATGCGCTCGGCACTCTGCCAGAGCTCTTCCAGCAACTGCTCTTCATCGGAGGACAGCGATTTGGTCGCCCGCCAGCGCGTGGCGTAGTGGGCGATGATCCAGATCGGCGCGACCACCGCGAGGAAGAGGATGACCGGTACTTCGATATCCATGGTCTTCTAGCCTCTCGCGCCTCTGGCCTAACCCTTGTCCGCCGCGCCGCTGTCCTTGGACTTCTTGACCTTGGCCTTGAGGGCCGCCAGCTCGTCCTCGATGGCAGACTCCGCGGCCAGTTCCGAGATCTCTTCCGCCAGGGTCTTGCCGCCGCCGCTGAGATCGTAGGCTTCCACCGCGCCCTCGGCCTCGTCGAGCTTCTTTTCCACCTGCTCGAAGCGCTGGAAGGCGTCCTCGACACGGCCGTCGTAGAGGGTGCGGCGGACCTTGAGGCGCGATCCCGCCGTCTCGTGGCGCGCCGTCAGCGCCTGCTGCTTGGCCTTGGCCTCGCGCAGCTTGCTTTCCAGCTTGGCGATGTCGGCCTCGCCCTGGCGCAGCAGGGCGTCCAGGTCCTCCAGCTCGGCCTGCAGCGCCGTCGCGGCCTCGGCCAGCTTGGCCTTTTCTACAAGGGCACCCTTGGCGAGATCCTCGCGGCCCTTGGTCAGGGCCAGCTCCGCCTTCTCCTGCCAGCTCTGCTGGGCCTCTTCCAGGCGTGCCAGGCGGCGGCGGATTTCCTTTTTCTCGGCGATGGTCTTGGCGGCGGTGCTGCGCACCTCGACCAGCGTGTCCTCCATCTCCTGGATCACCAGGCGGATGATCTTTTCCGGCTCCTCGGCGCGGTCGAGGATGGCGTTCAGGTTCGAATTGATGATGTCGGCAAGGCGGGAGAAAATACCCATCGCTCCAGTTCCTTTGTTGTCGGTCTCTGTTGACGGCCTCTGTCTGCGGCCAGCGACTCTCGCTTTGAGCGGTGTTCCGTCGCCGGTCGGCGTTGCAGCCGATCCGTTACGGGGTCAGGTCTTTCGCATTACCCCAGGATGGCGCCGATGATCAGGCCGGCGGCAAACATCAGCCAGTGGTCGGCCGTACGGCTGCGCAGGTAGGCCAGCGCGCGGTCCAGCCAGGTCGCGTCTTCGTTTCGGGGTTCATCGTTCCAACGGTTCATCGTTTTCAACCTCTTGCCCTCTCTGGTGTCAGTCCGGGTGCTGCCCGGCGGGTTCAGGGAGGCGCCCCTGCGGCGCATCTTAACCATCGATTAGCAGAGATCGTGCCAAGTCCGCGAAATCTTACTAAGATGTTGATTTACATAACAAACCTCCTGCAGCCGCAGCCCAGCACAAAGATCTCATGCCTCCAATAAATCCTAATCATTGGTGTTTTTTCCCAGTAATTGCCTATATTCACAGTATGCAGACTCCTGACCTACCCCCACTGTTGGGGGAATCGCCCGCCTTCCTCGGGCTCGCCGAGCAGATCTCCCGCATCGCGCCTGTGGACAGGCCGGTCCTGGTGATCGGCGAGCGCGGCACCGGCAAGGAACTGGTGGCCGCGCGCCTGCACTTCCTGTCGCAGGCTTGGGACGGGCCTTTCGTCAAGCTGAACTGCGCCGCCCTGGCCGAGAGCCTGCTGGAGTCCGAGCTCTTCGGCCACGAAGCCGGGGCCTTCACCGGCGCGGCCCGGCGCCGCGCCGGGCGCTTCGAACTGGCCGACGGCGGCAGCCTGTTTCTCGACGAGATCGCCTCGGCCACCCCCGCGGTGCAGGAGAAGCTGCTGCGCGCCGTTGAGTATGGCGCCTTCGAGAGGCTGGGCGGCAATGCCACCCTGAAGGTGGAGGTGCGGGTGATCGGCGCCACCAACGTCGACCTGCCGGCCGCCGCCGCGGCCGGCCGCTTTCGCGCCGACCTGCTGGACCGCCTGGCCTTTGAGGTGATCACCCTGCCGCCGCTGCGGGCCCGGCAGGAGGACATCCCCCTGCTGGCCGGTCATTTCGGGCGCGAAATGGCCGCGGAACTGGGCTGGCCGCAGTTCCCCGGGTTCCACGAGCGCGCGCTGGAAAGGCTGCTGGGCCATGCCTGGCCCGGCAACGTGCGCGAACTGCGCAACGTGGTGGAGCGCTCGGTGGCTCGCGGCACGCCGGACGCGCCGGTCGACGGCATCGTGCTCGACCCCTTTGCCAGCCCCTATCCGCTCGCCGGTGCCCCAAGCGCGGACAGCGCCCCGGCAACCGGCGTTCCAAAGGTCGAGGCCGGAGAGGCCCTCGGCCCGGCCGCCCAGGGTCCGGCGAAGGCAGAACGTCCCTCAGCGGTTCCGGCAGGTGGCGTGCTGTCGGATCCCCTGCGGGCCTTCGACCTGCGCGAGGCGCTGAAACGGGTCGAACACGATCTCCTGCAGCAGGCTTTGACGGCCCAGCGCTTCAACCAGCGCGCCACCGCTAAGCAGCTCGGCCTGACCTACGACCAGCTGCGCAACCGGCTGCGCAAGCACGGCCTGCTGGAGCGGCCGGCCTGATTGCCCTGAAGCTAGACGGCCCTGAAGGAGGCTATGCGCCCGTCAGATCCAGAGAGGAGCGCACCCCCAGGGCATCGCGGTGACGCTCGAGCCAGGCCGCCGCAGCCTCCCGGCCGATGGCCTTCAACTCCTGGAAAAACCCCCAGTCCGCACGCTGCTTGCTGGTGACGTCGAAGGCCCGCATGGCGGCCCCGCCTTCCAGCAGATGCAGGTTCAGGCCGCGCACCTTGCCGGCCATCCCGCTGCCGCGCAGCCGCCCGGGCCCGGCGATATGGCCCATGTAGGTCAGCGCCTCCAGCTCGCGCATCAGCGGCGCGTTGAACATGATCTGGCTGCGCCGATTGTTGATCTGGCGCACGCTGCGCGGCACCTCGTCAGTGGTCAGCGAATCGATCTGGATGATCATCACGTCGCGGCTGTCGCAGTGGAACACCAGGGGAAAGATGGTCGGATTGGCCATGAAGCCGCCGTCCCAGTAGTGGCCGCCGTCGATGGCAACGGCCCGATAGAGATGGGGCAGGCAGGCCGAGGCGAGGAGGACATCCACGGTCATGTCCGGATTCTCGAAGAGCTCGGCCCGGCCCTGCTTCAGTTCGGTGGCGGAGACGAACAGCCGCGGTCCCTCCGCCGCCTGCAGCGCCTCGAAGTCGATGACCTCTTCCAGGATGCGGCGCAGCGGGTTCACGTCCAACGGGTTGAGCTGATAGGGCGAGAACATGCGCGTCATCATGTCCAGGGCCGGGGTCGCCGCCGCACTCGGGCTGAACTCGCCGAGGCCGCTGACGCGGCGCCAGAGGCGCTCCAGGTTGGCCCGGGCGCCTTCGGCGCCGCCCTCCAGCCAGCCGGCCGCCAGAGCCGCCGCATTGAGGGCCCCTGCGCTGGCGCCGCTCAGGCCGTCGAGGTCGAGGCCGCGCTCCTCCAGCAGCCGGTCCAGGACGCCCCAGGTAAAGGCGCCATGGGCGCCGCCGCCCTGCAGGGCCAGGGACAGCCGGCGCCGCCGCGGTTCGGTCTTGCGCCGCACCGCCCGGCCGAGGGGCCTGGAAATCTTCGAATCGAGGCGCGAAACGCCGTTTCTGAGAGCCATGATGCCTCCAGACAAAGTCCGGGGCATTCCCCACCCGTTGCGGTTTCTTGCCGACCGTCCTGCGCTCATGGCCCTAACAACGGACCCGGGCAGGCTTCGCGCCAGTGTTCTAAATGTGATTTGTGAACAATAACTTAAGGCGATTCTGTGACGCGCCGTGCCACATTTCCCCGGGAACCGCCGGACCGCAGGCGCGGCAGCCTCCCGGCAGCCGCCTAGAAGTGATCGGCGCGGATCACCTCGACGTCGGAGAGGGTGATGATGGCGCTGTAGTCGGCGAGCAGGCTGTGGGCCGCGGCCATCACCTGGCGCGCTTGGTCTTCCTGGGCGATCACGATGATCAGGCGCTTGGAGAAGGCGTCGCTGATCTCGCCCTCGTGCCAGCTGCTTTCCGGCCCCTTGCCGGAGAGGCAGGGCATCACGGTGTAGCCGCGCACGGCCTCGGCCTCCAACAGCGACACCACGTGGCGCAGCAGCGGTGCCTCGACGATGATATCCAGCCGTTTGCGGAGATAGGTTTCCATGGGTGCCTTCCTCGGGGTCGCCGTCCTTGCAGGCCTCTTGTTCAGAACCGGGCCCGTCAGGGAGACGATAACGCCGTGGCGACGGAAAAGTAGAGCGGAATCCCGATCGTCAGGTTGAAGGGAAAGGTGATGGCCAGCGACAGGGTCAGATAGATCCCGGGGCTGGCCTCAGGCACCGCAAGGCGCATGGAAGCGGGTACGGCGATATAGGAGGCGCTGCCCGACAGCAGGCCCAGCAGGGCCATCTCGCCCTGCCCGAGCCCGAGCGCCCAGCCGGCGGCGAGCCCGAGCGAGGCGCCGATCACCGGCATCGCCAGGCCGAAGACGACAAGGTTCACCGTCAGCTCCTTGGCGCCGCGCAGCCGCGCTGCCGCCACCAGCCCCATGTCCAGCAGGAAGAGGCAGAGCACGCCCTTGAAGGGCGCGTCGATAAAGGGGGCGATGGCATCGAAGCCCTTGGGCCCGGTGATCCAGCCGATAACGAAGGCGCCGATCAGCACCACCACGCTGCCGTTGAGGAAGATCTCGCGCATCAGATCGCGGTCGACCAGAGCCCGGCGACGGGCCCGCGCCGCAGGACCGGGGCCGCCGTTGAGTTCGCGCCGGGCCAGCCAGATGCCGGTGACGATGGCCGGGGTTTCCATGATCGCCATGACCGCCACCATGTAGCCCTCGAAGCCGACGCCCATGAGGGTCAGGAACTCGGTGCCGGCGACGAAGGTGACGACGGAGATGGAGCCGTAGTGGGCCGAGACCGCCGCCGCGTCGGCCTGGCCGAGGCGGGTGAAGAGACGCAGCAGCGTATAGGCGATCAGCGGAATCACGAAGGACAGCGCCCCGCCGGCGAGCAGGATCAGCGCGATGGTCCAGTCGAGCCCCTGCTTGCTCAGTTCCACGCCGCCTTTGAAGCCGATGGCCAGCATGAGGTAGAGCGCCATGGCTTTGGCGAAGGCCTCTGGCACCGAAAGGTCGGAGCGCAGCAACGCGGCGCCGAAGCCGAGCACGAAGAACAGAATGATGGGCGACAGCAGGTTGTCGACGGCAAGGGGCAGGAGTTCGGACAAGGACGCGTTCCGGCGCGGTTGGAGGCGGAGGATCGCCGCGCAGGAACGCGCAGCACCCGGAGTTTTAGTCCATGGCGACGGTTAGACCAAGACCGCAGCCAGATTTACCGGTCCGCGACGCCGGGGGAGCCAGCCGGACCGCACAGCGAGAGCCCACAGGAAAGATCAGAAAAGACACATATTCGCCATTTCAAAGCCTCGGCCGATCCATTATCTGTCAAAGCACGAGAACCCCGGAAACGGGGCGCCAGAACAGAGTTCCGCCGCGTGACGAGCCGGCGACAAGGCCGCCGCCAAAGGAACCGACAGCACACGAACCGTGAGCACACTGCAGCAGTGGGAGACAACACAGGTGGAAAACATCGGCGCGGCGGTCAGCCGCCACGGCTTGGCCCTGCATGGCCTGAGCGATCTTCGCAGAGCCTATTGGAACCTCAGCGTTCCGGCCCTTTACCAGGAAAGCCTTACCCGTAACGAAGGCCGGCTCGCCGAGGGCGGGGCGCTGGTCGTCCTGACCGGAAAGCACACCGGCCGCTCGCCGAAAGATAAGTTCATCGTCCGCGAGGCCTCCACCGAGAAGGACATCTGGTGGGGCGACGTCAACGCATCGATGGAGGAAGACGTCTTCGAGCGGCTCTACGCCAAGGTCGTCGAGCACCTCAAGGGCCGCGACGTCTTCGTGCAGGATGTTTTTGCCGGCGCCGATGCCGCCTACCGCCTGCCCGTCCGGGTGGTCAGCGAGTCGGCCTGGCACTCGCTCTTCGCCCGCAACATGTTCATTCAGCCCGAGACCGAGGAGCTGGCCGAGTTCGAGCCCGGCTTCACCGTGCTCCACGCCCCCTTCTGCGAGGCCGATCCGGCAAGCGACGGCACCAACAGCGGGTCCTTCATCGTTGTGCACTTCGCTCGGCGCTTGGTGCTGATCGGCGGCACCATCTATGCCGGCGAGATCAAGAAATCGATCTTCTCGGTCCTCAACTATCTGCTGCCGGAGCGCGACGTGCTGCCGATGCACTGCTCGGCCAACATCGGGGCCGAGGGCGACACGGCCATCTTCTTCGGGCTTTCCGGCACCGGGAAGACGACGCTCTCCGCCGATGCCAGCCGCAGCCTGATCGGCGACGACGAGCACGGCTGGTCGCCCGACGGCGTCTTCAACTTCGAGGGCGGCTGCTATGCCAAGGTGATCCGCCTGGACCCCGCCTCGGAGCCCGAGATCTACGCCACCACCCGCCGCTTCGGCACGGTGCTGGAGAACGTGGTGATGGACCCGCTGACCGGGCGCCTGGACCTGGACGACGCCCGCCATACGGAAAACACCCGGGCCAGCTATCCCCTGGACTTCATCCCCAACGTCACCCCCGGCGGCCGCGGCGGCCAGCCGAAGAACATCGTGATGCTGACAGCCGATGCCTTCGGCGTGCTGCCGCCGATCTCCAGCCTGACGCCGGAGCAGGCCATGTACCACTTCCTCTCCGGCTACACCGCGCGGGTGGCCGGGACCGAAAAGGGCATGGGCTCTGAGCCTTCGGCCACCTTCTCCACCTGCTTCGGCGCGCCCTTCATGCCCCGGCACCCCTCGGTCTATGCAAAGATGCTGGGCAACAAGATGGCGGCCACCGGCGCACGCTGCTGGCTGGTGAACACCGGCTGGACCGGCGGCGCCTACGGCGTCGGCTCGCGCATGAAGATCGCCTACACCCGGGCCATGCTGCGCGCGGCGCTGGACGGCCGGTTAAGCGGAGCGGCCACAGCCCATCACCCGCAGTTCGGTCTGGCCATGCCGGAGAGCTGCCCGGATGTGCCATCGGAGGTGCTGAACCCGCGCAACACCTGGGGCGACAAGCAGGCCTACGACCTGACGGTGCGCGACCTGACCCAGCGCTTCGAGGCGAATTTCCGCCAGTTCGAGGCCTATGTGGGGGAGCCGGTCCGCCAGGCCGGCATCCGCGCCGCTGCGTAAAACGATACCGGGACGCGTCCGAAAGGCGCGTCCCGCTGCCGTCGGGCACCCGGCACCCTCACGCTAGAGCAATGAGATCGTTGCTTTATTTGGCGATCTCCGCATTATGGAGGGACCGGGGAGGGCCATCGCCAGATGTCGGGGATCACCGCAGAGAGAGTCTTGGATACCGCGCAGCGGCTGATCCAGACGCGCGGCTTCAACGGCTTCAGCTACCGCGACATCGCCGGTGAGATCGGCATCAAGTCGGCCAGCGTCCACTATTACTTCCCCAGCAAGGCGGATCTGGGCGTGGCTCTGGTCAGCCGCTACCGGAAAGACTTCGCCGCCGAGCTGGAAAGCATTCTCGACCGCCACGCCGAAGCCTCCAAGCGGCTGAAGGCCTTCGTCGAGCTCTTTCGCCAGACCCTGAAAAGCGAGCGGCTCTGCCTCTGCGGCATGCTGGGGGCCGAGCGCGACGGCCTGCCGGAGCCCGTGAACGACCAGGTGCGTGCCTTCTTTCAGCTCTGCGAGGGCTGGCTGTGCGAGGTCCTGAAGAACGGCCGCAAAGCGGGCGAGCTCGCCTTCCGCGGCAATCCGCGCAACGTTGCCGACCAGTTCCTATCGCTTCTGGAAGGGGCCATGGTGCTGGCCCGCAGCCTCAACGACCCCGATCGCTTCGACAAGGCGGCCAGCACCTACCTCGGCGTACTGAAACCCAGCACCCAGGAATAGCAAGCAGGACTAGCACTCAGGACTAGGGCGGCCCCCGTTCAAGAGACGGGGCAGGCTGTCCAAGAGGATCTCCACGTCTTCTTCGGTGGTGAAGAGATGGGCCGAGGCACGGATGCGGCCGTTGTCGCCCCAGACCAGGATGTTCTCCGCCGCGGCGCGGCGGGTCAGGCCCTCCGGATCGGGATGAACGAAGGCCGCGTTGGCGGCATGCTGCGCCGGGTCGTCCGGGGTCATGACCTCCAGGCCAAGGGCGGTCATGCCGGCCACCAGCCGCGCCGCCTGGGCCCTGGCATGGGCGGCGATGGTATCGATGCCGAAGCTCTCCAGATAGGCCAGGGAGTCGCGAAGCAGATAAGCGCCCAGGTGCCCGGCATTGCCGAACTCGACCCGCCGGGCATCCGGCTTCAGGCGATAGTCTGCGGGGGTTGCGCCCGGGCTGGCGGAGGCCCAGCCGGCGCCATAGGGCGTGAAGTCGGGCCGGCGCCGCCGGTTCCAGATCAGGATGCCATCGTGAATGCCGAGCACGAACTTGTAGCAGCAGGACACCACGAAGTCGCTGGCCCGCGCGTCGACCGGCACCACGCCCAGGGCGTGGCTGGCGTCCACCAGCAGCACAGCGTCCGCGCCCTCCAGCCCGCGTGCGAGGGCGGCGATGTCGTGGTGCTGGCCGGTCAGGGCGTTCACCTGGCTCAGGTAGACCAGCCGCGTGCGGTCGTCGCAGGCGGCCAGGATGTCATCCCGTTCGATCCACCAGCCGCGGCCAGGCACCAGCCGCACGTCGACCCCGCGAGATTTGAGCCCCGCCAGCGCGTAGCGCCCGCTGGTATAGTCCAGCGCCGGCACCACGACGTTGTCACCGGCCCGCCAGTCGAGGCTGGCAACGACACGCATGATCGCCTCGGACGCATTGCCGACGAGGCCGATGTCGCCGGGCTCCGCCTGCGTCATCCGCGCCAGCGACTGACGAACCTGATCGGCCTCTTCCCAGTGGCGCCAGTAGCCGTCGAAGCCGCCGGATTTGTCGGCGGCGAAGCGCTCGAAGGATTGCCGATGCACCTTCAGCAGCGGCGGTTCGCCGCCGGTGGCGAAATGCGCCTTGCCCTCCAGGCCGACGAAGTCGCTCTTCGGGGCGGGCAGGATCCGGCTGGCGTCTTTCGGGCTCATGGCACTCTGGATGGGAGTAACGGCGTGCAGTCTACCACAGCGCGCGCCAGGAAGTGGGCGCGCCCTAGTGCGCCTCGGCCCAGTTGGCGCCGGTGCCGGCGTCGGCGACCAGGGGCACGGAGAGTTCGATGGCGGGCGCGCAGGCGTTTTCCATGACTTCGCGCACCAGGGCGGAGGTCTCCTCCACCTCCTTGTCAGGCACCTCGAACAGCAGTTCGTCGTGCACCTGGAGGAGCATCTTTGCGCCCAGCCCCGCCTGCTCCAGCGCCGGCGGCACGCGGATCATGGCGCGCTTGATGATGTCGGCCGCCGTGCCCTGGATCGGCGCGTTGATGGCCGCGCGTTCGGAGAAGCTGCGCCGCGCCGGGTTCTTGTCCTTGATGCCGGGGATATGGATCTTGCGCCCGAAGAGGGTGGTGACGACGCCCTGCTCGCGGGCCAGCGTCTTGGTGCGGTCCATATAGCCGCGGATGCCGGGATAGCGCTCGAAGTAGGCGTCGATATAGGCCTTGGCCTCGCCCTGGGGGATGCCCAGGTTCTGCGCCAGGCCGAATGCGGAAATGCCGTAGATGATGCCGAAGTTGATGGCCTTGGCCTTGCGCCGGGTCATCGGGTCCATGCCCTCGACGGGGATGTCAAAGACCTGCGATGCGGTGATGGCGTGAATGTCCTGGCCTTCGTGGAACGCCTCCTTCAGCGCATCGACCTCGGCAATGTGGGCGGTCAGGCGCAGCTCGATCTGGCTGTAGTCCACCGACAGCAGCACATGCCCCTTCTCGGCAACGAAGGCGGTGCGGATCTTGCGCCCTTCTTCGGTGCGGATCGGGATGTTCTGCAGGTTGGGATCGTTGGACGACAGCCGCCCGGTGGAGGCGACGGCCTGGGAGTAGGAGGTGTGGACGCGCCCCGTCTCCTCGTTGATCTGGCTCTGCAGGGCGTCGGTGTAGGTGCTCTTCAGCTTGGCGAGCTGGCGCCAGTCCAGCACCCGCGCCGGCAGGTCGTGGCCTTGAGCCGCAAGCCCTTCCAGGATATCGGCGCCGGTGGCATAGGAACCGGACTTGCCCTTCTTGCCGCCGGGCAGGCTCATCTCGTCGAAGAGGATCTCGCCGAGCTGCTTGGGCGAGCCGATGGTGAAAG
>NZ_JANQKD010000113.1 GCF_028281305.1 Pelagibius sp. | reverse complement strand
GACTTGCCGATGTCGATGGCCGGGAAGGTGCGCTTGTCGGCCAGCTTGCGGTCGAGCACGATTTCCGAGTTACCGGTGCCCTTGAACTCTTCGAAGATGACCTCGTCCATGCGGCTGCCGGTGTCGATCAGCGCCGTGGCGATGATGGTCAGGGAGCCACCCTCTTCGATGTTGCGGGCGGCGCCGAAGAAGCGCTTGGGGCGCTGCAGCGCGTTGGCGTCGACACCGCCGGTCAGCACCTTGCCGGAGCTCGGCACCACGGTGTTGTAGGCGCGCGCCAGACGGGTGATGGAGTCCAGCAGGATCACCACATCCTTCTTGTGTTCGACCAGGCGCTTGGCCTTTTCGATCACCATCTCGGCGACCTGCACGTGGCGGCTGGCCGGCTCGTCGAAGGTGGAACTCACCACCTCGCCGTTGACCGAGCGGTCCATGTCGGTCACTTCCTCCGGCCGCTCGTCGATCAGCAGCACGATCAGGAAGATCTCCGGGTGGTTGGCCGCAATGGACTTGGCGACGTTCTGCAGGATCATCGTCTTGCCGGTGCGCGGCGGCGCGACGATCAGCGCGCGCTGGCCCTTGCCGATGGGCGCCGTCAGATCGATGACCCTGGGGGTCAGATCCTTGGTCGTGACGTCCTCGACCTCCAGCTTGATCTTCTCGTCCGGATAGAGCGGCGTCAGGTTGTCGAAGTTGATGCGGTGGCGGGAGTTTTCCGGCGGATCGAAGTTGATCTCGCTGACCTTCAGCAGGGCGAAATAGCGCTCGCCGTCCTTGGGGGAGCGGATCTGCCCTTCCACCGTGTCGCCGGTGCGCAGGCCGAAGCGGCGCACCTGGCTGGGGCTCACGTAAATGTCATCGGGCCCGGCAAGGTAGTTGGACTCCGGCGAGCGCAGAAAGCCGAAGCCGTCCTGCAGGATCTCCAGGACGCCCCTTCCATAGATCGGCTGATCGTTCTCCGCCAGATGCTTCAGGATCGCGAACATCATGTCCTGCTTGCGCAGGGTGCTGGCGTTCTCGATTTCCAGCTCTTCAGCAAAGGCCAAAAGGTCTGCCGGACTCTTGGCTTTCAGTTCTTGAAGGTTCATGGGCGCTTACGCCTGTGTTCGATCGAAGGGGAGAGAAAGAGGACTGGTCTGGAACTGCATCCTGGGTTTGCTACGCATGCGGACGCAGGATGATCGGAAAAGACCGCTGACCGGGGGAAGAAATCCCAACTACAGCCTACACTTGGCTGGTTAACGAAACATGACTCGACATATGGGATCGACACCGCCGGACGGCAAGGTGCTGAGGAATGGCTGATCGTTACTGCAGGCTGCAGACTAAGTCAAGCGGGGTAAATGCCTGCAACAACAGCATCAAAACGGCTTTACGACGACGAAGACAACGATCCCGATCATCAGCACCGCCGGCACTTCGTTCATCACGCGATAGAAGCGTTCGCTGTGGCGGTTGGCGTCCTCGGCAAAGGCACGGCGCCAGCGCGCGGCCACCATATGCAGGCCCGTGAGGATCACCAGCAGGGTCAGCTTGGCATGGAACCAGCCCTCGCCCCAGGCCTCGATATGGGCGGCCAGCGCCAGCCCGGCGGCCCAGGCCACCAGCATGGAGGGGTTCATGATCGCCCGCAGCAGGCGCCGCTCCATGACTTTGAAAGTCTCGGACTGCCTGGAACCCACCTCCGCCTGGCAGTGATAGACGAAGAGCCGCGGAAGATAGAGGAACCCGGCCATCCAGGCGATGACCGCCAGGATGTGCAGACTCTTCACCCAGAGATAGCCCTCGCCCAGAAATCCCGCCACGACCGTTCGTTCCTGTTCCGATGTTTCAGGGCTCGTTCTGAGGATCAGGCCCGAGAATCAAGTCCCGCAATCAATCCCGTGCCTGGGGACAGCCGCTCCAGGAGCCCGGGCAGAAGCGCCCGCCCACGTGGGAGCAGATCGCCCGGCCGCTGTCGCGCAGCCGCCGGATCTGCTCGCCGAGGCCGGCAATGAAAGCAGCATCGCTGGAGACCGTCGGCACCCGCAGATAGGCCGGTACCCCGGCCTGCTCGGCCAGTTCGCGGTACTCGATGTCCAGTTCCACCAAGGTTTCCGAATGCTCGGAGACGAAGGCGATGGGAACGACGATGACCGCCCGGTTATCCCGGCCGGCCCGCTCGATCTCCGCTTCCGTCGCCGGGCCGATCCATTCCAGCGGGCCGACCCGGCTCTGGTAGCAGACCACCCAGTCCAGGTTCACCTCACCCATGGCCTTCACCACCGCGGCGACCGACTGTTCCACCTGCCATTGGTAGGGATCGCCCTTCTCGACGATTTTCTTCGGCAGACCATGGGCGGAGAACAGCACGCGCGGTGGTGCCTCGTTCTCGCTCTCGCCCCCGATCTCACGCAGCGCCTTGCGCAGGCCCTCCACCGCGGCGGCGACGAAGCCGGGCTCGGCCGGATAGCAGCAGAGCGTGCGGCTGGGCGCGTTTACCCCGGCCGCCTTGGCTTCCCGCCCCCACTCTCTGAGCGAAGAGGCCGAGGTGGTCGTCGAATACTGCGGATAGAGCGGGACCAGCAGAACTTCGTCGGGGGCATAGTCGGCCACCGCCCGGGCCGCTTCCGATGCCCGTGGATGCCAGTAGCGCATGGCGATGAAGACACGCCATTCGGTGCCCTCGCCATCCTGCCCGTTGAGATCGGCCAGCAGCGCCGCAGCCTGATCCTCGGTATTGGGCAGGAGCGGCGATCCGCCGCCCAGTTCGCGGTAGATCTCCTGCGCGATCGGGGCACGGCGCTTGGAGATGACCTTGGCCAGCAACCAGCGCAGCGGCCCCGGAAGGCCGATGATCGCCGGATCGTTGAAGAGGTTGAACAGAAAAGGCTGCACGGCCTCCTGACTGTCCGGCCCGCCGAGATTGAAGAGAACGACTGCGACTTTGCTCATGGGATGGTTCCGCGCCCTATCCGGCATGCTCGGCGCTGAAGGCGTGAATCTGTTCCATCAGGCGGCTGACATGCTCGGGGGGCGTCTGGGGCACGATGCCGTGGCCCAGATTGAAAACGAAGGGCCCCTGCCCCAGCTCCCGCAGAATGCGGTCCACGGCGGCGGTCAGGCCCTCACCGCCGGCGACCAGCATAATCGGATCGAGGTTTCCCTGGACTGCGACATGGGGCTGCAGTTCGCTGCGGGCCCAGGCCAGAGGCACGGTGGTATCGAGACCCAGCGCCTGGGCACCGGTCTCCCGCGCGAAATCCCGATAAAGCAGTCCCGCACCGCGGGGGAAGAGGATGACCGGGACCTCCGGCCGCTCCTGCCGCAGGCGGGCCGTCAGGGCTTTCGCGGGCTCCAGGCACCATTCGCGAAAGGCGGCTTCCGGCCAGACGCCAGCCCAGGAATCGAAGATCTGGACGGCCTCCGCACCGGCGTCGATCTGGGCGATGAGGTAGTCCCCGGTGGCATCGACCAGAAGATCGATCAGGCGCCGGAAATCCTCTGGCGCGCCATAGGCCCAGCGCTTCCCGGCCGCGAAATCCTTGCTGCTGCCGCCCTCCAGCATATAGCTGGCGACCGTCCAGGGCGCGCCGGCAAAGCCGATCAGTGCAACCTCTTCCGGCAGGCTTGTGCGCAGGCGCCGCACAGTCTCGTAGACCGGTGTCAGGGCCTCATGCAGCCCCTCTTTGGACAAACGGTCGAGGCCCGCCGCCGTCTCGATCGCCTCCAGGCGGGGGCCAACGCCTTCCTCGAACCAGACCTTCTGCCCGAGGGCATGGGGAAGCACCAGGATGTCCGAGAACAGGATCGCCGCATCGAAACCGTAGCGGCGGATCGGCTGAAGCGTGACCTCCACCGCCAGATCCGGGGTGAAACAGAGATCCAGGAAGCCGTCGGCCTCGGCCCGCAGCTTGCGGTATTCCGGCAGGTAGCGCCCGGCCTGGCGCATCAGCCAGACCGGGGGTCGCGGCAGGGTTTCGCCGTTCAGGGCGCGCAACAGCAGTTTTTCGTGGGTTTGCGTCACTCGGCCTCGTTGCGGGAAAGGAAGTCCGTGGAGAACGTTCTGAGGGTTCCGCGATAGCGAAATGAAGGTGCCAGAACAGACAAGATGGCCTTTTCCGCAGGCTTGGCAAAGCCCTCTTCTTCCAAAAAAGAATCTTAAAAGGGTTTTGGATTTTGTTGTTTATCCCTGTGAGAGTCGGGGATCTGCGTTTTGCCGGAAGTTGTCCCGAGAGTCGTCCGCAGGGGGGTGGGAGCAGCCGGTGCACTGTGCATGAGCCCGGCACAAGCAGGCCACTGGGGCAGCTATCCGGCGGCTTGCACGAACCCGGTAAGCAGGGGATAACGGGGAAAACCCCGGCGGTCAGGGTGCCGTTGTGGGGTTTTCGGCTGTTGTGGGTGTCTGTGGTTCACAAGGGAAGACTCGTCTGAAGGATCGCGGGCCAGGGGTGATGAAAATCCGCCCTGGCCCGGGCGACTCGGATTTTCCCCCGGTTTTCATCCCGGCTGCACAGGTCATACACAGAATCGCCGCCCGGACCGGCGTCCGGCTGGTTCATCTGGGCTGGTCCATCTGGTAGGTCCGTTGGGCGGTGTAAGGAGAGGGGCAAGGAGAGGCCGGATGGCGACCCATCATCTGCATCTGGTGTCGGACTCGACCGGCGAGACCATCAACTCCGTGGCGCGGGCCTGCCTGGTGCAGTTCAGCGGCGTGGAGCCGGTCGAGCATGTCTGGAGCCTGGTGCGCACGCGCGGGATGATGAACAAGGTGGTCAGCCAGATCGAAGCTCATCCCGGCCCGGTTCTCTTCACCCTGGTCAACCACAGCCTGCGCGATCAGCTCACCAGTTGCTGCATGCAGCTCGGGGTCCCCTGCATCGCCATCCTCGATCCGGTGATCCACACCATGGCCAACTACTTCGGCGTCGAGATGAAAGGCACGCCGGGGCTGCAGCACGCGCTCGATGCGGAGTACTTCGGGCGCATGGATGCCATGACCTTTGCGCTGACTCATGACGACGGCCAGCACTGCAGCGACCTGGCGAAGGCGGACATCATCCTGGTCGGCGTGTCGCGCACCTCGAAAACGCCGACCTGCATGTACCTGGCCAACCGCGGCATCAAAGCGGCGAACATTCCCGTTGTGCCCGGCTGCCCGATTCCGGACGAGTTGCTGCAGGCAGACGGACCGCTGATCATCGGGCTCACCAAGGATCCGGCGCGCCTCGTTCAGGTGCGCCAGAACCGCCTGCGCATGCTCACCGACGACCGCCAGGAAACCGACTATGTGAACCTGGAGGCGGTGCGCGCGGAAATCGCCCAGGCGCGGCGCTTCTGCGTCGAACACGGCTGGCCGCTGATCGACGTCACGCGGCGGTCGATTGAGGAAACGGCGGCCACCATCATGAGTTACTACGCGCGGCATATCGGCGGCGAACCATGAGGGGACCGTCATGATGACGGAAGCAACACGCGCCGCCGCACCGCTTCTGATGGCAGAGAACGCGCCGCCGCTCGTGCTTGCCTCCGGCAGTGCAACGCGGGCGGCGCTGTTGACCGCCGCGGGGCTCCACTTCACGGCCCGCGCCGCCGCGGTGGACGAGGCCGCGGTCAAGGACTCGCTGCAGGCTGAGGGGGCGACAGCGGCGCAGACCGCGGAAACGCTGGCCGAGTTGAAAGCCCAGCGGGTCGCTGCCGGGCATTCCGGCGCCCTGGTCATTGGCGCTGACCAGATGCTCTCCTGCAACGATCTGTGGTTCGACAAGCCGCCGGACCGCGACCACGCAGCCGCCCAGCTTCGTGCCTTGAGCGGCAAGACCCACGAGCTCTCCACGGCCGTCTGCGTGGTCCGCGACGGTGGCCGGCTTTGGCATCACAATGCCGTGGCGCACTTGACCATGCGCAGCCTCTCAGATGCCTTCATTGAGACCTATCTCGAGGCCTGCGGTCCTGAGGTCTTCAGCTCGGTCGGCGGCTATCAACTGGAAGGCAGGGGCGCCCAGCTTTTCGCCAGCGTCAAAGGGGACTTCTTCACCGTGCTCGGCCTGCCGCTGCTGCCCCTGCTCGACTTCCTGCGCGCCAACAAGGCCCTGTCGTCATGATCCTTAGCGGCAAGGCGGCCCTGGCCGGGGTGATCGGCTGGCCGATCGGTCATTCGCTCTCGCCGCGCCTGCACGGTTTCTGGCTGGACCACTACGGTATCGACGGCGCCTATCTGCCCCTGTCGGTGGCGCCAGACAATCTGGAGAGCGCTCTGCGCGGTCTGCGCGATGCCGGCTTCCGCGGCGTGAACGTCACGATCCCGCACAAGGAAAGCGTGATGGCGCTCTGCGACCGTGTCGACGACACCGCGCGGCGGATCGGTGCGGTCAACACGCTGATCTTCGATGCCGACGGCATCCAGGGATCCAACAGCGATGCCTTCGGGTTCTTCGAGAACCTCAAGGCGGCAGCGCCGGACTACGAGGCTGCCGCCGGGCCTGCCCTGCTGCTGGGCGCGGGCGGCGCGGCGCGGGCGGTGGCGGTGGCGCTATTGGATGCTGGTCTCGCCGAACTGAGGATCTGCAATCGCAGCGCCGAGCGGGCCGAGCGTCTGGCGGCCGAGCTCGGCTCCGGGGCCAAGGTCGTGTCCTGGGACCATCGGGCTGCGGCCCTCGACGACCTCGGGCTCCTGGTCAACAGCACCTCCCTTGGCATGACCGGCCAACCGCCGTTGGCGCTGGACCTGGACCGCTTGGCCGCGGGAGCGGTGGTCTACGATCTCGTCTACGCGCCCTTGGAAACGCCGCTTCTGGCCGATGCCCGAACGCGCGGGGCGCGGGCCGTCGACGGGCTGGGCATGCTGTTGCATCAGGCGCGCCCCGGCTTTGCCGCGTGGTTCGGCGTCGAACCGAAGGTCACGGCGGCGCTGCGCGACTTCGTTCTGCAAGACGGCTAGCCGGCATGCTGGTGATCGGCCTTACCGGGTCCATCGGGATGGGCAAGTCCACGGCGGTGGCTATGCTGCGCCGCCTCGGTCTGCCGGTCCATGATGCCGATGCCGCCGTTCACGCCCTGATGGCCAAGGGTGGCGCCGCGGTTGCCGCGGTCGAAGCGGCTTTCCCTGGCGTCGTGGTCGACGGCGCCGTGGACCGCCGGCGGCTGGGCGACCGGGTGCTCGGCGATCCCGCGGCCCTGCGGCGTCTCGAGGCGATTATTCACCCCCTGGCGCGGGCCGGCGCGCGGCGTTTCCTCGCCAAGCAGGCCCGCCTGCGTCGGCCCTTGGCGGTGCTGGATATCCCGCTGCTGTTCGAAACCGGCGGCGAAGCGCTCTGCGACGTCGTGATCGTGGTCTCTGCACCGGCGGCGACACAGCGCCTGCGCGTACTCGGCCGACCCGGCATGACCGAAGCCCGCCTGCAGGCGGTGCTCGATCGTCAGATGCCGGATGCGGAGAAGCGCCGGCGCGCCGACTTCGTGGTGCAGACGGGGCTCGACAAAGCCCACAGCTTGAACCAGCTGCGCCGCATCGTCACACTGTTGCGCGCAGGCGCCCAAGGCGCGGGCCGGCCCCGGCCGCTGCGCGAGATCATCGGGAGGTACGGCTGATGCGCGAAATCGTGCTGGATACCGAGACCACCGGGCTGGACCCGGCGGCGGGTCATCGGATCGTGGAAGTGGCGGGCCTTGAGCTGCTGCACCACGTTCCCACCGGGCGCACCTTCCGGGAGTACATCAACCCGGAACGGGACATGCCGGAGGAAGCGGAGAAGATCCACGGCCTGAGCAGCGCTTTTCTGGCCGACAAGCCGGTCTTCGCCCAGATCGCCACCGCCTTCCTCGATTTCATCGGGGATGCCAAGCTGGTCATTCACAACGCCCAGTTCGACATGAAGTTTCTCAATGCCGAACTGAAGGCCGCCGGTCTGGACACTCTGCCCGGCGACCGCGCCGTCGACACCGTCGCCATGGCGCGCAAACGCTTTCCCGGCGCCCAGGTCAGCCTCGATGCGCTCTGCCGGCGCTTCGAGATCGACAACTCCGCCCGCACCTTTCACGGCGCCCTCTTGGATTGCGAATTGCTGGCGGAGGTCTATCTGGAACTTTCAGGCGGCCGTCAGCCCGGTCTGACCTTGGAGGGTCAGCAGCCGCGGCGCGCGGCGGTCGCTCCCCTGGCCCGGGACGCGCGGCCACCCCGCCCGCACAGTGCCTCGCCGGAGGAAAAGGCGGCCCACGAAGCGATGCTCGCCAAACTCAGCGATCCCCTCTGGCGCCAGTAAGCCTGGTGTAAGCAGGGCGCCGCTCCAGCCGAGCACCGCCGCTGGGCCGCAGGCCAGGGGTGTGAGGTGGAGTCAGGCCTGGCCGTTGGCCGCCGTGTTCTCTTCGGCGCCCGCGTCCCCGCCGTCGCCTTCCGCTGCCGCAGCCGTCTCCGCCGCGCCGCCCTGGGCTTCCCCCTGGGAGTCTCCCGGGGCGCCGGCCTGGCCCCCCGCCGCGGCCATCTTGCGGCTCACGTACATCTGGTGGAAGTCGATGGGGTTCATGATCAGCGGCGGGAAGCCGCCGTCGCGGGTGTCGTCGGCCAGAATGGCGCGGGCGAAGGGGAAGAGGAAGCGGGGCACTTCGATCATCAGCATCTGTTCGCGCACCGCCTCTTCCAGGCTCTCGGCCAGGGTGACCACGGCGGCGTAGTGCAGATCGATCTGGAAGGCCGAGATCTCGCCGATCTTCGCGCTGGCCTCCAGCCGCAGCGCCACTTCGTAGAGGCTGCCCTGCAGATGCGTCGGCGTCACCTCGACGTTGATGTTCAGCTGCGGGCTTTCCTCGCGCATCTTGCCGTAGATGCCGGGCGCATGAGGGTTTTCGAAGGAATGATCCTTCACGTACTGGCTGTTGATGGTCAGCGGTGCCTGTTGCGCGGCTTCTTCGGCCATGTGCGCCTCCTCTAAAACTGGGCGGGCTTGGCTATCACGGATTTTCGCCCCGCACAACCGAGGCAACCCCAGCCCTTAAGGTGGGCCTACCGGGCAGCGTCGGGAAACCGGGATCGCTGTCCGCCGCCCGGTCGGGCCAGGGGGCTCCTGACGTCGCCCCTGGGGCCGCCCGGCCCTTAGAACGCCCCCAAACTAGAGAGCACCCGAAACCAGTCCCGCGTCGGGATCGAAGCGCAGGGCAACCCCGTTTTCGACCGCTTTGCCGGTCAGGCCGCGAATAAAGCCCCAGTGGCTCACGATCAGCAGATCGTCCCACTGGCCGTCGTCCAGCACGGCGCGGCGAAAGCCCTCGCAGCGCACGGCCAGGGCTTCCTCGGTTTCCTCCTCTTCCGGCCACCAGCGCTCCGCCAGGTCGCCGAAGCCGAAGTGCGGCCAGCGTTCGTTCAGGGCGCTGCGGTGGCTGCCGATATCGCAGGTGAAGAAGTAGCGCTCCCGCACCCGCGGGTCGATGGTGACCGGCAGCCCCAGGGCCGCGGCGATGATCTCCGCCGTATGCAGGGTGCGCCAGTAGGGGCTGGCGACGATGCGGGCGATGCCCTGATCCTTCAGGCTGTCGGCGGCGGCCTGGGCCTGGCGTTCGCCCTCTTCGGTCAGGCCCGGGTCCTCGATGCCCGGATCGATGCGCGTCTTGGCAAAATGCACGTTGAAGTGGGACTGGCCGTGGCGCACCAGGATCATGGCTCCAGCCTCCGCGGTCCGTCGTTGCGCCGGTCTTGGGCGCTGTCCGGGGGACTCTCCGGGTCTGAGTCGCGCCGCCGGCCGGGCCGGTAGGGCCGGTCAAGATCGTCCACCTCCTCGAAATCGCCGTCGATGACCGTCGTGCGGCGGTCGTCGTCCGATCGTGCCGACCCGTCCCGCTCCCAGGAGTTGGGATTAACCTCCTGCCCGTCGACGAAGATACGGGTGCGCCCCTGGCCGTTGCGGGCGGCGAGGCGCTGGCCGATGAAGCGCCGCAGAAGCTCGCGAAACGGCGGGACGAAGAGCAGCAGTCCCAGGGCGTCGGTCACAAAACCGGGCACCAGCAGCAGCGCACCGGCCAGGACGAGGCAGATCCCCTCGAACATTTCCCGGGCCGGCAGCTGGCCTTGATCCATCTGGACCCGGGCACGCAGCAGGGTCGCCAGGCCCTGTGCCCGCAGCAGCAGGCTGCCGGCGATTGCGGTGGCGACGGTCGCGGCGATGGTCGGCCAGACGCCCAAGGCGCTGCCAACCTCAATAAAGACAGCGATTTCCAGCAGTGGCAGCCCAATAAAGACAGCCAGAAGGACCAGGGCCATACTTGCTCTTTCTGCAGCAGTTGCCTACATAATGCTCATAAATGGTGTGGCGAGGCCAGCCGCGCCAGATTACCTCTGTCCAGTGGCCTGACGAACTGACGGCCCCACGAAGCGGCGCACCTCACAGAATGCGAATCGGATGAGCGACGGCAGCCTGTTAGAAATTGTCCTCCTCGCTGCCGTTGCGGCGTTTTTCATCTTCAAGCTGCGCTCGGTCCTCGGCAAGCGCACGGGACACGAAAAACGGGATTTCGATCCCTTCAATCAATCCTCGCGCGAGAACGAGAGCGAGGAGGAGAAGGTGATCCAACTTCCGGACCGCGGCAAGGGACCGCGGATCAACCAGGACGAACTCCTCGAACAGACAGAAGCGGAGCAGATGGCCGCCGAAAAGACACCGTCCGGCGAGGACGACCCGCTGGCGGCCGGCGTCACCCAGATCCGCCTGGCCGACCGGGACTTCGATCCCAGCCAGTTCGCCTCCGGCGCTCGTGCCGCTTTCGAAATGATCATCGCCGCCTTCGCCGCGGGCGACACCAAGACCCTGCGGCCGCTGCTGGCCAACGACGTTTACGGCGACTTCTCCGGCGCCATCAAGGAGCGCGAGGCCAACAAGGAAACGCTTGAGACCACGCTCATCGGCATCACCTCGGCCGATCTGATCGAAGCCGAGATGCAGCAGAAGACCGCTTTTGTGACGGTGAAGTTCGTCTCCGAGCAGGTGAATGTCACGCGCGACGCGGAGGGGCTGATCGTCGACGGCAACCCCAACGAGGTGTCCACGATCACCGACATCTGGACCTTCGCCCGCAACACCCGCAGCCGCGACCCCAACTGGGCGCTGGTTGCCACCCGCAGCCCCAACTGAGCGGTTTGCCTGCGTGAGGCGGGGCGGCGGCAGGCGGGACCTTCCAAGCAGGCTGAATGTGCGGTTTGCCGGGCTTCTGGCCGCGGCTTTCGCCGTGACCCTGGCCGCCTGTAGCGGCGAGACCCCGAAAGAAGACAGCACGGAGCGGGCGCCGGCCGAGCCGCCGCCGCAGGCCGAGACGCAGCAAGCCGAGACTGCGGCGCCGGAGGCGCCGGCGCTGCTGCTGACCCCGGTGGGCTTCGATGCCCTGCCGGACTGGACCGCGGACAGGCCCGGCGAAGCCCTGCCCGCGCTGCTCAAATCCTGCGGCCGCCTGACGGTGCAGCCTGCCGAACGCGCGGTCGGGCCCGATGGACTGGCCGGCACGGTCGCCGACTGGAGCGTCCCCTGCGCCGCCCTGGCCGCTGCCGATGCGGCGGACGACGCCGCCCTGCGGCGCCTGCTGGAAGAGCACTTCCGGCCCTTCGCGGTGTCCGATGCCGGCGAAACCGCCGGGCTCTTTACCGGCTACTACGAGGCCGAGCTCCAGGGTACGCGCGATCCCTCCGCGCCCGGCGCGACACCCCTTTACAAGGTGCCGACGGATCTGGTGACCGTCGATCTCGGACGCTTCCGCGCCGACCTGCGCGGCGAACGCCTGGTCGGCCAGGTGCGGGACGGGCGCCTGGTGCCCTATCTCACCCGCGAGGAGATCGACGGCGGCGCGCTCGACGGCCAGGAGGCGGAGTTGCTCTGGGCCGCCGACCCGGTCGACGTCTTCTTCCTCCATGTCCAGGGCTCCGGGCGCGTGGTCTATCCCGACGGCAGCGTCACCCGGGTCGGCTTTGCCGGCTCCAACGGCCATTCCTTCTACGCCATCGGCCGCGCCCTGATCGCCGAAGGCCTGGTCTCCCGCGAGAAGGCGTCCATGCAGTCGATCCGCGACTGGCTGCGCGCCAATCCGGAAAAGGCGCGCGAGGTCATGCAGCGCAACGCCCGCTACATCTTCTTCCGCGAGATCGAGGGCGAGGGGCCGATCGGCGCCCAGGGCGTGCCCCTGACCGCCGGCCGCAGTCTGGCGGTGGACTCCAAGCTCCTGCCGCTCGGCGTTCCGCTCTACCTCGACACCACCTGGCCGGCGACCGACAGGCCGCTGCGCCGCCTGATGGTGGCCCAGGACGTCGGCAGCGCCATCAAGGGCGCCGTGCGCGGCGACTTCTACTGGGGCTCCGGCGAGGCCGCCCTGGCTGAGGCCGGGCGCATGAAACAGACCGGCCGCTACTACCTGCTGCTCCCCAAGGCTGTCGCTGAGCGGCGCCAGCAAGCGAGCTAAGGCGGTCGCGCGAACGCTTCCCTTAAAGTCTAACGTTTGACGAGAGTTTCGGCTCGCAAGAGGGGCGAGGTAACCGCTAACATGGCGGCTACGGCGCGTGGTGCCGACAAGGCAGCCGGAAGCGCGCGGAAATGTTGAGTGAATACAACAGGGGGGCGGGGATGGGTCGTCTTCGGCAGGTTTCAAAGGTTTTAAGCAAGGCGCTGGGCGGCCTCTGTGCCGCCTCGTTCGTCTCCGCCTGCGCGATGACCACTGACGTTTCGAAGTCCGTAGAGTTCGATGCGACCAGCGACAAGGCCATTGTTCTCCTTGGCACGAACGTCGAGTGGTACGAGGGTTACATCGGCGTGGGTCGGGGCATTCAGACCTATTGGCAGGAGTACGATCCGCAGGCGCTTAAGTTGGTGCCCGGCGGCGCTACCTTCTGGACCGATGTTAGCGATACGGTTTGGGTCACCAGCGACTACCGCAAGCCGACCATGAAAGTGGTGGAGGTCGAACCGGGCGACTATGTCATGACCGCCGCGAGCGTGCGGGAGAAGAACACTGCCTTTGTGCCTCTCGCGGATGGTGCGATCCGCGTTCGCAGCAACAGCTTCCTCGATCCGCGGGATTACATCCATCCCATGGCGCCGGTGAAGCTTAAGGAGAATTTCGTCTTTTCTGTGTCGCCCGGTCAGATCGTCTACATCGGCCACTTCGAGTTCATCAGAGCGTCCGGCGGGGGCGATCTTCTCGTCGGTGTAAACTATTCGCATGACGAGGCTGCGGCGCGGGCAGCGCTGGGGGGATATCCCGGCATCTCCGGCCAAATGCTCCCCCTCAATCTTGCGCTGTCAACGGAAGCCGCCGCGCGATAGGCCTTCTCAACTCAGGCGCTGCCGCTTGCTTTTGCGAAGTGGTAATACCATTATCGCAGCCAGGAAACGGCACCGACCCATAGAACCGTTTTGATAAGGGCCTGAACGCCAGGGCCCGGCGCGGGAGAGAAAGGACGGCTCATGGCAGAAAAGGCGCAGCGCGTCGGGCTTTTCGTGACCTGTCTGGTCGACCTGATCCGCCCTTCGGTGGGCTTTGCCGCGGTGAAGCTGCTGGAACAGGCGGGCTGCAGGGTTGAGGTGCCGCGGGCCCAGACCTGCTGCGGCCAGCCGGCCTACAACTCCGGCGACCGCGCCGACACCCGCGCCATCGCCGAGCAGGTGATCGACGCCTTCGCCGGCTTCGACTACGTCGTGGCGCCCTCCGGCTCCTGCGCCTCGATGATCAAGAAGCACTACCCCGGCCTCTTTGCTGACGATCCGCTGTTGCGGGCCAAGGCGGAGGACCTCGCCGAGCGGACCTTCGAGCTGGTCTCCTTCCTCACCGACGTCCTGGGCGTGGAGGTGGTGGAGTCCTCCTTCTCCGGCGCCGTCACCTACCACGACTCCTGCTCCGGCCTGCGCGAGCTGGGGGTCGAGGCCCAGCCCCGCAAGCTGCTGAACAACCTGCCGGGCGTGGAAATCCGCGAGATGGAGGAGTCCAACGTCTGCTGCGGCTTCGGCGGCACCTTCTGCGTGAAGTACCCGGACATCTCCAACAAGATGGTGACCAACAAGGCGGACTTCGTGGCGGCCAGCGGCGCCGGCACTTTGCTGGCCGGCGATCTCGGCTGTCTCATGAACATGGCCGGCAAGCTGCAGCGCCAGGGCGCGGCCGTGCGGGTGCGCCACGTGGCCGAGGTGCTGGCCGACATGGCCGATGGCCCCGCCATCGGAGAGCCGGACCCGGGGTCCGAGCAGAACAAGAGCGGGAGCGCGGCGTGATGCAGAGCAGCTCCCCCGCCTTCAAGGACAATGCCCGCGCCGCGCTCGCCGACCAGACGCTGCAGAAGGCGCTGAAGAACGTCAAATCCGGCTTCATCGGCAAGCGCGCCAAGGCGCGCGAGCGGCTGCCGGAGTTCGACGACCTGCGCGATGCCGCCCGCGACATCAAGAACCACACCCTGGCCAATTTGGACTTTTACCTGGAGCGCTATGAGGAGAAGGTTCAGGCCAGCGGCGGCCAGGTGCACTGGGCGGCCACGGCGGAGGAGGCGCGCGCGGAGATCCTGAAAATCTGCCGCGACGTCGACGCCAAGGTGGTGACCAAGGGCAAGTCGATGATCTCCGAGGAGATTGCCCTCAACCAGCACCTCGAAGGGGCGGGGCTGGAGGTGGTGGAAACCGACCTCGGCGAGTACATCATCCAGCTCCGCAAGGAGGTGCCCAGCCACATCATCGCGCCGGCGGTGCACCTGACCAAGGATCAGATCGAGGCCGACTTCCGTCACCACCACGACAAGCTGCCGGCCGAACGGCCGCTCTCCGAGCCGGTGCAGCTTGTCGCCGAAGCGCGCCAGATGCTGCGCCAGCGCTACCTCGACGCCGATGTCGGCATCACCGGCGCCAACTTCCTGGTGGCGGAGACCGGCACCTCCATCATCGTCACCAACGAGGGCAACGGCGACCTGACCCAGACCCTGCCCAAGGTGCACATCGTCATCGCCAGCCTGGAGAAGGTCGTCCCCAATCTTGAGGACGCCACCACCATCCTGCGCGTGCTGGCGCGCTCGGCGACGGGGCAGGAGTTCTCAGCCTACACCACCTTTTCGACGGGGCCGCGGCGGCCGGAAGATCCGGACGGGCCGGAGCAGTATCACGTCATCCTGCTGGACAACGGGCGCAGCCAGATGCTCGGCAGCGAGTTTCAGGACATGCTGCGCTGCATCCGCTGCGGTGCCTGCATGAACCATTGCCCGGTCTATCACTCGGTGGGCGGCCACGCCTACGGCTGGGTCTATCCCGGCCCGATGGGCGCGGTGCTGACCCCCAGCCTGATCGGCGTCGACGAGGCGGGCCACCTGCCCAACGCTTCCACCTTCTGCGGGCGTTGCGAGGCGGTCTGCCCCATGCGCATCCCCCTGCCCCGGATGATGCGGCATTGGCGCGAGCGCGAGTTCGAGCGGCACCTCAGCCCCAAGGCGGTGCGTTTCGGGCTGGCCGCCTGGGCCTTCTTCGCCCGCCGGCCTCAGCTCTACCACCGGCTCATGGGGGTGAAGATGCGCCTGCTTGCCGCCTTCGGGCGCAACCAGGGGCGCTTCAACGCTTTGCCCTTTGCCGGGGGCTGGACCAAGCACCGCGACTTCCCGGCGCCGGAGGGCAAGACATTCCAGCAGCTCTGGGCGGAACGGCAACGCGGCGGACCCGCGTCATGAGCACATCCCGCCAGCATATCCTGGGGGCGCTGCGCCGCTCCCTGCAGCGCGATCAGCCGAGCGCCGAGGAGCGCAAGCAGCTTGAGGCACGACTCGCCGATCCGCAGGCGGGGCTGGTGCCGGCGCGCGGGCAGCGGCCCCATGCCGAACAGCTCGACCTGATGGAGGAGATGCTGCGCGAACTGGCGGCGACGGTGGTGCGGCTGGACGATGCCGATCAGGTGCCCCAGGCGGTGGCCGACTATCTGAAGGGCGAAAACCTGCCGCCGCAGGTGCGCCTGGCGCCGCGCGGCGATCTGCGTGCTCTGCCCTGGTCCGACCAGCCGCTTCTGGAGGTCACCGAAGGCCCGGCGCGCGAGCCCGATACCACCGCCGTGACCGGCGCTTTCGCCGGCATTGCCGAGACCGGCACGCTGATGATGGCCTCCGGCCCCGAGGCGCCGATCACGCTGAACTTTCTGCCGGAGAACCACATCGTCGTGCTGCGCGGCTCCCAGGTCGTCGGCGCCTACGAGGAAGCCTGGGCGGAGCTGCGCCAGCGCTTCGGACAGGGTGCCATGCCGCGTGCGGTCAACATGATCACCGGGCCCTCGCGTACCGGCGATATCGAGCAGACCATCCAGCTTGGTGCCCATGGGCCGCGGCGTCTCCACGTGCTGCTGATCGATGACGCCCAGAGCTCCGGCGCTTCCCCCAATAGTGTTAATGGGGGTGGCGTCAACGGGGATGGCAGCGATGGGCCGCAAGCCTAAGGACCCGAAGGCGCCCCCGGCCAAGAAGGGCGCACTCTCTCCGGAAGACCGCCAGCTTTGGAGCCATGTGACGCGTCAGGCCGAGCCGCTGGCCGGGCGGGACCGGCTGCGCTCCCTGGCCGAGGAGTTCGGCGAAAACGCCGCCGGCGCTTCGGCCTCGGCCCGTGCGGCAGCGCGCCGGGGGAAGGAGGCCGCAGGGCAGGCACCCGGGGAGGCACCAGGGCCGCACGCCCGGCCGTCGCAACGCGCGGCGGCGCAGGCCCCCGCCGGTCCGAAGCGGCCGGCGCCGCCGCCCCTGGTCCACGGCGCGCGCGACGGGCTCGACCGGCGCAAGGCGGAGCGGCTGCGCCGCGGCAAGCTGCCTATCGAGGCAACCCTCGATCTGCACGGCCTGCGCCAGGCCGAGGCGCACCGCCGTCTTGAGAACTTCCTCGCCGACAGCCAGGCCGCCGGCAAGCGCTGCGTGCTGGTGGTCACCGGCAAGGGCGCGACCCGGGCCGAGCCCGGCGTGCTGCGCAGCGCCCTGCCCTTGTGGCTGAACCAGTCCCCCAACCGCGAAAGGGTGCTGTCCTTCGATTACGCCCAGCAGAAGCACGGCGGCACCGGGGCGGTCTACATCCTGCTGCGCCGGAAGCGCTGAAGGAGGTTCGAAGGCGAAAGACTCGCGGCCGAGAGGCTTTCACCCCCACCCCATCCCTCCCCCATCCAAGGGGGAGGGGGAAGGTATTGAGACGGCCTAGAAAGATCCCCTCCCCCCTTGATGGGGGGAGGTTGGGTGGGGGGTGAGGGTCATACGCGGTGTCCGATTGTTTTCGAAGCTTGCGCACTTAACCGAACAGCCGTGAGTCAAGCCCGATCATGACAGTTGAGGCGGGATGCTGGCGCTTGCGGCTCCGTTGGCCCTGATCTCCCTCCCGGCACGGGGGAATCGCCTTGCCGGGGAAAACCCGCTAAACTCCGATCCGGTTATCTTTCCGGGAAAGGGAGAGCCGGCGTGCCGCAGCGTGAGGGGTCGGGTCACGGGTATCCTTTGATGTGCGCGGCGCGTGCCTTTGAGCGGGCCGGCCAGCCGGGGTTGCGGCGATGACACCGTTCGGCGAAAAGCTGCGGGCCATTCGCTCCCAGCGCAAACTCGCCCTGAAGGACATGGCGGCCGGGCTGCAGGTCTCGCCGGCCTATCTCTCGGCCATGGAGCATGGCCGCCGCGGCAAACCGAGCCGCCGCTTCGTTCACCGGGTCTGTCAGTATCTCGGCATCATCTGGGACGATGCGGAGGATCTGCAGCGCCTCGCCGATCTCTCCCACCCGCGGGTGGTGGTGGACACCGCCGGCCTCAGCCCGCGGGCGACCCTGCTGGCCAATCTCCTTGCGCAGCGCATCGAGACCATGGACGAGACCGCCTTGGACCGTCTGCTGACCCTGGTCGATCCATCCGAGGCGCCGCCGGCCCCGGACGACGGCGCAGAGACAAAGACTTGAGCGCAGACCGACCGACCTCGGATAACGGGATGCCCAGGGAAACGACGCCCGGCGAAACGACAGCCGGTGAGCCCGGCAAAGCCATCCTGGAGCTGCCGCTGCGCCAGCTCTACGCGTATTGGGCCGGCAAGCGCCGCGGGCGGACCTGGCCTGCGCGCGCGGACATTCTGCCCTCGGAGATCCCGGCGATTCTGCCCTACGTGGTGCTGACCGATGTGCTGGAAGACGGTGTGTCGGAAGGCGGGCTGCACTTCCGCATGCGGCTGGTCGGGACGGACGTCGCCTTCGGCATCGATCCCACCGGGCAATTGCTGCACGAGGCGGTGCCGGAGGGGCCATACCGGGCGCACGTCACAGCGCTGTTTCAGCGTGGCGCTGCCGGCCCGGGTGCCCTCTACAGCCGCACCCGCTACGACTATGCCGATGTCGCCGGCCCGCGCACCATCGCGCGCATCTTCATGCCGCTGGCCACGGACGGGGAGGCGATCGACATGATGCTCGTCGGCCAGATGCGCGACCGCCAGATCCGCGCCGACCGTTCCGCCTGGCAGGCCAACCCGCCGACCATCAGCGAGGTGGAGGAGTTCAGGCTGCCCTAAGGGTTTCTCGATTTTTGACGGTGCCGGCCCGCTCCCCCTCCCGGCCACCCATAGGATACTGGCGCTGGGTGGCCGGGAGGGGGAGCGGGCTGGAACCGCCTCGACGAAGTCGAAACCCCTAAAGAATAAACTTGGAGAGGTCGGCGTTCTTGGAGAGTTCGCCGACGCGTTCCTGCACCAGGGCGGCGTCGATGGTGATGGTCTCGCCGCCGCGGTCCGTGGCGGTGAAGGAGATTTCCTCCAACAGCTTTTCCAGCACCGTGTGCAGCCGCCGCGCGCCGATGTTCTCGACGGAGGAATTGATCTCGGCGGAGAGGTCGGCCAGCGCGTCGATGGAATCCTCAGTGAATTCCAGGGTCACCTCCTCGGTGCCCATCAGCGCCTTGTACTGGCGGATCAGGCTGTTCTCCGGCTCGGTCAGGATGCGCTTGAAGTCGTCGCGGGTCAGCGCATCCAACTCCACGCGGATCGGCAGGCGGCCCTGCAGCTCGGCAAGCATGTCGGCGGGCTTGGCCATGTGGAAGGCGCCGGAGGCGATGAACAGCACGTGGTCGGTGCGCACCGCGCCGTGCTTGGTGGCCACCGTGGTGCCCTCGATCAGCGGCAGCAGGTCGCGCTGCACGCCCTCGCGCGAGACGTCGGCGCCGGCCCGGTCGGAGCGCGCGGTGATCTTGTCGATCTCGTCCAGGAAGACGATGCCGTTCTGCTCCACCGCGGCGATGGCATTGGAGACCACGCTCTCCTCGTCGAGCAATTTGTCGCTCTCCTCGGCCAGCAGGACTTCGTAGGACTCGGCCACGGTCATGCGGCGCTGCTTCTTGCGCCCGCCCAGGGCCTTGCCGAAGATGTCGCCCAGATTCAGCATGCCCATGGAGGCGCCGGGCATGCCGGGGATCTCCATGGTCGGCAGCTGCATGCCGCCGCTGTCCATCACCTCGACCTCGATCTCGCGGTCGTCCAATTCGCCCTGGCGCAGCAGGCGGCGGAACTTCTGGCGCGTGTCGGCGCTGGCGTTGGCGCCGACCAGGGCGTCCAGCACCCGCTCCTCGGCGTTCAGCTCCGCCTGGGCCTTCACGTCCTGGCGCAGGCGCTCGCGGGTCATGTGGATGGCGATCTCCACCAGATCGCGGATGATTTGCTCGACGTCGCGTCCGACGTAGCCGACCTCGGTGAACTTGGTGGCCTCCACCTTCAGAAAGGGGGCCTGGGCGAGGCGCGCCAGGCGGCGGGCGATCTCGGTCTTGCCGACGCCGGTGGGCCCGATCATCAGGATGTTCTTGGGCAGGATCTCCTCGCGCATCTCCTCCGGCAGCTGCTGGCGGCGCCAGCGGTTGCGCAGGGCGATGGCGACCGCGCGCTTGGCGTCGTTCTGGCCGACGATGAAGCGGTCGAGTTCGGAGACGATCTCCCGCGGGCTGAAGAAAGCGCTGTCGGTTTTCTCGGTCATCGGCTTGGTCATCGGCTGGGACATCGGCTTTGGCGTCGGGTTCAGCATGGTCGGGCCACTCAGGCGTCGGTCGGCGCCGCGGCCTTGGAGGGCAGGCTCTCCACGACGATGCTCTGATTGGTATAGATGCAGATATCGGCCGCGATGCCCATGGCCTTGGTGGCGATGGCCTTAGCATCCAGGCCGTCGACGTCGTGCAGCGCGCGCGCCGCGGCCAGCGCGAAGGAGCCGCCGGAGCCGATGCCGATCAGCCCGTCTTCCGGCTCCAGCACGTCGCCGGTGCCGGTCAGCACCAGCGAGGTGGTGCTGTCGGCCACCGCCATCATCGCCTCCAGCCGGCGCAGGTAGCGGTCCGTGCGCCAGTCCTTGGCCAGCTCGACGCAGGCCCGGGTGAGCTGGCTCGGATAGGTCTCCAGCTTGGCTTCCAGGCGTTCGAAGAGGGTGAAGGCATCGGCCGTCGCCCCGGCGAAACCGGCGATGACGTTGTCCTTGCCGAGGCGGCGCACCTTGCGCGCGTTGGACTTCATCACCGTGTTGCCGAAGCTCACCTGGCCGTCGCCGGCGACCACCACCGTGTCGCCCTTGCGGACCGAGAGGATCGTGGTGCCGTGCCAGATCGGGGGATTGGTTTCAGGCATGGACTGTCACATGGGCGAAAGCGCCGCCGGGGTCAAGGCGGATTTCCCGGGGGCAGACCTGCGCCGGACGGGGGCCCTGGGTGCCCGCCGCGACCCCGCAAAGGCGCCTGGCCGGGCCCCTGGACCCGGAAAATCGCCGAAAGACCGCCGAAAGCGGGCGGCTCAAGGGTTCTGGCCTTGCCGGGGCCTTCCTGATACAAGGGCGCCTTCGTTTCACAACGGAATGCCAAAGGGGCCCCCGCGGCGGCGGGGCGATGGGACATGCGCAAGGCCACAGTCGACCGCAACACCAAGGAAACCAGGATCAGCGCCAGCGTGAACCTGGACGGCAGCGGAAGCTACGAGATCGCCACCGGGATCGGCTTTCTCGACCATATGCTCGAGCAGCTTTCGCGCCACAGCCTCATCGACATCACGCTGAAGGCCGAGGGCGATCTGCATATCGACGGCCACCACACCACCGAGGACAGCGGCATCGTGCTCGGTCAGGCCGTCGCCCAGGCGCTGGGCGAGCGCCGCGGCATCTGGCGCTACGGCTCCGCCCTCATTCCCATGGACGAAACCCTCAGCCGGGTGGCCCTGGACGCCTCCAACCGCCCCTATCTGATCTGGAAGGTGGCCTTCAGCCAGGACCGCCTGGGCAGCATGGACACCGAGCTGTTCAAGGAGTGGTTTCAGGCCTTTGCCCAGCATGCCGGCCTGACCCTGCACGTGGAGAACCTCTACGGCATCAACAATCACCATATCGTCGAGTCCTGCTTCAAGGCCCTGGCCCGCGCGCTGCGCGAAGCGATCCAGATCGACCCGCGCAAGGCCGACGCCGTGCCCTCGACCAAAGGCAGCCTCTAGGGGAATCGCATCCCGGCCGGGAGGCCGTGGAGAGACTGTTTCGGAAGCGTCATGACCGTTGCGATCATCGACTATGGCTCGGGCAATCTGCGCTCGGCCGCCAAGTCCCTGGAGCGCGCCGCCGCCGAGGCGGGCGGCGGACCGGTGGTGGTGACCGACGATCCGGCCCAGGTGCGCGCGGCCGACCGCGTGGTGCTGCCCGGGGTCGGGGCCTTCGGCGACTGCCGCGCCGGCCTGCACGGCCTGCCGGGCATGGTCGAGGCGCTGGAGGACTTCGTGACGGTTCGCCAGGGCCCCTTTCTCGGCATCTGTGTCGGCATGCAGCTCATGGCCGAGCGCGGGCTGGAACACGGCGTTCACCAGGGATTCGGCTGGATTCCGGGCGATGTGGTGGCCCTGGAGCCCGCCGCCGCGCCCGCCGACACGCCCCTTGGGGAACTGAAGGTGCCACACATGGGCTGGAACCGCCTGGCCCTGCGGGCACCGGACCATCCGGTGCTGGCGGACTTGCCGCAGTCTTCTTATGTTTACTTCGTTCACAGCTATCATCTGCGCCCGGCGCAGCCGAACCACCTTCTTGCGACCGTAGATTACGGTGAGGAGGTGACTGCAATCGTCGGTCGTGACAATCTGGTGGGAACCCAGTTCCATCCGGAGAAGAGCCAGGCCGCCGGCCTGAAGCTGCTCGCCAATTTCCTAAGGTGGTGCCCATGACGGTCAGTGATTCCCGTGTAGAGATCTCAATGGACAGGCTGACCGGCTTTCACGGGCCCGATCTCCACGACCTCTGCGATGCCGCCGAGGCGGCGATCCTGGATGGTGGCGGCTTCGGCTGGCTCAGCCCGCCGCCGCGCCAGACCATGGAGACATACTGGCAAGGCGTCCTGCTGGTTCCGGAACGCGAGCTCTTCGTCGGCCGTTTGGACAACACCATCGCCGGTTCGGCACAGCTGGTGCGCCCGCCGCGCAACAACGAAGCCCAGAACCTCACCGGCCAGCTCACCACCTTTTTCGTGGCCCCCTGGGCGCGCGGTCATGGGCTTGCCGCCGGCCTGCTGCGCCAGGTAGAGGACGCGGCGCGGCGCAACGGCCTGCGGGTGCTGAACCTCGACATCCGCGCCACCCAGAAACGGGCCATCGAAGTGGTGGAACAACTTGGCTATGTGCGCTGGGGCACCCATCCGCACTATGCCTGGGTGCAGGACCGCTGGGTCACCGGCTACTTCTACTACAAGGACCTGATCGGCAACGGTGCGCTGCCGCAAGGCGATTGAGGCGGAGGCGACTGAGGTGTTTGCGCTTCGCGCCGTTTCGGTTCCAGCCCGCTCCCCCTCCCGGCCACCCATAGGATACTGGTGCTGGGTGGCCGGCAGGGGGAGCGGGCCGGTGCCGCGTATTTGAGAAACAGAACCATGATTCTCTTTCCCGCCATCGACCTGAAGGACGGCCAGGCCGTGCGCCTGCTGCATGGCCGGATGGAGACCGCGACGGTCTTCAACGAAGATCCGGCGGCCCAGGCCCGGGCCTTCGCCGAGCAGGGCTTCTCCTGGTTGCATCTGGTGGACCTGAACGGCGCCTTCGAGGGCCGGCCGGTGAACGCCGCGGCGGTAGAGGCCATCCTGGGCGCCGTCGACCTGCCCGCGCAGCTTGGCGGCGGTATCCGCGATCTTCAGACCATCGAGCGCTGGCTGACCCTCGGCCTGCGCCGCGTCATTCTCGGCACCGTCGCGGTCAAGGACCCGGCCCTGGTGCGCGAGGCTTGCCGGGCCTTTCCCGGACGCATCGTGCTGGGCATCGATGCCCGCGGCGGCCGCGTGGCGGTGGAGGGCTGGGCCGAGGTGAGCGAGGTTACCGCCCTGGATCTCGCCCGCCGCTTCGAGGACGCGGGCGCCGCGGCCATCGTCTATACCGACATCGACCGCGATGGCGCGCTTGAGGGCGCCAACGTTGCGGCGACGGCGGAACTGGCGGCGGCCATCTCTACGCCGGTCATCGCCTCCGGCGGCGTCGCCTCGCTGGACGACCTCGCCGCTCTCCTGCAGGTGGCCGCCAGCGGCATCGAGGGGGTGATCTCCGGACGCGCGCTCTACGACGGGCGCATCGATCCGTCTTCGGCGCTGGCACTGCTCGCTTCCGCCCATGAAGGTACAGGCGACGAAAGGGTTGGCCCATGCTGACGGTGCGCGTCATTCCCTGCCTCGACGTGAAGGACGGTCGGGTCGTCAAGGGTGTGAACTTCGTCGACCTGCGCGATGCCGGCGATCCCGTCGAGCAGGCCAAGGTCTATGACGCCGCCGGCGCCGACGAGCTGTGTTTCCTCGACATCACCGCCAGCCACGAGAAACGCGGCATCCTGCTGGACGTGGTGCGCCGCACGGCCGAACAGTGCTTCATGCCGCTGACCGTGGGCGGCGGCGTGCGCACGCTGGACGACATCCGCCAGCTCCTGCTGGCCGGCGCCGACAAGGTCTCCATCAACACCGCCGCCGTGGAGAACCCGGACTTCGTGCGCGAGGCGGCAGAGAAGTTCGGCAGCCAGTGCATCGTCGTCGCAGTGGACGCCAAGAGCGTGGACCCCGGTGACGGTTCAGATAAGGATGGCGCAGATAAGGATGATGCGCCGCGCTTCGAGATCTTCACCCACGGCGGACGCAAAGCCACCGGGCTGGATGCGGTCGCCTGGGCGAAGCGGCTCTGCGATCTCGGCGCGGGGGAGATCCTGCTGACCTCGATGGACCGCGACGGCACCAAGCAGGGCTACGACCTGCCGCTGACCCGCGCGATCGCCGATGCCGTGCCGGTGCCGGTCATCGCCTCCGGCGGCGTCGGCACCCTCGATCACCTGGCCGCCGGGGTGCGCGACGGGCATGCCTCCGCGGTGCTGGCCGCCTCCATCTTCCACTTCGGCACCCATTCCATTGCCGAGGCCAAGGCGGCCATGGCAGCGGAGGGCCTGCCGGTCAGACCGGTTTCCTAGCTTTGGGGACGGTCGCCGGGCTGCGATTTATCCACGCGATTTCCACGGCTTATCCCCGCGCTTTCCAAAACCTTTCCCCGGGTAGGCGGCGTGACAGCCCGCACAATACCTGATAGGCCTCAGGGGTCTGGCGCGCCCGGCCCGAAACCGCCGCTGCCGGGCCAAGCGAAAACCGAAACAACCGACATCCGGACCAAGCAAGGATCTGAGCCCTATGAAGCGCGGCCCCCTCACCGGTTCCGTTCTCGACAGCCTCTACGAGGTGATCGAGGAGCGGCGCGGCGGCGACCCGGAAAGCTCCCACACCGCCAAGCTGTTCGACCGCGGCCTCGACAAGATCGCCCAGAAGCTCGGCGAGGAAGCGGTGGAGACGGTGATCGAGGCGACCCGCGAACGCCGCCAGGGCGTGATCGACGAGTCGGCCGATCTGCTTTATCACCTGATGGTGCTTTGGGCCGCCAGCGGGGTGAAGCCAAAGCACGTCTGGGCGGCGCTGGAGGGGCGCAAGGGCATCTCCGGCATCGCCGAGAAGGCGGCGCGCGCCAAGAGCTGAGGCACGCCGCGACGAGCATCAAGCGATAAGGAAGAGGGGAGCGGCCATGACCTACGACGAGAACAACATCTTCGCCAAGATCCTGCGCGGCGAGATCCCCTGCAACAAGGTCTACGAAGACGACCACGTCCTCGCCTTTCACGACATCCAGCCGCAGACCAAGGTGCATGTGCTGGTGATCCCCAAGGGCGCCTATGTCTCCTTCGCCGACTTTTCCGCCAAGGCCTCGGAGGCGGAGGTCACCGGCTTCATCCGCGCCGCCGGCAAGATCGCCAAGGACCTCGGCATCGAAGACGATGGTTACCGCGTGCTGGCCAACACCGGAAGCCACGGCCACCAGGAGGTACCCCACTTCCACCTCCACCTCTTCGGCGGCCAGCCGCTGGGCCGCATGATCAAGCCGCCGCAGGGCTGAGGCGGGCCGCCATGACGGCACCGGTCGTCAGGATCGACGGCCGCCGCATCGTCGATCGTGAAAGCTTCCACGACGTCTTTGCCGAGGCGTTCGGCTTCCCCGATTTCTACGGTCGAAACATGGATGCCTGGATCGACTGCCTGTCGAGCCTCGGATCGTCTGACGACGGCTTGACGCAGATCCGCGCACCGGAAGGAGGGGTCGTCGCTCTGCAGTTGGATCATGCCGACGCGCTCTCTGCACGCTGTCCCGAAGTCTTCGAAGATCTCGTGAACTGTTCCGCCCCCGTGAACCTGCGCCTCCTGGAGCGGGGGCGTTCGCCTGTGCTCGCGTTGGCCTTTGCCAGAAATACCGCCATGCGGCGGTCCCCCTCACCCAGTTCCGGCTAAGGCTCGATCTTCGATCTCGCCAAGCCTTCACAACCCTCTCCCTCGAGGGGAGAGGGAGACGCCGTGGCGCTGCTCGGTGAACCCTCTCCCCTTCGTGGGAGAGGGCGGGCCCCGCGCCAGCGGGAGGGTGAGGGGGAACCCATCCTGCGATCAGAATCAAAACGATGAGCCTGGGGTGCAGACACACTTCGATCAGTATCGATGTGTTTGGACGTCGATTGCAGCGCCCCTTCCTTGCCCCGCTCCCATAGCGCGCCTATCATCGAACTATGTCTGTTGATCCTTCCTTTGCCCTTGTGGGCTCTCTCATCGGCGTGCCGGCGCGGGCCAACATGATGGCGGCTCTGATGGACGGCCGGGCCCAGACTGCCAGCGAACTGGCTTTCGTTGCGGGAGTGACGCCGCAGACCGCCAGCAGCCATCTGGCCAAGCTGACGGAGTCCGGGTTGCTGGCGGTGGAGCGCCAGGGGCGCCATCGTTACTACCGGCTGGCCGGGCCGGGGGTGGCCGATGCGCTGGAGCCGCTCACCCATCTCACGCCCAACCAGCGGGTGCCGGAGCGCAGGCGCGTCCATGCGCGCCGCGTCGGCGAGCTGCGCCAGGCGCGCATGTGTTACGACCATCTGGCCGGGCGCCTCGGCGTTGCCATCACCGACTCGCTGGTGAAGCGCCGCTTTCTGCGCCGGGTCGAGAACGACTTCCGTCTCGGCCCCAAAGGCCGCGCCTTTCTCGACGATCTCGGGGTCGATGTCGCGGCGGCGGAGGGCCAGCGGCGCCACTTTGCGCGCTGCTGCCTGGACTGGAGCGAGCGCCGCCCCCACCTCGGCGGCGCCTTGGGGGCGGCGCTTGCCGAGCGCTTCGTCGGCGCAAAGTGGTTGAAGCGCGACCGCAAGTCCCGCAAGGTAATCGTCACGGCGGCGGGAGAGGCCGCCCTGCCGCAGGTCTTTCCCGGAATCGCCGCCGCGCTCGCCCAGGACGACTGACCCGCCCCAAGAGGCGCGCTCGCCAGGCATGCAGTTCCGACTGGGGCGCAAATCCGACTGGTACGCCGGCGCGCGGCAGTACCAACGCGACACGCACGGCAGCCGTGGCCGTGACGACAGAAAGGCAAGGAACCATCGCCACCTTCGCTTCCAGCGTCGTGCCGAGGCACTTTACGGTCACCAGCGGGCGGGCCGTGCTCGCCGGCGTAGAGGCCGGTGCGGAGGAAGTCTGGGGCCCGGCGGTGGTCTTCCTGCATGCCGGCGTTGCCGATCGCCGCATGTGGCAGGAACAGGTGGCCAGCTTTGCGGAGACCCACCGCGTTGTCGCCTATGACCGGCGCGGCTTCGGCGAGACGCGCTACGACGTCGAACGCTTTTCCCATGTCCACGACCTGCGCGCCCTGCTGGACGATCTGCAGATCCGCAAGGCGGTGCTGGTCGGCTGCTCCCAGGGCGGGCGTGTCGCCATCGACTACGCCCTGACCCATCCGGGCCGGGTGGCCGGTCTGTTTCTCGTCGCCCCGGCAGTGAGCGGACAACCGGAGCCCGCGGACTATCCCCCCGCCGTGGCCGCCGTGGTCGACCTGCTGGACGAAGCCGAGGCGGATGAAGACATCGAGCGCGTGAACGAGCTGGAGGCCTGGCTCTGGCTCGACGGGCCGGCCCGCGAGGAAGGGCGCGTCTCCGGCGCGCTGCGCGGTCTCTTTCTGGAAATGAACGGCGCCGCCCTCAGGGCCGCCGACCCGGGCGAGCAGAACCCGCCGTCCGGCGCTCCGGCCTACCGGCGCCTCAGCGAGCTCGACCTGCCGGCCCAGGTGGTCTGGGGCGATGCCGACTTCCCCCATGTGCAGCAGCGCTGCAATCATCTCGTCCAGGCCCTGCCCCAGGCCCTCGGCACGGTGATCGCCGGCACCGCCCACCTGCCCAACCTGGAACAGCCGGCCCTCTTCAATCACCACCTGGCCATGTTTCTCGAAGGGCTCTGAACGCCGGTGCTGATTCGACGTAAGTCGAAAACGTTCTAGGCGGCAGCCACGGTTCGCCAGAACACGAAATGCGGGCCGGTCCCAGGGTTCTCGAATTCCTCTCCGACCGCGGCAAAGCCCTGGCGCTCGTAGAAGCGCCGCGCGCCAGTGCGGCCCTGGCACCAGACGACGGCGCTCCCCGCCCCGCGCTCCGCCAGGCGGCGGGCCAACTCGGCGACACCGAAGCCCAGAACCGCGCCGCCCAGCCCGCTGCCCTGCGCCTCTGGATAAGTCGCCATGGACAGCAGGCGCCAATAGCTCCCGGTTGCGTCCCCGGTTGCGTCCCCGGTTGCGGCCCCGGCCTCCGCCAGCAGCGCCGCACTGCCGGGTCCGTGGGGGAGTTCGATCTTGAAGCTGGCGGTGCTGACAACCCGCGCGTCCGGCGCCGGGCCGGCGCGGGCGCCGACGTGAAAGCGCTCGGCCCCGTCGGCATAGGCGGCCATGGCGCCTTCCGGCGTCAGCCAGGGGCGCAGCACGGTCTTGCGCAGATCGAAGAGCGCCTCCAGCGGCACCAGTTCGATACGGTGACCGGCGTGGTCGACGGCGGCACTGTCGTCATCGGGGCGTTCGTCGGCGGATTGCATGGGCCCCGCATAGCGCGCCGGGGCGGCCCGGGCAAGAGTTGGGGGCAATGTTGGGGCGGTAATGCCGGCCGCGAAAACGGTTTCAGGCGCTTCTCTTGCGGTCCCTGTCGGCGGCGGCGAAGGGGTCGTTCAGGTCCAGGTGCTGATAGGCCGCCGCGCGGGAGGGAAACATCTCGTAGCTGATGGGGGATCCCCTGAGTTCGGAGATCTTCTCGTAAAGCCGCACCAGCGGCTTTTCCTGCTCTCGTTTCACCACGAAGAGGGTGCGCGGGTCCTTGCGGTTGCGGGCATAGCCCCTGGCGACATCGGAGACCTTGACCAGGGCGGCCATGTCCAGCCCTGAGAGGTCGGCCTCCCAGAGGTCCCAGACGGCGATGCTCGCCGGCCGGGCGCCGTAGTGGGTTTCCATCGCCGCAATGAGGTCCTCTGCCGACACGCTGCCGGCGACGATGAAGAGGGTGAGGTCCGGATCCTTACTGTGGTACGCCTTAATCTCTGCCATGGGCGCCACCATAGGCGGTATTTCGTTAACCGTTTATGGCCAAAGCGTTTTTTTGGCACACCCACGCAACCAGGGCGGATAGGGCCCCGGCATCCGTCAGGGGGCGCCTGTCGGGCGGGGAATGGTTCTCCGGCGGGGTCTCAGACCCGCACGTTGGCCTGCATGATCGCCAGCATCTCCTGCTCCAGCGCGGCCCGGCGCTTGCGCAGCTGCTCGTCGCGCTGGGCCTGGTCCGGGTCTTCGCCGGGGTTCAGGCGGCGGATGTCCGAGGTCAGGGACGCATGGCGCTCGCAGAGATCCTCGAAATCCGCGTCGTTGGCGGAAATCCGCGTCAGCATGTTTTTCATGCGGCTGGCGACAATGTCGAAATAGCTGCTCATCCGACCCCTCCGGTCTCTCCCTGCTGGCACCTGATCGCCCGGAATACCCCCGACGACCGTGTGGATTTTAGCGCCCCGGAAGCGGCGAGTCCGCTCTCCCGGCGACACCCAGCACCGCGTTCTCGCCGCGCTCGCCGCGCGATGCCACCGCCTCTCCGCCCCGGCAGCGTCCGCCGGTAGAAGAGCGCTGCGGCGATGTCGGGGCGGCGCATCAACCCGGCGCCTTCCACCATTGTTGACAGGCACGCAGTGCGGGAATGCTTCATTGTAGAATCAACCTGAACTCAATAGGGTCTCCAAGTCACCCTCGATGGAACCTACCCCATGTCCCTCGGCCTTCTACTTGGTCTTTTCTTCGCCACCTTCGTCGCCCGTTTACTCGATCCCATGGGCATTGCCGTGTCATGCGTCCTCGCCGCCTTCACCGCCTGGACGGAACGCTGGTGGCACCGTGTTCTGGCCGCTCTGGCAGTCGCTCTGGCAGTGGAACTGATTCTGGGCTTCTTCCAAGCCACGCGTGGTCCTGGTCTAGCCCGCGTGATCGGCTTCTTCGCCTCTCTGATCCACGTCTGGATCGCTTCCTTGGTCTGGCGCTTTTGGCGGAGAACGAGGTGGCCGCCTGATCGTGAATCAGACGAAGCGTAGCCTCCGCAAGTTGACGCATGATCAATGGTGTCTATCGAGGGGATCATGCTCACCTTCAGCGCCTCGGCGGGCGTGAGCGGCGGCAGAGTGCCCGGCCGGTGTGCCGCCCAACTCACCGCTGCCTCTTATCGCCCCGGCAGTGTCCGTCGGTAAGTCAGGGCCTCGGCGATGTGGGGGCGGCGCACGGCTTCGGCGCCTTCCAGGTCGGCCAGGCTGCGGGCAACGCGCAGCACCCGGTGATAGCCGCGTGCGGAGAGTTTCATCGCCTCGGCGGCCTCGGTGAGCAGGCGCCGGCCCTCGGTGTCGGGCGCCGCCACCTCTTCCAGCAGCTGTCCGTCGGCCTCGGCGTTGCTGCGCGGGCGCCGCTCGACCGGCAGCTTGGCATAACGTGCGGCCTGGCGGGCGCGGGCCGCGGCCACCCGGGCGGCAACCGCTTCTGAGCCCTCGGCCGGCGGCGGCAGCGACAGGTCCGCGGCGCTCACCGCCGGCACGTCGACATGCAGGTCGATGCGGTCGAACAGCGGGCCGGAGATCCGCGCCTGATAGTCGGCGGCGCAGCGCGGCGCCCGGGCGCAGGCCTGGGCCGGGTCGTCCAGATAGCCGCAGCGGCAG
>NZ_JANQKD010000081.1 GCF_028281305.1 Pelagibius sp. | reverse complement strand
CGAGGCGCTGAAGGCGGTCTGGCACCGCGGCGCCGTCGACGCCGACGGCAAGACCGGCGACGGCGCCGGCATCCATCTGCAGATCCCCCAGGACTTTTTTCGCGAGCACGTGGAAGGCACCGGGCACGAGCCCGGCGATGCGACCTTGGCTGTCGGCATGGTCTTCCTGCCGCGTACCGACTTCGGCGCGCAGGAGCGCTGCCGCGTGCTGGTGGAGCGGGAGATCCTGAACTTCGGCTACACCATCTACGGCTGGCGCCAGGTTCCGGTGAACACCGAGATCGTCGGCGAAAAGGCCAACGCCACCCGCCCCGAGATCGAACAGGTGATGATCGCCAACACCCGCGGTGTATCGAACCCGCAGTTTGAAATCGATCTCTACATCATCCGCCGGCGCATCGAAAAGGCGGCGGAGGAGGAGTCGATTCAGGACTTCTACATCTGTTCGCTGTCCTGCCGCTCGGTGATCTACAAGGGCATGTTCCTGGCCGAACAGCTCTCGACGTTCTATCCCGACCTGCAGGACGAGCGCTTCGCCTCCAACTTCGTCATCTTCCATCAGCGCTACTCGACCAACACCTTCCCGACCTGGCGGCTGGCCCAGCCCTTCCGCATCCTCGCCCACAACGGCGAGATCAACACCCTGAAGGGCAACGTCAACTGGATGCAGGCGCATGAGTGCCGCATGGCCTCGGAGACCTTCGCCGACCACGTCGAGGATCTGAAGCCGGTGATCGCCGCCGGCTCCTCGGACTCCGCCGCGCTGGACGCGGTGGCCGAACTGATGGTGCGCGCCGGGCGTCATCTGCCCATGGTGAAGACCATGCTGATCCCCGAGGCCTGGGGGCAGGATCCCTCCATGCCGCAGGCCCACCGCGATCTCTACAGCTACTGCAACGCGGTGATGGAGCCCTGGGACGGCCCCGCCGCGGTCTGCGGCTTCGGCGGCCGCTGGGCGGTGGCCGGCATGGACCGCAACGGCCTCCGGCCCATGCGCTACACCATCACCAACGACGGCCTGCTCTTCGCCGGATCGGAAACCGGCATGGTGCGCATCGACGAGCAGCGCATCGTCGAGAAGGGCCGCCTCGGCCCCGGCCAGATGATCGCCGTCGACCTGCATGACGGCCGGCTCTACCACGACGGCGAAATCAAGGCTCACCTCGCCGCCCAGAAGCCCTTCGGCGACTGGATTGCCAACGTCACCTCCATCGACGACCTGCTGCGGCCCGACCACGGCGAGCCGGTGCGCTGGGAGGGCGAGGCTCTGCGCCGGCGCCAGCTCACCTATGGCCTGACGATGGAGGACCTGGAACTGATCCTCCATCCCATGGTGGAGGACGCCAAGGAGGCGATCGGCTCCATGGGCGACGACACGCCGCTGGCCGTGCTGTCCAGCCGCTACCGCGGCATGCACCATTTCTTCCGCCAGAACTTCAGCCAGGTCACCAACCCGCCGATCGACTCCCTGCGCGAGCGCCGGGTGATGACCCTGAAGACGCGCCTGGGCAACCTCGGCAACATCCTCGACGAGGACGAGGCCCAGCTGCGCCTGCTGCAGTTGGAATCGCCGGTGCTGTCCAACGCAGAGTTCGATGCCCTGCTGGTGCACATGGGCGATAGCGCCACCGCCATCGACTGCACCTTTCCGGCAGACGCCGGCGAGGCGGGGCTGGGCGAGGCGCTCGACCGCATTCGCCTGGAGGCCGAGAACGCCGTGCGTGAAGGCTGCGAGCACGTCATTCTCAGCGACGAGGCGGTCTCCGCCGGGCGCGTTGCCGTGCCCATGATCCTCGCCACCGGTGCCGTCCACAATCACCTGGTCAAGCAGAAGCTGCGCACCTTCGTGTCGCTGAACGTGCGCGCCGGCGAGTGCCTGGACGTGCATTACTTCGCCGTCCTGATCGGCGTCGGCGCCACCACGGTGAACGCCTATCTGGCGCAGGAGTCGATTGCCGAGCGGCATCGCCGCGGTCTCTTCGGCGACCGTCCGCTGGAGGACTGCGTGCAGCGTTACATCAAGGCGGTGGACGACGGCCTGCTGAAGATCATGTCCAAGATGGGCATCGCGGTGATCTCCTCCTACCGCGGCGGCTGCAACTTCGAGGCGGTGGGCCTCTCGCGCACCCTGGTGGACGAGTACTTCATGCCGATGCCCAGCCGGCTGTCCGGCATCGGTCTTACCGGCATCGAGCAGAAGGTCCTGGACCTCCATCAGCGCGCCTGGACCGAAGACTTCCTGGCGCTGCCGGTGGGCGGCTTCTTCCGCTACCGCCGCGGCGGCGAGAGCCACGCCTGGGAGGCGGGGCTGATTCACACCCTGCAGCATGCGGTGGCGACGGACTCCTACACCACCTACCGCAAGTTCTCCGACGGTGTGCACAGCCAGCATCCGAGCAACCTGCGCGACCTCCTGGACTTCAAGGTGGCCGACGTCGAGCCGGTGCCGATCGAAGAGGTCGAGTCCATCACCGCGATCCGCAAGCGCTTCGTCACCCCGGGCATGTCGCTGGGTGCGCTCTCGCCGGAGGCGCATGGCACCCTCAACATTGCCATGAACCGTATCGGGGCGAAGTCTGATTCCGGCGAGGGCGGCGAGGACCCGGCGCGCTTTACCCCGCATGCCAACGGCGACAACGAGAACTCGGCCATCAAGCAGGTCGCCTCCGGGCGCTTCGGCGTCACCGCGGAGTACCTGAACCAGTGCCGCGAGATCGAGATCAAGGTGGCCCAGGGCGCCAAGCCCGGCGAAGGCGGCCAGCTCCCCGGCTTCAAGGTGACCGAGATGATCGCCAAGCTGCGTCACTCGACGCCGGGGGTGATGCTGATCTCGCCGCCGCCGCACCACGACATCTACTCCATCGAGGATCTGGCGCAGCTCATCTACGACCTGAAGCAGATCAATCCCGACGCCAAGGTCTGCGTGAAGCTGGTGGCGCGCTCGGGCATCGGCACCATCGCCGCGGGCGTCGCCAAGGCCAAGGCGGACGTGATCCTGATCTCCGGCAACACCGGCGGCACCGGCGCCTCGCCGCAGACCTCCATCAAGTTCGCCGGCGTGCCCTGGGAAATGGGCCTCTCGGAGGTGAGCCAGGTGCTCACCCTCAACCGCCTGCGCCACAATGTCACCCTGCGCACCGACGGCGGCACCAAGACCGGCCGCGACGTGGTCATCGCCGCCATGCTGGGGGCCGAGGAGTTCGGCGTCGGCACCGCTTCGCTGGTGGCCATGGGCTGCATCATGGTGCGGCAATGCCATTCCAACACCTGCCCGGTGGGCGTCTGCGTGCAGGACGAGGCCTTGCGCAAGAAGTTCACGGGAACGCCGGAAAAGGTAGTGAACCTCTTCAGCTTCATCGCCGAGGAAGTGCGTGAGATCCTGGCGCAGCTCGGCGTGCGCAGCCTGAACGAGGTCATCGGGCGCAGCGACCTGCTGATGCAGGTCAGCCGCGGCGCCGCCCACCTGGACGACCTGGACCTCAACCCGCTGCTGGTGCGCGCCGACGCCGGCGACGACCCGACCTATTGCACCCTTGTGGGCCGCAACGAGGTTCCGGAGACCCTCGACGCGCAGATCATCGAAGACGCCGAGCCGCTGTTCAAGGACGGCGAGAAGATGCAGCTGCAGTATTCGATCCGCAACACCCACCGCGCCATCGGCACCAAGCTTTCGGCCATGATCACCCGGCAGTTCGGCATGACCGGGCTGGACGCCGGCCACGTCACCGTGCGGCTGCGCGGCTCGGCCGGCCAGTCGCTGGGCGCCTTTGCGGTGCAGGGCCTGAAGCTGGAGGTCTTCGGCGACGCCAACGACTACGTCGGCAAGGGGCTCTCGGGCGGCACCATCGTGGTGCGCCCGCTCACCTCCAGCCGCCTGGCGAGCAACGAGAACACCATCATCGGCAACACCGTGCTCTACGGCGCCACCGGCGGCAATCTCTATGCCGCCGGCCAGGCGGGCGAGCGCTTCTGCGTGCGCAACTCGGCCGCCGTTGCGGTGGTGGAGGGCTGCGGCTCCAACGGCTGCGAGTACATGACCGGCGGCGTCGCGGTGATCCTCGGGTCCGTCGGGGCCAACTTCGCCGCCGGCATGTCCGGCGGCATGGCCTTCATCTACGACGTCGACGACCTGCTGCCGGAGCGCATCAACAGCGAGTCCGTGATCTACCAGCGCATCGAAACCGACTATTGGGAAAACGCGCTGCGGGAGCTGATTTCCGAGCACTGGCGCGAAACCCAGTCGGCCTTCGCCCAGCAGCTGCTGGTCGACTGGCAGCACGAAAAGAACCGCTTCTGGCAGGTCGTGCCGAAGGAGATGGTGGACCGCCTCGCTCACCCGGTGACCCGCGAGGCCGCCCAGGCGCAACGCGCCTAATAGCAAAGCCCAGGCGCAGCGCGCCTGATACGATGAGCAGGACGCAGCGCGCCTGATAGCGAAGAGGGCGTTCCTACGCGCTCCTGCATCGCCGCCGGCTGCAGCGTCCGGTGGTGGTGCGGCGGGCGATGCAGCCCTGCCCCCCTTTTCGCCCCCAAACGCTCCTGTTCACCCGGGGGCCGAGACCCTATAGTCCGCGGCCATGCGCCAGCTCTATCACCTCGCCATCGATCCCGGCTGCCGGGCCATCCGCGTCATGCTGGCGGAAAAGGGGATCGACTGCGAACTGAGGACCGAAAAGGTCTGGGAGCGGCGGGAGGTCTTCCTGCACATGAACCCGGCGGGCCAGGTGCCGGTCTTCATCGACGACGACGGCACCGCCATTCCCGGGACCACGGTGATCGCCGAGTACCTGGAAGAGGCCTATCCCGAGCCGACGCTGCTGGGCGAGGCGTCGCTGGACCGTGCCGAGGTGCGCCGGCTGGAAAACTGGTTCGCCGAGAAGTTTCACCGCGAGGTCACGGTGAACCTGGTCGAGGAGAAGATCATGAAGCGCTTCCTGGGCCTCGGCACGCCCAACTCCGCTGCCATCCGCGCCGGTCTCGCCAACATTCATTATCACCTGGAGTACATCGGCTGGCTCTGCGACCGGCGGCGCTGGTTGGCCGGCGATTTCTTCTCCCGCGCCGATATCGCCGCGGCCTGCCAGATCTCCGCCGTCGACTATCTGGGCGACGTTCCCTGGACCCGCCACACCGGCGCCAAGGACTGGTACGCCCGCATCAAGTCGCGCCCCAGCTTCCGCGCCATCCTGGCCGACCACATCTCCGGCGCCCGCCCGCCCAAGCACTACGCCGACCTGGACTTTTAGGAGGGCACGGCATTCCCCCTCACCCAGCTTCGGCTAGGTTCGCGATGCTCACCAAGCCTGCGCAACCCTCTCCCCGCCGGGGAGAGGGAGGGACCCGCGAAGCGGGAGGGTGAGGGGAAAGGCTGGGTGAGGGGGTGGCCGCCCCTACTCCACCTTTAGGTCGAGCTTGGCGATGTTGGCCTGGGCGGCGGCCGCCGTGGCGCTTTCCGGGGCCAGGTTGGCGGCTTCGATCCAGTCGTCGCGGGCGCCGCCGTCGTCGCCGGCCAGGCGCCGCAGGTTGCCGCGCTCCAGGTAGCCTTCGGCGTTGCGGGGATCGAGGGCCAGGGCACGCTCCACGTCGGCCAGGGCGCGGGCCGGCTGGTCGAGGTAGCGGTGGGCACTGGCCCGGAGCACCAGGATGTCGGCCCGCTGCGGGGCATTGGCCTGGGCGCGGTTGAGGTCGGACAGGGCGGCTTCGAAGTCGCCGGCCGCCGCCGTGGTCATGGAGCGGTCGACCAGCAGATCGACATTGTTCGGCTCCCGCGCCACGGCGATGGACTGGACCGCGTAGGCGCGCTCCAGGTTCTCCGCCAGGAACCAGGCCTGTCCGGCCTGGATGAGGATCGGGATCTGCAGAAAGGCGAAGCCCTGTTCCAGGCTGGACGCCAGAGTCTCCAGCTCTTCCCCGGCCGCGGCATGGTGGCCAAGCTGCAGCAGCGCCACAGCGGCGCAGTGGCGGGCGGGATCGCCGCCGCCCAGATCGGCCCAGGTCTGCGCCTGCTCCAGGGCCTGGTCCGGATCCAGTTCCACAAGATCCATACAGGCGGCATAGCGGGCGGCCTGTTCCTGGTCGTCGCTCTGGGCCCAGGCAGGGCTCTGCACCCATGCCGCCAAGGCTGCGCAGGCAAGACCCAGGCACGCCAGCAGCGCCGCCGGGGTCCGCCGGGGGTACTGTCCGGAATGTCTGCACTTTTGTGCCGTCACGGCCTCGCCTATATCCTTGCTGTCAGCGCAGTGCGCGCCTGTTTGGAAGCGGGCCGCCAACTTAGGCAAGAAGTGCCCCCGGGAAAACCGCCTTGTGGGAAACAGCCTTGTGTCGGGGGCTGCCCTGGCGTCGGCCGGCATTGCGCCGCATAGGAACAGAGGCCAGGAGGATCGAGACCGGTGAGCGAAGAACACGGGGCCCGGGTGGGGGCCGGGACATCCGCCGGCGGGCGCCGGCTGTTCTGCTTCGGGCTGGGCTTCAGCGCGCTGGCCCTGGCGCGCCGCCTGTTGGAGGAAGGCTGGGCTGTCGCCGGAACGACGCGTTCCGAAGACAAGGCCGCCGCGCTGGCCGCCGAAGGCATCGAGGTCTTCCCCTTCGACCGGGAACGTCCGCGGGAGATCCCGGCCTCGGCCCTGGCGGGCACGACCCATCTGCTCAGCAGCATTGCGCCGGACGAGGCGGGCGATCCGGTCATCGACAGCTATGGCGCCGCGTTGGCGGCGGCCGAGACCCTGCAGTGGGTTGGCTACCTCTCGACCACCGGCGTCTACGGCACCCGCGACGGCGGCTGGGTCGACGAGGACTCCGACCTCAGGCCGAGCGCCGCGCGCAGCCGCCGGCGCGTTGCGGCGGAAGAGGCCTGGCTGGCGGCCTGGCGCCAAGACGGCCTGCCGGTTCACATCTTTCGCCTTGCCGGCATCTACGGCCCCGGCCGCTCCATGCTCGACACCGTGCGCGCAGGCCGGGCCAAGCGCATCGACCGCCCCGGCCAGGTCTTCAGCCGCATCCATGTGGACGATATCGCCGCCGTGCTGCAGGCTTCCATCGCGCGGCCCAACCCGGGGCGCGTCTACAATGTTTGCGACGACGACCCGGCACCGCCCGCCGAGGTGACGGCCTATGCCTGCGGTCTCCTGGGGGTCGAGCCGCCGCCCCTGGTGGCGCTGGAGGAAGCGGGCCTTTCGCCCATGGGCCTCACCTTCTGGTCGGACAACAAGCGCGTTTCCAACCGCCGCCTGCACGAGGAACTGGGCGTGGACCTCCGGTACCCGACCTACAAGGCCGGGCTCGACGCGCTGCTGGCAGAGGGCCATTGAACTCCGGTCATCACGGCGTGCGGCAGCGGTCGATCAGGGCTTCGAGGGTCCTCATAATGAGGGCCAGTTCGTCCGGCTCCGACAGCCTATGGCCGGCGTTCTTTAGCAGGGTCAGTTCGACGTCGTCGCTCTCCAGCGCCTCGCAGAGCTTCAGCGTGGTCTGCCAGGGCACGTCCGGGTCTTTCATGCCGTGGACAAGGCGTACCGGGCAGGAGATCGGGATCGGCTTGCCGAACAGCAGGTGTTCGCGCGCCTCTTCGATCAGCCGCATGGTGATCACGTAAGGCTCTTCGCTGTAGGCGGAGGGATAGAGCACATAGCCGTCGCGCGCCATCTGTTCGCGCAGCGCCTCGGTCGTGCGGGCCTGGATCAGGTATTCGGTGAAGTCGGGCGCGGCGGCGATGCCGAGCAGGCCGGCGATCCGCTGCGGCCGTGCCAGTGCCGCCAGCATCGCCATCCAGCCGCCCATGGACGAGCCGATCAGGATCTGCGGCCCCTCGGTGAGGCTGTCGAGCACCGCCAGGCTGTCGGCCAGCCAGCCGCCGATGGTACCGTCCTCGAAACGGCCGGGGGAGGCGCCGTGACCGCGGTAGTCGAAGCGCAGAAAGCCGAGGCCCCGGGCCTGCGCGAAAGCTTCCAGCGTCAGGGCCTTGGTGCCGCTCATGTCGGACATGAAGCCGCCGAGGAAGATCAGCCCCGGCGAGGCGGGCGTTTCCTCGGCGCTGGCTTTTCCCGTCTCCGTCTTGTAATAGGCGAGGACGGTACCGTCATCGCAGGTTAGGATCTGCGGAGACGGGCCGGCAGGCGATTCGGGATCAGACATGGTGTCTTTCAGCTTCATTGTTGCGCAGTCGGCCCCCCTTGCCTGCGGCGGGGGTCACGGGAATCGCCCGGCGCCATGAGCATCACCGAGACTAGCACCGCGACCACCCGCGTCGAAAGCGCACCGGCCAGCAAAGGCCCGGTGGTGATGCAGATTGTGCCGGCACTGGTCACCGGCGGCGCGGAGCGCGGCACAATCGACATTGCCGGGGCCATCGTCGCGGAGGGCGGAACCGCCATCGTCGCCTCCGAAGGCGGGCCGATGGAACACGACCTGAAGCGCCTGGGCGCGCTGCATTTGAAGATGCCCCTGGCCTCCAAGAACCCACTGGTGATGCGGCGCAACGTCACCCGTCTGCAGCGGGCGATCGAGAGCTACGGCGTCGATCTGCTGCATGTGCGCTCGCGGGCGCCGGCCTGGTCGGCCCATGCCGCCGCGCGCCGCAGCGGCTGCCATTTCATCACCACCTTTCATGCGCCCTATAACTTCTCCAATGCGCTGAAGAAGCGTTACAACGCGATCATGGTCGAGGGCGAGCGCGTCATCGCGATCTCGGAGTTCATCGCCCAGCACGTGCGCGAGCACTACAAGGTCGACCCGAAAAAGCTGCGTGTCATTCCGCGCGGCGTCGATCTGGCCCGCTTCGACCCCGACCGGGTGAGTGCGGAGCGCATGATCCAACTCTCCACCCGGTGGCGCCTGCCGGACGGGCTGCCACTGATCCTGATGCCGGGCCGGCTGACGCGCTGGAAAGGCCAGGCGGTGCTGCTGGAGGCCCTCAGCCACCTGCGCGACCTGGATTACCGCTGCGTCTTCGTCGGCTCCGACCAGGGCCGCACGGCCTACCGCCGGGAACTGGAGGGGCTGATCTCCCAGCACGGCCTGGAGGGCAAGGTCTCCCTGCTCGACGAGTGCAAGGACATGCCGGCGGCCTACATGCTCTCCGACGTGGTGGTCTCCGCCTCCACCGACCCGGAGGGTTTCGGACGGGTGATCGGCGAGGCCCAGGCGCTGGGCCGCCCGGTGGTGGCCAGCGACCACGGCGGCGCCCGCGAGCAGATCCTGGCCGGACAGACCGGCTTCCTCTTCCCTTCCGGCGATGCCGCCGCCCTGGCGGAGGCCCTGCACAAGGCCCTGGGGCTGACGCGCGACGAGCGGGCGCTGCTTCACAGTGCCGCCATCGCCCGTGTGCGCCAGCATTTCTCCAAGGATCAGATGTGTGCCAAGACCCTCGCGGTCTACAAAGAGGTGCTGCGGTCCGGCGCCTGGGCGCCCGGGGCGCATCCTTGACAGGCATTGGAATCCTTCTAGAGTTGCCGCCGCTTTCAGCCCCCGCGATCGCCCGCAGGGGCTGAAAGCGGCGCGCCTCGCCGCGCGGACTGCATCCTTGAACCTGCCGTGGCCGACGTATGGACCTGACGCAAGCAAAACAGATCTCGATCACCCTGCCGGATGGTTCCGCCAAGACCTTCGACGGGCCGGTAACCGGCGCCGAGGTGGCGGCCAGCATCGGACCGGGCCTCGCCAAGGCGGCCCTGGCGATCAAGGTCGACGGCGTGCTGAAGGACCTGGCAGCGCCCATCGCCGGCGATGCGGCGGTGGAGATCGTCACCGCCGGCCATGAGGACAGCCTGGAACTGCTGCGCCACGACTGCGCCCACGTGCTGGCCGAGGCCGCGCAGGAGCTCTATCCGGACACCCAGGTGACCTTCGGGCCCGCCATCGAAAACGGCTTCTACTACGACTTCGCCCGCGCCACGCCCTTCACGCCGGAGGATCTGGCGGCCATCGAGCAGCGCATGCACGAGATCGTCGACCGCGACGAGACCATCACGCGGGAGGCCTGGGACCGCGACGACGCCATCCGCCACTTCATGGAGAAGGGCGAGAAGTACAAGGCCGAGCACGTTGAGACGCTGCCCCGCGACGCGGAGATCTCCATCTACCGCCAGGGCGACTGGCTCGACCTCTGCACCGGCCCGCACCTGCCCTCCACCAGGAAGCTGGGCCACGCCTTCAAGCTGACCAAGGTTTCCGGCGCCTATTGGCGCGGCGATGCGCGCAACGAACAGCTCCAGCGCGTCTACGGCACCTGCTGGGAGACGGAAAAGCAGCTCAAGGCCTACCTCACCATGGTCGAGGAGGCCGAGAAGCGCGACCACCGGCGCCTGGGCCGCGAGATGAACCTCTTCCACCTGCAGGAAGAGGCGGTGGGCTCGGTGTTCTGGCACCCCAAGGGCTGGGCCCTCTACCGCACCGTCGAGGACTATATGCGCCGGCGGCTCGACGAGGCGGGGTATCTCGAGGTGAAGACCCCGCAGCTCATCGACCGCGCGCTCTGGGAGGCCTCGGGCCACTGGGAGAAGTTCCACGAGCACATGTTCATCGCCGAGTCCGAGGACCGCTCTCTGGCGGTGAAGCCGATGAACTGCCCGGGGCACGTGCAGATCTTCAAGCAGGGCATCACCAGCTACCGCGACCTGCCGCTGCGCATGGCCGAGTTCGGCGCCTGCCACCGCAACGAACCTTCCGGCGCCCTGCACGGGCTGATGCGGGTGCGCGCCTTCACCCAGGACGATGCCCACATCTTCGCGACGCCGGAGCAGATCAACAGCGAAACGGTGATCTTCTGCGACCTGCTGCAGAGCATCTACCGCGACTTCGGCTTCGACGAGGTGGTGGTGAAGTTCTCCGACCGGCCGCCGGTCCGCGCCGGCGACGACGCGACCTGGGACAAGGCGGAGGCGGCGCTGCTGGATGCGGTGCGCGAGGCCGGCCTCGAGTACAGCCTGAACCCGGGCGAAGGCGCCTTCTACGGCCCCAAGCTGGAATTCGTGCTGCGCGACGCCATCGGGCGCGACTGGCAGTGCGGCACCTTCCAGGTCGACTTCGTGCTGCCGGAGCGCCTCGGTGCCAGCTACATCGGCGAGGACGGCGAGAAGCACCGCCCGGTCATGCTGCACCGGGCCATTCTCGGCTCCTTCGAGCGCTTCCTGGCGATCCTGATCGAGCAGTTTGCCGGCCGCTTCCCGCTCTGGCTGGCGCCGGTGCAGGTGGTGGTTGCGACCATCACCTCGGACGCCAACGACTATGCGGCGGCGGTCAGGGACCGCCTGGCGGCCCAGGGCCTGCGGGTCGAAGCCGATCTGCGCAACGAGAAAATCAATTATAAGGTGCGCGAGCACTCCCTGGCGAAGGTTCCGGTGATCGCCGTGGTCGGGCGCCGGGAGGCCGAGGAAGGCAAGGTCGCCCTGCGCCGCCTGGGCAGCAAAGAGCAAGAGATCCTTGCGCTTGACGATGCAGCGGCTAGGATCATGGCGGAAGCGGCAGGCCCGGGCGCTGAGGCGCCAGCGGCCTGACCGCGAAATGGCCGGTTGTGCCGGGCGCTTGTGCGAGACCCGGGCCGCTGGCCGAAGGGCCCGCGAAGAAGCCTGCCCGCCGAGGAGGGGAAGCCGCCGCCAGCCATGGCGGGGCGGATTTCAGATCCCGATTGAGTGGTTAGCCAGCTATGGATGGAAACGAGGAGCTTAAGCAATAGCACGCCCACCCTTTGACAGCGCGCCGTCCCGTGACGGTCCGCGCGTGAATGACATGATCACGTCGGCACAGGTCCGGCTGGTCGACGAGAACGGCGAACAGGTCGGGATCGTTCCCACCGCAGATGCGCTGCGCCGGGCGCAGGATGTTGGTCTGGACCTTCTGGAGGTCTCGCCCAACGCGGACCCGCCGGTCTGCAAGATCCTCGACTACGGCCGCTTCCGCTATGAGGCCCAGAAGAAGAAGAACGAGGCCCGCAAGAAGCAGAAGACCATCGACGTCAAAGAAATCAAGATGCGGCCCAACATCGACACCCACGACTACGAGGTGAAGATGCGCTCGATCCACCGCTTCATCGGCGAGGGCGACAAGGTCAAGGTGACCATGCGCTTCCGCGGCCGGGAGATGGTGCACCAGGAGATCGGCAAGCAGGTGCTGGACCGGGTCCGCGAGGAGATGGAGCCGACCGCCAAGGTCGAGCAGTTCCCCAAGCTTGAAGGCCGCCAGATGACGATGGTCATGGCACCGCGCTAGCGGTGCGGGGGTCATGGCGCCGCGCGAGCGGTGCGGGGGTCATGGCGCCGCGCGAGCGGTGCGCGGTTCGTTCCTTGATACTTCTCTAGGGAAGGGGCGCCCCAGCAGGCCGGTCTGCCGCCCGCAGCCTTACTTAGCGGTCCGCGCCGATTGCGCCTGACTGCAACAGATCAACAGCCGCACAGCAGACGAAGGGGAGACTGGCGATGAACCCCGTGGTCAACCTGAAAGCGCAGCTTGACGGTGTGGAGGACCTTTGGTCGCCCCGCGTGGTCGGCCGCGTGAACGACCAGTTCGTCAAGGTCGCCAAGGTGAAGGGCGCGCTGGCCTGGCACAAGCACGACGCTGAGGACGAACTCTTTCTGGTGCTGAAAGGCCGCCTCGTCATCCAGTACGAGGATGGCGCGGTCACCTTGGAAGAAGGCGACATGCACATCGTGCCCAAGGGCCGGATGCACAATCCCGTCGCGGCGGAGGAGTGCTGGATCGCGCTGGTCGAAACCGTGACCACCCGGCACACCGGCGACGTCGTCACGGAGAAGACCAAGCCGGTCGACCGGCAGATCGCCGACGGCGGCACCCTCGCCGATTAGGGGGGGTCCCGCCTTCGGCAGCCGGCAGCGAGCAGCGGAGAAGCCGTCACCCCCTCCCGACCTCCCCCCATCAAGGGGGGAGGGGATTTCTCAAGCCATCCGCATGAGCTTCCTTACCCGGCACCTCGTCTGGTCAAAAGCACTCGGATCTGACCAGCACCAAACCGGGTCTCGCCAACAACATGCTGGGCAGTCTCTTATCCCCCTCCCCCTGGATGGGGGAGGGATGGGGTGGGGCTGGCGACGGACATCTGCGGCTTCAAGCGTCAGGCGCCGAAACCGCCGTCGCCGAGGCGCTATGCGCCGAATCCGCCGTCGCCGAGGCGCTATGCGCCGAATCCGCCGTCAATCGTATGCTGGGCGCCGGTGATGTAGGCGGCTTCCGGCCCCACGCGATAGACGACCATGCCGGCGATCTCTGCCGCTCCGGCCAACGCCTGCTGCTTTGCAGCCAGCCGAAGGGCAGGAGCACGCGGCGCTCGGTCCCGCTGCCGCCGTGCACGCCGCGGCCTTCCCCGATGCTTCACGATGCGGCCGTGAGG
>NZ_JANQKD010000050.1 GCF_028281305.1 Pelagibius sp. | reverse complement strand
CCCCTCGCGGTGATCCGCTTCGACGATCCGGACGTCCAGTATGAGCAGGCGCTCTTTACCGTCGTCGGCTCCGCCCTGGAACGGCGGCCCAACGCAGCCTTCGATATCGTCGCCGTCTCTCCCAGCGCCGGCGATGCGGCCCAGGTCGCCCTGGACACGACCCGCTCGCGGCGCAACGCCGAAGGCGTGCTGCGGACCCTCACCTCCATGGGGCTGCCGGCAGACCGCATGACCCTCTCGGCCACCAGCAGCGGCCAGGTCCAGGTCAGCGAAGTCCACGTCTACGTGCGCTAAGCCGCCAGTCTTGCCAGCATAGCCTGTCGCTTCGGAGCCGCTTCGCGGCTTTCCGCATAGGCAGGGCTGGACCCCCGGCGGTATCGCCCTAGTCTTCCTAGGGTTACCGAGAGGGGGCGCCATGTTGCTTGCATATCCCTATCCGGCCGAACGCCGCGTCATCCTGTCCCTGTTCGCTGGCCTGCTGCTCTGTCTGGCCGCGGCCGGCCTTTTCCAGCCCGCTTATGCGCAGGACTACAGCACGCCGCCGCAGGCCGATCAGACCGCGATCATGAACATCATCCAGTCCCAGTTGGATGCCTTCCAGGTCGATGACGGCGCGCGTGCCTTTTCCTTCGCCACGCCCCAGCTTCGCCGCATGTTCGGCACGCCGGAAAACTTCATGGCAATGGTGCGCGGCGGCTACATGGCGGTCTACCGCCCCCAATCCGTGGAGTTCCTGGATGCGCGCGTGGTCTCGGGACGGACCGGCCAGGCGGTGCGATTCGTCGGGCCGGACGGCATCGCCGTCATCGCGATCTACACCATGGAACGCCAGCCCGACGGCTCCTGGCGAATCGCCGCCGTGCAGCTCGTCCCCACCGGCGAAGTCTCAAGCTGACACCCGCACCGGCTCTGCCGAAAGGGCCGGCGAACCTCTGCTCCAGCGCGCATTTGACAGGCCGCCCCCGACAGCGAATAAAGGCCGGCGAATAAAGGCCGCGGCGACGCCGGACGCATCGCGGTGCATGCGCGCTGCCGGGTCAGTGCAACAGGGGGACCGATCACCAATGGCTCAGAAGAACTTTCCCGTTTCCTGGGATCAGCTGCATCGCGATTCGCGCGCCCTGGCATGGCGCCTCGTGGAAAAGGGACCCTTCAAGGGGATCGCCGCCGTCACCCGCGGCGGGCTGGTGCCTGCGGCCGTTATCGCCCGCGAACTCGATCTCCGAATGATCGACACCATCTGCATCGTCAGTTACCGCGACGACAACACCCAGGGCCAGCTGGAGGTTCTGAAGAAAGTCGACCACGACAGCGAAGGCTGGCTGATCATCGACGACCTGGTGGATACCGGAAAGACCGCCTCCGTCGTGCGCGAGTTGATGCCCAAGGCCCACTTCGCGACGGTCTACGCCAAGCCGGCCGGCCGGCCGCTGGTGGATTCCTTTGTTACCGAGGTCAGCCAGGATACCTGGATCCTGTTCCCCTGGGATTCGGAACTGCAGTCGGTGCCGCCGATCATCCAGAACTCGCGCGGCGGCATCTGAAAAAGGGCGTCTTGGACAGCGGGGCCTAAAAGCCGCCGGCGATATCTTCCAGCTCCTCGCGGCCAGCCAGTTCCACCTCGTTGTTGGGCAGCAGGCGGATCAGACTGCTCTGTTTCAGCTGCGTGAAGGTGCGGCTGACGGTCTCGGTCGTCAGCCCCAGAAAGTCGCCGATGTCGGTCCGGCTCATCGGCACCGAGACCGGCGATTCGCTGCGGCCGCGCTGCCGCGCCCGCCGGGCCAGCAGCAGGAGGAAGGACGCAATCTTTTCCCGCGCCGTCTTGCGGCCGAGCAGCAGCATCTGTTCCTGCGCCGCCGCCAGTTCGTTGCTGGCGATGTTCAGAAGACGTTGCTCCACCTTGGGAAAGCGCTCCATCAGGTGTTCCAGCTTCTGGCGCGGGAAGCGGCAGAGCTTGCAGGGGGTCACCGCCTCGGCGCTGTAGGCATAGTTCTCGTCGTTTGCCAGCCCCAGAAAGTCCCCGGCAAAGAGGAAACCCGTCACCTGGCGCCGGCCGTCCGGCAGCAGCTTGTAGATGCGCAGGGTGCCGTCCGTCACGTTGAACACATGATCAGCGGGCTCGCCCTCGTCGAACAGCGGAGTGCCGGCCTCAATCTCGACGTTGGTGACGATGGCCGCCATCTGTGCCTGCTCGACATCGTTCAGCGGCGCGCAGATTGTCAGGTTGCGAATGGAGCAGGCACTGCACGGTGAGGCCGCCCCGCCTTCGCGCGGAACCGCAGGAGCAAGACTGCCTACGTGATTGACATCGAATACGGCCATCTCACCACCCCATCGACCCACGTGTCTGCCCTTTCGCCCCGGGCCCTGCGCGACAGTGAAGAGTCGTGACAATGACCTGGATCAAGGACGCCATTCCGAAATCGGCCTCATGCTTCTTATGATTGGCTGCCCTTAGGATGCTATCGATCTTGCGAAAACTCAACGTCAGTCTTTTGCCTCAGGACGAGGTGGACCGCGCCTATCCCTTGATTCAGGCGGCCCTGCCGGGTGCGACTATAGAGGCTTGGCGAAGCTTCGCAGCGATGCGTTTAGGCGAGGACGAGTCAAGTAAGACTGGAATCCTATCTGTTCGAAATGAGCAGTCCTATATCGTCGGCCTGGGCGCCTATATGACGGTCTACGACCTGCAGCACGGTCCGATTCTTTTTGCCGACCATCTCTGCGCCATGGACATCGTGGACCAGTCGAGCGTCGCCCGGGCACTGCTGCGCGCGATGGAGCGGATCGCCGAACAGCAGGGCTGCTACGCGATCCATACCGCCCTGCCGCAAAGCGACGTGCGCGAGGCCGGCGGCTGGATCACCAACATCTTCCACGAACGCGGCCACTGCATCCGCGGCCTACAGATGTGCAAGCTGGTGGCCAGCGCCAGCTAGAGCACTTTCCGGTTCCTTCCAGCTTTTCACGGTATCCGCCTGCGCGGGCCCGCCGCCTAGCTTCCACTGGAAATTGCAGCCGCTCTGTCGGATGCTAAGGCGTTTCGACTGACATCGAAGCGGTTCCAGCCCGCATCTCTTGACCCCACTTCTGGAGAGGACGGCGCCATGCCAAGCTGCAGTTTCGCCAGCCCCGACCGCCCGCGCTTCGCTGTTCCGGCCCGGCTTCGATCCAGCCTTCGACCCCGCCCGCTTATGGCGCTGGCCTTTGCCGCAGCGTTGTCGGGCCTTGCCGGCTGTGCGACCCCGCCCGAAGAGACGGCGGCCGCCGCACAACAGCCGCGGCACATGGTCGCCGCGGCCAACCCCTTGGCCGCCGAAGCGGGTATGGCGATGCTCCGCAAAGGCGGCTCGGCGGTCGATGCGGCCATTGCCACGGCCCTGGTACTGGGTCTGGTGGAACCGCAGTCCTCCGGCATCGGGGGCGGCGCCTTCCTGCTCCACTACGCCGCCGGAGATCGCAGCGTCAGCGCCTACGACGGCCGCGAGTCCGCACCGCGCGAGGCTGGAGAGGACCTGTTCCTCAAGGCCGACGGCGAGCCCATGGCCTTCTGGGACGCGGTGGTCGGCGGCCGCTCCGTCGGAACGCCGGGCCTGCTGCGCATGCTGGAAATGGCCCACCAGGAACACGGGCGTCTGCCCTGGGCCGATCTCTTAGCACCGGCCATCGCGTTGGCCGACGAGGGCTTTGCGGTGTCGCCCAGGCTCAACGGCCTGATCGCCGGCGACAGGTTCCTGAAACGCTATCCCGAGACGGCAGCCTACTTCCACGACGGCCAGGGCCAGGCCCTCGCCGTCGGCACCAGGCTGCGCAATCAGGCCTACGCGGACACCCTGCGTGCCGTGGCCGACGGCGGCGCCGATGCCTTCTACAAGGGGCAGATCGCCATCGACCTGGTGCAGCGGGTGCGTGCCGCGGCCGACAATCCCGGCTTCCTCAGCTACGCCGACATGGCGACCTACGAGGCAAAGAAGCGCGCACCGCTCTGCGCGCCCTACCGCCAGTGGCAGGTCTGCGGCATGCCGCCGCCGACCTCCGGCGGCGTGGCGGTGCTGCAGATCCTGAGCCTGCTGGAAACCAGCGATCTCGCGGCCCTGACCCCGGCCTCGCCCGAGGCGATCCACTTGGTCGCCGAAGCCAGCCGCCTGGCGTTCGCCGACCGCAACCGCTTCCTGGCCGACAGCGACTTCGTTGACGTGCCGGTGGACGCCCTGCTCGACCGCGCCTATCTGCAAGGGCGCGCAGCCCTCATCTCGCCGCAGCGCAGCCTCGGCAAGGCAGAGCCGGGCCTGCCGGCGCAGCAGGCCCACAGCCCGCAGCAGCTCAATTCGCCCTCCACCTCCCACCTCTCCGTAGTGGACGCAGACGGCAATGCCGTCTCCATGACCGCCTCCATCGAGAGCGCCTTCGGCGCGCGGATGATGTCCGGCGGCTTCCTGCTGAACAACGAGCTGACCGATTTCTCCTTCCGTCCCTCGGTTGACGGCCAGCCGGTCGCCAACCGCGTCCAGGCCGGCAAGCGCCCGCGCTCCTCCATGTCGCCGACCCTGGTTCTGGACCGCCAGGGCCGTTTTGTCATGGCCATCGGCTCGCCCGGCGGCAGCCGCATCATCGGCTACACCGCCAAGGCCGTCATCGGCGCGCTGGACTGGAACCTTTCAATGCAGGAGGCCATCGACCTGCCCAACTTCGTCAACCGCAACGGCGCCACCGATCTGGAGGAAGGGCGCGGACTGGAGGGTGCCGCACAGGCCCTCGAAGCGCTCGGTCACGAGGTCAACCTCCGCGGCCTCACCTCCGGCCTGCACGGCATTCGTCTGACGGAAGCCGGCCTGGAAGGCGGCGCCGATCCGCGCCGCGAAGGCGTCGTTCTGAGCGAATAGGCCGCCGCATTGCACCGTCGAGGCTGTCACCCGCTGACACACGCTGAAACCGGAAGAGGCCCGCCTGCGTAAATGGAATCAGGCCGCATGATCGATCCGATCTATCGCTGGCGAGCCTCTTGCCATGTTCCGCTGTTTCGCCCTTGTCTTCGGCGCCCTCTGCTACCTCCTGTGCTCGGCGGTCCTGGCCTATTACCTCTGCTGGCTGGGCGGCTTTGTAGTCCCCCGGACAATTGACAGCGGGACCATCGACGGCGGCACGACGCTCGCCGTGGCCCTGCTGGTCAACGCCCTCCTGGTCGCACTCTTCGTCGTCCCGCACAGCATCCTTGCGCGCCCGCGCTTCAAGGCCTGGTGGACCGGCATCATTCCCGCGCCCATCGAGCGCTCGGTCTATCTCCTGCACACCGCCCTGGCGATGGCCCTGATGATGGCCGCCTGGCAGGCTCTGCCGGCGCCGCTTTGGCAGGTGGACCACTCCCTGGCCCAGACCCTGCTCTGGGGCGGCTTCGCACTGGGCTGGCTCTTCATGCTCGGGGGCGCCTTCTCCATCGATCATCTGGAACTGATGGGCCTGAAGCAGGTCGCCTACAGCTTTCTGGGCAGGCCGCTGCCTACGCAGCCCTTCTCGGTGCGCTGGTTCTACAGCGTCGTGCGCCACCCCATCGCGCTCGGCCACCTGCTGGTGGTCTGGTGTCACCCGCAGATGAGCCTGGGCCACGCTTACTACGCAGCGCTCGCCACGGCGTACGTCGTCTATGCCACCTACCGCCTGGAGGAGCCCGACCTGGAGCAGGCCTTCGGCGAAACCTACGCCGCCTACAGGAAGCGGGTCCCCGGGCTGCTCCCCTTGCCGCGCCCACGGCGCTGACGCCGGGGTCGGCCCGGGGGGCCGGTTCCGGGGGCCGGTTCCGCAGGCCAGCACCCCTGCCTGCACTCTTGCGGCGGGAGCAATCGCCGCTAGACTGAGGGGAGATGAGCGACACAGCCTCTCCCGCGGACGACCAGGCGAGCGAACCTCCGGACCCGGCCATAACGGCGGGGAGCGGCCTGCCGGTGGTGACCCTGAAGCCCCATGGCGTGAAGCGGCTGCGCCGCGGCCATCCCTGGGCCTACTCCAACGAGATCGAGATGAACGCCGCCGCCAAGGCGGTGCCGCCCGGCGGGCTGGTCGAACTGCAGGACCCGGCTGGCGAGTACCAGGGCACGGCCTTCTTCAACCGCCACCCGCTGATCTCGGCCCGGCTGCTGACCGCCCGGCGCCGCGACACCGTCGACCGCGACTTCCTGCTGCGGCGCCTCAGCCGCGCCCTGGAGATCCGCGAAAAGCTGATCGGCGTGCCCTTCTACCGTCTGGTCCATGCCGAGGCCGACGGCCTGCCCGGGCTGATTGTCGACCGCTTCGGCGAAGCCCTTGCGGTGCAGGTAAACACGGCCGGGATGGAGCGGCTGACGGGACCGCTGATCGACGCCCTCAACGAGGTCGTCGGCCCCGACACCATCGTCCTGCGCAACGACAGCGCCGCCCGCGCGCTGGAGCATCTGCCGGAGCAGGTGACCGTGGCCCAGGGCCGGCTCGACGGACCGCTGACGCTGGAGGAGAACGGCGCGCGTTTCTTCGCCGACCTGGAGGGTGGCCAGAAGACCGGCTGGTTCTACGACCAGCGTGACAACCGCGCCTGGGCCGCCGGTCTGGCAAAGGATGCCCGGGTGCTGGACTGCTATGCCTTTGCCGGCGGCTTTTCGGTACTCGCGGCACTGGCTGGCGCGCGGGAGGTGGTGGCGCTGGACCGCTCCCAGCCGGCGCTGGAGCTGGCGGCCATGGCGGCGGCGGCCAACGGCGTTGCCGAGCGCTGCCGCTTCACCAAGGGCGAGGTCTTTCACGAACTGCAGCGCCAGGCGGCAGCGGGCGAGCGCTACGATCTGGTGATCGTCGATCCGCCGGCCTTCGTGAAGTCGAAGAAGGACCTCGCCCAGGGCCTGAAGGGCTACCGCAAGCTGGCCCGCCTCGCCGCGAACCTTGTCGCGCCGGGCGGCTATCTGGTCGCCGCCTCCTGTTCCCATCATGCCGATGTCGACAGCTTCGCCGGACAGGTGCGCCGCGGCCTGCAAGACGCCGGGCGCAGCGCCCGCATCCTGCGCACCGCCGGCGCCGCGCCCGACCACCCGGTCCACCCCGCCCTGCCGGAAAGCGCCTACCTGAAGGCCCAGTTCCTGGCGCTGGATTGACAGGGCGGAACCTCCGCTACCGACCCACCACCTGTCACGGTCGGGCTTGTCCCGTGGTTCCATCCTTCGAGACGCCGCCCGCACACGTCATAAGGGCGCGGCTCCTCAGGATGAGG
>NZ_JANQKD010000005.1 GCF_028281305.1 Pelagibius sp. | reverse complement strand
CGAGGAGCTGTGAGCCGGGCCGTCGGCCACAGCCGAGATAAGATGAGCAAACGGGAGGAACACAATGTACGAGAAAGAAAAGGATCTCATTGACGCGTTCCGCCGTGGGCAGATGAGCCGCCGCAGTTTGATCCGCGGCCTCGCTGCTCTTGGCGTCTCCGCCGGCACGGCCGGGGTGCTGGTGAACATGGTCTCGACCCAGGCGATGGCCGCCGACTTCGACTGGAAGAAGCACGCCGGCACCGGCGTCAAGCTGCTGCTCAACAAGCATCCCTACACCGATGCGATGATCGCCAACTTGGAGAACTTCAAGTCCCTCACCGGGATGGAGGTGACCTACGACGTCTTCCCCGAAGACGTCTACTTCGACAAGGTGACCGCCGCCCTCTCCTCGCGCTCCAGCGAGTACGACGCCTTCATGACCGGCGCCTACATGACCTGGACCTACGGGCCCGCCGGCTGGATTCCCGATCTCAACGAGTGGATTCAGGACAGCGGCAAGACCTCACCCACCTATAACTGGGAAGACATGCTGGAAGGCGTGCGCAAGTCCTGCGCCTGGAACGGCCGGCCCGGCGGCGAGCTCGGCTCCCCCGACGCCAAGCAGTGGTGCGTGCCCTGGGGCTACGAGCAGAACAACCTCGCCTACAACGAGGACATGCTGAAGCAGATCGGCGCCTCCGTGCCGACCAACATGTCCGAGCTGATCGATGTGGCGGCCAAGGCAACCAAGGAGATCGACGGCGTCTACGGCATCGGCGTGCGCGGCTCGCGGAGTTGGGCGACGATCCACCCGGGCTTCCTCTCGGCCTATGCCAACTTCAACGAGAAGGACCTGAACGTCGCCGCCGACGGCAAGCTCTCTGCTGCCATGAACACCGCTGGCTCCAAGGCCTTCCACGCCGACTGGGTGCGGATGATCCAGGAAAGCGGCGCGGCCGACTGGTCGTCCCACACCTGGTATCAGGTCGGCACCGACCTGGGTGCCGGCAAGTCGGCAATGATCTTCGATGCCGACATCCTGGGCTACTTCATGAACGGCGGCGGCAACGCCATGGCCGGCAAGCTGGCCTATGCCCCCTTCGCGGCCAACCCCGCGGCCTCGGCGCCGACGCCCAACATCTGGATCTGGTCGCTCTCCATGTCCAACTTCTCCACCAAGAAGGACGCGGCCTGGTACTTCATCCAGTGGGCCTCCGGGCCGGAGCACGGCCTCTTCGGCGCCACCCAGATGGACTTCGTCAATCCGGTGCGGGAGTCGGTCTGGGCCGACGCGACCTTCCGCGAACGGCTGGACAAGAGCTATCCCGGCTATGTGGCGATGCACGACCTCTCGGCGCCGGGGGCGAGCATCAAGTTCACCGCCCAGCCGCTGTTCTTCGACCTCACCACGGAGTGGGCCTCCAGCCTGCAGAAGATGGTGGCGAAGGAACTGCCGGTGGACGAGGGCCTCGACCAACTGGCCGACAGCGTCAACCGTCAGCTCAAGGACGCCGGCCTCGGCTGAGCCTGCGAGGCGGCGGCCCGCCCCCGCGGCGGGCCGCCTCCCGCTTCTGCGATCTGCCAAACCCGATGCCGCGCAGAGTTGGGATCGGTTAAGCTAGGGCCTGTTGAGGTTCATTTCGCCGTTGTGGTCCGAGCGCATTTGGCCCGCGGTTAGGAGCGACGAGGAAGGACATGCCAGAGCATATTCGACGAGGAGCGACGCGGCCGCGGGCCAAATGCGCCGGATCCCTTCGGGACGGGGCAGATATACGCCAGGGCCGCGTCGCGGACGCCTTGTGGGGGATCACCCCACGGCGCCGCCCGCTCCTATCCCTGGCGCATATCTGCTCCCGCCACGACGGCGAAATGAATCTCAACAGGCCCTAGCAATCTCCCCGTCAGTCAGGAGGCGACGATGAAGGCCCTGATCAAAGAGAAGCCGGAACCCGGGATCTGGCTGGGCGACCAGCCGAAGCCCGCGGTGGCGCCGGACGAGGTGCTGATCAAGATCCGCAAAACGGCGATCTGCGGTACCGACGTGCACATCTACAACTGGGATGCCTGGGCGGCGAAGACCGTGCCGGTACCCATGACCATCGGCCACGAATACTGCGGCGAAATCGTCGAACTGGGCGCCAACGTCCGCCACCTGAGCCTGGGCCAGCGGGTCTCCGGCGAGGGCCATGTCATCGGCAGCCGCAGCCGCAACGTACGGGCCGGGCGCTATCACCTGGACCCGGAGACCCGGGGGATCGGTGTCAACCTGCCCGGCGCCTTTGCCGAATACCTCGCGCTGCCCGCCTTCAACGTGGTGCCGCTGCCGGACCATCTCTCGGACGACCTGGGTGCGATCCTCGATCCGCTGGGCAATGCGGTGCACACGGCCCTGACCTTCGATCTGGTGGGCGAGGACGTGCTGATCACCGGCGCCGGGCCCATCGGCGTCATGGCGGCGGCGGTGGCCCGTCACGTCGGGGCACGCCATGTCGTGCTCACCGACGTCAATCCCTACCGGCTCGCCCTGGCCGAACAGGTCGCCGACGCGCGGACGGTCAACGTCGCCAAGGAGGACCTGCGCGACGTGATGGCCGAGCTGAAAATGAAGGAGGGCTTTGACGTCGGCTTCGAGATGTCCGGGGCGCCGGCGGCTTTCGACCAGATGGTGGATCTGATGATGATGGGCGGGCGCATCGCGCTGCTCGGCATCCCCTCGCAGGTGCGGCCCTTCGACTGGAGCCCGGTGATCTTCAAGGCCCTGACCATCAAGGCGATCTATGGCCGGGAGATGTTCGAGACCTGGTACAAAATGATCGCCATGCTGGAATCCGGCCTCTCCATCGACCGCATCGTCACCCACCGCTTCGGCATCGACGACTACCAGCGGGCCTTCGACGTCATGGCGTCCGGGGAAAGCGGCAAGGTGGTGCTAGACTGGGCGGCTTAATGGGATCGGGACTCTTGAAGCCTGGCCCAGGATGAAGCCTTCTCAGCCAATGGGTTCCCGCTCTCTGGCCCCCAAAAACTGTCATTGCCGGACTTGTTCCGGCAATCCATCGAAGTCCCGGTCTCGGTCTTTCCATGGACCCTCGGGACAAGCCCGAGGGTGACGATGTGGTTAGGGATGGCGCCGGCAAGCCATTGGAATCACACCATTAATTTGAGTGAGATCTTTAAAGCTGGGTGATCCCGTGGAGCTCCAGGAGTTCTACCAGCATGGCGCCGGCGCGCACCCGGTGCTGGTGGTGGATGCGTCGCGCCGCCTCGCCGTCGCGCTGCTCGATGGCGGCGACCACCGCGGCGTGGTCCTCGTTTGAGGCGACGGGCTTGGGCCGGAGACGCAGGGTTGCCATGCGGGCCCGGTGAGCCTGGTCGCGGCAGGTGTTCACCCAGGTGCGCAGACGCTCGTTGCCGCTGTATTCGACCAGCAGATTGTGAAAGCGCTCGTCGGCGCTGGCCCAGGCGATCAGGTCGTCCCGGGCAAGGGCGGTGTCCATGTCGCCGACCGCCTCGCGCAGCGCCGCCAGGTGTTGCTCGCTCAGGCCGCGGCTGGCGACGATCTCCGCCGCCGTCGACTCCAGTCCCGTGAGGATCTCATAGATCTCACGCATGTCCGCGACCGAGATAGGCAGAACGCGCATGCCGTGGCGCGGGCGGATCTCGACCATGCCCTCGTCGGCGAGGCGGATCAGCGCTTCACGCACCGGCGTCCGGCTCATCCCCAGCAACTCGGCGAGTTCCTGTTCCAGGGCTTGAAAGCCGGCCGGCATCTCGTTGTCCAGGATACGCCGCTTGAGATCCTGGTAGGCCCTCTCGGACTGCGAGAGACGTTGCCCCCCGCGGCTGGCGGTCCTGTTGTCATTCAAGGCGGTCGTCGCCACAGGCCCTGCTCTCCGTCGGTTTCGCGCTGCCGCACCATGAGTCGAATCTTCGACGAGAGCTTAGCTCATTTTCAACCGGAAGCACCACGCGGCTCCCAAAATAGTTTAGGAATCCGAACCCAATCTTCTCCGCCGGACCCTGCTCACAGGCGCCGGCGGCGCCCTTCCCGATGAGAGTCATAGACCGCCTCTTCGATACGCAGGTTGGCGAGGTAGTCGGATGCGCGGTTCATCACCGGCCCGTCTCCCGCAAGGTGGTCCACCACGTGGCGCTGCAGCCGATAGACGCAGTCGCCCCCGAAGCCCCGGTTGTCCCAGGCATATGCGACCTCCTGTTCCTCATCGTGACCATGACGCCGAAGGAACAGCTTGCCGTCACCGTCGAGCCTGAGCACTGCCTTGGATCCTTCAACCAGCATCTCACCCATGGTCAGGCGGCGATTCTCGGCGGCATGGTCGGCCAGGCGGTTGCCGTCGAAGAGGCCGCGGGCGCCGCTCTTGAAGTCCAGCAGAATGATCCCCGCATCCTCGCCGGCGATCACTGGATTGAGGCGCTCCAGGCGCGCGTAGACCCCCTCCACCTCGCCGAGCAGAAAGCGGAACACGTCGATCAGATGGATCGCCGTCTCGTGCACCAGGAAGCGTTCCATCTTCTGAAAATAGGGCTGACGGTCGAGGTAGGCCTCGGGGCCCTGACCGTCGCCGGGCCGCAGGCGGAAGCTCGCCTGATAGAGATCGCCCAGATCGCCCGCCTCGATCACCGCCTTGGCCTGCTGATGCCAGGGCTGGAAGCGGAAGTTCTCATGCACCACCAAGAGGACGCCGGCCTTGTCGCAGACGGCAATGGCCTCCTTCGCTTCCTCCAGGTTCTGGCAGAAAGGCTTCTGGCAGATGATCGGGACCTTGTGGGCGGCGGCGGTCCGGATCATCGCCAGATGGGTGACCGGTGGCGTGATGATGTCCAGCAGGTCCGGCGTCTCTTCGGCCAGCATCTCCGCCAAGTCGCTGTAGGTCGCCGGTACCGCATAGGTCTCCGCCACGCGGCGGGCGCCTTCGGCCCCGCGATTGCAGAGGGCCACCAGGTCGACATCGGGCATCCGGCTCCAGGCTTCGTACTGGAACTGGCTGAAATAACCGGTGCCGACGGTCGCAACTCTCACAGACAAGCGCTCCTCACCGGGATCTCTTTCACAAGGCCGCCGTCACCGGAACCTGCGGGTGGCACAAGGCGTCCATCACGGCATTGGAGACTTCGGCGGTTCCGGAGCTGCCACCCAGGTCCGCGGGGATCAGCGTTCCCCCGGCATAGGCCTGGTCCACCGCCGCGCGGATTGCCGCCCCGGCCTCCGCGCAAGGGCCGATGTCGCGGGTTTCGGCCAGCCATTCCAGCATCATGGCCGCGGAAAGAAACATGGCGGTCGGATTCGCCTTGCCCTGGCCGGCGATGTCGGGGGCGCTGCCGTGGCAGGGCTGGAACACGGCATGCTCGTCGCCGATGTCCGCCGAGGGCGCCATGCCCATGCCGCCGATCAGACCGGCGGCGAGATCCGAGAGGATGTCCCCGAACATGTTCTCGGTTACCAGAACGTCGAGGTCCCAGGGGCGCCGCACCATGTTCAGCGCGGTGGCGTCGACATAGGCATGATCGGCCGGAGTGTCGCCGTGCAAGGCAACGCGCTCATCGAAGATCTGACGAAAGAAGGCGAAGGACTTGAACACATTTGCCTTGTCGACACAGGTCACGCGCCCGGGATGGCCCGCCGCCCGGCGTTTGGCCGCCAGGGCGAAGGCGAAGTCGAAGAGGCGCTCGCAGACCGGCCGCGTGATGACCTGGGTATCCCGGGCCTCACTGTCGTCTTCGATGACGCCCTTGCCGCGGGATGCGAAGAGTCCTTCCGTCGATTCCCGGATCAGCACGAAATCGAGATCGGAGGCGCGCGGGTCAGCCAGCACCGGCGCCAGGCCGGGGACGCGGCGCGCCGGGCGCACGCCCGCATAAAGCCCGAAGGCGAAGCGAAGCTCCAACTGCGGCGCCACCTCCGTGCCGTCCGGATAGCGGATGTCCGGCAGGCCCATGGCGGCCAGCAGGATGGCATCGGCCTCCGCGGCAGCGGTCAGGGACTCTTGCGGTAGGGCGATACCCTCCATGCGATAGGTGCCGGCCCCGGCCGGGAGAGGTGTGAAGGAGAGCGTGAAGCCGCCAACCTGTTCCGCGGCGGCGCTCAGCAGATCCAGACAGGGCGCGGTGATCTCCGTGCCGATCCCATCGCCTTCGAAGACAGCGATTTCCAGCTTCGGCACGTTGGTCATGGCATCACCTCGTCGAATTTGGCCCGTTTGGTGGCGCAACCCCGCTCGCCAAAAGAATCCCGATTTCTCATGGCCTTGAGCGGCGCCTCCTGAGATACTGCGGAAACTCCAAGACCCCTATACAGGGCTTATCATACTTGAATGCATACATTAATGAATGCATTTATTCCAGACACAATCGCTTCTGATGTCGTTCGCCTCCCAGGGTTCGGCATCACTGTGGCCGGACTTCAGGACTTGCGGGGGACTCGATGCTGCTTGGCTGTATTGCGAATGATCTGACCGGGGCGACCGATCTCGCCCTGATGCTGGTGCGCGGGGGCATGAGGACGGTGCAGGTCGTCGGCGTGCCGCAGCGTGCGGCGGACCTGCCGGCGGCGGATGCCGTCGTGGTGGCGCTGAAATCGCGCACCACGCCGCCGGAGGAGGCTGTTGCGGAGTCCCTGGCCAGTGCCGAGGCGCTGCTCGCCGGCGGCGCCAAGCAGCTCTTCTTCAAGTACTGCTCGACCTTCGATTCCACCGACAGAGGCAACATCGGCCCGGTGACCGAGGCCCTGATGGCGCGCCTGGACTGCCCTTTCACCCTGGCCTGTCCTGCCTTTCCCGGCAATCAGCGCACGGTCTATCAGGGGCATCTCTTCGTCGGCACGACTCTGCTGTCGGACAGCCCGCTGAAAGACCACCCCCTGACCCCCATGCGCGATGCGAACCTGGTGTCGGTGCTCAGCCGGCAGACGCAACGAAAGGTGGGTCTCGTGCCCTTCGAGACCGTCGAAGCCGGGGCCGAAGCCATCGCTGCGGGCTTCGAGCGCGCGCAGGCCGAGGGTGTGGAGATCGCGATCGTCGATGCCATCAGCGACAGCCACCTGATCGCCATCGGCAGGGCGGCGGCGGGACTGTCCCTGATCACCGGTGGGTCCGGCGTCGCCATGGGCCTGCCCCAGAACTTCCGCGACCGGGGGCTGCTGGGGGCAGAGGATCCGCTTCGGAGTTTTGCCGCACCGGCGGGGCCGGCGGCCATTCTGTCGGGGAGTTGCTCCGCGGCCACCCAAAAGCAGGTGGCCATGGCGGAGAAGGCCGGCATTCCAGCTTGCCGGATCGATGCCCTCGAACTCTCCAGCGGCGAAACCTCCGCCGCAGCGCTGTTGGATTGGGCCCGCCGGCAGGACAGCAGCCGGCCCCTGATGATCTATTCGACCGCCACGCCGGAAACCATCCGCGGCGTGCAGGGCCAACTGGGGCGGGACCAAGCCGGCGCGCTGGTGGAAGAGACCCTGGCCGAGGTGGCCCGCGGCCTTGTCGATCAGGGCGTGCGGCGCCTGATTGTCGCCGGCGGCGAGACCTCCGGCGCGGTGGTCAACGGGCTCTCTCTGCAGGCTTTGGAGATCGGGCCGGAGATCGATCCGGGGGTGCCCTGGACCCGCAGCGCTGGCGAGCCGCCGCTGGCCCTTGCCCTGAAGTCGGGCAACTTCGGCGCCCCGGACTTTTTCCTGAAGGCCTGGGACCTGCTGGCATGAGCGAGGAAGCCCGCTTGCGCGAGGCGATCTGCCGGACCGGCCGTTCCCTCTACGACCGTGGGCTGACCTTCGGCAGCACCGGCAACATCAGCCAGCGCCTGCCCGACGGCGGCTGGCTGATGACCCCGACCAACGCCTCCCTGGGTGCGCTCGATCCGGCCCGCCTGTCGCGCCTGGACGCCGAGGGGGAATGGCTTTCCGGCGACAAGCCGACGAAAGAGACCTTTCTTCACATCGCCATGTACCGCGAGCGCAGCGATGCTGCCGCCGTGGTTCACCTTCATTCCACGCACTCGGTGGCGGTGAGCTGTCTCGACGGCATCGATCCCGAAGACGTGCTGCCGCCCATCACCGCCTACTACGTCATGCGGGTCGGACGTCTGCCGCTGGTGCCCTATTTCCCGCCGGGCGATCAGGATCTGGCCAAGGCCGTCGGCAAGCTGGCCGGGAAACATCATGCGGTTTTGCTGGCCAACCACGGGCCGGTGGTCGCCGGCACCAGCCTGGAGGCGGCACTCTACGCCACCGAGGAGTTGGAGGAGACGGCCAAGCTGTTCCTGCTGCTGAGAGGGGCTGCCGTGCGCGCCCTGACGCAGGAGCAGGTGGCGGAACTCAGGAAACGGTTCGGATAGGGGCAGGGGACATGTTCGTTGTGACGGTGGTTTTCGAGGTGGAAGTGGACTCGGCAGGGGTGTTTCGGACCGCCGTTTTGGAGCAGGCCCACAATTCTCTTACCAAGGAAGAGAGCTGCAGCCGCTTCGATGTCTGTTTCGACCCCGAGCGTGAGCAACGCGTCTTCCTCTACGAAATCTATGACGACCGCGCTGCCTTCGACCGCCATCTGGCCAGCGCCCACTTCGCGGACTTCGACCGGCGCGTCGCTCCCTGGGTGGTCAGCAAGACCGTCGAGACCTGGGTCCTGGGATAGGCCGCGGTCCCGGCGTGGCGTAAGCGGCGCGAAAGCCCGGCTGCGGCGGGAATAAAGCCTGTCCGCCATCGGTCCTTCTCTCAGGAGGATCGGTCTTTGAACTTCATGCTTTGTGCGCCGGCCGGGGTGGACCGCGGCGTCGACCCGCTCCGCTTGGGTTGGCCGCTTGGCTAGTCGGCTGGAGTCTGACTTCGCTGGATATCAGCGGGAGCCTCTCAGTCCGACACGGCTGTTCGGGGCGCCGGAGCCGCCGCCGTTGATCGACCGCATCGCCTTTCCGGCCTTCGTCATCGCCCTGCTGTTCCTCAGTTTCCTGGGCGGTGCCTTTGTCATCCTCAGTAACGTCTACCCGGCTGGAAAGCTGAGCGACGCCTATCGCGGCGGCAAGGCGCTGGTAGACAAGATTCATCAGTCGCGGGACCCGCTGACCTCGGACTTCTGGGCGCCCGAACGGCGCGCGGAGGAGGGTGTGACCGTCCACGACCGGGCCGAGGCCTTTCCCGGCTACACCCTCTACACCTCCGGCCACGGCAGCGAGGCTTTCCTCTTTTCCATGGAGGGGCTGCTGGTCCATTCCTGGCAGCTTCCCTACAGCGCCTTCTGGTCTGGGGACTCGCCGATCGAAGCCCCGCAGCCGGACGAGTTCCTCTACTGGCGCAAGGCGACGATGCTGCCCAACGGCGATCTGCTGGCGATCTTCGTCGCCACGGGAGACACCCCCTGGGGCTATGGCCTGGTGAAGCTGGACCGAGAGTCCAATGTTCTCTGGACCTATTACGGGCGCACCCATCATGACCTGGACGTGGCCGCTGACGGCCGCGTCTATACGCTGGTCCACGAAATGCGCCGCAAGACCTTCGATGGCTTTCCGCAACTGACGGTCCCGCGGCTGGACGACTTTGTGGTGGTGCTCTCACCGGAGGGGCGCGAGGAGAAGCGTGTTTCCATCCTGGATGCCCTGGTGAAGTCCGACTACGCGCGCCTGCTGGACCGGGTCGCCTGGTACAACAAGCATGACTTCATCCACACCAACAACATCGATGTGATCGACGCCGAGGCGGCCTCCGTCTTGCCCTTCGCCGAAGAGGGGCAGGTGCTGCTGTCCTTCCGCGACATCGACACCATCGCGGTTCTGGACCTGGAGCAGGAGCGGATCGTCTGGGCCCTCAGGGGTACCTGGATGGGTCAGCACGACCCCGACGTCTTGGCGGACGGGCGCATCCTGCTGTTCGACAACCAGGGGCACTATGGCCCGGGCGGCTGGTCGCGGGTCATCGAGATCGATCCCATGACCGGTGCCGAAGTCTGGCGCTACGCCGGCAGCGCCGAGACGCCCTTCGAAAGCAAGGTGCGGGCCGCCCAGCAGCGCCTGCCCAACGGCAACACCCTGATCACCGAGTCCACCGGCGGCCGGATCTTCGAAGTCACCCGCGACGGCCGGATCGTCTGGGAATTCATCAATCCCATCCGGGCCCGCCACCCGGAGAAGCCGGATCAGGTGATCCTGCCCATCGTTTCCTGGGCGCAGCGCATCGCCGCGGACAGCCTGCAACCCGGGTTCCGCGAGGCCTTGCTGCAGCAAGAAGAGGAGAGGAGCAGTCGATGAGCCAAGAACGGTCGCTTGCCCCAGCCGTCGGAGTGACAGCCACGACACTGCTTTTGGCGCTGGGCTGGACGGCGCCGGCGCTGGCCTATATCGGGCCGGGGGCCGGGCTTTCACTGCTCGGCGCGCTTTGGGGCGTCCTCGTCGCCGTGCTCGCGGCACTGCTGTTCCTTCTGTTCTGGCCCCTCCGGCGGCTGCTGCGGCGCCGGCGTCAGCCGATGACGACCACCCAGCGCCGGGTCCCCGCCGCGAGGACCGAAGACCCAAGGCTCGACTGAAGAAACCCAAAGTGCGGCGGGGCTGGATCGGAATGCCGGGCCTATGACGTGCCATGACTGGACTGTTTGACCTCGCTTCGCCGCTGCTGACGGCACTCGACCGTTCCCTCGCGCCGCTCATACCCCCCGCCGGCCGTCTGGCGGTTTGGGGCCTGGTTGCGGCGTCGCTTTCCATGGCGCTTTATGCGGTCCTCTCGCCGCAGCAGCGCCTGCGGGAGGGCAAGGCAGCGGCTGCGGAAGCGCGCTTTGCCTTGGAAGCCTACGAAGGCCAGCTGAAAGACGCCATGCCCCTGATCGTCCAGGTGCAGAAACGGGCGTTGGCGCAACTCGGCCTGGTTCTGGGGCCGGCTGTCCTGGCCTCTCTCCCCATTCTCTTCATGATCGTCTGGCTGAGCGGCGCTTATGGCCACTTCATTCCGGAAAGCGTGGCGTCGGTACGCCTGAGCGTCGAACCGCCCGGCATGATCGTCCGCTGGCTGAGCGAGGCGGAGGACCGGTGGGCAGTTGGGAGCGATGCTGCCGTGCGGATCGAAGTGAGCGATCCGGACCGGCAGATGGTCGAGAGGGTTGAACTGACTGCGGCTGTCACCAGCCTGCACAAGCGCCGGTGGTGGAACCTGCTGATCGCCAACCCCATCGGCTATCTGCCGCCCGACGGCGCGCTGGAACGGATCGAGATCGCCCTGCCGCGCCAGGATGTTCTCGGCTTCGGGCCGGATTGGCTGCGCGGTTGGGAATCCGTGTTTTTCACTGCCCTGGTCGCCGCCTCCCTGGGGATCAAAGCGGTCTTCCGCCTAGTCTAGCCGGTCGATGCCGCGCTCTACAGGTCCTGGCGAGGGTGACCGCTACGCGGGCTTCCGGGTCACGCCCTGGGTGCATCACTGTGGCCAGTTCGTCGCCCGCCACCGCGATTTCTGGATTCGCCTGGGCGATCAGGAAACCCGCCTGCGCAGAGATGACATCGCCGGGATCGCGGTGGAGAAGCCCATCTTCGTCAGCGGCCTCGCCCGCTCCGGGACAACCATCCTGCTGGAGGTGCTGGCCGGCCACCCGAGCCTCACCAGCCACCGATATAAGGACTATCCCTTTCTCTTCACGCCCTTCCTGTGGAATCGGTTCCTGAGCTACGTCCCCAACCATGGCACGGAGGCCGCCGAACGCAGCCATGCCGACGGGATCGCGGTCACCGCCGAGAGCCCTGAGGCCTTCGAGGAAGTGCTCTGGATGGCCTTCTTTTCCGGACTGCACGATCCACGGCACTGCAATGTCCTGGACGCGGAAACCAGCCACCCGGCGTTCGAGCGCTTCTATCTCGACCATATCCGCAAGCTGCTGCGGGTGCGCGGCCGCGCCCGCTACCTCGCTAAAGCCAACTACAACGTGACGCGCCTGGAATACCTGCTGAAGCTCTTTCCCGGCGCCCGCTTCATTCTCCCCTTGCGGGCCCCGCAGGGACAGATCGCCTCGCTGGTCAAGCAGCACCGCCTGTTCTGCGAAGGCGAGCGCACGCATCCGCGGGCGCTCCATCACATGCGCCGCATTGGCCACTTCGAGTTCGGTCTGGATCGGCGTCCGGTCAATGTCGGCGACGGTGCCGTGCCCGCCATCCTGGAGGCCTGGGACCGCGGCGAAGAGGTTGAGGGCTGGGCGCTCTACTGGTCCAGCCTCTATGGCTATCTGGCCAATCGCCTGGCGGTCGCCCCTGAATTGGCGGCAGCGGTGAAGCTGGTGCGTTTCGAGGATCTCTGCCAGCGCCCTTTCGTGGTTCTGAGCGCGGTCTGCGATCACTGCCATCTCGAGGAGAGCGCACATCTGGTCGCCGAGGCGGCGGAGATGATGCGGATGCCGCGCTACTATCGGCCCGCGTTTACGCAAGCCGAAACAGACTCCATCGAGCGGCTGGCCGGTCCGGTCGCCCGCCGTTTCGGCTATGCCGACAGCGCCGGGCTCTAGGCCCGTGGGTCGGCTTCGAGCCGGTGCTGATAGAGCCAGGTCTCGGTCAGGGGCCTGCCGCCTTCATCCGCGAGATAGAGGCGCAACTCGACCGGCGCCGGACCTGGGGCCTCGAGATCAAACTGGGCGCGCCAGCGCCGGCTGTCGGGAATGGGCTCCGTAAAGATGTAGGAGAGGGAGCCGCGCGATGTGGCAATGCGGGCTTCCGGCTTTGCGTCGCGCGCGATGCCGTCCAGGGCCTTGCCGGCGAATTCGACCACGAATTTGGTCAGACCGGCAGGGCGCGGTTTGCCCGGCTCGCCGCCTCTGCCCACGCGGGTGGCGACCACCTGGGCGATGGTCTCCGCGGGGTAGGGTTCCTCGGCCAGCCAGTGGAGCCGGTAGGAGAGACCCAGGCGGTCGCCGGCCTTGACCGGCTCCCGCGGCACCCAGAAGGCCACGATGTTGTCGTGGATCTCGTCGTCGGTGGGAATCTCGACGAGCTGCACGGCACCGGGACCCCAGGGGCCGAGCGGTTCGACCCAGAGGCTGGGCCGGCGCTCGTAGCGAACGCCGTCGAGATAGTGCTCGAAGTCGCGGTCGCGCTGCAGCAGGCCGAAGCCGCGCGGGTTTTCATCAAGAAAGCTGGAGGTGACCACGCGCTCCGGGTTGTTGAGGGGCCGCCACAGCCGTTCGCCGCGGCCGGTCCAGAGAGCGAGGCCATCGGAATCGTGAACCTCCGGCCGCCAGTCCTGCTGGTAGCGGCGGTTCGCCTCGCCGAACCAGAACATGGAGGTGAGGGGGGCGATCCCGAGGCGCTCCACAGCCCGGCGCAGGAAGAGAACCGTCTCGACTTCCATCACCACCCCCGCCCCGCGGCGGATGGCGAAGTGGTAGGCGCCGGTGATGCTGGGGCCGTCCAGCAGGGCGAAGACGTTCACCGGCGCATCGGGATCGGCGGCGGAGGCGATATGGAACTCGGTGAAGTTCGGAAACTCCTCGGGGGCCCGCGCGGCGACGTCGACGACGATGCCGCGTGCCGAGAGCCCGTATTGGCCGAGTTCGCCGATGGCGCGGAAGTAGGACGCGCCCAGGAAGGCGATCCAGTCCTGGGTCGGCCAGTCCCGGCGGCTGCGCGTCTCCTGCAGGCGAAAGCCGGCGAAACCCGAATCCCGGGGCAGCGTCCGGGCGACCGAGTCCTCGGGCATCTCGAAGTAAGTCGGGTTATAGGCGATCTCCCGGGAGAAGCCCCGTTCCAGCGCGTGCATCTTGACCGAACTCGGAAAGTAGCGGCCGAGATGAAAGAAGGTCGCGGGATAGGCGCCGGGGCCCTCGGCGAAGAGCGCGAGGCGGGGATCGAAGCGGATCTTCCCGTGGGTCTCGTAGTCGATCTGTTCGACGACCTCCGGCGCGGGCCGGTGGGGCGGCCGGTAGTCCGCCTTGGCGAGCGCTTCGGCGCGAGCGATCAGCCGCTTGAAGCTGAAGGGCCGCGCCGGGCCCAGACGCAAGCCCGAGGGGGCGGCCTGGGCAGGCAGGGGCGGAAGCGCCGATGCCGCCGCCATGGCAGCGGCGAGCCGCAGGGTCGCGCGTCGGCTGAGCGGTGCGGGCATGGGAGCCTCTTCGTCTTCGCCTGAGGAGGGTGATGCGCTGGACCAGCAGGCCCGGCAAGCTGTCCGAATCTAGGGGCGGCGCCAACTCCGGGCCACGGTCATTTTGTGGACGTCAATGCGGCGAAAAATGGCGGCGCACGGCCGCTTGCGTGTTGGGCGATCACGGACAGCGCCGAGGGTGGCCAGGGCCCTCCCCAAGGGCAGCCGGAGCGGCGATGCGGGATTCGGGCGTCATTGGTTGTCGCTTGTTGGCCGGAAAGGGAGCCACGGCGGCGCTAGACCTCACCGGCAGCGATGACAGCCATCGAATAAACCGATGCCGTCGGCGTGCTCTGGACGGCATCTGGCCGATGGCAACAATTGGCAGGGTCGCGGGAAAGTGCTTCTACGCAGCGAGGCAGGCAAATGAAATCTCATGCGCAGGCAGTGGTCATCGGCGGCGGCGTCGTCGGATGCAGCGTGCTCTATCACCTCACCAAGGCGGGCTGGATACACGTGGTCCTGCTGGAGCGCGACGAGCTCACCTCCGGCTCCACCTGGCACGCCGCCGGCGGCATGCACACCCTCAACGGCGACCCCAACGTCGCCAAGCTGCAACGCTATACCATCGACCTCTACAAGGAGATCGAGGAGATTTCCGGCCAGTCCTGCGGTGTCCACCTGACCGGCGGCTTCCTGCTGGCGGACTCCGAGAACTGGCTGGACTACCTGAAGGTGGCGCAGGGCCGGGCCCGGGTGCTGGGCATGGAGAACGACTTCGTGTCCATTGCCGAGGCCAAGGAGAAGCTGCCGCTGATCAACGAGAAGTGCTTCGTCGGCGCCCTCTACGAACCCTTGAAAGGCCATGTCGATCCCTCCGGCGTGACCCATGCCTATGCCAAGGCGGCGCGGGCGCCATCGAGACTGTCGGTCATCAATGTCAGGTTGCAGCCATCGGC
>NZ_JANQKD010000131.1 GCF_028281305.1 Pelagibius sp. | reverse complement strand
CCACATGGGCTCGGCCACCATCGAGGGGCGCCTGGCCATGGGCGAGAAGGTGATCATCTCCATCAAGACCTTCGTCGACGGCCACACCCCGCCCGACCGGGTTCTGGAGACGATGTTCTAGGGTTTCTCGTCCCGGGTGTATCGGGCAACAGTCTGAACCGCCACGACCCCACCCTCGCGCGCAACCACAAGGCGCTCTCCTAAGCTGTCACGTCAGGGCTTGCCCCACGGCTGTCCGGTTTAGCGCAACAGCGTGGAATACAGGCAAACAGCGGGCGTGCAACTCACCCCCCTCCCGACCTCCCCCCATCAAGGGGGGAGGGGGATTTTCTAACCCGCATCAATACCTTCCCCCTCCCCCTTCGATGGGGGAGGGTCGGGGTGGGGGTGACACCCCTTCCACACAAAGCCCTGCGCCCTTGAACCTTCGATGGCCTGTCCCGAACTGAAGCCGTTGCCTCAAACGCCTGACAGCACAAGCCTCTGCCCGAAACACCAAAACGCTAAACCGGACAGCCGTGGGTCAAGCCCGAGTATGACGAACGGTATGGGGCCGCCCCTACTGCACCGGGCAGGGGCCCTCGGTCGAGGCGTCGTGGACCTTGACGGCGCCGCTGACGATGGCTGCCTGCGCCGCTTCGGCGGCGGCTTCCATCTGCGCGGTGATGAGCTTGCGGTTGTTGTCGTCGATCACCCAGTCGAGGCCGCCTTCGGCCAAGCCCAGCACCTGCACGCCGGGCGCCCAGCGGCCGTCGCGCGCGGCCTGGAAGTTCTCGTAGACCGCCACGTCGACGCGCTTCCTCATGGAGGTCAGCACCTTGCCCGGATGCAAGGCGTTCTGGTTGGAGTCCGTGCCGATGCCCAGCGCCCCGCCGTCGGCGGCGGCCTGCAGCACGCCGATGCCGGTGCCGCCCGCGGCCTGGATGATGACGTCGGCGCCCTGTTCGATCTGGGAGCGGGTGAGTTCCGCCCCGCGCGCCGGGTCGGTCCAGGCGGCGGGCGTGTTGCCGGTCATGCTGACCAGCACCTTCGCCTCCGGGTCGGCGCTGCGCGCGCCCTGGATGTAGCCGCAGGCGAACTTGCGGATGATGGGTATGTCCATGCCGCCGACGAAGCCCAGGGTCCCGGTCCGGGAGGCCATCGCCGCCAGCACGCCGACGACGTAGGAGCCCTCCTGCTCGCGGAACACCACCGAGCGCACGTTGGGCGCCTCGACCACCATGTCGATGATCGCAAAGTCGGTCTCCGGATAATCAGGCGCCACCTGGGCCAGGGCGCCGGCATGATTGAAGCCGATGGCAACGACGGGCGAATAGCCGCGCTGGGCGAAGGTGCGCAGCGCCTGCAGGCTCTGGGCCGGGGAGCTGATCTCGAACTCGGCGTAGGCGGCGCCGGTGTCGGCCTTGAAGCGCTCGGCGCCGCGGTAGGCCGCTTCGTTGAAGGAGCCGTCGAACTTGCCGCCCACCGAATAGATCACGGCGGGCCCGGCATCGTTGGCGGCCATGGCCGGGCTGGTGATGGCTGTAGCGGCGGCGGCGAAGAAAAGACACCCCGTTAGGGCGGTGGCGAGGCGGCGGCGGAAAACACGGGTCAAAGGGCGGCTCCTAGGCTCTGCGCCCCTGCTTGTCGCCAAAGAGCGCTGCGAAGGCGGTCAGGCTATGCTATTTCTGCGCCCGCCGGAACCGCTGCCGTTCGTCCTGTCTGCTGCGTTCTATCTGCCGCACACCGCCCGCCGCATATTGGCCACTGCACACCGCCCCTTGGCCGCCTGAATCTGGTTCTCGAACGAGGTGCCCGGCTGTCAGTGCACTGGTCTAGCGAAAGAGGACAATCCCATGGCCGAAACCCCCGCGCCCCCTGCGGCCAAGCCCCTGCTCACTGCCGCCGAGATTGCCGAGATGCCGGAAGTCCACATCCGCCATCCCTTCAATCCGAAGTCGGACATTTACCTGAGGAGCCTGGCTCCCGCGGCGGGGCTGACGCGTGTCTCCCTCACCCTCGGCCGCGTGCCGCCGGGGCAGGAAAGCTTCGTCTACCACAGCCACGAGCGCGACGAGGAGTTCCTCTACATCCTCTCCGGGCGCGGCCGGGCGGAGATCGGCGCGGAGGTTTTCGAGGTCGGGGCCGGCGACTTCATGGGTTTCCCCGCCCCCGGCGGCCCGCCGCACCACCTGACCAATCCTTTCGAAGAGGATCTGGTCTACCTGATGGGCGGGGAGCGCAGCGGCTTCGACGTTGGCCATTTCCCGCGCCTCGGCAAGCGCATCCTCTTCGGCCCCGGCGGCATCCAGGCCTACGACGACAAGGACGCCCAACAGCTCAGCTTCGCCGACTTTCTGGCGAAGGAGTGAGGCGGGGCCAGGGGCTTATGGCGCCCGACCTCTAGACCGCGCAGAGGGCTTCGCCGGTGCGGTAGTCCAGGGTCTTGAGGTCGCGGATGGTGGCCTGGGACCCGCAGAGGGCGCAGCCGGGATCGCGGGGTACGGTGACCTTGCGGAAGGTGGTCTCCAGCGAGTCGAAAAGCAGCAGTTCGCCGGTGAGGCTGCGCCCGATCCCCAGCACCTCCTTCACCACCTCGTTGGCCTGCAGGGCGCCCAGGGTGCCGGCCAAGGCCCCCAGCACGCCCACATCGGCGCAGCTTTCCTTCGGGTCGCCCGGCTGCGGGCCGAAGAGGCAGCGGTAGCAGGGCTTGTCGCCCGCTTCGTGGGCCTTGTAGGTGGAAAGCTGGCCGTCGAAGCGCATGATGGCGGCGGAGACCAGGGTCTTTTTCGCCAGATAGCAGGCGTCGTTGGCCAGATAGCGGGTCGGGAAGTTGTCGGAGCCGTCGGCCACCAGGTCGTAGCGTGCGATGAGGTCGAGCGCATTGTCGGGGGTCAGGCGCATGGAGTGCGCCTCCACCGTCACCTCGGGATTGATCTCGGCGATGCGCCGCCGCGCGGACTCGACCTTTGCCATGCCGACGTTGGCGGTGTCGTGCAGCACCTGGCGCTGCAGGTTGGAGAGATCGACCTCGTCGTCGTCGACGATGCCCAGGGTGCCGATGCCGGCGGCGGCGAGATAGAGCAGCAGCGGCGAGCCGAGGCCGCCGGCGCCGATCACCAGCACCCGGGCGTTCAGCAGCTTGGCCTGCCCCTCCTCGCCGATCTCCGGCAGCACCAGGTGGCGCGCGTAGCGGTCGATCTGATCGTCTGAGAAGTCCATGGGTCCAGTCTAGCGCCTTGAGGCCGTTGGACAAAGGGGTCCCCCTCACCCAGCTTCGGCTAAGGCTCGGTCTTCAACCTCACCAAGCCTGCGCAACCCTCTCCCACCAGGGGAGAGGGTTTCAAAGGTGCGATCGACTTATCGGTGTCTCATCAGGACAGCCTGATTGCTCAGATGCCCCTTTGTTTTCCCCCTCTCCCCTGGTGGGAGAGGGTCGGGGTGAGGGGGACGCCCTCACATCCCTTCGAAGAGGTCGGTCGAGAGGTAGCGTTCGGCGAAGGAAGGGAGGATGGCGACGATGAGCTTGCCTTTCATCTCCGGGCGGGCGCCGACTTCCAGGGCGGCGGCCAGGGCAGCGCCGGAGGAGATGCCCACCGGCAGGCCCTCCAGGGCCGCGGCCTCCCGTGCCAGGCGAAAGGCCGTGTCGTTGCCGATGCGGATTACCTCGTCGATCAGGTCGGTCTTCAGGTTGCCGGGGATGAAGCCGGCGCCGATACCCTGGATCTTGTGGGGTCCGGGGGCGCCGCCGGAGAGCACGGGGCTGTCCTCCGGCTCGACAGCGACGATCTGCAGGCTCTCCTTGCGCGCCTTCAGGGCGGCGCCGACGCCGGTCAGGGTGCCGCCGGTGCCGACGGCGGAGACCACCACGTCGACTTGGCCCCCGGTATCGCGCCAGATCTCCTCCGCCGTGGTGCGGTAGTGGGCGTCGGGATTGGCCGGGTTGTTGAACTGCTGGGGCATCACCGCGCCGGGGTTCTTGGCCAGGATCTCCTCGGCCTTGGCGACGGCGCCGTTCATGCCCAGGCTGCCGTCGGTCAGCACCAGTTCCGCCCCCAGCAGCCGCAGCATCTTGCGCCGCTCCACCGACATGGTCTCCGGCATGGTGAGGATCAGGCGGTAGCCCTTGGCGGCGCAGACGAAGGCAAGCGCAATGCCGGTGTTGCCGCTGGTCGGCTCCACGATGACCCCCTCGGGCCCCCCCTCAGCGTTGAGGCGGCCGTCGGCTTCCAGCGCTTCCACCATGGAAAGGCCGATGCGGTCCTTCACCGAGTTCAGCGGGTTGAAGAACTCGCACTTGCCCGCCACCTCGGCCACGGCGCCGTGCGCCTCGGCCAGCTTGGCAACGCGGATCAGAGGCGTGGCGCCGATGGTCTCCAGGATCGAATCGTAGATGCGCCCGCGGAACTCGCAGCCTTCCCCGGCCAGCGGTTCGGCGGGACTTTGCGCGCCGGCCTCCGGCGTCGTGCGCTTCCTTGCTTCCATGGCTGTCTTTCAGCGGCGGCGGTTGGGAGAAAGGGTCAGATGCTGAAGTCGGGCACGTTCTTGGCCTCGCTGACGATGCCGCGTTCGCGCGCCCTTTCGCAGAGTTGCTCGATGCTGATGTTGTCGAGGCGCTCCATCATCTGCAGCTGCATCTCGATCCAGATCGGCCGGACGATCTTGACTCCAATCTCCGAGCCGTCGGGCTCGCTGGCCGGGTCGATGGTGCCCTCCAGCTTGCGGACGATGCGGATGATCTCGCCGACCGAGATCCGCCGCCGCTCCCGGGCCAGGCGGTAGCCGCCCTTGGGGCCGCGCTGGCCGGCGAGGATGCCGTGATGGACGAGCTGCTGCAGCACCTGCTCCAGGTAGCGGCGCGGAATGCCCTGGCGGCGCGAGATGTCGGTGGAGCGCACCGGGCCGGAGCCGGCGTGATAGGCGATGTCGACGACCGCCTCGATGGCGAAAAGCAGCTTCTTCGACAGCCTCAGCATCGGCGCCCCCGCTCCTTAAGGGGCCTTGGCGGCCGCTTGACCGCCGGCAATGCCCGTGGAGCCGAAGCCGCCGCTGCCGCGGGCGCTCTCTTCCAGATCGGTCACCGGGCGCCAGGCGACGCGGGCATAGCGCGCCACCACCATCTGGGCGATGCGGCTGCCGCGGGTGATGGTGAAGGGCTCCTGACCCAGGTTGATCAGCACCACGCCGACCTCGCCGCGATAGTCCGCATCGACGGTGCCCGGCGCGTTCAGCACCGTCAGCCCGTGCTTGAGCGCGAGGCCGGAGCGCGGGCGCACCTGCGCCTCGCTGCCCGGCGGCAGGGCGATGGCGAGGCCGGTGGGGATCAGGCGGCGCTCGCCCGGGGCCAGCACCACGTCCTCGGCGACCGCGGCCAGCAGGTCCATGCCGGCGGAATCGACCGTGGCGTAGGCCGGCAGCGGCAGATCGGCGGCATGGTCCAGTTGTCTGACGGAGACCGCGAGGGCGGCATTTTCGGCGAGAGTGTCGGCAGGAGCCGGTGTCGGGTCGTGTGTCGGGGCAGTGGCAGTCATGCGGGTCTTCGGGATGTCCTAAGGTTCAGCGGTCTAGGGGCGTCCAAGGGTCGAGGCGATTTCGCGGCAGAGGCGGGTCGCCACCTCCGCCTTGGTCATCTGCGGCCAGGTCTCCACGCCCTCGGCGCGGATCAGATGGATCTGGTTGTGGTCGCCGCCGAAGGTGCCGCTCTCCGGCGCCACGTCGTTGGCGAGGATCCAGTCGCAGCCCTTGCGGGCCAGCTTTTCCTGCGCCTGGGCGACGATGTTTTCGGTCTCCGCGGCGAAGCCGATGACCAGGCTCGGGCGGGTGCTGCCGGCCTTGGAAAGCGCGGCCAGGATGTCCGGATTGGCGGCCAGTTCCAGCTTCGCCGGCGCCCCGTTTTTCTTGATCTTCTGCTGGGCCGGGACGGCGGCGCGCCAGTCGGCCACGGCGGCGGCACAGACGGCGATTTCCGCCGGCAGCGCGCTCTGGCAGGCGGCCAGCATCTCTGCGGCGGTTTCCACGTGCAGGGTCTTCAGCCCCGGCGGATCCGGCAGTCGGCTGGGTCCGGAAACCAGGGTGGTCTCCGCCCCCTGCGCGGCCAGGGCGGCGGCGATGGCATGGCCCTGGCGGCCGGAGGAGCGGTTGGCGATGTAGCGCACCGGGTCGATGGGCTCGTGGGTCGGTCCGCTGGTGACCAGGGCGCGCAGGCCTTCCAGCGGTCCCTTGCCGGACTGTGCCTGCAGCGCCGCTTCGATGGCGGCCAGGATCTCCATCGGCTCGGCCATGCGCCCGAAGCCGTATTCGCCGCAGGCCATGTCGCCCTCGTTGGGGCCGACGCTCAGCACGCCGCGCTCTTTCAGGAGGGCGAGGTTGGCCTGGGTCGCCGCGTGCTCCCACATGCGCACGTTCATCGCCGGGGCGACGAGCACCGCCTTGTCGGTGGCGAGCAGCGCCGTGGAGGCGAGGTCGTCGGCGCGGCCCTGGGTCATCTTGGCCAGCAGGTCGGCGGAGGCCGGCGCCACCACCAGCAGGTCGGCGTCCCGCGAGAGCTGGATGTGGCCCATCTCCGCCTCGTCGGTCAGCGAAAAGAGTTCGCCGTAGACCTTGTCCTCGGTGAGCGCCGAGAGCGACAGCGGCGTCACGAATTCCGCACCGGCCTTGGTGAGAATACAGCGCACCGCGGCCCCGCGCTCCCGCAGGCGGCGGATCAGCTCCAGGGATTTGTAGGCGGCAATCCCGCCGGAAACGATGAGAAGGATCCGTTTTCCGGTCAACACGTCGGTTTTCCCAGATTTCACGGTTTCAAGTCGTAGATAAGGTATGCGTTCGCGACGATGATGGCAAGCTATGCACTGCTTCACTACAGTGTTGGCAGCGTCTCCGGCGGAGATTCAGGTTTCAATACAAGGGATTGTGGATTTGAAAGGGCTTAAGGCGTGGTTGGGCCGCGTGGTGGAGGCCGAACGCCCACCGACAACCGTAATCGCGTTCAACCTGGGCCTTTTCGAAACGGAGGGGGGCTATTGTGCCTATCTGACGGGGGCAAAGCGTTTCGATCCGGACGACGATGACTGGGCCTGCGACGAGGCATTCTCGCCTTCTGAGCGCTACTTTCCCGTGGACCGGACGTCGACAGGTGCAGAGGATTGGGACGGTTTCCGCCAAGAAGTGGTCGAGGCGCTGAAGGCCTTCCTCGCATCCGATGCCGGTCGGCGCAGTTTTTTGGCAAAGGCCAAAGCCGTGACGGTGGGCTTTGATGATGGAGACCTTTTCCGGGTGCAGTGATGTGCGCTGACGAGAAGGTCAAAGGCATCCGGTTTCGAGAGAGGCAACTGCGGTCGAGAAGACTGCTAAAACGCCGCCACGGCTGCCAAAACCAGGGCCGCCAGGGCCGCTGCCAGGGCCCAGCGGGCAAGTCCGCTGGCCTGGCGCTGGGAGATCCGCTGCAGGGTATCGGGGTGCAGGCCGATTCGCCCGGCCGCCAGCTCCTCGGTCGCCCGGTCCAGGTTGTCGGCCAGGGTCGGGAGGCGCTGCAGGGTGTGGAGGACATCGTCGACGGTCTCGCGCAGGCGCGCCTCCGGCCCGCGGTTTTCCCGCATCCAGGCATCGATCAGCGGCTGCGCCAGGGTCCAGATGTTGAGCGAGGGGTCGAGGCTGCGGCTGACGCCCTCAGCCATCAGCATGTTCTTCTGCAGCAGCAGCAATTGAGGTTGCACCGGCAGATCGAAGGACTCGGTCAGCCGCAGCAATTGGGCCAGCAGGCGGGCAAAGGAGATTTCGTTCAGCGGCCGCCCGGCGATCGGCTCGCAGACGGAGCGCAGCGCCTGCGCGAAGATGTCGAGGGCGTGGCGCTGCGGCAGGTAGCCGGCCTCCATGTAGACCTCGGCCAGCCGTTGGTAGTCGCCCTCCAGGGTCGCGATCAGCATGTCGGCCAGATGGCGGCGGGTGCGCCAATCCAGGCGGCCCATGATGCCGAAGTCCACCGCCAGGATGTTGCCGTCGGCGTTGACGAACATGTTGCCGGGGTGCTGGTCGCCGTGAAAGAAGCCGTCGCGGAAGACCTGGTTGAAGAACACCGCGGCCGCCTTGGTCAGAACCTCCTGCAGGTCGTGGCCGGCGGTCAGGAGGGCGTCACGGTCGTCCATGGGAATGCCGCTGACCCGCGACATGGTAAGCACCCGGCGGGAGGAGCGCTGCCAGTCGATGGCCGGGACGGTGTAGGTCGGGTCGTCCGCGAAGTTCTCCGCCAGTTCCGAGGCCGCCGCCCCCTCCATGCGCAGATCCATCTCCAGCCGCACCGTGGTCTCGAAGACCTGGACCACGTCAATGGGTTTGAAGCGCTGCAGCTTGGGCTGCGCGCGCAGCGCCCATTCCGCCACCCAGTAGAGGAACTCCAGGTCGCGCTCGAAGGCTTTCTCGATGCCCGGGCGCAGGATCTTCACGGCGACCGGTCGCTCCATCAGAGACTCTGCCGCGCCGCCCTGCGCTCCGCTGTCGCCATCGCCGTCAGGGGCTGCGGCGGGTTCTCGCACGGTGGCGAGGTGGACCTGGGCGATGGAGGCGGCGGAGACCGGGACGTCGTCGAACTTGGCGAAGAGCGCTTCGGGCGGTTTGTCGAACTCCTCCTCAATGGCCTGGCGGGCCAGGGCCGCATCGAAGGGTGCCAGGCGGTCCTGCAGGTCGGCCAGGTCCTGCGCCACCTGGTCGCCGACCAGATCGGCGCGGGTCGACAGCATCTGGCCCAGCTTGATGAAGCTGGGCCCCAGTTCCACCAGCGCCCGTGCCAGCTTCTGGCCCGGCCGTCCTTCCGCCGCGCGGCGCGACAGGCGCCGTGCGACCCAGACCGCACCGGGGGCGATGCCGGTCTCCTCCAGCGGCGCCAGGGCGTCATGGCGCGCCAGCGTGCGGACGATGCGCTGAAAGCGCAGAAGGGACCGGATGGTTCGCAGCATCGCGCTAGATTCGCCAGCCGGAGTGCAGCGCGGCGATGCCGCCCGAAAGGTTTCGGAAGCGAACCTGGCTCAGACCGGCCTCCGCCATCATGGCGGCGAGGTCTTCCTGCGGCGGAAAGCGGCGGATCGACTCGGCCAGATAAACGTAGGCGTCGCGGTCGCCGGCAACCGCCGCCCCCATGGCCGGCAGGACCTTGAAGGAATAGCGGTCGTAGAGGTCGCCGAAGAGCGGCACGACGACACGGCTGAACTCCAGGCAGAGAAAGCGTCCGCCCGGTTTCAAGACCCGCCGCGCCTCGCGCAGGGCTTTGTCGATATGGGTGACGTTTCTCAGTCCGAAGGCGATGGTGTAGGCATTGACGGAGGAGTCCGGCAGCGGCAGGCGCTCGGCATCGCCGCAGATCCACGCAATGCCGTCCAGGATGCCGCGGTCCAGGGCGCGGTCGCGTCCCACCGCCAGCATTTCCGGTGTCAGATCGCAGACCGTGATGCGGCTGCCGTCCTGGCCCGAGGACTCATCGGGGGCGGCGCTCTCTTGGGTGCCGTTCTCTTGCCCGCGTGCGCCCAGGCGCTCCCAGACGCGCAGCGCGATGTCGCCGGTTCCCCCGGCCGTGTCCAGCAGGCGCAGGCCGGGCCGCGGATCGAGCCAGTCGATCATCGTCGACTTCCAGAGCCGATGGATGCCGCCGGACATCAGGTCGTTCATCAGGTCGTAGCGTCCGGCCACGGACTGGAAGAGACCTTGCACCAGAGGGGCCTTTTCCGCCGCCGCGACGTCGCGATAGCCGAAGTGCGCGCGCTCCCCCTCGGGGTCGGAAGCGGCGTTGTCGTCCCTGCCTGTCTTGTCTGCGGTGGTGCCTGGGCTCATTGCGCGGACCATAGCGCGCGCGATCCGATCACGCTACTCTGGGCACCGGCCCGCACAAGGGTCACTTCGTCACAGCTCTCGTTGCTGCCCTTCGTTACAGCCATTGCAAGCGGTACCCCCTCTGGACCCTCACCTTCATGCCTGAATTGCCGGAAGTCGAGACCGTGGTGCGCGGCCTGCGCCCGCGCCTGGAAGGGCGCCTGCTGGCACGGGTCGACCAGCGGCGCGCGGACCTGCGGTTTCCCTTCCCCGCGGGCTTCGCCGAACGGCTGACCGGCCGCCGGGTCGATCATATCCTCAGGCGGGCGAAGTATATGCTGATGCATCTCGACGACGGCCAGGTCCTGCTCTGCCATCTCGGCATGTCCGGGCGCATGACGATCCATGAATGCGGCGATGCCCCGGCCCCGGCGCTCGATCGGCACGATCACGTGGTCTTCGTCACCGACGAGGGCACGGAGGTCCGCTACAACGATGCCCGGCGCTTCGGCATCATGGACCTTTTCGATGCCGAGGCTGCGGACAGCCATCCCCTGCTGAAGGCGCTGGGGCCCGAACCCTTGGGCAACGATTTCAACGGTCCGGCCCTGGCTGCCGCCCTGAAGGGCAAGCGCAGCCCCATCAAGGCGGCCCTGCTGGACCAGAGCGTGGTGGCCGGGCTCGGCAATATATATGTCTGCGAGGCGCTGTTCTTCGCCGGCCTGTCGCCGCGCCGCCAAGCCTACACGGTACAGGGCGGGCGGGCCGAACGCCTGGCGGCGGCGGTCCGCCGGGTTCTGCAGCGCGCGATCGATGCCGGCGGCTCCTCGCTGCGCGACTACGTACAGGCCGACGGCGAGCTCGGCTACTTTCAGCATGAGTGGGCGGTCTATGGGCGCGAGGGGGAAGCCTGTCTCCAATGCGAAGGCAAGATCCGGCGCATCGTCCAGAGCGGCCGCTCGACCTTCTATTGCCCGTGCTGCCAGCGCTAGGGCTGTCGTCCGCGCTGCAGATGCGAAGGCCATGGCGCCTGGTGATCCGCTCCGGCGCTATTGCGCCCCTTGCCGGCGCTAAGGTAGACAGGCGCATGCCTTCGCTGCTTCCGGTTCTTGTCTCCGCTTTTCTGATCGCCGCCACGGCGGTTCCGTCATTGCCGGCTTTCGCGCAGGCACCGGCGCGCTATGTCGCCGGCGTTGCCGACCTGCCGCTGATGCCCGGGCTGACCGAGCGCCCTGAAGACGGACTGGTGTTCGACAAGCCGGGCGGGCGCATCGTCGAGGCTTTCGCAACGGGTCCGCTCACCTGGCAGGAAGTGCGCAGCTTCTATGAGTCCACCCTGCCCGAACTGGGTTGGAAGCCGGACCGCGGCGGGTACCTGCGCGAGGGCGAGCGCCTGCAGCTCTCGGCAACCGAAGCACCGGGCGTCGTCACGGTAAAGTTCCGCCTCTTCCCGCAGTAGTCTGTTTTCCGCAATAGTCTGGTTTCCGCAGCAGCATGGTCCGCCGCCGTCCGTTTGCCGAAGCTTCCCTGTCCTTGAGCAATTTGCGTCGCAACCCTTCCAGAAAGGAACCCGGTCGATGACCTATGAGAACATCATCCTGGAGAAGCACGATGGCGTCGGGGTGATCACCCTCAATCGGCCAAAGGCCCTCAACGCGCTTTGCGCCGCCCTGATCGACGATCTCGGCGCCGCGCTGGACGATCTGGAAAGCGACGATGCGATCGGCTGCATTCTGGTCACCGGTTCGGAAAAGGCCTTCGCCGCCGGCGCCGACATCAAGGAGATGAAGGACAAGTCCTTTCAGCAGGTTCATGCTGAAGACTTCATTACCGAGGGGTGGGAGCGGCTCTCCCAGACGCGCAAGCCGGTGATCGCGGCCGTTGCGGGCTTTGCTCTGGGCGGCGGTTGCGAGATCGCCATGATGTGCGACTTCATCATCGCCGCCGACAGCGCGAAGTTCGGCCAGCCGGAGATCACCATCGGCACCATTCCCGGCTCCGGCGGCACCCAGCGCCTGACGCGCTTCGTCGGAAAGTCGAAGGCGATGGAGCTCTGCCTGACCGGACGCATGATGGATGCCGAGGAAGCCGAGCGCGCCGGGCTGGTGGCGCGGGTCGTTCCGGCGGCCGAGTTGCAGGAGGAGGCGATGAAGACCGCGCGCAAGATCGCCGGGCTCTCGCGGCCCGTGGTCCTGATGGCCAAGGAAGCGGTGAACCGCGCCTATGAGACCACCCTGGCCGAGGGCGTGAAGTTCGAGCGCCGGCTGTTCCATGCGACCTTCGCCCTGGAGGACCAGAAGGAAGGCATGGCCGCCTTCGCCGAGAAGCGCAAGCCGGACTGGAAGAACCGGTAAGGCCGCTGCCGGGCAAGGTGCCGGGGAAGGTGCTGGGGAAGGCGCCTGGGAAAGCACCGGAAATCCATGGCCTGGAGAGGCCTACGGGCCTCTGTGGGCGCCCCCCGGGCCCGCCGAATCACGCTGCTTGACGCGCCGGAGGGCGGGGGCTATAACCCCGCCTTTCTCGCAGACTGAGCACGAAATTCTAAGCTATGGCACACCACAAGTCGGCCAAGAAGCGGATCCGCCGCAACGCCCGCCGCACGGAAATCAACCGTCGGCGCGTCAGCCGCATTCGCACCCACGTGAAGGCTGTCGAAGCGGCAATCGCCAGCGGCGACAAGGACGCGGCGCAGACGGCATTGCGCGCGGCGCAGCCGGAAATGCAGCGCGGTATTCGCGGCGGCGTTCTGCATAAGAACACCGTTGCGCGCAAGCTGTCGCGTCTCTCCGCCAGGGTCAAAGCGATCGGCTGATCGCAGTCGGGGCCGGCAACACGCCGGCCTTCCGGAACAGCACCGCGCCCCTCTGCCGGGGGGCGCGGTGTTCGTCTGTGCGTCATCCTCGTACGATGATTGTTCTGCCGTGATCGTTGTGCCGGGGGTGACTCCTTCCGGCGCGAAGCGTGTGCGGCGGAGTCAACTCACCGGTTCGTTGCAGAGAAAAGCGGCGTGTTCCCAGTGTCGGTTTCGCAACGCCGATTTCGCAGTGTTGCAGATGCGCCCTGGCCGTAAAAAAAGTGTCGTTCTCCATTCGATCCGCTTGTCACCCGAAGTCTTTGCGCGTACATTAACTGCATCGCGCTTGGGGGTTCTGAGTAAGAAAAAATTGGAAAAAGCAAAATAAAAATCCGCACCTAGTAAGTAATTCCCACAATCAAATATTAAGGAAGCTGCGGGTGCGGCGAGGGGTAGATGTCTCTCTAGGATCACATTGTTTTTTTCCGACCCGCCTGGCTCTTGGGGCCGCTTTCAAGCCGATACCTTGGACAACTAAAAGCGAACGAGGTTGCTGACCACGTCATGGACGATGCTTGTGCTTTGTCGCCGCAATACCTCTCGGTGCAGCATGGGGGTGGACGTCAGGACGAAGGGGCAGGACGCTTTTTGGGGGGTATGCTAAATGGGTTCTGGTGACGGCGAGGCGACTGTCATTGAACAATGGGCGCGCGTGCGCGGCAAGTTGCGCGCGGAAGTGGGGGAAGCCGCTTACCGATCATGGCTCACGCCGCTGACTCTTGCGGGTGCGCGAAACGGCAAACTTCGTCTGGCAGTGCCGACGCGATTCATGCGCGACTGGGTTGCCAGCAACTACGCAGCGCGGCTTGATGCGCTGTGGACGGAAGAAGATCCCTCCATCGCAGGAATCGAAATCGTGGTGCAACCGCCATCACGCCCCTCTCCCAAACCCGGTGCCGGTGACGCGCTGCTTGGCAATTGTGAGCAGGAGATCAGGGAGGTTGTTGTGCCTAAGGCGAGCGGTGGCGGCGTGACCAACGGTGCGAAGCGCGCACCTCAGTCGTCTTCGTCGAAAGGCGGCGGTGGTGGGCGCGAAAGCATCTCCGCTTCGCTCGATCCGCGTCTCACATTCGAACACTTTGTCGTCGGCAAACCGAACGAGCTTGCCTACGCCGCAGCGCGCCGCGTTGCCGAAGCGCCGACTGCACCGTTCAATCCCCTGTTCCTTTATGGCGGTGTCGGGCTCGGCAAGACACATCTGATGCATGCCATCGGACTGCACATCAAGAAGCAGCAACCCGAACGACGCATCATCTATCTTTCGGCTGAAAAGTTCATGTACCAGTTCGTGCGCGCGCTGCGCACGAAGGACACCATGGCCTTCAAGGAACAGTTCCGTTCCGTCGACGTGCTGATGATCGACGATGTGCAGTTCATCGGCGGCCGCGAGGCGACGCAGGAAGAGTTCTTTCATACCTTCAATGCGCTGGTCGATCAGAACCGCCAGGTCATCATCTCCGCCGACAAGAGTCCGAGCGATCTCGAAGGTGTCGAGGAGCGCATGCGTTCGCGCCTGGGCTGGGGGCTGGTTGCCGACATCCATCCCACCACCTACGAACTGCGCCTTGGTATCCTGCAGGCCAAGGCCGAGCAGAGCACGACCGAGATTCCGGTCAAGGTGCTGGAGTTCCTCGCCCACAAGATCACCTCCAACGTCCGCGAACTGGAGGGGGCGCTGAACCGCATCGTCGCGCACGGCACCCTGGTGGGCCGGCCGATCACCCTGGAGACCACCCAGGAGGTACTGCACGACCTGCTGCGCGCCAATGACCGCCGGGTCACCATCGAGGAAATCCAGAAGCGCGTCTCCGCCCACTTCAACGTGCGCGTCGCCGACATGCATTCCGCCCGCCGGGCCCGCGCCGTGGCGCGGCCGCGGCAGGTCGCCATGTATCTCTCCAAGCAACTCACCTCCCGCTCGCTGCCGGAAATCGGCCGCAAGTTCGGCGGCCGCGACCACACCACGGTGATGCACGCCGTGCGCAAGGTGGAGGAACTGAAAGCAACCGACTCCGGCTTTGCCGAGGACGTCGAGTTGCTGCGCCGCATGCTGGAGGCCTGAGGGGCCGCTCCGGTCCCCGGGTCACGCCTGAGCCGGGCCCGGGGTCGGGTCCGGACCGGGGTGGAAAAGCCAGCCAAAAGAGTCGTTTAGCGCCCGCTGCCGCCGGTTCCTCTTGACCGGGCGGGCAAGACCCCCCAACTGCGCTTAAAGCTTACGTTTTCTGCGGTCCGTGGTATACTCCCCGACCGCATCGCGGGGGCGGATTTCCGGCCTCCGCAAGCGGTGCTGATGGGTTTGAATTCCTCGTGTTTTCGGAGGCGCCTCACGCCGGCGCCCGGCGAGGGAACAGGCCGCGCGAGCCCGGCTCCACCGGCTCCACATCTAAGGCCAGTACAGCAGCTGCAAGAAGCACCGATACCACGACCACCATCAACGTCTGCCACCACAACGCCTGCCACGACAACAACGCCTAAAGGCCTAGCAATCGCACCATGAAGCTGACCATCGAACGCGCCGCGCTCCTGAAGTCGCTGACGCACGTCCAGAGCGTCGTCGAGCGCCGCAATACCATTCCCATCCTCTCAAACGTTCTGATTGAGGCAGAGGGCTCGGCGCTGTCGCTGACCGCTACCGACATGGATTTGACGGTGGTCGACAAACTGGCGGCGGAGGTGTCCCAGCCCGGGGCGACGACGGCGCCGGCGCACACCCTCTACGACATCGTGCGCAAGCTGCCGGAAGGCTCTCAGGTGTCCATTGAGGCCGGTGGCGACGACGCCCGCCTCACCCTGCAGGCCGGGCGGTCGGTCTTTACGCTGGCGACCCTGCCGCGGGAAGATTTTCCTGCCACCTCGGCAGACGATCTGCCGCAAAGCTTTACCCTGCAGGCCAGCGAGCTGAAAACGCTGATCGACAGGACCCGCTTTGCGATCTCCACGGAGGAGACGCGCTATTACCTGAACGGCATCTATCTCCATGCCACGGCCAGCAACGAGCTCTCGGTGCTGCGTGCGGTCGCCACGGACGGCCACCGCCTGGCGCGGGTCGAGATGCCGCTGCCGGACGCCGCCAAGGGCATGCCCGGCGTGATCGTGCCGCGCAAGACCGTCGGGGAGCTGCGCCGTCTTGTCGAAGGGATCGACGATCCGGTGGAGCTCGCGCTCTCCGAAACCAAGATCCGCTTCGCCTTCGGCCCCACGATACTGACCTCGAAGTTGATCGACGGCACCTTCCCGGACTACGAGCGGGTGATTCCCTCGGGCAACGACAAGGTCCTAGAGGTCGACTGCAAGACCTTCGCCGAGGCCGTCGACCGGGTTTCCACCATCTCCAGCGAGAAAAGCCGCGCGGTGAAGCTGGCGGTGGACAAGGGTGCGCTGACACTGTCCGCCAATTCGCCGGAGAACGGCACCGCGGTGGAGGAACTGGAGATCGACTACGACGGTCTGGGCATCGAGATAGGCTTCAATTCCCGCTACCTGCTGGATATTGCCCAACAGATCGAGGGCGACGCGGCGCAGTTCACCATGGCGGACCCGGCCTCTCCCACCATCGTGCGCGAGGTGGCCGATCCCAGCGCGCTCTACGTGCTGATGCCGATGAGGGTGTAATGGCGCGCCTGCTGCCGCCATCTCGTCTGCCGCCATCTCGTCTGCTGCCATCTCTTCTGGCGCTGTGGGGCCACAGCGGTGTGGCCCGCCCTTGCTGACACCGGCCACCTTTGGTGCTGCGGGGCCGCCCGCCGTGTCACCGGAGCGATCGGCAGCCGGGCTGTGGATCCAGCGGCTGCTGGTGCACCAGTTCCGCAGCTACGCGCGCGCGGAACTGGAGCTTGCGCCCCCTTCGGCCAGCGCCCCGGCTGGCGCTCCCGCCGCTTTGCCGGTGGTGCTGACCGGGCCCAATGGCGCCGGCAAGACAAATCTCCTCGAGGCGATTTCCTTTCTGGCGCCCGGGCGCGGCCTGCGCGGCGCCAAGCTGGGTGAGGTGGACAGGGTGAGCCGGCAGCAGGAGGAAGCCGATCGGGAGGCTGCGCCCTGGGCGGTGGCGGCCAGTGTGATGACGCCGGAAGGTCCCCGCGATCTCGGCAGCGGGCGCGACCCCGCCAGCGGCGGCGGCAACGGGCGGGAGCGCCGCCTGATCAAGGTCGACGGCGTTGCGGCGCGCGGGCAGCAGGCCCTGGCCGAAGTCGTGTCGATGGTCTGGCTGACCCCGCAGATGGACGGCCTGTTCCGCGAAGGCGCCGGCGGCCGGCGGCGGTTTCTCGACCGCCTGGTCTACGGCTACGATCCCGAACATGCGGCACGCAGCAATGCCTACGAACACAGCCTGCGGGAGCGCGCGCGTCTGCTGAAGAGCGGGCGCGGCGACCGCGCCTGGCTCGAAGCCCTGGAAGACTCCATGGCGCGCCACGGCATTGCCATCGCCGATGCGCGTCTGGCCATGGTGGAACGCCTGCAGCACGCCTGCGACGCCGGCGAAGGGCCCTTTCCCAAGGCCCGCCTCGCGCTTGACGGCACGGTGGAGGGCTGGCTGGCCGAGGGCCAGCCGGCTTTGACCGTGGAGGACCGCCTGCGCGCAGGGCTGGCGGAGAGCCGCAGCCAGGACGCGGAAGCCGGCGGCGCCGCTATCGGACCGCACCGCAGCGATCTGGCGGCGGAGCATGCCGACAAGGGCGTGGCCGCGGCGCTCTGCTCGACCGGCGAGCAGAAAGCCCTGTTGATCGCCGTTTTGCTGGCGCACGCGCGCCTGCTGACCCTGGAACGGGGGGCGCCGCCGCTGCTGCTGCTCGACGAGGTGGCCGCCCACCTCGACGGCGCCCGCCGCGCCGCCCTTTATGGCGAGATCCTGGACCTGGGGGCCCAAGCCTGGCTCACCGGCACGGATGTGGCCGATTTCGAGTCCCTGCAAGGCCGGGCGCAGTTCTTCGCCATCGCGGAGGGGACGATCCATCCCGCCGGTGGCCTGTCCTGCCAATGAGATGCCGGGCAACGAGATTCCGGCCAACGAGATGCCGGGCAACGAGATATAGGAACCTATGAGTACCAGCGACGATCCTTCCAGCCTCTCCGCGCCGACACCCAGTCAAGTCGACTCCGGCGATGTGGACTACGGAGCCGAGTCCATCAAGGTCCTGCGGGGCCTGGAGGCCGTGCGCAAGCGCCCGGGCATGTACATCGGCGACACCGACGACGGCTCCGGCCTGCACCACATGGTCTACGAGGTGGTCGACAACGCCATCGACGGGGCGTTGGCCGGCCACTGAGGTACGGGGACGGTGACCCTGAACGGCGACGGCTCGGTGACCGTCTCCGACAACGGGCGCGGCATTCCGGTGGACATCCACGCC
>NZ_JANQKD010000130.1 GCF_028281305.1 Pelagibius sp. | reverse complement strand
CGCATGCGCAGGCCCTGGGCCCGCTCGACCACGATGGAGCCGATGTTGCCGCAGCCGATGACCCCCAGCACCTTGCCGGTCAGCTCGGTGCCCATGAAGCGCGACTTCTCCCACTTGCCGGCCTGGGTCGAACGGTCGGCGGCGGGGATCTGGCGGGCCAGCGCGAACATCATCGCAATGGTATGCTCGGCGGTGGTGATGGAGTTGCCGTGCGGCGTGTTCATCACCACGATGCCGCGCCCGGTGGCGGCGGGAATGTCGACGTTGTCGACGCCGATGCCGGCACGGCCGACGACCTTCAGGTTGTCGGCCGCGGCGATGATCTCCCCGGTGACCTTGGTGGCGGAGCGGATGGCAAGGCCGTCGTACTGGCCGATGACGGTCTTCAGTTCTTCCGGCGTCATACCGGTCTTCACGTCCACTTCAAGCCCACGCTCGCGGAAGATCTCCGCCGCGCGCTCGCTCAGTTTGTCCGAAATCAAAACCTTGGGCATAGCGATGTCCCTTGTCCTCGGCGCCGCGGCGTCTGCGCGGGGCCGGATGATGTCTCTAGATGTAGGGCTGGATGCCGGTCAGGCCGCCGCTTTCTCCGATTTCACCAGGCCGTAGGCCCAGTCGAGCCAGGGCAGCAGCGCGGCCATGTCCGCGGACTCCACGGTGGAGCCGCCCCAGAGGCGCAGGCCCACCGGCGCGTCGCGGTAGCCGCCGATGTCGAAGGCGATGCCCTCGTCCTCCAGCAGCGCGGCGATGCGCTTGGCCGCGGCGGACTGGCCGTCGCCGTCCAGCGCCAGGAACCAGGGGTCGACGATCTTGAGGCAGATGGAGGTGGAGGAGCGGATCTCTGGGCGCGCCGCCAGGAAGTCGGCCCAGTCGGAGCGGGCGACCCAGTCCTCGACCGCCTGCAGGTTGGCCTGGGAGCGGGCGATGAGCGCCGGCAGGCCGCCGATCTCCTCGGCCCACTTCAGGCCGTCCAGGGCGTCTTCCACCGCCAGCATGGAGGGGGTGTTGATGGTCTCGCCCTTGAAGATGCCTTCGATCAGCTTGCCGCCCTTGGTGAGGCGGAAGATCTTCGGCAGCGGCCGGTCGGGGGTGAAGCTTTCCAGCCGCTCCACCGCGCGGGGGCTGAGGGCCAGCATGCCGTGGGCCGCCTCCCCGCCCAGCACCTTCTGCCAGGACCAGGTGATGACGTCGAGCTTGGCCGCCGGCAGCTCCATGGCAAAGGCCGCCGAGGTGGCATCGCAGAGGGTCAGCCCCGCGCGGTCGTCGGCGATCCAGATGCCGTCGGGCACTTTCACGCCCGAGGTGGTGCCGTTCCAGGTAAAGACCACGTCGCGGTCGCTGTCCACCTGGTCGAGGTCCGGCAGCGCGCCGTAGGGCGCCTCCAGGATGCGCAGGTCGTCCAGCTTCAGCTGCTTCTGGGCGTCGGTCGCCCAGCCCTTGCCGAAGCTTTCCCAGGCCAGCACGTCGACGCCGCGCGGGCCCAGCAGCGACCACATCGCCAGTTCCACCGCGCCGGTGTCGGAGGCCGGGACGATGCCCAGGCGGTAGTCCGCCGGCAGCCCCAGCAGCGCCTTGGAGCGCTCGATCACCTCGGCCAGCTTGGCCTTGCCCACCTTGGCCCGGTGAGATCGGCCCAGGGACGCCTCGCTCAGACCGCTCAGGGACCAACCCGGGCGCTTCGCGCAGGGTCCCGAGGAAAAGCAAGGGTTCCCAGGCCGGAGGGCCGGGCGGGCGGCATTCATGAGGCTGCTCCTTAAAACGCTTCGGGTGCCGCGGGACCGGACCGGTCCGCCGTCACCCCGGTTGACGGAACGGCGCCCCAAGGCCGGGGCGCCGAAAGAGGCGCGATACTAGCACCATGCTGCACTGCGTCAATTGTCCAAACGCCGCAAACCGGCGCCAAAGCGTCGCAGACGGCAAAGTTGACCAAGGGGTCAGAAAAGGCCGCGCCACGACGCTTCGCGGCATCGCCGCACGGCCGCCTCTGGCGCCAAAACGCGGTCTCGGCGATACTCTTTCTCAGCTCAGGGGTTATGCGTTCTCTGTGCGGATAGAGGGCAAAGCCACGGCGAGGAGCAGTGACAGGATTCAAACAGATCATCGCCGACGACTGGGCGCCAGGGCCTTTCCGTAGCGTCGCCGCCATCCGGGCGACGATGGCGGAGTTGGTGTCAATATACGGTTTCGAGCCGGACCGCATCGAAGAGGACGGTCTCGGGTGGGTCCAGTACGTCCTCCTGGAACTGCGCGACGGCACGCGGTTTATCCTCGAATGGGGCGAACAAGGGCCCACAACCGATGTCACGGTAAGTGTCGACGCCCGCGACCCTGCCTACGGTGCGACCTTACAGAAGCTGCTTTCGGTCCTTAAGCTCGACCAATCGGTTGTCGTTGGTCAATTGCAGGACGGTCACTACGACGGCCTTCTCGAACGGCAGAGCCAATTGGGAGTCCCTAAATGATCCATCGCTTGCTCGTTGCCTTCAGCTTCTCCTTCCCACTATTGGTCGCTGTGAGCGATGCCTTAGCGCGAACCGGAATGAGTTGACTAGATCGGACTGCCGCCCGTGGACTGGATTGCAGTGTTTTTCCTAGAAACAGCGCCTAGCATCGCCGGCATCGTCTTACTAGGAGCCATCGTGATTCTCATCCACAGCGGCATTAAACTCAACGACAGCTTTCACAAACCACATCCGAGCTGGCGTGAACACGCTGCGGATTTCTTTGTTCCTTTTCGTTTTCTGTTTCGCAGGAATCAGCCACCTCAGAAATGGAAGTACATCGACCGCTTCCTCTATAGTGCGCTGCTGGCCGCCATTTGTTTCATCATATTGGGCCTTTCCGAGCGACTCTCAGGGACCCCGGCCTGATTGCAGCCGACGGAACACCGTTTCGGCGTGACACTCGTGATGTGGCGCTATGCTGGCTTCTGCGCCAGGATGTGGATGGCGGTGAAGGTCATCACCACCTCGCCGATCTGGTTGAAGACTTCGTAGTCCATCAGCAGCGTGCCGCGGTCGGGCTTAGATTTCGAAGGGCGCATCTCCTTTACCGTCGCGGTCACCCGCAGCGTGTCCTCGGGGCGCACCGGGCGGACCCAGCGCAGTTCGTCGAAGCCGGGCGAGCCCATGGAACAGGCGTTGATGACATTGGCCTGGTAGAACAGGCGGAACGCCAGGGACAGGGTCTGAAAGCCGGAGGCGATGAGGCCGTTGAAGGGCCCCTCCTCCGCCGCGCGCTTGTCGAGATGGAAGGGCTGGGGGTCGTAGAGCAGGGCGAAGTCGAGGATCTGGGACTCTGTGATCGTGACGCCCTTGCTGTGGAACTGCTGGCCGGGCTCGAAGTCGTCAAAGTAAAGCGCTTGCACCGTAGTGCACCTCTCGAAACGTAGATCGGGTGTTGCGGCAGAAAGGGGGTCAGGCGCCCGCCGGGCGGATAGCCGGCGTGGTCCGGGCGCTCATTCCCAGGGCTCCCCGTTCTTGTGGGTGAAGAGCCACTGGCCGTCGCGCCGCACCAGCGCCAGGTCGATATCCGGGTAGTGCGCCTCGTCCTCGTCAGAGCGGCTGCCGACCTCCAGATAAACCACCCAGGCCTCGCTGCGGTTCACCAGATGATGGCCGTCGGCCTTGCCGGCGGGAAAGCCTGCAACCATGCCGGCGCGCAGGACTTGCTCGCCGCCGTCGGTCACCAGCGTCACCTCGCCTTCGAGGACATAGACGAATTCGTCCTCCTTTGTGTGCCAGTGGCGCTGGGACGACAGCGCCCCCGGCGGCAGGCGCACGAGGTTGACGCCGTACTGGGTGAGCCCCAGCGGATCGCCCAGTGCCCGTTTTTCGCGGGCACCGCAGGAGTCGCGGAAGGGCGCGGGATAGGAGGAGCCAAGGCGCGGCTCCAAAGTGGAAGGGTCGAGCGCCGGTGCAACCGGCGCGTCCGAATTTTTTTTCATGCCGCTGATCTCATCTGAAGTCTGATTGCGGCAGAGCAGTCTACACCCGAATGCGTCCTTCGAGATAGAGGGCGGCCTTGCCGGTGAGCAGGACGCGTTCGCCCCTGTGCTCGACGGTCAGGCTCCCGCCGCGTGCGGAGATCTGCCGCGCCTCCATCACCGTCTTGCCGAGACGCTCCGCCCAGTAGGGCGCCATGACGCAATGGGCCGAGCCGGTCACAGGGTCTTCCGGGATGCCGGCGTGGGGCGCGAAGTAGCGGGAAACGAAGTCGCAGTCCTCCCCCTCCGCCGTGAGGATCAACCCTTTGACCGGCAGGTGCTTGATGCGCTCCATGTGGGGTTCAGCCTCCCGCACCTCGGCTTCGCCGGCCAGCACGGCCATCATCTTCTCCGAGGCCAGGACCGCCTGGGGCCGAAAGCCCAGGATCTCGAAGACCGCGTCGCCGTCGTTGAAGGGCTCCGGCGGCTGGGCCGGAAAGTCCATGGTGAAGGCCTCGCCCTGCCGGCTCACGATCAGCGGGCCGCTGGCCGTTTCGAACTGCACCCTCTCCGTCTCCGGCTTCAGCAGCCTGGTGATGACAAAGGCCGAGGCCAGGGTCGCATGGCCGCAGAGCCGGACCTCGAAGGCCGGGGTGAACCAGCGCAGGTGATAGCCGCTGCCGTTCGGCACGAAGAACGCCGTTTCCGAGAGATTGTTTTCCTGCGCGATCGCCTGCAGCGTCTCGTCGGGCAGCCAGTCGTCCAGCGGGCAGACTGCCGCCGGGTTGCCGGCGAAAACGGCATCGCTGAAGGCGTCGACCTGGTAGAGCGCGAGTTCCGTCATGCGCGGTATCTCCTGTTCGAACTGCGGGTCTCAGGGACGCCAGAAGGGCTTCTGGACCTCGCGATCCGCCTCGGCACGGCCGATGCCCATGTCCTTCAGCATCCGCTCGTCCATCTGCGCCAGATGGGCTCGGCCGGCGGCGCGCTCCTGCCAGAGCGCCAGGGCGTCCAGGGCGCGGATCAGCCAGCTTCGCGCCACAACGCCGGATCCCGGGCGCAGCCTTGGGCCCGACGTTGAGACCGTCGCGCGGCCGGGCCGCCGCTGGCGGTCCGAACCCGGACGGCCCAGCCGTCCCGGGGAAACCGGAGGCTTCAAAATTGTATCCATTTTATCCTCCAAAATCGCTAAATTGTATCCATCAATATCTCGGACAATGTATTTATTGTTGCGCTCTGTAGGGGTCAATTGTATTATTGTCATCATGACAAAATGGACTCCCGAACTGAGCAGCATCGAGGGCCCGCGCTACCTCGCCATCGCCGAGGCGCTGGCCCGGGACATTGCCGGGGGCCGGCTGAAGGCCGGCGACCGCCTGCCGACCCACCGCGATCTGGCCTGGACCCTGGGAGTGACCGTCGGCACCGTCAGCCGCGCCTACGCGGAGGCGGAGCGCCGCGGCCTGACCACTGGTGAGATCGGCCGCGGCACCTTCGTGAATGTGCCGGCGAGCAACGAGAACCTGCACCGCTGGCACGACCGGGCGCCGGGGACGATCCACATGCGCTCGGCGCCGCCGATGCCCGGCGCCGACGAGGGCGTGATCGCCGAGGTGATGGCGCGCGTCGCCAGCGGACCGCGCGCGCTGGAGATGATGGCCTACCAGACACAGCGCGGTCTGATCGAACACCGGCAGGCCGGGGCTGACTGGATCAGCCGCGCGGGCTACCGGGTGCAGGCCGAAGAGCTCACGCTAACCGCCGGCGCCCATCACGGCGTGATGGTCGCCCTGGCCGCCATTACACGGCCGGGAGACCATATCGTCTGCGATTCCCTGACCTATCCGGGGATCCGCAGTCTCGCCCGCCTGCTCGGTCTGCGTCTCGAAGGCCTGCGCCGCGATGCCGACGGTCCCCTGCCGGACGCCTTCGAGGAGGCCTGCCGCACCCACGATACGAAAGCGCTCTTCGTCTGCCCCAACCAGCACAATCCGACCAGCCTGACGATGTCCGAGGACCGGCGCCGCGCGCTGGCCGCGGTGGCGCGGCAGTTCGGCGTCGCGATCGTCGAAGACGACACCTTCGGCCAGTTGGACGGAACGGAACCGCTGCCGCTCACCACCCTGGTGCCGGAGCTGGGCTTCTACGTCGTCGGCATGTCAAAGACCGTCGCTGCGGGCCTGCGCATCGGCTATGTGGTGGCGCCGGAAAAGGCGCGCGAGCGCGTCGGCAGCGCGGTTCACAGTTCCTGCTGGATGGCCTGCCCCTTGACCGGCGAGATCACCGCCGAGCTGATCCGCAGCGGGGCTGCCGCCGAAGTCCGTGCCGGACGCAAGAAGGAGGCCGTGGCGCGCAGCGCGGTCGCCCGCGGGGTCCTGACGGGCTGGGACTTCGACTGCGCGGAGGGCGCCAACTTCCTTTGGCTGCGCCTGCCCGAGCCCTGGCGCTCCAGCGAGTTCGCCGAAGAGGCGGAGCGCCGCGGCGTCCTGGTCACGCCCAGCGATCCTTTCATGGTCGGCCGCCGCGAGAGCGCGCCGGCGGTGCGCGTCTGCTTCGGCCCGCCGCGCGACCACGGGGAACTGCGCCGCGGCCTTGCCATCCTGGCCGAGCAGCTCAGCGAGGGCCCCGGCTACACGCTCAGCAACGTGGTCTAGCCCCGCGAGGGGCCAATGTGCCGAGCGGCGCGGAGCGTATGTCATGCGGCCTCTCGGCGGCACCGCATGACATAGCTCACGCACCGACGCCTTTGAGATTACTGGGCGCCGATGGTCACGCCGGCAGGCGTTGAGGCCTCAAGGCTCGCATCGGCGACGCTGCGGATGAGCGGCCAGTTGTTCTCCGCACCTCGGATGAAGCCAGGCACATCCTTTTTCCAGCGCGCCTGAATGTTCTTGTTCAGGTTCAGGTAGAGCTTGCCATCGACAATGGCCCAGGCGTTGGGATCGCCATCAAACTTGCGGCCCATCGCCGTCCCGAAGGCGCAGTATCCGCCGTACTGGGGTGCGTATTGCGCCGGGTCCGCGGTGAAGGTGTCGCGGTGCTCCGCAGAGGCAAAGCGATAGGTGGCGCCTTCATACTGCGCGGTAAACTGATCGTTACCTGCCACCGGCTTTCCCTGGGTGAAGTAAGCCACGACGTCATAGCCATGCACGGCGTAACCTTCCACGATGTTGACCTCGGTCTCTGCCGCTGCCAGCTCTACCGTCGCCGGCACC
>NZ_JANQKD010000101.1 GCF_028281305.1 Pelagibius sp. | reverse complement strand
GGTCACCAGGATGCCCGGCACGACGCCGGCCAGGAAGAGGCGCGGGATCGAGGTCTCCGAGACCAGGCCGTAGATGATCATCAGGTTGCTGGGCGGGATGACGCTGCCCAGCGCCCCGGCGGAGGCGGCGATGGCGGCGGCGAAGGGCACGGAATAGCCCTCGCGGCGCATGGCCGGAATGGTCACCGAGCCGATGGCCGCCGTGGTCGCCGGTCCGGAACCCGACAGTGCGGCAAACAGCATGCAGGCGAAGACGGTGACGAGGCCCAGGCTGCCGCGGTAGGCGCCGACCAGATTGGTGGCGATCCCGATCAGCCGCTCGGCCATGCCGCCGACCTCCATCAGGCGCCCGGCCAGCACGAAGAGCGGAATGGTCAGCAGCGGAAAGGGCGTCAGGCTGGTGTAGCCGGTCTGCGCCATCAGGGTGTAGGGGATGTCGATCAGGAAGAGCGCAAGGATGGTGCTGATGCCCACCGCGGCAAAGAGCGGCAGGCCGATCAGGGTCAGCACCGTGAAGACGAGGGCGATGAGGACGAGATCGTTCATCGCTCAGGTCTCCGGCGTTTCGCGGTTGTGCTCCGGGCGCATGCCCGGAATGCCGCGCCGACCGCTGCGCCACCACCCCGCATAGAGCTGCAGCAGGCGGACGATCATCAGCGTGTAGCCGATGAAGACGATGGACTGCGGATAGAACTCGTTGATGCCCAGGCGCGGCGTTGTGGAGGTGAAGGTCCAGAGCACCTCCAGGTAATCGATGCTGATCTTCACCATGAAGATCGAGAAGCCGAGCCAGATGACGTCGGCGAGGATCACCACGCCGGTGGCCGCCTTCGTCGGCAGCAGCATCACCCCGGCCATGATGCGGATGTGGAAACGCTCGCGCACGCAGAGCACGGCACCCATGTAGACCGCCCAGACCATGGCGATGGCGGCGACCTCCTCCGACCATTGCAGGGCGGAGTTGAAGCCGTAGCGCATGATGACCTGCAGGAAGACGCAGACCGCGACGACGGCGAGGCCGAAGCAGGACAACGCCTCTTCGAAGTGCCGTTCGGCCTGTTGCAGTGCGCGCAGGATCATCCAGCCTGCCTCCGTTCCGTCACCCTGCGACGGGTGACGACGCTACCGTTGTAAAAAAGTCGGGCGGGAAAACCCGGAGGCGATCCCGCCCGGCAGTCGACAGGAATGAGGTCTGAAGAGGGCTAGTCCGCGGCGGCCTGGATCTCGTCGACCAGCGCCTTGAACGCGTCGCCGCGGTCGGCGGCGAACTGCTGCTGCACCTCCTGCGCGGCGGCGATGAAGGGTCCACGCTCCGGGCGCGTGATCGACATGCCGCCCTCGGTGGAAAGCCAGGTCCGGATTTCCTCGATCTCGGCGATCTTCACCTGGGTATGATACTCGCCGGCTTCCTTGGCGGCGCGCAGCACCGCCGCCTTCTGATCCTCGTCCAGCTTGTTCATGAAGCGGTTGGAGGCGAAGACCGGCGCAAAGCCGGCGAAGTGATCGAGAATGATCAGGTGCTTGGCAAACTCGAAGAACTTCATCTCGCGGATCACCGAGGTGCCGTTGTCGCCGCCGTCGATGGTGCCGGTCTGCAGCGCGGTGGGCGTTTCCGACCAGGCCAGCGGCACCGGCTCGGCACCGAAGGCCTCGAAGGTGGCCAGCATCACCTGGTTCTTCGGCACCCGCAGCTTCAGCCCGGCAAGATCCTCGATGGTGTTGACCGGGCGGCGGGAGTTGAACATGTCGCGGTAGCCGGGGCCGCCGAAGGTGAGCAGATGCACGCCGGTGTCGGCCTGAATCTTGTCGCGGATCTTCTGGCCCACCGGCCCGCCTGCGACCTTCAGGATGTGATCGGTGTTCTGGAAGATGTAGGGCAGCACGAAGACGTCCATCAGCGGCCAGTGCGGCGAGACGTTGTTCTGCGAAATGAAATAGCCGTCGACCGTGCCGAGTTGCAGGGCCTTGAAGGCGTCGTCCTCCGTGGAGATCTGGGCGCAGCAACGCAGCTTCACGTCGACCGTGCCGTTGGAGTACTTCTCTGCCAGCTCCTCGAACTTGGCGGCCAGAATGCCATAGTCGCTTTCAAGCGGCGTCGCCCAGCCCAGGTTCATCACCACCGCGTCGGCGGCCTCAGTCCGTTCGGCCAGCCCCAGACCCAAGGCGAAGACCGCCGCCGCTGCGAGCGCGGCGCCTCTCGTTCCCCAATTCATCTCTCTGCTCCCTGTTTTATGGGTTTGTCAGAAAAGCTTAGTCCCGCCGTAATGCGGTGTATAATAGCAAACATGCCTTGATTGATGCCGGAGTTGCATCATGCACATCGGTATGCGTCATATCAGATACTTCGCGGCGGTCGCCGAGGAGCTGCATTTCCGCCGCGCCGCGGAGCGCCTGAACGTCAGCCAGCCGGCGCTCAGCCGCGCCATCCGCCATATCGAGCAGGAGATCGGCGTCAGCCTGTTCGAGCGCAGCAACCGCCATGTCGCCCTGACCCGCGCCGGCGCCACTTTCCTGCGCGGCTGCTCCGCGGCGCTGGCCTATATGGACGGGGCCGTCGACCAGGCCCAGAAGACGGCGACGGGGGAGAAGGGTCATCTCGTGGTCGGCTACACCGACATCGCCATCGCCGGGCGGCTGCCGCAGATCCTGAAGTCCTTCCGCCAGCGCTATCCGGAAGTGACGCTGGAGCCGCGCCACGACTACACCCGCGCGCAGTTGAACGCCGTGGAGTCCGGCACCCTGGACGTCGGCTTCGTCACCGGCCCGGTGGCAGAGGAGGGGCTCGACTCCCTTGCCGTGCAGCACGATGGCTTCATCGTCGTGCTCTACGGCACGCACCCCCTGGCAAAGCAGCGGGAGATTGCGTTGGCCGATCTGGCCGGCGAGCCCTTCGTCCTGGGCACGACCGACAACTGGACTTACTACCACGACCACCTCTACAGGCTCTGCCGGGCCGCCGGCTTCGAGCCGCGGGTCGTGCAGTCGGCCTCCAACAGCGAGGGTATCTTCGGGCTGATCGCCTGCGAAATGGGAATCTCGGTTCAGGCCACCTCGATCGAGAACTGCCTGCGCAAGGGCCTGAAGACGCGCCCTCTAAAGGATTGCACGGCAACGGTGCCGACGGTTGCCGTCTGGAATCAGGACACCCTTTCGCCGGTCAAGCAGCGCTTCATCGATTTCCTGGCGGAAACCGCCGCGCTATAGGCCTGCAGGGCGTCGGCGTCGGCGTCGGCGACCGCGGCGGCGGAGGGCTTCCGGTTGAAAGGCTGTCACCCCCACCCCGACCCTCCCCCATCTGAAGGGGGAGGGGGGCCTTGTTGAGGCGGCCTGAGAACTCTCCTCCCCCCTTTGATGGGGGGAGGTTGGGAGGGGGGTGAGCCACACTCACGGTGTCCGATTGTCTTCCGCGCCGGCGCGTTCGAGACGCTTCAGCCGTTGTCGCGCAGCACCTGGCCGGCGAGGTAGAGGGAGCCGCAAATGAGGATGCGGCCGGGTGCCTCGGCGCTGCGGAGGATGGCCTGCAGGGCGTCGGCGACCGCGGCGGCGGGCGTGGCGTCGAGGCCGGCCCGGGTGGCGCGCGCGGCGGCGTCCTCGGCGCTGAGGCTGGCCTTCTCGCCGGGGATGGCGACGGCCTTGAGGTCCTTTGCGAGCGGGGCCAGGGGCCCTAGGAAACCCTCCGCCCCCTTGGTGTTCAGCATGCCGTAGATCAGGTGCAGCGGGCCGTCGTGCCAGGTCTTGAGCGTCTCGGCGAGCGCGGCGCCGGCATCCGGATTGTGGCCGCCGTCCAGCCAGAGCTCCCAGCCGGGCGGCAGGTCTTCGGCCAGGGGGCCGCGGGTCAGGCGCTGCAGGCGGCCCGGCCAGTCGGCTGACCTGACACCTCTATCGATGGCGTCGTCGCCCAGGTCGAAGCCCTCCAGCCGGCGCGCGCAGGCCACCGCGAGGGCGGCATTGGCGACCTGATGCGGACCCGGCAGGTTGGGTTGGGGGCAGCGACGAACGCCGTTCGCGTCTTCAAATTGGAAACCCTCCGGTCCCGGGGCGAAACGCCAGTCCTGGCCATGGCGGTGGAGAGGCGCGCCCACCCTTTCCGCCGCTGTCTCGATCACCGCCAGGGCCTCGTCCGGCTGCGGGCCGACGACGCAGGGCACGCCGGGCTTCAGGATACCCGCCTTTTCGCCGGCGATGGCCGCCAGGGTGTCGCCGAGATACTGCTGGTGATCCAGGCCGATGGGGGTGATGGCGGTGAGCAGCGGCTTGTCGAGAACGTTGGTCGCGTCCAGGCGCCCGCCGAGACCGGTTTCCAGGAGCAGGATGTCCGCGCCTTCTTTGCCCCCTGCGCCCTCTTTACCCTCTGCTTCTTCGGCGAAGGCGAGGAAGGCGGCGGCGGTGGTCACCTCGAAGAAGGTGATGGGCTCCGGCCCGTTGGCCTCCTCGCAGCGCTCCAGCAGCGCGATCAGCGCCGCCTCGTCGATCAGCCCCCCGGCCAGGCGGATGCGCTCGTGGAAGCGCACGAGATGGGGCGAGGTATAGGCCTGTACGCGCCGGCCGCCGGCCTCCAGCATGGCGCGCAGGAACGCCAGCAGAGAGCCCTTGCCGTTGGTGCCGGCGACATGGATCACCGGGGGAAGGCGCCGTTCGGGATGTCCCAGACGTTCCAGCAGCCGCTCCACCCGGCCGAGGGAGAGGTCGATGATCTTCGGGTGGAGGCGGGTCAGCCGCTCCAGCACCGCATCGCTGGTGGGTGTGCTCGGTGGTGGAGCGCCGCGGGCCGCGGCGGCTCCGTCAGGTCCGGACGTCACTGCCCTCTTCCGCCGGCACGGGCGGGATCTCCGGCTCCGGCTCGTCCTCCGGCGCGCCCTCGTCGCCCACCGGCAGGGTAACGACCTCGGCGCTGGGGGTTTTGTCGCGCAGCAGCCCCAGGATCCGCGCCAGGGTGTCGCGCATCTCCGCGCGGGTCACCACCATGTCCACCATGCCGTGGTCCAGCAGATACTCGGCCCGCTGAAAGCCGTCGGGCAGGGATTCGCGGATCGTCTCCTCGATCACCCGCTGGCCGGCGAAGCCGATGATGGCGCCGGGTTCGGCCAGGGCCACGTCGCCCAGCATGGCGAAGGAGGCGGAAACGCCGCCGGTGGTGGGATCGGTCAGCACGACGACGTATGGCAGCCCCGCTTCCTTGACGATCTCCACCGCCGCCACGGAGCGCGGCATCTGCATGAGGGAGAGAATGCCCTCCTGCATGCGCGCGCCGCCGGAGGCGGGAATGACGATCAGCGCGGCCTCCTGCAGCGCCGCCAGCCGCGCGGCGGCCAGCAGCCCTTCGCCCACGGCAATCCCCATGGAGCCGCCCATGAAGGCGAAGTTGAAGACGGCGATGACGGTGGGGTGGCCGCCCAGCGTGCCGTGGGCGACGATGATCGCCTCGTCGCCGTCGTTCTTGGTCTGGGCCTCGCGCAGGCGGTCGGTATAGCGCTTGCGGTCGCGGAAGCGCAGCGGGTCCAGCGGCACTTCCGGCAGCTCGATGGTCTTGAACGCGCCCTCGTCGAACAGCATCTCCAGGCGCCGGCGGGCGGAAATGCGCATGTGATAGCCGCAGTGCGGGCAGACCCGAAGGTTCGACTCCAGCTCGCGATGAAAGATCATCTGGCTGCAGCTCGGGCACTTTTCCCAGAGGTTCTCCGGCACGTCCGGCTTGGTCACCAGGGCGCGGATCTTCGGCCTGACGTAGTTGGTGATCCAGTTCATGAGGCGATACCTCCGGGGTTAGACTGTTAGGCCGCGCGGTTGCCGCGCACGCCGTCGGCCAGGGACTCGACGAAGGCCAGCACCTTGGCGACCAGCCCGGGCCTGGCCTTGCCGTCCGCGTCCAGCTCCGCCTTGATGGCGTCGACGATGGCCGAGCCGACGACGGCGGCATCGGCGGCCTGGGAAATCGCGGCGGCGGCTTCCGGCGTGCGGATGCCGAAGCCGACGGCGATCGGCAGTTCGGTGTGGCGGCGCAGACGCGCCACCGCTTCGCGCACATGGTCCACCGGCACCGCCTTGGTTCCGGTGATCCCCATGATCGAGACATAGTAGACGAAGCCGCTGGTGTTGCGCAGCACTGTCGGCAGGCGCGCGTCGTCGGTGGTGGGGGTCGCGAGGCGCACCCAGTGGATACCGGCTTTCAGCGCCGGCAGGCAGAGCTCCTCGTCTTCCTCCGGCGGCAGGTCGACCATGATCAGGCCGTCGACGCCCGCATCCTTCGCGTCGGTGACGAAGCGCTCGACGCCGTAGCTGTAGATGGGGTTGTAGTAGCCCATCAGGATGATCGGCGTGTCGGCATCGCCGGCGCGAAAGGCGCGCACGGTCTCCAGCGTCTTCGCCAGGGTCATGCCGGCCTTCAGGGCCCGCAGGCTGGAGGCCTGGATCGGCGGCCCCTCGGCCATGGGGTCGGAAAACGGCATGCCGAGCTCGATCAGGTCGGCACCGGCGCCGGGCAGGCCCTTCACCAGTTCCAGCGCCGTCTCCGGGTCCGGATCGCCGGCGGTGACGAAGGTGACCAGGGCGCCGCGGCCCTCGGCCTTCAGGGCGGCGAAGCGCCGCTCGATTCTGCTCTCTCCGCTCACAGCTTCACACCCCTCAAAGCTTCACGCCGAGGGCTTCGGCCACCGTGAAGACGTCCTTGTCGCCCCGCCCGCACATGTTCATGACCAGCAGGGCATCGCGGTCCATCTCCGGCGCCAGCTTGCGCACATGGGCCAGCGCATGGGCCGGCTCCAGCGCCGGGATGATGCCTTCAACGCGGGAACAGAGCTGGAAGGCCTCCAGCGCCTCGGCATCGGTGGCGGAGACGTATTCGGCGCGGCCGATGTCGTTGAGCCAGGAATGCTCCGGCCCGATGCCCGGATAGTCGAGCCCGGCGGAGATCGAATGGGCGTCGATGATCTGGCCGTCGTCGTCCTGCAGCAGGTAGGTGCGGTTGCCGTGCAGCACGCCGGGGCGCCCGCCGGTCAGCGAGGCGGCATGCTCGCCGGTCGGGATGCCGCGCCCGGCCGCTTCGACGCCGACGATGCGCACCTCCTTGTCGTCGAGGAAGGGGTGGAACAGCCCCATGGCGTTGGAGCCGCCGCCGATACAGGCGACCAGGGCGTCGGGCAGGCGGCCCTCGGCCTCGTTCATCTGCTCGCGCACCTCGCGCCCGATGACCGACTGGAAGTCGCGGACCATGGCCGGATAGGGATGCGGGCCGGCCACCGTGCCGATGATGTAGAAGGTGTTCTCGACGTTGGCGACCCAGTCGCGCAGGGCGTCGTTCATGGCGTCCTTCAGCGTCCCGGTGCCGCTGGTCACCGGCTTCACCTCGGCGCCCAAGAGCTTCATGCGGAAGACGTTGGGGGCCTGCCGCTCGATGTCGGTGGCGCCCATGTAGACCACGCAGGGCAGGTTGAAGAGGGCGCAGAAGGTGGCGGTTGCGACGCCGTGCTGGCCGGCCCCGGTCTCCGCGATGATGCGGGTCTTGCCCATGCGCCGGGCCAGCAGAATCTGCCCCAGCACGTTGTTGGCCTTGTGGGAGCCGGTGTGGTTCAGCTCGTCGCGCTTGAAGTAGAGCTTCGCCCCTTTGTCCGGGGCGGCCTCCTTGCGCAGCTCTTCGGTCAGGCGCTCGGCGAAGTAGAGCGGGCTCGGCCGGCCGACGTAGTGCTTCGCGTAGTAGTCGTACTCGCTCTGGAAGCTCGGGTCCTGGCGGGCGGCGGTGTAGGCGCGCTCGACGTCCAGGATCAGCGGCATCAGCGTCTCGGCGACGAAGCGGCCGCCGAAAAGCCCGAAATGGCCGGCCTCGTCCGGGCCGGCGCGGAAAGTGTTCGGCGTTCCCATGGGGGACGTTCTGTCCTTGTTCGCAGCGTTTCTTATTGATGAAGGGCGGAGATTGCCCCAAACGCGCCGCTGCCGCAATGCCCGCGCGCGCGCCGTTTCCGGCGGATTGCCGCCCCTGGCCGGACCCTGGGCGGCCCCCGGGCGGTGCCGCGTGGTCCGCTAGAGCGCTTTCGCTGCGGTCAGAAAGACCCTGATTTTTTCAGGGTTTTTCTGACCGGGCGCATCCTCGACGCCGGAGGCCACGTCGAGCGCCGGTGCGGCGGTGGTGGCGACCGCCTCGGCCATGTTCTCCACCGTCAGGCCGCCGGCCAGCATCCAGGGCAGCGGCCAGGTCCGGCCCTTCAGGATCGACCAGTCGAAGGCCAGCGCATTGCCGCCGGGCAGGGCCTCCTTCATCTCCGCCGGCGGCTTGGCGTCGAACAGCAGGCGGTCGGCCACGGCGAGGTAGGGTTCGGCGGCCTCCAGGTCGCCGGCCTGGCGCAGCTTCACCACCTTCATCACCGGCAGCCCGAAGCGCGCCTTCACCGCGGCCGTCCGTTCCGGCGTCTCGGACCCGTGAAGCTGCAGCAGGTCCAGCGGCGCGGCCGCGAGGATGGCTGCGATGGTCTCGTCAGCGGCATCGACCAACAGGCCGGTCTTGATGACCCCCTTGGGCACGCGGGCAGCCAGCGCCGCCGCATCCTCCGGCGTCACCGCGCGCGGGCTCGGCGGATAGAAGTTCAGCCCGATGAAGGCCGCGCCGGCCTCCACCGCCGCGTCCATCGCCTTCGGCGTCGAGATACCGCAGATCTTTACGTCAACGCTCATCTTCACTTCGGTCGCTTGGCTCCTGGGCGCCGGATTAGGGCGGCTTGGAGCGGCCAAGTCAATGGGGTGAGCTTGGTGAAACCTAGACTTGGTGTTTTGGGGTCCGCCCAGTGAGACGGCGATATGCCTCCGTGGCAACGACCGCGAGAAGGGCTGCAAGAGCAAGCCATAGGACGGCCGTCATGAGGCCTGTCAGTGCACGCTCGGCGACGTGGGTTCCTTGGGTGGCTATCGCGGTGCTGTTTGAGCCGTCGAAGTGTCCACGCGATATGGCAAAGACAACCAGAAAACCGACAAGAATCAGAACCGGGAATCCGGCCAGCACATAGGCCGCAAGCAGGCGTACCCCGTTGCCGGCAGTTGCTTTCCATGTGCCCCATACGCTCAGATCTTCATCGAATGCGGCTGCGGGGAGAATCTGGCTCAATCTACCAATGACATAGAGCCAGACGAGCATTGTCGCTGGAAGCAGAATGTACCCTTGGAGCTGAATCGAGAGAGACTGTGGTGCGCCCGTCCGCGCTGTTTCCAGAACCTGGAACAGCATCGGAAAGGCGAATAGGTAAGCCGGAAGCCAGATGAGCAGAAAGGCAAGGGCGGCAAAGGCAATGAAAGCGGGGCTTCTTGTCCCGAACAGTGGCTGCGGAAAGAGAGTTCCCGGCGACTCGTGAACGCGAAACCATATCAGTCCAAAGAGAATGTAGGGCAGCGCTTCGACCATTGGCCAAACGCTGGCGAAACCTTGCAACTGAGGACCTAACGAAAGCCGGACAAGCCAGAGTGCTATAACGACGGCAAGAGCAGGAGCCATAGTAAGGAGAAGGCGCCCGAGGTCTGCGGCGACAACTCCATAGGCCGTGCCCACGATCCGAGTAACTGGAAGCTTCACCCTGCAGCCTCGCTCACATCCAGTTCAATCGGCAAAGCGCGTCTGCAAAACAAACTCCAGCGGGCGGCACCTTCATGGGATCGCGGTGCTAAGGACAAGAGACGTCCTCCCTGTTTTCATTAGCAAATGCTCTTGTCTTGATACGTGGGTTCTGACAGGCGCGTTGCAAGTGTCCCCGCGGACAGAACAGCGGTGAACCGAGGCGCAATAGAGATGGTATCGTCGGCATCCACCGGCGGGCCGAACCTCGTGATGCCTTGGGGTATCCTGGCGCCCAGACTGCGGCGTCTTCCAGCGTCGAGATACCGCAGACTTGCACGCCGACGCTCAATCTTAAATCCAGTTGCTTGGCTCCTGGGCGCCGGATTAGGGCGGCTTGGAGCGGCCAAGTCAATGGGTAGGGTTAATCGAAGACTCCAAGGTTTTTTTGGCGTTCGGTTTTTGTCACGGCGGCAATGAAGGCGAGGCCCAGTGCTAGGTTGAGGAAGGATCCGATAGTCGCCGGCATATGGATCAATTCCCTAAGGAGCCAGTCTTCTATCGCGGCGCTGCCGTAGCGCAGATGGACGAAGGCTGTGTCGGAGATCACTGTCAGGTACGCGAATGGCCAGTAGAAGATGGCGAAGAGAATTCCGATTGCCCGATAGGTCAGCAACCAGCCCAGGCCATTACGCAGGATGTGCTGCCAAGTGGGGCGCGTTAACGCTTGGCCGCCAAGAGCGGTCGTGACAAGGGTCGGGCCCAATCGGCCAAGGACGAATGCTTCGAGACCAAGTCCGACTATCAATCCGTATGCCCAAATGGGAAGCAGACCGAACCCGGGGGCATCCACTGAGGCAAATGCGAATTCATAGGAAACGTAAACAGAGTTCAAGAAGGTGACTATCGGATAAATGCACAGCAACGGACTCAGGCAGAGGACTCTTCGAAACGCTTGGCTCCGGACGATGGTCCGAAAGTCGCACGCAGATCCGATGGTCACGAACTGGATCCAGGCAATCACAAACATCGATACTGGGACGAGAAAAAGGATTAGGTCGATCGTTGCTTTTAGTCCGCCGATGTTCAGCATTACGGCAAATTCATACCCGATCCACCGCGAGAGCAACGTGAAAATGTGTGGATAGAGAACTGCAGTGACTGCACCGATGGTCACCATCAGCGCGAAAGGAACGGCGGCGAGCCAAGCCAAGTACGGCAGATTGCTAAGGACGACCACGAAGGCGTTCTTCAGAGGCAACCAAAAGGACCGGATGGTAGTTGTCGCATCGTTTGTGCGGTCGTCGTCACTCACTCAAACCGCTCCAGGATGTCGTCGCGCGGGCCGCTCCAGCCGGTGATCCTGCGAAAGGCGATGGCGAGGAACTCGGCGAAGACGGCGGTCCCGAAAAGCAGCGTGAACAGAGCAGCGGTTTGGCCCACAGTGGGAATCAGTGTGACGTCCCGCAGTCGATCCACGGGATAGCCCAGGATCACGGTGATGGTTGCCCTGATGCTGCCAACCCCGAGCACTGCGAAGACGCTGACGATGAGCAGCGCCAGCACCAAGACGAAAACAGCGAAGAAGAGGCGGGAGCCCTGACCTTCGCTGAGGTGCCAGGCCGCACGGGGCGAAGCGGACAGTCCGGCTGTGAAAGCAGGCACCGCCAGGAAAAGACGGCCCGTGACGTAGAGCCCAAGCAGGGTGAGGCTGAGAAAAGCCAGAAAGACCAAACCGGCGCTATCGGTCTGCCCGGCCGCATCCAGTCTCGCGAACCCGGTGAGTCCGTTTGCGCCCCCGGCGGCCAGAAGCGGTGCAGCGACGAACCACAAAAAGCAGAGAAAGCAGTAGGCCAGGGCTCGCCCGTAGCTCGGTACCCAGGGCGCTTTGAGAAGAAGGCCGGCATTCCCGCCAAGCATCGAGTGACGCAACCAGGCAAGGCCCAGGTAGGCGCAGGGCAGGCTGAGCAGGCTCAGCAACAGGATCTCAGCGCCGAAAGCCAGGGACGGCGTCATCTGGTAGGCCCAGAGCAAAACCAGACTGGCGAGCACCGGCACAAGCGCCAGCTTCGTCAGGACAAGCGGTCGGCTGAGGACACTCTTGAAAGCCCTTGCCACTCCGGAAAAAACGGGCACGTCCTGTGGATGTAGCGGGTTCGGATCTGTCGCGCTCACTCGAACCGCTCCAGGATCTCCTGCTGGTTGCGGGTCCAGCCGGTCAGGCTTTGCAGAGCGTGGACGAAGGCGGCGGAGGACACACCGTAGAGGAGGTAGGTCAGAGTCTGCTCCGCCGCCAGGCCGATCCAGAAGGGCACGCCGCTGGCCACTTCGGCCAGGAGACCGGGCAGGGCGTCGGGAAAGAAGATCTGCGTCAGGACAATGCCGATCGCCGCTGCGCCGAGGATCGGGGCAGCGGTCAGCGCGAAGACGATGAGCAGCCGCCATCCGTTCCCCCTGGTCTGACGCCAGGATGTTTGCAGCCGCCCGGGCTCGTCGATGGAGATCCAGAGGAAGGCAAAGGCGAAGCGGATGTTCAGGTAGAACGCAAAGACCAGCAGGAGGACGGCAATGATGATCTGCCCGGTCGATCCCAGCCCCTGTTCAGGCAGCTCGATGACGAAAAGCGCAGGGAAGGACAAGGCACCCAGAAACCAGGCGTAGCCCAGGTATGGGGCCAGCCGCCGGCCAGGACGGGGCAGCAGGCGCGGCCGGGCTTCCGGCGTCCCGAGCAGCAGGTGCCGGTACCAGGCCACCTGAAAGACCGCTGCGATCATGATGTCCAGCAGACTGTGCAGCATGGTGAGGCTGCGCCGCTCCGGCGCATCGGCCATCACCGCTGCGACCAGAAGCGACAGGGCGAGAGGCAGCGCCGCCGCCGTCAGGAAGGCCCGGAAGTTGCGCGCGGTTTCGCCAAAGCCGGCCCGCACGGTCGGCCAGATCGCAAGCTTGGGCGGCGGCGAAAGGGCGCTGTCGGCCGCAGTCATTCAAAGCGCCCGACGAAGGCTTCCTGTACTTCGCTTTCATGCATGTAGCTGCGCAGGAAAAAGCTGGCGCCCAGCGCCATGGCGGCAAGTGCGACAACGGCAGAGGGAAGCTGCAGCAGGCGCCAGGTCAGCACAAACTCGAACGACGGCCAGACGCGTGCTCTGTAGACCGTTTCAAGCGTCCGCGGATCCAGATAGATACTGTCGACGTGGCCCTGCAAGACCGTCATGGCGTAGACCGGCAGCCAGAACAGCAGCGCCCAAAGCGTGACGAGCCTCAGGGCCTGTCCCTTGGTCAAGCGCAAAGCCGCCGTGAGGCGCAACGGCTCACCCGCCGCCGCGGCTGCAAACAGTGGCGCCAGGCGCCCGACGATGAGGACTTCGAGAAGCACGGCAAACACCACAGTGACAAGACCAAGCACCAAGTAGAACAGCTGCCACCATTCAAGTGTTTCGGTCAGGCCCATGTCGCTCGGTAAGATCAGGTCGGTGAAGCCGTACAGCTTTGCGTAGTGAGTCAGCGTCACCACCGCAAAGGTGGTCAGCGTGCTGATCATCAGCAGTGGTGCAAGTGCGACGACGTGCGGGTCGCGCCGCGACCAGAACTGAATCGGCCGGACGTCCCGCTGCTTTCTGGCAGCGATGAGGAACTGGATCCAGTGACTGCAGAAGACCATGACTGCGATGAGAAGCAGAGCCTGCTCGATGATCAGGTCCAGGCGTCCCCTTTGCATCGGTGCGACGAGATAGACGGGATGCACCTGGGCTGCAGCCCGCAGCAGCATCGGATAGAGCGCAATGTTGAGGACCGGCAGCAGGAGGTAGAGCAGCAGCGGAAAGGCCGCGATCCTGGCGAACGGCCAGAGGTTCGCGAACAGCGTCGCGTAGGCTTCGGCCATGGTGGGGCCGAGAGGGATCTTCCGGTGAACCAAAGAGGCTACATCCGCTACTCAAATCGCTGTAGGACGTTGCGGTCGGGGGCGGGAACCCAGCCGGTGGTGCTGCGGAAGGCGAAAGCCAGCAGCGCGAAGAGGGCCGCCTGATGCAGGAAGATCGTGCCGTGATAGAACAGGAAGGCGATGAGCTGCCAACCTGCGCTGTCGGACCAGCTCGGGCTGTAGAACCACAGCAACCAGGGCCCCAGCACCGCGATCACGGCGATCAGGAAGAGGCGCCCGGCCAGCGGCTGGGTGTGGCGCCAGGACTCGGCAAAGCCGTAGTGCTCGTCCACCGCCACCGCCGGCAGCACGAAGGAGAGGCGCAGCTGGATGTAGAACAGCGGCAGGTAGACCGTCCAGTAGACTAGGTCGTCCGAAAGCAGACCGGTACCTTCCCCGTCCTCGAAGGGGGCGTTGAAGGAGTCTGCCGGCGGTCCGCCCTCGGGTCCCGCTTCGATGGCGCCGAGGCCGCCTGCCTCCAGCCAGAACTGCAGGAAGATCAGCGGCAGGGTGATGAGGGAGATCAGGAAGTTGAACTTCAGGAAGGTCCAGTGGCGCTCGCCGAAGTTGGAGAACACGGTCAGCGGCTCGGCCGCCGGCCCCAGCAGCAGAAGGCGCAGCCAGGGCACGCCCAGCATGGTGGTGGGGACGGCCAGGAAGAGATACCAGAGCACGTAGGCGCTGGGAGACTGTATCTGGGTGCTGGCGATCACGAGAAAGATGATCGACAGGGCAACCGGCAGGGAAAGGCACCACAGCAGGGGCCCGGCGTGTCGGTACAGCGCGCTGTAGACCTCGGCGACCGTCGCCGCAAAGGGCAGCGGCCCGGTGGCTTCCTGCGGCGGCTCGCTGCTGATCATTCAAAACGCTCCGGACTGCCGCTGTTCGTTCCCTGGCCGGCACCGGCCAGACGACAAGCAACCAGACGGCAATTGACCAGCGAGAAGACGGTGATACCCAAGCTCATGACTCCAAACTGCACCATCGCAAAAACAGAGGCTATCACAGCGCCCGCATCTCGGAGCAAAGGCAATTCGCAGGGGCTGTTCCGTCGCCGCAAAGATCACTCGAAGCGTTCCAGGATGTCCTCGCGCGCCGCGCCCCAGCCGCTGAGCCGGGAAAAGGCGTAGGCATAGGCGCCGGTGAGGAGCCCGAAACCGAGATAGGCGAGGACGGTGCTCACGAGCACGCCGGGAAGGGCGGCAAGCACGATGTCCCCCAGGCCGGCGGCGGTGGCCTGTTCGATCAGTACCGCTTCCGAGACGCCGGTGCCGATATGGATCTGCTGGCCGGTGATCGCCGAGGCGACACCGCCGATCACGGCAAGCAGGATGCAGAGAACACCGAAAATGGCGAAGAGCTTCAGCGCCTGGCCCCCGCGGGCTGCCCGCCAGGCATTGCCCAGGCCCCAGTGGTGACCGACGGCAATGGCCGGAAAGATCAGGCTGAGGCGCGCGGCGACGTAGAGCAGAAGCAGGCCGGCCAGCAATGCGACCGCGAAGATCCAGTTGCCTGCCTGCAACGTTCCTCCCGCGAAGCTTCTTGGGTTCCCCACATAGACGAGGCCAACGACGACGGCAGCTATGATGGCCGCCAGAAGGCTGACAAGGATGATCATCAGAATGCTGTAGCCGAAGTAGCGCCAGCCGCGGCCATCCAGGAGGGGACGCGGCAGCAGCCGAGGCTCTTCATGCAGCAGCAGCGCGCGATTGAGGGCCACGCCCAGGACCGCATAAGGCAGCAGTTCGACGACCGTGAAGGCCAGATCGAGCAGTGGGACCGTCAGGATGGCCGGAACCGATACCACTGCCAGAACGACCGATGCGGCAAAGGGCAGCAGCGCCGCCCTGGCGAAGCGGCTGAAGCCGGCGAACACGCAGGCGAAGGCAGCGGCCAGCGCGGCGCCGATACGGATTTCCCGGCGCTCGGCCGCCGGCTCTTCGTTGGTCATGGAGCGGCCCTCTCCCCGTTCCGGTCTCCCCAACCGGAACGATAGCAGGCGGCGCCTCATTCGACCAAGACAAAGCCTGGGGCAGGCTGCTGTCGTGAGGTGAAAGGGCGGAGCCTTGGCGCGGGGGCGCTCAGTCGAAGCGTTTCAGCACTTCCTCGCTCGCTTCGCTCCAACCGCTGAACTGGGCATAAACCTTGGCGACCGCGGCGGCGACAAGGGCGAAAGCGATGTATTGGACCGCTAAGGAGAAGATCATGGTCGGTCCGAAGAAAAGCATCATGGCGCCGACGTTCAACGACCCGTCCTGGCCGGTCAGGCCGCCGCCGGGCTGCCCTACATCGAGCGTCGAGACGAACAGGCCGGTGAGGAAGCTGCCGAAGAGCATGACCGCGGCGATGACCGGAAGCACGATCAGGATCATGGCTGCGAAGAACCGCAGACTGTTGCCGTGGGTCATGCGCCAGGATCCGGCAAGGCTCAGCCGCTGATCGACGCTGACCGCGGGAAACACCAGGGCCAGGCGCAGCGAGATATAGAGCAGCAGCAGATAAAGCAGGAAACTTGTCGGCACGAGCCAGAGCACCTGCGCTGTCAGAGCCAACGGATCCAGATCCGCCACGGCTTCTCCGGCGAGCAAGGCGATGCCGAAGCTTGCGGCGAAGAGCAGCAGGAACGGCACGATGAACAACAGCATGTGGACCAGCAGGTAGCCGAAGTAGGCCCAGGTCCGCCTGCCGAACAGGGGCCTCGGTATTGCCCCGCTGCGCCGCCCCATCAAGACGATGCGGCCCCAGGCGATCCCGAAGATGACGAGGGGCAGAAGGCCGAGAAGCTGAACCCCGACGTCCACAGCGAAGTGGATGTTCTCCAGGGCGAGCGCGAGGATGGCGATCGCGATGCCGAGAACAAAGGGCAGCGCCGCCGCCTTGCAAAGCGGCCAGAAGCCTCCGAACACAGCGCCATAGGCGCCGCTGACGGTTGCCGCGATGCCCAGCCTGGGCCGCGGCGGCTGAGTTTCCTGCAGGGTCAAGTCTCGGATCCTTGAGGCGCTAAATCAATCAAAGGATAAATCATAGAAATCTTATTCTATCAAAAGATGAGCGGGGCAAGAGAAAGATTGGCGCTGACAGGTCTTGGCACTCGAGTCTTAGCACCCGAGCGGGCACCCGATCGAACGTCGGGCGGGCTCATCGTGGTGTCGTGCCGGGTTCAATCGTTGCGGGCCGTCATCCCCCTCTGCCGCGATGGGTTGCGGCAGAGATGGGTCGCGGCAGAGATGGGTCGCGGCAGAGATGGCGACGGTTCAGAACGTCTCGTCGTTTTCCCTGCCGGCGGGGGGCTGCGTGCTTGGCAGGTTGCCGGTCGTGCCGGGCACCCAGCCGGTGCAGGTGCGAAAGGCGAAGCTGAGCAGGGTGAAGACCACTGCGAAAGCGAGGAAGTTGGCGACCGCCTGGATCAGGTTGAACACGATGACACCCAGGATCGAGGGCGGCTCGCTCGGGCTTACGGCAGCAGCCGGTCCCTCTGTGGGCAACTCCTCCCCCGGCATCGGCACCGTCGGCATCAGATCCGCGATGGACAGCCCGAAGAACAGCTGCAGAAGAACGAGGGAGATGGCGATCTGCGCGACGGTGAGCGGCAGCGCGACTGCGGCGAGGGCGGCGCTCAGCCGTAGCCCCTGGCCGGCGGTGTGCTGCCAGGAGAGGCCGAGCCCGTAGGTCTCCCCGGCCGCTGCGGCCGGCAGAACGAAGCCCAGGCGCGCAAGGGTGTAGATCATGCCGGCAAACATCACCAGCAACACCAGGACGACGCCTGGGCCAACCTGTCCCGCGGGTCCCATCAGGCCGAAGACCGCAGCAAGGACGGAGCCGATAAACGTCAGCGGAACCGCCATCAGCATCATGGTGAGCGCAAGAAAGGCGCTGTAGCCGAAAAAGCGCCAGTGGATCTCGCCCCAGGAGAGACTCTTGGCCGGCAGGGCCTCGGGTCCGAAGAGGATGATCCGGCACCAGTTCACCCCGAAGTGACAGGTGGCGGCGAAGCTCACCAGGATCAGGAAGAAACTGACGCCACCGCCGGCAGGCAAAATCAGCGAAATGATCCAGGCTCCGATCAACAGAGCCACGGCACCCTTGGCGGCTTGCGCGACCAGGGCCAGACGGCCGAAGACGGCGGCGAAACTGGCCACGATCGTGGCCGCGATCGGAACCTCGGCGACCGGTCCGGACGGGGGGGATTGCTGTGCCACCATCCGCTACCCGGCCTGCGCCTTTTCGGCAGGGCCGGCCGGGACGGCGCTCCGGCTGCCTTGTCCGGCATCTGCGGCCAACTCTTCGACAATGCGCTGGGCCGCGGCGCGCGGGTCGTCGGCGGCATTGATCGGACGGCCGATGACGATGTGATCGGCGCCGGCGGCGATGGCCTCCGCAGGCGTCATCACCCGCTTCTGATCGCCGCTGGCCGCCCAGCTCGGCCGGATGCCGGGGACGACCAGCAGAAAGCCCGGCCCGCAAGCTTCGCGCAGCGCCGCGATCTCCTGCGGTGCACAAACCACGCCGTCCAGGCCGCTGTCCTGCGTAAGGCGGGCCAGCCGCAGCACCTGGTCCGCGGCGGGACCGCGCTGCCCGACCTCCTCCAGATCGGCGGCGTCGAGGCTGGTCAGCACGGTGACGCCGATCACCTTCGGCCGTTCGACGCCCAGATCCTCGGCGGTTTCCCGCGCGGCCTGTGCGGCGGCCTGCATCATGGCCCGCCCGCCGGAGGCATGAACGTTCAAGATGGCCGGGCGCAGGTGCACTGCTGCCCGGACTGCACCGGCGACGGTGTTCGGGATGTCGTGAAACTTCAGATCCAGGAACAGCGGTGCTCCGCCGGCGGCCAGGCGGACCCCGTCGGGTCCCTGGGCGGTGAACAACTCCTTGCCGATCTTGACGCCCCCGACGATGCCCAGCACGGCCTTCGACAGCGCGGCCGCGCGTTCGATATCAGGCGTGTCCAGAGCGGCGAAGATACGATCCTGCGGGGCGATCGTGCCGTCTTGTGATGGTGTGGTCATAAGCTCTACCTAGCAGAGCCGCGCGCGCTCGGCCAGAGGCAGTGAGGGGCCTTTGCGATGACTCCTGCCGCCGCCGGCATCAGTCCTCTTCAAGGCGGCCGCCGCGCCCCTCGGCCCAGTCCCGGAAAGCCTCGAAAGGGCGCTCGCCGGTCGCGGTCTTCGCCAGTTCCTCGCCCATGAGGGCGCCGAACTTGAACATATGGCCGCTGCAGCCGCCGATTACCGTGACGCCGCCGTTGCGTTCGGCAACGAAGCGCTCGTCGGGGGAGACGCCGTAGGGACAGACGCGCCCGCGCAGGATCGCGTAGTCGTCGAAGTCCTTCAGCACATCGCGAAAGGCGGCGGCGACTGCAGCCGCTTCGTTCCTGCCCAGGGACTCCAGATTGTCCGGGTCGCCCGGTCGGCGGTGGGTGCCGGTGCCGAACTTCAGTTCGCTTCCCTCCGCCGGCGGTGCGGCGTAGATGTCGGCGGCATTGGAAAGATGAACCATCGCCGGGGCGGCGGCCCAGGCCTCCGCATGGTGCTCCGGCGGTTCCAGATAGGCGACGACCTGACGGTGCGGCACGGCGCGGCGGGCCAGCTCCGGGAACAGCTTGGCGGTCCAGGCGCCGGCGGCGACGACGATAGCTTCGGCGCTCTCGCGGCTGCCGTCGTCCAGGCTCACGCAGCCGGCGGCGGGGTCGACGCTGACGATCCGGGTCTCTTCGCGCAGGCTGACGCCCCGGTGGCGCAGATAGAGGACCAGAGATTCGACGATACGGGCTGCGAACAGCAGACCGCCGCGGCGATTGAACAGGCCCCAGGCATGCTGCGGTACGGTCAGGAAGGGATAGCGCGCATGGATGTCGCCGGCATCGAAGGTTTCATAGTCGAGCCCCAGCGCATCGAGGGTGACGCGGGAGAGATCGGTCCAGTCGTTTTCCTCCGTTGAGACCGCCAGGCTGCCGATCTCCGCATAGGGGGTCTCGCCGAGATCGTCCCACAGGCGGTCCCAGGCCTCCAGCGCGTCGACCACCATGGCGCAGTAACCCTGCTGATCGGCATAGGGGAGGCGGATCAGACGATGCTGGTCGTAAGAGGCGCCGCCCTCGTGCGGCAGCGATCCCTGTTCGAAGAGTACGGGATCATGACCCTGGCGCACGAGGGCCCAGGCGGTTGCCAGGCCGACAATGCCGCCGCCGACGACCAGCACCTTCATAGCAGTACCTTCATGGTATGGCCCTCATGGCATGGTATGGCCCTCATGGTATGGCCTTTATGGGCTCCGCCTCCGCATGACCGGTCCCCCTCCCGGGAGCATGCCTGCCCGGAGGGTGGCCCGGCCAGCGGGAAATGCGATCAGCCCCGCTCGTGCACCAACTGCGCGGCTGCCAGATCTTCGATCGCGGTACCGACCGACTTGAAAGCCGTAATCTGATCGTAGAAGCGCCGGCCGCTGCGCTCGCCGCGGGTCAGTTCGAACAGATCGCCGGCGATGTCCTCTTCGCTCAGCGCCCCCGCCTCAATCGCGAGCAGGATGTCGCCGGCTTCGCTGAGTGCGCCGGCGCGGGTATCGACGAAGACCCTTGCCCGTTCCATAACCCGGTCGTCGCTCTCGCGCATGTCCGGGCGGAAGGCACCGACCAGATCCAGGTGCTGGCCGGGCTGCAGCCAGTCGCCGTGGATGAGCGGGTCGTGGCTCAAGGTGGCGCAGGAGATCACGTGGGCACCGCGGGCCGCCGCTTCCAGATCGTCGGTCGCCTCCACCCGGAAATCCCGGCGGGTGAGCCGCCGGGCCAGCTTCTCGGCCCTGTCCGGATTGCGCCCCCAGATCAGCACGTTGCAGATCGGCCGCACAGCGGCGTGGGCCATGATCAACTGCGGCGCCATGGCACCGGTGCCCACCATCAGGAGCCGTTCGCTGTCCGGCCGCGAGAGATACTTTGCGGCCAGAGCCGATGCGGCGGCGGTCCGCTTGACCGTCAGCGTCGGTCCGTCCACCAGCGCCAGCGGGGAGCCGGTCTTGCCGTCCAGCAGGACGTAGATGCCCATGACCGCCGGCAGGCTGCGGGCGCCGTTGTCGGGAAAGATGGTGACCATCTTGACGCCGACGTGGCGGTCCACCTGCCAGGCGGGCATCAGCAGCAGCGTGCCGGTGCTGGCGCCGGTGACCTCGACGTCGTGGTGATGGCGGACCGGGACCTTGATGTCGCGCCGGAAGGCCTGCCGCAGCCGTTCGATCAGGCTCGGATAGTCCAGTGCCGCTTCCACCTCCGCCGAGGAGATGATCCGCATTACGGGCTTCCGGCTGCCGCGGGAAGCCTTGGGATCTGGTCGGCGGCGGGGGATGATGAGGGGGCCGCCGGGGCGGGCGACGGCAGGCCGGTTGCGCCTGGCGCGGCGTGGGCGGCGGCGCTGCGCTTCAGGTTTGTCAGCTCGCGCTCCAGTACGGCGGCGCGCTGCTGGGCCTGGCGGGCGCGGGCGCGGGCCGCGCCGAATCGCAGCCACATCAGAAAAGCGCCGACGACGAAACCGAACAGGAGGCAGGCCAGGACGACGAGAGAGAAAGGCAGGGCCTGCTGGATTTCAAACGGCCAGAAGTCGATCACCACCGGGTCGCGGTTGGCCACGGTGAAGACGATGAACACCGGGGTCAGCAACAAGGTCATGAACCAGAAGATGTACCGCACGGCAGTGCCACCCAACCTGTTGGACGCTCAACACCGGCAGTCTAGAGCATGTTCCGGCGCTTCGCGAGACTGTCTTAGACAGGCGAGAGTTGCGGACGGGCGGATGCGCTCGCGGCGATGCTACACCGGCGCGGGCCTGATGACGGCGTCCGAGGACGCCATTACCGAAACCGTTTCAGCCCTCGCGCCCGTTCAGGCGCTCGCGCAGCTGCTTTCCGGTCTTGAAGAACGGCACGTGTTTCTCCGAGACGTTGACCGCAGCGCCGGTGCGCGGGTTACGCCCGATGCGCGCCTCCCGCTTCTTCACCGAAAAGGCGCCAAAGCCTCTGAGCTCGACCCGGTCCCCCCGGGAAAGCGCTTCGGATATCTCGTCGAAAATCGTCGTAACAATACGTTCCACATCACGATGATAGAGATGCGGATTCAAATCAGCGATATGCTGGATCAATTCCGATTTCGTCATAACGACACGTTTCCCCTCCCGACCGCGGCAATGGTCGGGTGTCCCCTGCCCGTTTGCCTCCCGCAGCTCGCCGATCCGCGCCGCTGTTCTCTCAAGGCTATTGCGCCTTGTTGTACTCTGGCATCCCTGCCAACCAGACTGCGGCGACGGAACCCGCGCTGCCCTTGAGCGCTGCCTTCCGGCGGTTTTCATCTCAAGTACCCAAAACGTTGCCAGAGGACGCGCACGGCGTCAAGGTAAGTCTTTCAGAACAAAGGTTTTTTTGCTGCGCTCCTTGGTCCTTCCCGCGGAGACCGCGGCCTTCCAAAGAAAATGCGGCCCGCCGGGGATCGGCGGGCCGCAAGACAGGTCTTACGAAATGGCTTACTGAGGCGGGTGTCCCGCTGGCGGCTCAGCCGTCCTTCTTTTCTTCGCCTTCGGCCTTGGCACGGGCCTCCGAGATGGCGGCGCCCAGGATGTCGCCCAGGCTGGCGCCCGACTCGGTGGAACCGTACTCGGCCACAGCCTCTTTTTCCTCGGCGATCTCACGCTGCTTGATCGACAGGGCGATCTTGCGCGTCTTGGGATCGATGGCGGTGATCCGCGCGTCGACCTTCTCGCCGATGGCAAAGCGGCTGGGCTGCTGCTCGCTGCGGTCACGCGACAGCTCGGCCTTGCGGATGAAGCCGATGGCGCCGTCGCCGATCTGCACCTCGATACCGTTGTCGACGACCTGGTGCACCGTGCAGGTGACCACGTCGCCCTTCTTCAGGTTCTCGGTGGAACCGGCGAAGGGATCGTCGCCGAGCTGCTTGATGCCCAGGCTGACGCGCTCCTTCTCCACATCGACGTCCAGCACCTTCACCTTGACGCTGTCGCCCTTGCTGTACTGCTTGACCGCTTCCTCGCCGGAGAGATTCCAGTCGAGATCGGAGAGGTGGACCATGCCGTCGATCTCGCCAGGCAGGCCGACGAAGAGACCGAACTCGGTGATGTTCTTGATCTCGCCTTCCAGCTCGCTGCCCGAAGCGTGGCTTTCCAGGAAAGCCTCCCAGGGGTTCGAACCGCATTGCTTCAGGCCAAGGCTGATGCGGCGCTTCTGCTCGTCGACGTCGAGGATCATGACCTCGACCTCCTGAGAGGTGGAGACGATCTTGCCCGGGTGGACGTTCTTCTTGGTCCAGCTCATCTCGGAGACGTGGACCAGACCCTCGATGCCCGCTTCGAGCTCCACGAAAGCGCCGTAGTCGGTGATGTTGGTGACCCGGCCCATGAACTTGGTGCCCACCGGGTACTTGGCGGCAACGCCTTCCCAGGGATCGGCCTCAAGCTGCTTCATGCCCAGGCTGATGCGCTGGGTTTCGGAGTTGAAGCGGATAACCTGCACGTTGACCTGCTGGCCGATGGACAGCACCTCGGTCGGGTGGTTGATGCGCTTCCAGGAGATGTCGGTGACGTGCAGCAGGCCGTCGACGCCGCCGAGATCGACGAAGGCGCCGTAGTCGGTGATGTTCTTCACCACACCCTGGAGG
>NZ_JANQKD010000066.1 GCF_028281305.1 Pelagibius sp. | reverse complement strand
GCCGGCGGCGTGGAAACGCCCTTCGGCGGCTACGGCAAGTCGGGCTATGGTCGCGAGAAGGGCCGCGAGGCCCTGTGGAACTATCTGCAGACCAAGAACGTGGCGATCCGCCTGAACTGACGGGACATGAGGTGAGAGGAAAGGTGATGGACGGCGATCTTTTTGAGAAGGGACTGAAACAGCGCAAGGCAACCCTCGGCGACGACTACGTCGAGAAGACCCTGGGCGGGGCGGACGACTTCAACCGGCCCTTTCAGGAGGCGATGACCGCCTGGTGCTGGGGCTTCGGCTGGGGCGATGCGGCGATCGATCCCAAGACCCGCTCCATGATGAACCTCGCCATGATCGGTGCCCTGGGAAAAATGCACGAGTGGGAAATCCACTGCCGCGGCGCCCGCAACAACGGAGTCTCCTGGGAGCAGATCCGCGCCATCGTCCATGTCGTGGGCATCTACTGCGGCGTGCCCCAGGCCATGGAGTGCTTCCGGGTCGCCCGCAAGGTCAAGGAGGCAGAAGCGGAGGTTTAAGTCAGAAAAAACGTTTTCTTATCAATAGATTCAAGACCCCTCCTCAGATTTCACATGGAGTGCCAGCCAAAGCGTCGGGCGCAGCGGATCGGTCCAGGAAACCCGGTGGCGGCAATGCGCCGGCAGCAGCAGGGCGTCGCCCGGGCCCAGGTCCGTCTCGCCCTCACCTTCGATGGTCAGGCGTGCCGCCCCGGCCAGCAGCAGCACCCATTCGTCCCAGTCCTGGTCGTACCATTCACCCTCCGGCGTCGTCTGGCCGCGGGAGACGATGCGCTCCAGCTTTACCCCCGGGCGTTCCAGCAGGATTTCGAAAACCTCCTCCGCCGTGGCGGGCGGCAGGCTGCTCAGCAGGTTCCTCGGCTCGGTCATGGCGGCACCCGATCTCTCTTACGGGGACTGTCAGGATAGCGCCAAGGGCGCCGGAGCGAGCCCTTGGATTTGACGCACTGCAGACATAGTTTGTCTGAGACAACCTTTGGTAGCCTGACCTTTCTTCGCCACTGGGGGAATCCATGCGCCTGCGACCCGCCGCCTTTCCGAAGTTCTCCCTTCGCGCTGCGCAAGGCCTGGCCGCCGCCGGCCTCCTCTTTTGGAGCGGTGCCGCCGCGGCCGACGAGGCCAAGGCGGTGCGCGCCAGCTACGAGGTCTACTTCGGCGGCTTTCATGTTCTGAACGCCGAGGCCTATCTGGAGAACGGCCAAGAGCGCTATCGCATCACCGCCGAGGCAGAGACCCAGGGCTTCCTGAGCTGGTTCCTCTCCTGGCGCGGCACCACCGAAAGCAAGGGGCGACTCATCGCCGATGCCGTCATCCCGGAGCTCCACGACAACTGGGGCACGGCGGACGAGGGCGAGCGTCTGGTCAGCCTGCGCTACGACGACGCCGGCAACATCGTGGAGAGCCTTTCCGAGCCCGAGCAGGACTGGGAGGATCGTCATCCCCTGCCCCCGGACGCCGGCAAGGGCACCCTCGACCCGCTCAGCGTCATTGCCGGGCTGGGACAGCTCCTGCGCAACGGCGGGGCCTGCGAGGGCAGCTTCGCCGTCTTCGACGGGCGCAAGCGTTATGACCTCACCGTCGCCGATGCCGGTGTGACCAAGCTGGAGCCCAACAATTACTCCATCTTCGACGGAGAGGCGCGCGGCTGCCACCTGGACTACGAGATGCTCGGCGGCCACCGCATCGAGCGCAACAAATATGCCGCCACCGCCCGCGACCGCATCGTCTGGGTCGCCCGCCCCGCCGCGGACGCCCCGCTGATCCCGGTGCGCCTCAGCATCGAGACCGCCTACGGCACCGTCATGGGCCACCTCACCGGCTACAGCGTCGACGGGGAAACCGCGGCGCCTTTGACCGACTGAGCCCCGCAAGCCTCGCCGAACACATCCCGGTAGTCACCGCCGCCCATCATCCCTAAGATCGCTGAAGGTGCTTCATGCACCTCTGGGGGAAAGGGGTCTTTCATGGCGGCGAAGCAGGAGCAGCGGCCGCCCTTCACGGCGGCTGAGCGCCTGGAGGGCGGTGATCGTATCCCGCCCTTTCGCTTTGCCGATCAGGATGGCCGCCCGGTGGGACCCTTGGACGACCGTCTGGCGGGCCGGCCGCTGGTCCTGGTCTTCGAATGCGAGGGCGCGGGGCCGAGCTACGAAGACGAACTGGCCGCGCTGGCGGACGCGCTCGCAGACAGCGAATCGGTCATCCTCGCCATCACCCGCCGCAGCCCGGAGGAAAACCGCGCTCTGAGGGACGGCCGGTCCCTGCCCTTCCCCATCCTGTCCGACGCCAAGGCGGAGCTCTACGGGGCCTGCGGCCTCGATCCGCTGACCATCGGCCGGCCCGCGGCCACCTTCGTACTGGACGCCAACCTGCGCATGGTGGAGCTCTTCGACGGCGGCGGCGCCACCCGTGGCGCGGAGATCCTGGCAGCCCTCGAGTCTGCCGCCGACGACCCGCTGAGCGCGCCGCCGGCCGGCCATCCACCGGTCATCGTGCTGCCGCGCACCCTGAGCGCCAAGGACTGCGCCGACCTGATCGACTATTGGCACCGCCCGGCCCCGGTCTGGGAAGCCGAGGGGCTGACCACCCAGGGTTTCGGCCAGGAGGCCGGCGACTTCATGGTGCGCAACAAGGACTACGGCAAGGTCTCGCAGCTTGTGGTGCGCGATCCGGCGCTGCAGAAGTACCTCGACGCCAAGCTGAACCGCCGGGTGATCCCGGAGCTGCGCAAAGCCTTCCAGACCAAGATCTCGCGGCGCGAGGACTACCGCATCGCCGGCTACGACTCGGCGGAAAGCGGCAGCCTCGGCCCGCACCGCGACAATCCCACCAAAGAAACCCGCCACCGCCGATTCACCATTTCGGTGACCCTGAACGGCGGTGACTTCGAAGGCGGCGAACTGCGCTTCAGCGAATACAGCCAGCAGGGCTACCTCGTCCCCACCGGCACCGCCGTCATCTGGTCCTGCT
>NZ_JANQKD010000003.1 GCF_028281305.1 Pelagibius sp. | reverse complement strand
GCGGCTGTGGCGGAATCGGTAGACGCGCAGCGTTGAGGGCGCTGTGGGGGAAACCCCGTGGAGGTTCAAGTCCTCTCAGCCGCACCAACCCGTTTCCAGGCTCGGTTCATGCGAAGGGAAGTCCCTTCATCAGCGTCGCGGCTGTGGCGGAATTGGTAGACGCGCTAGCTTCAGGTGCTAGTTTCCGTACGGAAGTGGAGGTTCGAGTCCTCTCAGCCGCACCAAGCCTCAACAGGATGATTCTGCGATTGCGGGCCCGGATCCGGGGCCAGGCGCCAGCCTTGGTCCTGCGCGGAGTCCATGGGCGGGCCGCCGCATCCCCGGCGCCGGCATTAGCCCTTCCTTAGGGCATTCCCTGCAAGTTGGCCCCTAAGAGGCCCAAGAGGCCCCGTGAATCCGACCGGAAACGGTCTCTCTGGTACTTCCACCGACAATGCCCATATCATGAGCCAGGTGGGGATGTGGGTCATGAGGTTGTTTGCAAGCATTCAGATGACAAGGAACACAGGTGCCGGCGCCGCTTCGCGGTGCGGCTTTGCGGTGTCCGATCAGCGCCTTGGTCCAAGCCGGTCCAAGGATTTTTGCCATGTCCGATAAGACGCCGCACAGCCTGGGCACGCGCCTGCGCAACTACTTTCTGGCCGGTATCCTGGTGACGGCGCCTGCCGGGATCACCTTTTGGCTGACCTGGCGCGTCATCACCTTCATCGACGACCGCATCACCCCGATGATCCCGCCGGGCTGGAACCCGGAAAGCTATCTGCCGTTCGGCATCCCGGGCCTGGGCCTGATCGTTGCCGTTCTCTTCCTGGTGCTCGTCGGGTTCCTGGCGGCCGGATACGTCGGGCGTCTGGTCATGGGGATGGGCGAACGGCTGGTCGGCCAGGTGCCGGTCGTCCGTTCGGTCTACAGCTGGACCAAACAGGTCTTCGAGACCGTACTGTCGCAGTCGTCCTCGGCGTTCCGCGAGGTGGTGCTGATCGAGTATCCGCGCCGCGGCTGCTGGGCGGTGGGTTTCATCACCGGCGAGACCGTGGGCGAGGTGCAGAACCTGACGGCGGACACCGTCTACAACGTCTTCGTCCCGGCGACGCCGAACCCGACGACCGGCTTCCTGCTGTTCCTGCCACGCGAGGAGGTCTACCACCTGGACCTGACGGTGGAGGAGGGGATCAAGCTCGTCATCTCGGGCGGCATCGTCGTGCCCGATCACGATCTTGAGACCACTGAAGAAGGGCAGCCGAGCGGCGCCGAGGCCGCCAAGGCCCAGGTCGAGGCCTATGCCAAGAAGACGATCCGGAGGCGGCGCAAGGAAGCGCCCCAGAAGACCCGTGCCGGCTTTGTCACCCGGCTGCGGAACTACTTCTTTGCCGGCATTCTGGTTACCGCGCCGCTCGCCATCACGGTCTGGCTTGCGTCGGAGTTTGTTTCCTTCGTCGACAGCAACGTGGTGCGCTACATTCCGGCGCGCTGGAACCCGGAAACCTATCTGCCCTTCAGCCTGCCGGGCCTGGGCGTGCTGGTGGTCGTGGTCGGGCTCATTCTGGTCGGCTTCCTGACCGCCGGCTTCGTCGGCCGGTCCCTGGTGGCGAGCAGCGAACGGTTGCTGGCGCGCATGCCGGTGATCCGCAGTCTCTACAGCGGCGTGAAACAGATTCTCGAGACGGTCTTCAAGGAGCAGTCCCAGGCGTTCCGCGAAGTGGTGCTGCTGGAGTATCCGCGTCCCGACTGTTGGGCCCTGGGGTTCATCACCGGGCCCGCCGAGGTCGGCATCCAGGAACTCACGCCGGACGATACGGTCAACATTTTCCTGCCGACCACACCCAATCCCACCTCGGGTTTCCTGCTGTTCCTGCCGCGCGGGGAGGTCAGGGCCCTCACCATGACGGTGGAGGAGGGGATCAAGATGGTGGTCTCCGGCGGGATCGTCACGCCGCCGGACCGGAGCCCCGACGTTGCAGAAGCGGGCCCGGCGGACAGCCAGCATCCGCCGATTGCCCACAGTGGCTGAACCTTGCGGCTGAACCGCCAGTCTTTAGCCTGACCGCAGGTACCGGACCGCCGCGTCCCGCTCGAAGAGATAGAGCAGGATGCGCAGGGCCTGCCCGCGTTCGCCGGAGAGCTCCGGATCTTTGTCCAGAATCAGGCGGGCATCGTCGCGGGCCGTTGCCAGGAGATCGCCATGCAGCGCCAGGTCGGCGAGCCGGAATGCGGGCAGGCCGCTCTGCCGCGTTCCCAGCAGTTCGCCTGCGCCGCGCAGCCGCAGGTCTTCCTCGGCAATACGGAAACCGTCGTCGGTTTCCCGCAGGATCTTCAGGCGTGCCCGGGCCGTTTCGCCCAGTGGGCCCTGCCACAGCAGCAGGCAGGTCGACTTGCCTGCGCCGCGCCCGACCCGCCCGCGCAGTTGGTGCAGCTGGGCGAGGCCGAAGCGCTCGGCATGCTCGATCACCATGACCGTGGCCTTGGGCACGTCGACGCCGACCTCGACCACCGTGGTCGCGACCAGGACGCCGAGATCGCCGGCAGCGAAGCGCTCCATGACGGCGTCCTTCTCCGCGGCCTTCATGCGACCGTGGACCAGGCCGACCTGCGCGCCGAAGTGCTCCGCGAGGGCGCCGTAGCGCGCCTCGGCCGCCGCCAGATCGCTGTGCTCGGACTCCTCCACCAGCGGACAGATCCAGTAGACCTGGGCACCCTTGGCGAGTGCCCGTTCGACTGCGGCAATCACCTGCGGCAGGCGGTCGAGGGAAAGCGCCACCGTCTCGATCGGCTGCCGGCCCGGCGGCCGCTCCGTCAGGCGGGAGGAGTCCATGTCGCCGTAGGCGGTCAGCATTAGCGTGCGCGGGATCGGCGTCGCGGTCATCACCAGCACGTCCACGGCCTGGCCCTTGCCGGTCAGGGTGAGGCGCTGATGGACGCCGAAACGGTGCTGCTCGTCGATCACCGCCATGGCGAGATCGCGGAAGGCTACGTCGTCCTGAAACAGCGCATGGGTTCCGACAACGATGTCGGTGGTGCCCTCGGCGAGGCCGGCGAGCAGCGCTTGGCGGGCTTTGCCCTTGTCGCGGCCGGTGAGGATCGTCAGCTTCACCCCCGCCGACTCGGCCAGCGGTGCAATGGTCTGATGGTGCTGGCGGGCGAGGATCTCCGTCGGCGCCATCAGCGCTGCCTGGCTGCCGCTTTCCACGGCCGCCAGCATGGCCAGCAGGGCGACCACCGTCTTGCCGCTGCCGACGTCGCCCTGCAGCAGCCGAAGCATGCGGTGGGGTGCGGCCATATCGGCTGTGATCTCGGCCACCGCATTGCGCTGGGAGCCGGTCAGAGCAAAGGGCAGGCTGTCCAGGACGCGCTGCTGCAGGTGTCCGCTGCCCTTTAGCGATCGGCCCTTCTGCCGCTGCTGGCGGTCGCGCACCAGCGCGATGGCCAGTTGGTTGGCCAGGAGTTCGTCGTAGGCCAGACGGCGCCGCGGGAGGCTGAGCGGGGAGAGGTCGGCCTCGTCCCGGGGGGCGTGGGCCTGGCGCAGCGCGCCGTCCCAGGCGGGCCAGGCTTCCCGCTGACGCTGTGCCGGGTCGAGCCAGTCCGGCAGGGTCGGCAGGCGCTCAAGGGCCGCATGGACCGCCTTGCTGACAACCTTGAGGCTGAGGCCGGCGGTCAGGGGATAGACCGGCTCCACGGCCTTTACGCGCTCGGCCTCGGCCGGTTCGGCGATGTGGTCCGGATGGGTCATCTGCAGGCGGTCGTTGAAGACTTCCACCTTGCCGCTGACCAGCCGGGTCTGACCGGTCGGCAGGACCTTTGTCAGGTAGTCGCGGTGCGCGTGGAAGAAGACCAGCTCCAGTTCGCCGCTATCGTCGTGGCAGAACACGCGGTAGGGCTGGCGGCGGTTGGGCGGTGCGCGGTGCTCGCCGACCTGGACTGTCAGGGTGGCGATGCGCCCGGGCTGGACCTCCGCCAGGGGCGGGCCGTAGCGCCGGTCGATGATGCCGCTGGGCAGGTGCCAGCAGAGGTCGATCACCGCCGGCCCTCCCACCAGGCCTTCGAAAAGCGCGGCGAAGCGCGGGCCGACGCCCGACAGGCTTGTGGCGGGGGCGAAAAGGGGAAAGAGGATCTCGGGGCGCACGGGGTGATGGAAGCGGTCTGAGTGACGGGAGCGGTTTGAACAGGGGAAGCCTGACAAAGCGGCGGGATCGCTCTATATCCTATGCCAATTCCCGGGCCACGCCATGACAGAAAGCACCATGACCGAAACCCTTGAAAACCGCCGCAAGCGGCTGCGGTTCCGCAGCTGGCATCGCGGCACTCAGGAGATGGACCTGCTGATCGGCAGCTTCGCCGATGCCCATCTCAACAGCTTCGATGCCGCCCAACTGGGCCGTTTCGAGGCCTTGCTGGACGTGCCCGAACCCGTCGTCTATGACTGGATTCTCGGTCGTAGCCAGCCGCCCGCAGAATTCGATCACGACGTCTTGCGGCTGCTTCTGGACTTCGAGTACAAGCCCCCCACGCGTTAGCCCGGTGCCGCGCGGCAGGCGACAGCGCAAAGGCCCGGGCAAAACACCGAGCAGAAGCCCGAGCAGAAGCCCGAGCAGAAAACCGAAACGACAGGCTCCCGATGAGCGATCCCGCTTCCGCCCTTGCGACGCCCGATGCGTCTGCCTCGGCGCGGCACACAATTGCATCCGCCCCGCCCGGCGCGGACGCGCTCCATCTGGCCACTCTGCTGGCGGAGGCGGCGCGTGAGCGCTGGCTCCACGTTGCGCTGGACGATGCCCAGGCCGCGCGCATGGCGGACTCGCTGCGCTTCTTCGCGCCCGGCGTCGAAACCATGGTCTTCCCGGCCTGGGACTGTCTGCCCTATGACCGGGTAAGCCCCCACCGCGACATCATCGCCCGGCGCCTGGACGTGCTGACGCGGCTGTTGCAGCCCGCCGCGGGGGCACGGCAGGTGGTGATCACCACGGTCAACGCCCTGATGCAGCGGGTGCCGCCGCCCGAGGCCTTCGCGGGACGAGTCCTGACACTGGCGGCGGGGTCCAGCGTTCCGGCGGACCGGCTGCATGCCTTCTTCGCCGAAAACGGCTACTACCGGGTCGAAACCGTGGGTGAGCCGGGCGAGTTTGCCGTGCGCGGCGGCATCATCGATGTTTTCGCGCCGGGGCAGGCGCAGCCGCTGCGCCTGGACTTCTTCGGTGACGAGTTGGAGACCCTGCGGCTCTTTGACCCGCTGACCCAGCGCACGACCGAGGAAATCGAGAGCGTCACTTTGAAGCCCGTGAGCGAGGTCATTCTCGACCCGCCCGCGATCGAACGCTTCCGCACCGATTACCGCTCCAGCTTCGGGGCGGTGCGCGACGATCCGCTCTATGAAGCCGTGAGCGCGGCCCGGGCCCATCCGGGCATGGAGCATTGGCTGCCGCTGTTTCATGGGCGCCTGGTCACCCTGCTCGACTATCTGCCGGGGGCGGGGGTCACCCTGGATCACCAGGCAAACGAAGCGCGGGCGGTGCGGCGCGAAACCATTCTGGACTTCTACAACGCCCGCAAGAGCCTGGAGGGCGGGGGCGAGACCGGCGGCTGGGTCTACAAGCCCGTCGAGCCGCCATCGCTGTTTCTCGAGGACATGGAGTGGGACGCGGCGCTGGCGGCGCGGCCCGGCGGTCAGTTTACGCCTTTTGCGACCCCCGAAGGCGAGGCCGTGCGCGATGTTGGGGCTGGGCCAGGCCTTGACTTCGCGGAGGAACGCGCGGCCGGCCAGGGCAATCTCTACGACGCGGTTGGTCAGCAGATCCGGCGCCAGCAGGCGGCCGGGCGCAAAGTCGTTCTGACCGCCTTTACGGCCGGTGCCCTCGATCGCCTGGCGGCCTTGGTCAAGGAACACGCCGAGCTCGCAACCGAAAGCGTTGAGGGCTGGTCCGCCGTCGGTGCCTTGTCCGGTACCAGCGTCGGCCTTGCCGTCCTGGGGATCGAACGGGGGTTCCGCCTCGACGACGTTCTGTTCCTGACCGAGCAGGACATCCTCGGCGAGCGCATCGCGCGGGCTGCCGGACGCAAGCGGCGGGCGGAAAACTTCCTCACCGAGATCTCCGATCTCTACGAAAAGGATCTCGTTGTCCACGTCGATCACGGCATCGGCCGCTACGAGGGTCTGGAGACCCTTGATGTCGGCGGGGCGCCGCACGACTGCCTGAAGGTGATCTACCACGGCGGCGACAAGCTCTTCGTGCCGGTGGAGAACATCGAGGTGCTGTCGCGCTTCGGCTCCGAGAACGACGCTGTCGAACTCGACCGGCTGGGCGGGGTGAACTGGCAGGCCCGCAAGGCGCGGGTGAAGGAACGCATCGCCGCCATGGCCGATGCGCTGATCAAGCTGGCCGCCGCCCGCGCTCTCAAGGGGGCCGAGGCCATGGAAAGGCCAGAAGGGCTCTACGACGAGTTTTGCGCGCGCTTTCCCTTCCCGGAGACGGAAGACCAGTTGCGCGCCATCGAGGAGACGCTGGCCGACATGGCGGCGGGCCGCCCCATGGACCGGCTGGTCTGCGGCGACGTCGGCTTCGGCAAGACCGAGGTGGCGCTGCGCGCCGCCTTCCTCGCCGTCATGGCGGGTAAGCAGGTGGCGGTGGTGGTGCCGACCACTCTGCTGTGCCGCCAGCACTACCGCACCTTCAAGGAGCGCTTCGCCGGACTGCCGGTGCAGATCCGCCAGCTCTCCCGCCTCGTCGCCGCCAAGGACGCGAACGAGACCAAGGCGGACCTGGCCAAGGGTCGGGTGGAGATCGTGGTCGGGACCCACGCCGTCCTGGCCAAGTCCATCGCCTTCAAGGACCTGGGCCTGCTGATCGTCGACGAGGAACAGCACTTCGGCGTGAAGCAGAAGGAGCGGTTGAAGTCCCTGCGCGAAGACGTCCACGTTCTGACGCTGACGGCGACGCCGATCCCCCGCACCATGCAGATGGCCATGTCCGGCGTGAAGGAAATGAGCCTGATCGCCACGCCACCGGTAGACCGGCTGGCGGTGCGCACCTTCGTGCTGCCCTACGACCCGGTCATCATTCGCGAGGCGATTCTGCGCGAGCACTACCGCGGCGGCCAGAGCTTCTATGTCTGCCCGCGGGTCAAGGACCTGACCGAACTCTACGAACGGCTGGAGAAGCTGGTTCCGGAGGTGAAGGTGGCGGTCGCCCACGGCCAGATGCCGCCGACCCAGCTGGAAGCGGTGATGACCGACTTCTACGACCGCAAGTACGACATCCTGTTGTCTACGAACATTGTCGAGTCCGGCCTCGACATCCCCACCGCCAACACCATGGTAATCCATCGTGCCGACATGTTCGGTCTCGCCCAGCTCTATCAACTGCGCGGGCGGATCGGCCGCTCCAAGGTGCGCGCCTATGCCTATCTGACGCTGCCGCCGGGGCGCATTCTCAGTGCCGCAGCGGAAAAACGTTTGAACGTCATGCAGACCCTGGACAGCCTGGGCGCCGGGTTTCAGTTGGCCAGCCACGACCTGGACATCCGCGGCGCCGGCAACCTGCTGGGCGAGGAGCAGTCCGGGCATATCCGCGAGGTCGGGGTCGAGCTCTACCAGCAGATGCTGGAGGAAGCGGTGGCAACGGCGCGGGCCGGCGGCAAGGCAGCGGAGGCCGAAGCCGCTGAGAGCTTCACGCCGCAGATCAACATCGGCATGCCGGTGCTGATCCCGGAGAGCTACGTTACCGACCTGAACCTGAGGCTGGGGCTCTACCGGCGGCTGTCGACCCTGGTCGACCGCGCCGAGGTGGATGCCTTCGCCGCCGAACTGGTGGACCGCTTCGGTCCGCTGCCGGCGGAGGTCGAGAACCTGCTGCAGATCATGACCATCAAGCGGCTGTGCCGGGAGGCCGGGGTGGCGCGGCTGGATGCCGGGCCGAAGGGTGCGACGGTCGCCTTTCACAACGACAACTTCAGCAACCCGGCGGGCTTGATCGCCTTCATCCAGAAGCAGGCCGGTGAGGTCAAGCTGCGTCCCGATCACACCCTGGTCTACCGCCGGGCCTGGGACAGCGAGGCGGCACGGGTCAAGGGCGTCCGCCTGATGCTCGACGAACTGGCCAAGCTTGCAGCTTAGGATTGAAGCTGTTTGCAGACCGCATCGTCTTGAGATCGCAAACCTTTTCCGTTTCCAGATGAGCGCTGGACCACAGTAAATCAGTGGTTAATATTATCGGGCGCTGCTGGAGAGAGCTCAAGGGGGCCCCTAAGCAGCACCGTTGCCCGCGCGGGCATCATTTAGGGAGACGTATCGTGAGGAAGCTATTCGCCTGTGTCGTGGCGGCCACGATGGCCGTGACGGCGGCACCGACCGTTGCGGAGACGCCCCGTGACACACTTGTCATGGCGTTCCAGATTGACGACATCATCACGCTGGATCCGGCCGAGATCTTCGAGTTCTCCGGCGCTGAATATGCCGGCAACACCTATGACCGGCTCATCGGCTACGACCCCAAGGACGTGTCGAACGTCTTCGGCGTCGCCGCCGAGTCCTGGACGATTTCGGACGACGGCAAGACCTATACCTTCAAGATGCGCGAGGGCGTGACGTTCGCCTCCGGCAATCCGATGACCGCTGAGGACGCGGCCTTCTCGCTGCAGCGGGCCATCATCCTCGACAAGTCGCCGGCCTTCATCCTCACCCAGTTCGGCTTCACGCCGGACAATGTGGCGGACAAGATCCGCGCGACCGACGAGATGACCTTGGTCATCGAGACCGACCAGGCCTACGCGCCGACCTTTCTGCTTTACTGCCTGACCGCCACCATCAGCTCCATTGTCGACAAGAAGACGGTGATGGCGAACGAGAAGGACGGCGATCTCGGCCACGAGTGGCTGCGCACCAACTATGCCGGCGTCGGGCCCTTCAAGCTGCGCCAGTGGAGGCCGAACGAGTCCCTGCTGCTCGACCGCAACGATGACTACTGGGGCGGTGCTCCGGCCATGAAGCGGGTGATCATCCGTCACATTGTCGAGCCGTCGGCCCAGCAACTGCTGCTGGAGAAGGGCGACATCGACATTGCCCGAAACCTGGGACCGGACCAGCTCGACAGCGTGCGTAGCAACGGCGATCTCTATGTGCAGGTGGGCGTCAAGGGTGCCATCTACTATCTGGGCCTCAGCCAGAAGCACGAGGCGCTCTCCAATCCCAAAGTACGCCAGGCCTTGAAGTACCTGGTCGACTACAAGGGGATGGAAGGCACAATCGTCCGCGACCTGATGTCTGTGCATCAGGCCTTTCTGCCGCGTGGCTTCCTCGGTGCGCTCGAGGACACGCCCTTCACGCTGGATGTATCCAAGGCCAAGCAGTTGCTGGCCGAGGCCGGTTATCCGGACGGTTTCAAGGTGACCATGGACACCCGCAACACCTCGCCGATCATGGATATGGCCCAGTCCATCCAGGCCACCTTCGCCCAGGGCGGGGTCGACCTCGAGATCATCCCGGGCGACGGCAAGCAGACCCTGACCAAGTACCGGGCGCGCAACCACGACATCTACATCGGCCGTTGGGGGCCGGACTATCAGGATCCGCACACCAACGCCGATACCTTCGCGCGCAACCCGGACAATTCCGACGACGCCAAGTCCAAGCCTCTGGCGTGGCGGAACTCCTGGGACATTCCCGATATGACCCAGGTGGCCAATGCGGCGATCCTGGAGCGGGATCCTGCGAAGCGGGCCGAGATGTACCTGGATATCCAGAAGGCACATCAGGCGACTTCGCCCTTCGTCATCATGTTCCAGCAGGCCGAGGTAGCGGGCGTGCGCGCCGACACCAAGGGCTTCATCATCGGCCCGGCCTTTGACGACAACAGGTACTATGACGTCACAAAGAACTAGGCCCGGGCCGGTTTGAGTACGGAATAGGTGACCATAAAAGTCGATCGAGAAAGCGGGGCAGGGACGGGCCTGAGCGGCTTGTCCCTGCCGCGTCCTTTGCGGGTGATCCTCAGCGTCATCGTGACGGTGGGGCTGACGTTCCTGGGGTTGCTCTTCGTCACCTTCATCATCGGACGGGTGGTGCCCATCGACCCGGTGCTGGCCATCGTCGGCGACCGGGCGCCGGAACACGTGATCGAACGGGTGCGCCAGGAACTCGGCCTCGACCTGCCGCTCTACGAGCAGTTTGCCATTTACGTCTGGAACGTCCTCCAGGGTGATCTGGGCAATTCGGTTCTGACCGCCAATCCGGTTCTCGAGGACATCAAACGGGTGTTCCCGGCGACCCTGGAACTGGCCACCGTGGCAACGCTGCTGGGTGTGCTGCTCGGTGTGCCCATGGGCGTTCTGGCCGCTGTCTATCAGGGGCGCTGGCCCGACCAGGTGATCCGCGTGGTCGGGCTGCTCGGCTATTCGATCCCGGTCTTCTGGCTCGGCCTTATGGGGTTGTTGCTGTTCTACGCGACGCTGGACTGGGTGCCCGGGCCGGGGCGCCTCAACTTCGTGTATGACGGCTTCATCGATCCGGTGACCGGCGTGATGCTGATCGACGCGGCCATGGCCGGAGAATGGGACATCTTCTGGAATGCCGCCAGCCACCTGATCCTGCCGGCCTCCATCCTCGGCTACTTCAGCCTCGCCTACATCAGCCGCATGACCCGTTCCTTCATGCTGGAACAACTCAGCCAGGAATACATCACCACGGCGCGGGTGAAGGGCGTGAAGGAGTGGCGGGTGATCTGGGTGCATGCTCTGGGCAACGTCCGGGTGCCGCTGGTGACCGTGATCGCCCTCAGCTACGCCAACCTTCTCGAAGGTTCTGTGCTGACAGAGATTGTGTTCGCCTGGCCGGGCCTCGGCTTCTATCTGACCCAGTCGCTTCTCAACGCCGACATGAACGCCGTACTGGGTGCCACCATGGTGGTTGGCGCCGTCTTCATCGGCATCAATCTTCTCTCTGACGTGCTTTACAGGGTTCTGGACCCAAGGGCGCGATGACCAGTCAGGCCCAACAGGCGGAAAGCGAGGGGCTGCGGCCCTGGCTGCTGAGCAGCTCGCCGAAGTCTCGCGGCCAGGCGCGGCTGGGGCGGGCCTACATCGGCTGGCTCGCCTTCCGCTCCAACGCCCTGGCCATGATCGGCCTGGGCATCGTGGTGACCCTGGTCGTCGTCGCCATCTTTGCGCCGCTGATTGCGCCCTACGATCCCAATGCCCAGATCCTGGCCGACCGCCTGCAGTTCTTTTCCGCCCAGCACTGGTTCGGAACCGACGAGCTCGGCCGCGACATTCTCTCGCGCATCATCCACGGCGCCCGGCTGACGCTCTACATCGTCGTCCTGGTGGCGGTGATCGCGGCGCCCATCGGGCTGCTGGTGGGGACGACGGCCGGCTATCTCGGGGGCTGGGTCGACGCCGTGCTCATGCGCATCACCGACATCTTCCTGGCCTTTCCCAAGCTGGTGCTGGCCCTGGCCCTGGTCTCCGCTCTCGGGCCGGGCATCGAGAACGCCATTATCGCCATCGCCATCACTTCCTGGCCGCCCTATGCGCGCATCGCCCGGGCGGAGACCATCACCATCCGCAACTCGGACTTCATCTCCGCCGTGCGCCTGCAGGGGGCGGGGCGCCTGCGGATCATCTGGTCTCACATCGTGCCGCTCTGCACCTCCTCGCTGATCGTCCGGGTGACCCTGGATATGGCCGGGATCATCCTGATCGCCGCCGGCCTCGGCTTCCTCGGCCTCGGGGCCCAGCCGCCGCTGCCGGAATGGGGCGCCATGATCTCCAGCGGCCGCAAGGTGCTGCTGGACCAGTGGTGGGTGGCCACGGTGCCCGGCATCGCCATCTTCATCGTCAGCCTGGGCTTCAACCTGCTGGGCGACGGCCTGCGCGACGTGCTGGACCCGAAGTCCGGGGGGCAGGGCTGATGGCGGCCCCTCTGCTGACGGTGGAGGACCTGCGGGTCGACTTTCCGACCCGCAAGGGCCTGGTGCAGGCGGTGCGCGGCATCAGCTTTTCGCTGGGCCGAGAGAAGCTGGGGATCGTCGGCGAGTCTGGTTCCGGCAAGTCGATGACCGGGCGCTCCATCCTGCGTCTGGTCTCGGCCCCCGGACAAGTCACGGCCAAACGCCTGGAGTTCGACGGCATCGACCTGCAGCGGGCCAGCGAGGCCCAGATGCGCGATATCCGCGGTGAGCGCATCTCCATGGTGATGCAGGACCCCAAGTTCTCGCTGAACCCGGTGATGCGGGTCGGCGAACAGATCGCCGAGGCTTACCGCACCCACCAGAAGGTGCCGCGCGACGAAGCCCGGCGGCGTGCGCTCGATATGCTGGCTGCTGTGCGGATCCGCGATCCGGAGCGGGTCTACCGCGCCTATCCGCACGAGGTCTCCGGCGGTATGGGCCAGCGCATCATGATCGCGATGATGCTGATCCCCGATCCCGATCTGCTGATCGCCGACGAGCCGACCTCGGCCCTCGATGTGACGGTCCAGCTTCAGGTGCTGGCGATCCTGGACGATCTGGTGACACAGCGCGGGATGGGGCTGATCTTTATCAGCCACGACCTCAATCTCGTCGCCTCCTTCTGCGACCGCGTCGTCATCATGTACGCTGGGCGGATCATGGAGATCTGCGATGCGAAGAACCTGGCCGCCGCCCAGCACCCCTATACGCGGGGCCTCTTGAGCTGCCTGCCCAAGATCGACGGCGACGGCAGCGATCTGCCGGTGCTGCGCCGCGACCCCGCGTGGCTGGAGCATGGCTTGTGAGTGGGCCCGCTGCCGAGGCCATGATCGATGTCCGCGACCTGAACGTGATCTTCGGCAAGGGTGCCGACCGGGTCCATGCCGTCCGCGACGTCTCCTTCGCGGTTGCCGAAGGGGCGACCTACGGCCTGGTCGGCGAGTCCGGTTCCGGCAAGTCCACGGTGCTGCGGGCGCTGAGCGGCCTGAACCCGGATTGGAGCGGAACGGTCACCATTGCCGGCCAGCCGCAGACCCGGCGCCGCGGCAAGGCCTTCTACAAGCTGGTCCAGATGGTCTTTCAGGACCCCTACGGCTCCCTGCACCCGCGTCACACCGTCGACCGCATCCTCATGGAGCCGCTGGCCATTCACGGCCTGAGCGACCCGGAGCGGCGGATCGAGCAGGTGCTGGAGGAGGTCGGACTGGGTCCGCAGTTCCGCTTCCGCTATCCGCACCAACTTTCCGGCGGCCAGCGTCAGCGAGTCGCCATCGGCCGCGCGCTGATCCTGGAGCCCCGCATCCTGCTGCTGGACGAGCCGACCTCGGCCCTCGACGTCTCGGTGCAGGCGGAGGTGCTGAACCTGCTGCAGCGGCTGAAGCAGGAGCGAGGCCTGACCTACGTTCTGGTCAGCCACAACCTCGCCGTGGTGGCCCATATGTGCAACGAACTGGCGGTGATGAACCACGGCGCCGTGGTCGAACGCCTGGATGTCGAACGCCTGAAGCGCCACGAGCCCCAGCATCCCTACACGCGCCAGCTTGTGACCGCGAGCCTCGGCTACGACCGCGCCGCCATCGACCGCTTCGAGGATTTCGGCAGCGTCGGTTGAGCCCGGTGTGCAGCGATTGCAGTGCTGAAAGAGCGACCCCCTCACCCAGTTTCGCCTAGGCTCGTGCCTCGCCAAGGCTTCGCAACCCTCTCCCCTTGGGGGAGAGGGAGGGGCCCGCGCGAGCGGGAGGGTGAGGGGGAAAGACGTCCCGCGCGAGCGGGAGGGTGAGGGGCCTACTCTGCCGGCGCGGCTGCGGCGTCCTGCTGGGCGAGGTCCAGCATCTCGGCCAGGGCCTTGGGCGGCTGGGCGCCGGCGAGGGCATGGCGGCCGTTGAAGATGAAACAGGGCACACCGTCGATGCCCAGCGCGCGTGCCTGGCGGTCCTCGTCGCTGACCTCGGCGCGGTAAGCGTCCCCGGACAGGAACTGCTCGCTCTCCCCCCGGTCCAGGCCGGCGGCGACGGCGGCTTCGACCAGCACGGCCCGCGTACCGATGTTCTCGCCGCGGAAGAAATAGGCCTGGAACAGGGCCTCGACGACCTCGGTCTGGCGGCCCGCGTCGGTCGCCCAGCGGATCAGTCGGTGTGACTCCAGGGTATTGGGCGTGTGTTGGATGGCCTCGAAGGCGAAGTCGATGCCATCGCCGGCCCCGGCGGCGCGGATGCGGTCATAGATCATGGTGGCGTTGTCGGCTCCGCCGAACTTCAAGCTAAGATAGGCCTGCCGCTCCATGCCCTCGGCGGGCATGTTGGGATTGAGCTGGAAGGCGCGCCAGCGAATCCGCACCGGCAGCTCCGGGCGCAGCTTCAGGGCGGCTTCGAGCCGGCGCTTGCCGATCAGGCACCAGGGGCAGATGGTGTCGGAGAAGATGTCGATCTGGATCATGGCCCAACTCCCGTCGCTCTCTGCCTCGGCTCTCTGTGCGGTCTTCCCGCGGCCCAGAGGTTCAAGCCGGAGGTTCTGGGCTTGACCGAGGGGCTGCGGAGCTTCCACCATAACGTAAGTGCGCCCGACATCCAAAGAAGGGGCGCGATCTTATTGGGGCAGGGAGAATGCCGATGGCCGACTCCGGCGTGCAGCCTGGGGCCTTCGAGCTGGGGTTGGACCGCAATGCGGCCAATACGGCGCCGCTGACGCCGGTCAGCTTTCTGCGGCGGGCCGCCGCCGTCTACCCGGACAAGACCGCCGTGGTCTATGGTGACCAGCGCCTCACCTACAGGGAGTTCTACCGCCGCGCCTGCCGCCTGGCTTCGGCCTTGCGCGGGCGCGGGCTGGGGCGCGGCGACTGCATTGCGATCATGGCCGCGAACACGCCGCCGATGCTGGAGGCCCACTACGCTGTGCCGATGATGGGGGGTGTGCTGAATTCCCTCAACGTGCGCCTGGACGCGCGGGCCATCGCCTTCATTCTGGAACACGGCGAGGCGAAAATCTTGATCACAGACCGGGAGTTTTCGCCGGTGATCAAGGAGGCCCTGGCGCTCAGCAGCCGCAGCCCCGTGGTGATCGACATCGACGATCCCCTGGCCGAAGGCGGCGAGCTGCTTGGCAGCCTGGACTATGAGGCTCTGCTGGCCGAGGGCAGCCCCGAGGATGTCTTCAGCGAGCCGGAAGACGAGTGGCAGTCGCTGTCGCTGCTCTACACTTCGGGCACGACCGGCAATCCCAAGGGCGTGGTCTACCACCACCGCGGCGCCTACCTGAACGCCCTGGGGAACATGATCACCTTCGGGCTGGGCCGCGACTCGGTCTATCTCTGGACCCTGCCGATGTTCCACTGTGACGGCTGGACCTTCACCTGGGCGGTGACGGCGGCCTGCGGAACCCATGTCTGCCTGCGCCGCGTCGATCCGGCCGTGATCTTTCCGCTGATCCGCGACGAGGGCGTGACCCACATGTGCGGTGCCCCCATCGTGCTTACCCTGCTGGCCCACGCGCCGGACAGTGTGAAACTGCGCTTTGACCATGTCGTGGACTGCGCGACCGGCGGCGCGGCGCCGCCCAGCGCCGTCATCGAGGCCATGGAGGCCTTGGGGTTCCGCATCATCCACCTTTACGGCCTGACCGAAAGCTACGGCCCCGCCACGGTCTGTGCCTGGCAGGACGATTGGGCCGCGCTGGATCTGCAGGCGCGCTCGGCCAAGATGGCCCGCCAGGGCGTGAGCTACCTGACCCTGGAAGGGGCCGTGGTGATGAACCCCGATACCATGGTACCCGTTCCGCAGGACGGAGAGACCATGGGTGAGATCATGCTGCGCGGCAACACGGTGATGAAGGGGTATCTCAAGAACCCGAGCGCTACCGCTGCGGCCTTCGACGGCGACTGGTTTCATACCGGTGACCTGGCCGTCGCCCATCCCGACGGCTACATCGAGGTCAAGGACCGCTCCAAGGACATCATCATTTCCGGCGGCGAGAACATCTCCAGTCTAGAGGTGGAGGAGGCGCTCTACCGCCATCCGAAGGTGATGGAGGCCGCCGTCGTCGCGCGGCCCGACGAGAAGTGGGGCGAGCACCCTTGCGCCTTTGTGACTCTGAAAGAGGGAATGGAGGCGGAGAGCGAAGAGATCGTCACCTTCTGCCGGGAGATGCTGGCCGGCTTCAAGGTGCCCAGGACGGTCGTCTTCGGGCCCCTGCCGAAGACCTCCACCGGCAAGATCCAGAAGTATGTCCTGCGCGAGCGGGCCGTGGCGTTGTGAGCGCGGCGGCAGATCCCTTCAGCCTCGCCGGCAAGGCGGCCCTGGTCACTGGCGCGTCCAGCGGCCTCGGCCGCCATGCCGCACTGCTGCTTTCGGCCGCCGGTGCCAAGGTCGGCCTCGCGGCACGGCGCCTGGAACCTCTGGTCGAACTGGAACGCCAGATCGAGGCTAAGGACGGCCGCGCCATCCCGCTGCGCCTGGACGTGACCGACCCGGCTTCGGTGGCCGACTGCGTCAGCACGGCGGAGACCGAGCTCGGTCCCATCTCGATCCTGATCAACAACGCCGGCGTCGCCGAGACCAAGCCTGCTTTCGAGGTGAGCGAGGAGGATTGGGACCGGGTCGTCGACACCAACCTCAAGGGTGCCTGGCTGGTCGCACAGGAAGTCGCGCAGCACATGGCAAACCTGGGCCATGGCGGCAGCATCGTGAACATGGCCTCGGTCCTGGGCCTGGTCGCCGGGCAGCAGGTTCCCGCCTATGTCGCCTCGAAAGGCGGGCTCATTGCCCTGACCAAGGCCTTGGCGGCAGAATGGGCGCGCCACGACATCCGGGTAAACGCGCTGGCGCCGGGGTACATCGAAACCGACATCAACCGCGACTTTCTGGCGAGCGAGGCGGGCGAGCGTCTGCGCAAGCGCATCCCCCTGCGGCGCTTCGGGCGACCGGAGGACCTCGACGGTGCGCTCCTGCTTCTGGCATCGGACAGCGCGCGCTACATCTCCGGCACGGTGATTGTCGTCGATGGCGCCCAATCAGTAACGCTTTGAGCCGCCGCAAAAGGATCAGGTATGGACTTCTCGCTTTCCCCTGAGGTGGAGGCCCTCCGGCAGCGCATACGGGCCTTTGTCGAGGCCGAGATCATGCCGCTGGAAGCCGACCCGGCAAACTTCGACGACCACGAGAACATCAGTCTTTCGGTTCTGGAGCCGCTGCGCGCGAAGGCGCGGGATGCCGGCCTCTGGGCGTTGCAGATGCCGAAGGAAAGGGGCGGGCAGGGCCTGCCGGTGGCGGCCATGGCCGCCTGCTATGAGGAGATGGGCCGCTCGATCTTCGGGCCCGTCGTCTTCAATTCGGCGGCCCCGGACGACGGCAACATGATCGTTCTGGAAAAGGTGGCGACGGAGGCACAGAAGACACGCTGGCTGCAGCCGATCGTTGACGGCAAGGTGCGCTCGGCCTTCGCCATGACCGAGCCTGCCCCCGGCGCCGGATCGGACCCGGGGCTGATGCTGAGCCGGGCCGAACGGCAGGGCAATGCCTGGATCCTGAACGGCCACAAGTGGTTCATCACCGGCGCCGGCGTCGCCGAGCACTTCATCATCGTTGCCCGCACCTCCGAGGACCAGCGAAAGGGCCTGACCGCCTTCCTTGTCCATCGCGACTCACCGGGGCTGACGATCCATCGCCGCATTCGGATCATGGGGCCGGAGGAGCACGGCGGCCACTGCGAGGTGCTTCTGGAGAACCTCCAGGTGCCGGACGACGACCGCCTGATGGAGGTCGGCGACGGCCTCAAGGTGACCCAGATCCGCCTGGGGACTGCGCGGCTGACCCATTGCATGCGCTGGCTTGGCATGTCCAGGCGCGCGCTGGAGATTGCCGCGCCCCATGTCGCGGAGCGCCAGAGTTTCGGACAGCCCTTGGCGGAGCATGAAGGGGTCCAGTGGCTGCTGGGCGAAGCGGCCATGGCGATCGAGGTCGGGCGTCTCCTGACCATGCGTGCGGCGGTCAAGCTGGACAGCGGCGACTTTGCCCGCAAGGAGATCTCGATGGCCAAGATCCAGGTCTCTGAAACGTTGCACAAGGCCATCGACACGGCGATTCAATTGCTGGGTGCCCGGGGATACTCCAAGGACACGCCGCTGGAGTGGATGTACCGCTACGCACGCCAGGCGCGCCTGGTCGACGGTGCGTCCGAGGTGCACAAGATGGTCCTGGCACGAAGCTTCCTGAAGGACGGTGTCGACTTCTGGAGTTGGGAGCGGTGATCAGCCCCGCTGAAAACGCCTTGGCGGTCCGCAAAGAGGCTTTGGAGGCTTTCCTTGCGGCTGCAGCCGGCGCCGATGCTGTTGACCTTGACGACGTGGTGCCGCTGACCGGTGGTGCGATCCAGGAGAACTGGCGGCTGGATGTCCGCGTGCATGGCGGTCCGCAGCCGGGCCAGCGCCAACTGGTGCTGCGCACCGATGCCTCCTCCGGTGTGGCCGTCAGCCGCAGCCGGGTGGAGGAGTTCGCCTTGCTGCAGGCGGCCCGGGATGCCGGCGTTAAGGTGCCGGAGCCGCTCTGGCTCTGCGAGGACTCCGCTGTCCTGGGCAAGAGCTTTTACATCATGGCCTGTGCTGAAGGGACGGCGACGCCGCATCGCTTGATGAAGGAACCCGGACTGGGCGGGGACCGTGAGCGGCTGGCCGCCGATCTCGGGCGTGAGCTTGCGAAGATCCACAGCATTGCACCGCCGCGCCGCGACCTGGCTTTCCTGGGCGAGCCGGCCGCGCAGCCTGCTCTTGCGGCCGTGGCGCGCTACCGAGACTATCTGGACAGTCTGGGAGCACTCTCGCTGGCGTTGGAGTGGGGGCTGCGATGGTGTGAACGGCACGTGCCTTCGGGCACCGCAGCGGTACTGGTTCATCAGGACTTCCGGACCGGCAACTATATGGTCGACTCACAGGGGCTCACGGCGGTGCTGGACTGGGAGTTCTGCGACTGGGGCGACCGCCTCAGTGACATAGGCTGGTTCTGTGCGAAGTGCTGGCGCTATGGGCATCCGGAACTGGAGGCCGGGGGAATCGGCTCGCGGCGCGCTTTCTACAGTGGCTACGAAGAGATCTGGGGACAGGCAATCGATCCCGAGGCGGTGGCTTACTGGGAGGTTATGGCGCATCTGCGCTGGGCGGTGATCGCGCTGCAACAGGGGGAGCGAACGCTGTCAGGCGATCAGGCTTCGCTGGAGCTGGCGCTGACAGGGCGCATTCATCCACCCCGGCTGGAGCGGGAGATTCTGAGCTGCACTGCGCCGGCGTTTTGGAGGGCGGTTTGATGAATGGGGGTGAAGCCGATGGAGCGCACCTGCTGAGCCTTGCACGCCGTGAGATCGAAGAACAGGTTCTGCCGCTGCTCTCGGGCGACGCTCGCTACAGGGCGCGGCTGGTCCTGAACGCTTTGACACTCGCCGAGGCGGAGCTTCGGCATGATGGCCGGCCGGATGGGGAAGCCGGCCGACGGCTTTCGGAACTCTCAACATTTGAGGCAAAGGCCGAAGGATCCGAGCCCAAAGGTATCGAGCGGCAGATCCAATCGGAGATCCGCCAAGGGCTGAGGGACGGAGATGCCGCCCTTCACGATGCGCTTCTCGCCATCACGAAAGGCCGTCTGAAAGCTCTGGGATGACCCCGGCGGTCCCGCGCCCAGGACCGGGAATACCATGGTGGTGGGGAACCGAAGATAGAAATGACTTCCTTGGCTATTGAGCCATAAAGGGGAATTTGAGTTACCCCCAAGTTCCACAGGCGGCTCGATTGACAGGGTCCGGGTCTGGTGCGAGCATCGCTCGCAACCACCAGATCTTGTGGACAAATCCGGGAATAACCCTGTGGATAAACCTGGCGCCGGAAACCGTGCTACCTTCATCAGCCCTTATCTTCGGCGGCCTATCCGGCCGCTGAAAACGGTGCTGAGCGACCGTGAGCAGGAATCGCTCGCGCCGGCGCACAGCGCGCCAGCGAACGATTTCCTGACCGAGCGTGTTGTTGTCGAACCGGCGAGGTGGTCGGGCAAGTCCAAGCGGGCGTCATTGCCGAAGTAGGCGTGGTACAGGGTGCCTGCGAGGCACCCCGTCGGGTTTCGCCAAACCCACTCTCAGACTCACGCAGAAGCAGTTTCACGCACGGACTGATGTTTCAGAGTCCGTCAGAAACGCGGCGGCCCGGTGCGGACAGCGATCAGGTATCGGGCTGCGTGTCGTGATCGACGATGTTACGTACGCAGATTGAGATCAGCCCGAGCGACTCTTCGGAAAAGTCGAACTGAATCCCGAGTTCGCGCGGGGCCCGCCAAATGGTCTCGCAGATCACCGCCTCTGCCTCGGGGTGCCGAAGCTCGACGCGGCCGTCGCTACCTGTTACGGCAGGCAGATCCTCTTCAAAGATCAGCCGGGCACCGCCGAGGGAAACGTCCGCGACGGTGCAGAGGTAGGCTTTGCCGTCCAGGCTGACCGAGAGCGTAAGGACGCGGTCGGCACAATAGCGCGGCCATTCGCGGTGCTCGTGCACCCGGGTCGCGGAAACGACACTCCGTGAACCTGCTGTTGCCGTTTGGGCCAAGTCCGCCGCCTTTTCTCTGTTTCGACCCTGCCCGCTTCGCGGGGAGAATCGCCATCGATATAAGCGTGACGGTCGAATGTTAACAAATCGTTAGGATATGACGCCAGCCGGATGCGGGCGCTTCCGCGCCTTTCAGGCCAGGGATTCTCCTGTGTGGCAGGGTCAGGGCGTCGGTTCGGTTCGGACGCTGGCACCAAGCAGCATGTCTGTTTCCTGGCCGTTGCTCGACAGTGGAAGCACAAGGCGCTCATAACGAATCTGGCGCCCGTCCTGCTTCATGTACTCGCCCATCATGTGGGCCGCCGTCATGGTGGCGACCACGTGATCGAGGATAGCAAAGACAGGAGCCGGATCGGGCCCGAGGTCGATTTCGTCCAGGTAACGCCCCGTAACGTCGCAGCCGTACCACGCGACAACCTCCGTCCCCATGATCCGAACCCGGTAGCGTCTGGGATTGTTCACGACATCGAAAAGGCCGAGGTGCGGCAGAATCTGCGTCATCGCCGTCGGATTGACTTGGCTGCGCGCAGGGGCAGGCCTGTCGCCGCGCAACGTCAGCCAGTAGCTGTAGAGCTCTCTTATAGCGTCTGAGCGGAAGCGCTCTTCGATGTTCATGCCCCTGTGTCTCCGGCCCGGTCGCGAACGTCTTGTCCGCCGCGGGTACTTTGGATGCACACATTCATCCTGTCGCTTGCCTGCTGATTGATGACTATCTCATGTTTTTCGCGACACGGCCATGGGAGCGGTGCCGCGGTCTCAGGCGCGGACGGTGAATCTGCCGATGCCGGCGGCCCCAATTGTGACCGATATTTGCTACATGCGCTGGCCGATGCGGCGGACTAAGAATGACCTGCCATTGGAACTGGAACTACAAGCGCCTGGGTAAACTGGGCCGCGATTGGTGCGGTGGCGTGGTGCGGCTCTGGCGGCTGAGTCCTGGCGATCCAGGCGGCCAAGAAGCAAGCGCGGCGTCCGTCGTCACACCGCAAATCGGCAAATCGGGGGGAGGGGTGAAGCGTCCATGACGGCGGTCGCCGTCTTTTGTCCGATCTGTTGCACCATGGTGGAGTGGTCCGGCGATGGCATCCGAAAAGGCAACTCTGATTACCGGCGGGGCCGGTTACATCGGCAGTCATACCGTCCTTGCCTTGCTGCAGGCCGGGCGGCGGTTGGTGGTGCTTGACGACCTTTCAGCCGGCAACCGCACGGTGGTTCCCGAGGGCGTTCCCTTCGTCCAGGGCAATGCCGGCGACCGAGGGCTGGTCGGCAGCGTCCTGGAAGACTTCGATGTCGATGCGGTGATCCATTTTGCCGGCAGCATCCTGGTCGAGCGCTCGGTGAGCGAGCCGCTTGCCTACTACGAAAACAACGTCGCGGTGAGCCGCAATCTCCTCGAGGCCTGCGTTGCCCACAGGGTCGATCGCTTCATTTTTTCATCCACCGCTGCCGTCTACGGCGCCGTTGAGGTCTCGCCGATCCCCGAGCACACGGAAACCCGGCCGATCAATCCCTACGGTTCCTCCAAGCTGGTGACAGAGTGGATGCTGCGCGATCTGGCGGCCGCGGCCGGGCTTCGTTTCGTTGCCTTGCGTTATTTCAATGTCGCAGGGGCCGATCCGGAGGGACGCAGCGGGCAACTGGGACCTGTCGCCACGCACCTTGTGAAGATCGCCAGCCAGGTGGTCGCAGGCACGCGGGACTCCATCGCCATTTTCGGCGACGACTACGACACGCCCGACGGCACCTGTGTGCGGGATTACATCCATGTATCAGATCTCGCTTCGGCCCATATGGCAGCGCTGGATTATCTCGATGCGGGTGGCGAAAGTCAGATTCTCAACTGTGGCTATGGACACGGCTACTCCGTGCGCGAGGTTCTTCAGGCCGTCGAGCGCTGCGCCGGGCGGCCGCTCAATCCGGGCAAGGCGCCGCGGCGCCCCGGCGACCCACCGATCCTCGTCGCCGATACCAGTGCCCTGCAGCAGACCCTGACCTGGCGGCCGCGCTATGACGATATCGACAAGATCATCAGTTCCGCGATCGACTGGGAGCTCTCCATAAGCCGCGGCACAACCGCCGGCGGGGTGCGCGCCCATGCCTGATCATCACCCCATCTCCAACCACCAAAGCGAGAGCCTTGCGGCCGAGTCGCCTCATGACCTCGGACTGACGGGTGGCGTAGCGTTCTTCGGGCACGACTGGGCTGAAAGCACTGTCATCAAACGCGCCCGTGCCTTCACTGCCCTTGGCCTCAAGGTGACCGGCTTCTGCTTTCGCCGCGAGAAGTTCAATCAGTCCTTCGTTCCGTTCTGGGAGAACCATCACCTGGGGACGACGGAGGACCGCTCCTACGCAAAGCGACTGATAAAGCTGCTGGCCGCGGTTCCGGTGTTGTGTCGTCAGCGCGTGAGCCTGCGCGACGCAGGTTTCTTTTACGCACGCAATATCGATATGTGCGCCCTTGCCTGGCTGGGCCGCCTGCTGTCGGGGTCATCGGCACCGCTTGTCTATGAGGTGTTGGACGTTCAGCGCGTGTTTACAAACCGGGGTCCGGTCGGCGTAGCCTTCCGCTGGCTCGAACGCCGGCTGCTCAATCGCTGCGACCTGCTGGTGGTTTCTTCACCGGGTTTTGTGAGCGAATACTTCAAACCGGTTCAGGGCTACCGCGGCCGCGTGTTTCTGCTGGAGAACAAGATCAGCTTCGCCCAGGCCAGCCAGGTTCAGCGGCCGGCGCTGAAGGCCAAATGCGCGCCGGCGGCCGAAGACCCTCTGCGCGCCGGCGGCCGCTGGGTCATTGGCTGGTTCGGAACGCTGCGCTGTCCGAAGAGCCTCGACATCCTCTGCCGGCTGGCGGAAAGCCTGCCGGAGCGGGTGGAGATCTACATGCGCGGCTACCCCACGGAGACCGGCCTGGAGTACTTCGAGGAGGCCATCGCCAAGCACCCCAACATCACTTACGAAGGCGAGTACCGCAACCCGGAGGACATGGCCGACATCTACGGCAGGGTTCACCTGACCTGGGCCTTCGACTTCCTGGACGAAGGCACCAACTCCGAATGGTTGCTGCCGAATCGCGTTTACGAAGGCGGCTACTTCGGCAGCGTTGCCTTGGCGAGCAAGGACACGCAGACGGGGCAGAAGGTTCGCGAACTGGGTCTCGGCTACACCTTCGACGGACCCCTCCTGGAGAACCTCGCGGCTTTCCTGAAGTGGTACTCCTGGGACGAGCACCTGGCGCGCCGTGCCCACATCCTTTCGATTCCCCTGCATGAGTTCTGCGATCTCCACGACACGCATGACCTCTGCGACACCGTGGCCGGCATCGGCAAGCAGAAGCGCGGCCTCGGCCGCCAGCGCCGCGTCAGTCGTACCGCTGGTCCTCCGCTCGGAGCGGGAGCAAAAGAGAGCGGCGGGGACTGAGCGTGCTGGATAGCCTGTCCCTTTGGGCGCTGGCGGTGCTGGGGGCCTGCGTGCTGGCGGTTGTGTATCCTTACCTGATTTACCCCTTTTTGCTGAGCCTGCTACCGCGGCGCGGGATCACCCAGACAGATCCTGCGGGTGACGGCGGCAGCGCCGCTTTGTCGATTGCGTTCTGCGCGTACAACGAAGTTGCGACGCTGCCCGCGAAGATCGAGAACCTGCGGCGCCTGCGCGAAGCAGTGCCCGACCTGGAGGTCCTGGCGTACTCCGACGGCAGCTCTGACGACACGGCAGGGTTGCTTGAAACGGAGGGTGACTGGATCCGTGTCTTCGCGTCGGACCAGCGGCTGGGCAAGAGCCATGGCATGAACACCCTCGTTCAGGCAGCGCGCGGCGATCTGATCATGTTCACCGACGCCAACGTGCTGGTCGAACCTGCCGCCCTGCAGGCCGTGCGTCAGAGTTTCGGCGACCCCGCGGTCGGCTGCGTCTGCGGGCGCCTCGTCTACACCAATCCGGAGGAGGGCGCGACGGCATCGACGGGAGCGCTCTATTGGCGCCTGGAAGAGTGGATCAAAGCGCTTGAGAGCAGGACCGGCTCCACCATGGGGGCCGACGGCGCGCTTTTCGCCGTCAGGCGCAGGCTCTATCCGATGGTGCCTCCCGACATCATCGACGATATGTTCGTTTCCCTGTCGATCCTTTGCGATGGGCACCGGGTCATCCGAGACCCCGAACTTCTGGCGTTCGAGCGCTCGGCCACAGACAGCGGAGACGAGTTCCGTCGCAAGGTGCGGATCGCCTGCCAGGCCTTCAACTGCCATCGCCTGCTTTGGCCGCGGTTGCGGCGGCTCTCGCGCCTCGATGTCTTCAAGTATGTCTCGCACAAGCTGCTGCGCTGGTTTGGGATCTACTTCGTCCTGCTTGGCGTCGTCGCGGCGGTGGTTGCACTCTGGGGACTGGGCCTTGGGCCTGCCGCTGCAGGCCTGCCCATTGCGCTTGGACTCTTCTATTGGCTGGGCCGGCGCGCGGAGAGCGGTCCTCTGGCACAGGTTGTCGAGATTCTTCGCGCGATGGCGGCCACGGGGATTGGCCTCCTGAAGTCCCGGCAGGGCGAGCGTTTCCAGACCTGGGAGCTGCCCCAGAGCAGCCGGAAGACAGGATGAGCAAACGACAGTATTGCTTGCTGCGGCAGAGGTCCCGGCAATGCCGGGCCGGGTCGCTCCTCCCCCGGTCACTCCTCGCAGGTCGGGCCGTCGCTGTCCAGTGGCCGGAAGGCGACGCAGGACACCTGCGCCGTCAGCGGCCTTCCGGGATAGACGAAGTCTCCGAGCCACTCGGTCAGATCCTTCCCGGCCCAGAGATGGAAGTAGATCTTGCCGGGCACGGCTGGCAGCGGACCGCGCGCGCCGGTTTCCTCGTGGACCTGTACTCCGTTCACGAACCACCGGATGGAATCCGGCCGCCACTCGAAGGCATAGGTGTTGAAGTCCTGGGAGGAGTCGAAGCCGAGGTCGATGAGGGTCTCGTGGTCACCGACACCGTCGGTGAAGTAGTTCAGCTGGACCTGCCGCGGCTTGTCGCCGAGGAACTCGAAGTCGATCTCGTGATGGGGATCGCCATTGAAGGTCGGCCCGGTGTAGGTGAAGAAGGCGGTGACGACGCCCGGATAGGAAACGGCGCGGATCCGCGCCTCGAAGCGGCCGTAGTGATAGAAGGCGCGGGACTGGTACTCGCCGCCGGCGTAGGGCGTTCCGGCGGTCGGCCGGCTGGTGAGATCGAGGTTCATTATGCCGCCGGTGAAGCGGACGTTCTCCCGGCGCCACCCGGTGTTGTTCTTCTCGTATCCGTTCTTCCAGTTGTGCGACTTGATCCAATGGGACTTGTTGTGTGTGCCCAGCGGATCGATGAACGCCGCGCCCGCGGCATAGCCCAGCCCAGCGGCAACAACGCTGGCCGAAACAGCGATGCCGATTGCGCTTCCGGCGAGGAGGAGTTGCCTGGAGCGATTCCCTTTGTCGGATGCGTTTTTGTTGAACAGAGTCGAGGTTTCCACCATGCGGAAGCTCCGATTGCCGTTGCCGGGGGAGCAGCTTACCCGCCGGACCCGGGAGGCGCTGTGTCATGCGTGTAACGCTCTGTGCCGCCACCTATAACCGCCCGCAGGGGCTGGAGCGCCTGCTGACGGCTGTCGCCGCGCTGGACCCCCTCGATGGGGAGGGAACGACTCTCCACGTCGTTATCGTCGACAACAGCCCGGAGGCGAATGCGCGCACGACTGTCGAGGATTTCGGCAAGTCCTATCGCTGGCCGCTGCATTACGAGAGCGAGCCGCGGCGCGGCATCACCTATGCCCGAAACGCCGCTCTCTGCAAAGCGGAAGCGCTCGGTACGGATCTTGTCGTCTTTATTGACGATGACGAGTATCCCGCTGCCAGTTGGCTGAACCGTCTCTTGGCACGGCAGAGGAGCAGCGTGGCGGCTGCGGTGCAGGGCGCCGTTCTCTCGGTTTTCCCGGCCGGCACGCCGGATTGGATTATCGACGGAGGTTTCTTCGACACCCAAAACGCCCCCGACGGTGCCGAACTGGACGATGCGCATACCGGCAACGTGCTGATCGACATGGCAAAGGTTCGTCGTCTCGGCCTCAGCTTCGATCATCGCTACGCACTGAGCGGTGGTGAGGACACCATCTTCTTCCGGCAGCTGCTGGAGGCCGGCGAGCGCATAGTCTATGCCGCCGATGCCGTGGTCTTCGAAACCGTGCCCGAGAGCCGCGCGCGCCTTGGCTGGTTGATGCGGCGTTGGTACCGCACCGGCAATATCGACGCCGCGCTGTTTCTGCGCGGTCGGCGCTCCGCGTCCTGGCGCCCGCTGGGCAACCTTTGCCGCGGCACCCTGCGGATTGCTGCCGGCAGTGCCCTGTTCGCTGCAAATCTGGCGGTCCTGGGACTGGGTCGGCGTGAGAGGATTGTCCGGCCGCTGTTCACGCTTTGCCGAGGCTGCGGCATTCTCGCCAGTACCCTGGGCTGGAATTATTTGGAGTACCGGAAGGTCCATGGGGCATGACGATCTTTCCGCTCTCAATGGCGGCCGGAAGAGTTCACTGTGTCTTTTGTCGGACATTGACCAGGGGCCGAGAAAACCCCGACAGCCCTCTGATAAGCTTTCCGGAATTGCTGTTCGCCGCGGTCGCAACAGCGTTGGGCGGCGCCAGCGAATTCGATTTCCGTCCAGCGCCGCCGAGGGGCATCGGGCCATGGGGCCGAGGTAGGTACGCAGTATGCAGAACCCGGGGCAAGGGGAAGCCATGACCACCCTTCGACATCAGTTGAGCCGTACCCAGGGGGATTTTATGAGTCTGACGATCCCCCAGCTCATCGGTGTGTTCTGGCGCCGCAAGTGGATCATCGGGGCGACGCTCTTTATTGCGCTCTGCATCGCCGTAATCGCCAACGGGGTGATCACGCCGCGTTACACCGCCACTGCATCGGTGATCGTCGAGCCGCGCCAGCAAAACGTGATCGAGATCGAGTCGGTGATGTCCAGTCTCCCGGTCAGTCTGGAGACGATGCAGAGCGAGGTGCAGATCATCCAGTCGCCGACCTTGGCGCGTCAGGTGATCGATGGCCTGGGGTTGGCCGCTCTGACGGAGTTCAACCCGGCGCTCCTGCCCAGGGAGCGCAGTGTCGTCGACGAGGTGAAATCCGGGATCAAAGGGGTCTTCCGACCGATCATCGCTTGGTTGAAGGAGGAGCCTGCACAGCCCCGGGCGGTGGAGCTTGCCGAGGCGCCGGGTACCTGGGACCTCAACACCGAGCAGGTTCAGCAGGACTGGGGACAAACACGCATCGTCAACCGCTTTCTCGGCAGGCTCAACCTTGCGATTCAGGGCTCTTCGCGTGTGATCTCCATTTCCTACACCACCGGCGACCCGGCCCTCTCGCAGCAGATCGCCAATGCCGTCGCGGAGGAGTACATTCGTGACCAGGTGCGTTTGAAGACCGATGCCCTGGCGGGTGCGAACACCTTTCTCAGCGGGCGCATCGCAGCGCTCCGCGCCGATGTTCAGAAGGCCGAGAACGCCGTCGAAGAGTTCCGCGCCACAACGCCGATCATCTCGGAACGCGACGGCGAGTTGATGGCCGAGCAGATCTTTTCCCTCAGCCGCCAGGAACTGGATGCACAGCTTGAGCTCGACACGGTGAACGAGCGCCTGGACCGCGTACGCCTGGCTGTGGCCAGCCGCGGCCAGATGGCAGCTTTCGAGGGGGTGGAATCGACGGTCATCAACTCGCTGCGGCTGGAGGAGATGCGGCTGCGCCAGGAGGAGTCCGAGCTGCTCACCACCCTGGGTGAGAAACACCCCTCCGTGATTGCCGTGCGGTCCCAGCTCGACAAGCGGCGCCAACAGATGGTCGAGGAGGCGCGGAGCCTGGTATCGAGTCTGCGGAACGAGAAGGACCTCGCCCAACAGCGCGTGGGCTCCATCCAGGCCTCGCTGCGCAGGCTGCAGGGCGACTCGGATACCTTGAACTCGGCGCAGATCGAACTGCGGGCGCTGCAGCGGGAAGCCGAGGCGACACGCGAGGTCTTCGAATCTTTCCTGAACCGCTACAAGGAAACCGAGCAGATCGACTATGATCAGGCGCAGTCGCGGGTTCTGGCGCTCGCCAGCATCCCGACCAGCCCGTCCTTTCCCCGGACGCGCCTGAACTACGCTCTTGCCGTGGTCCTCGGCTGTGGGTTGGGCGCCCTCATCATTCTGCTGCTTGAGCTTTCCGTACGCGGCTACCGTGATGCGGAGGAAGTTCAGACGGCGCTGGGTTTGCCGGTTTTGGCGGTCATACCGAGGATTCGCGGGCGCAGTTTGGCTGGCAAGGGGTTGGACCGTTTCTTGAACGCCGAGCCCAACTCGGCTTTCGCTGAGGCCCATAAGAGCGTCTATGCCGCCTTGCGGGTCGACCGCCGTGTCCTCAATCTCGGCAACGTTCTGCTGGTAACATCCTCGGTGCCGAACGAAGGCAAGTCGGTCTTTTCGCGCACGCTCACCGCGTCGCTTGCGCGGGCCGGAATGAACGTGCTGCTGATCGACGCCGATCTCCGGGCTTCCGAGCAGGAACCCCGGTTGGGCCTTTCGGACTTCGTCCTTACAGACTGCCCGCTTGAACAGGCAATCGAGATCGACGAAGGCTCCACGCTGTCCGTCATTCCGCCCGGTACCCAGACGGTGGATCCGCTGATGGTGCTGCGCTCCCCGAAGCTGACGCGCTTCGTGCGGGCCGCAGGCGAGCAGTACGACCTCGTCTGTATCGACGCGCCGCCGACGCTGGCGGTTTCGGATGCCGCAACCCTGGCGGAGCTTGCCGATCAGGTGGTCATGGTGGTGCGGTGGAGCCGGACGCCGAAGCAGTTCGTCCAGGCGGCGCTGGAGCGGCTGCGCAAGTGCAAAGCCCATGTCGCCGGGACCGTCATGACCCAGGCGCAGCTCTCGCGCAGCGCGAAGCTCAATCCCTATACAGTCGGCTATGCCGACCGCAGCTTCCGCAAGTACTACTAGCCTTCGAGGGGACGACAGTCGCATGACGCCGACCGTCTCGGTCATTCTTCCCGCATACAACGCGGCAGAGACCATTCCGCGCGCTCTCGATTCCTTGCTGGTGCAGAGTCTGCGGTCCTTCGAGGTCGTGGTGGTGGATGATGCCTCCACCGATGCCACCGTCGACCGGGTTGGCAGCTATGCGCGGATCGATTCCCGGGTCGCGCTTCTCCGGCGCGCGGATAACGCCGGCGCCGCTGCGGCCCGGAACCTGGGCTTCGCCCAGGCGAAGGGGAAGTGGGTCGCTTTGCTGGATGCGGACGACGCCTACACGCCGGAGCGCCTTGAAACTCTGGTCGAACTCGGTGAGAGCGGCGAGGCCGATATCGTTGCCGACAACCTGCGCTTTGTCAGCCATCTTGGCGAGACGGCGCAGCGCCCGGTCCTGCCGGCAGGACATTCCCTGTTTCAGAAGCCGATTTCCGCCGCGGCTTACGTGCAAGGCAACCTCTTCCTCACCCGCGGGTTCAAGCTTGGTTACCTGAAGCCGATATTTCGCAGGCGCTTTCTTGAGCGGCATGGCCTGCGGCAGAACGAGACGCTGCGAATCGCCGAAGACTATCACTTCTGCCTCGACGCCCTGCTCTGCGGCGCGCGCTTCCTGGTGCTCGCGGCGGCCGGCTACCTCTACACGCAGCGGCCGGGTTCGCTGTCCCGCAGTTTGACCCTCGAAGACCTGCGGCAGTTGAGCACGGCCAACCGGCTCGATCTTCTCAGAGCCACGCCCCAGGGCGGCGCCGATCTGCGTGCCGCGTTGAGCAAGCGCCAGATCTCCGTCGATCTGAACGTGAAGTTCGTGCAGTTCATTGAGGCCGTCAAGGGCAGGCGGGTGGGGGACGCAGGCGCGATCTTCGCCAGCAACCCGGACCTGACGCCTTACCTTGCGTTTTACGGGCTACAAAGCCTTCGCAAGCGCCTGCCAGGGGGCAATCGCATTGTTTGAAGGCGGCGCGGAAGTCCAGGATGCCGAAGTCCGGGACGCCGAAGTCCGGGACGCCGAGGTTGGGGACGCCGAGGTTCGGGGCGCTGGGGTTCGGGGCGGGCCTTGGCCGGCGGCGGCTTCAGTCCGTCGTGGTCGTTGGTGCTGTCGCGGGCAAGGCCGCTTCTCCGGCAGCGCGTGGCGACCAGATGGGCATGCGGGCGCTGCGGCCACGCAACTCGGCGTCTTCGATGCGGTCGAAGCGGTTTACGAGGGCTCTTTCGGTGTCGCTTTCCGCCTGCGCCTCGGCCATTTCAATTGCCGCTCCGCTAACAATGATGGACCGGTTCCTCTGCCGCGTCAGCCGCTCCAGCCGGCTGGCCACATTCACCGAGTCACCGATGACCGTGAACTCCAGGCAGCGGGAATCGCCGACCGCGCCGACAACCACCGGCCCGAAGTGGAGGCCCATACCGGCCCGCAGGGCCGGTTCTCCGGCTGCTTCCCGTTCCCGGTTCCAGGCATCGAGAGTATCGCGCAGGGCGCAGGCGCAGTGCAGGGCGGCGAGCGCGTCCTTGGCGCCGGGGGTCGGGGTTCCGAAGGTCGCCATGATGCCGTCGCCCAGGTACTTGTCGATGGTGCCCCCGTGTTCGAAGATGACCTTCGCGGTTCTCTGGTGAAAAGTGCGCAGCAACTCGATGACCGCCACGGGCTCCAAGGTCTCTGCAAAGCGCGTAAAGCCGACGAGATCGATGAAGAGGACCGCAACCTCCTGGGTTCGCACCTCGGCCAGCGCATCGTCGCTGTCAGCCAGCTGCTCGACGACATTGGGCGAGAAGAAGCGTGCCAGGTTGCCGCGCGCCCGCTCGGCGCGGGCCTGGCGGATCAGCAGTTTGCGCGATCGCCAGACGGCTGCCGCCACCAGCCCGGTGGCAATCAGGAAAAGCACCACCTGGTTTGCCCATCCGGTGATGCTGACGAAAAAGGGGTCGAAGATCAGGCCGAAGTTCTGATCGACCCAAAGCGGATCGGCGGCGGTTGCAAGGTGCTGGTTGGTCTCGGTGATCGTGCTGGGCAGCGAAATCACCCACCAGACCGCCAGGCTCCAGGCGACCATCGTCGTGATGCCGGTCCAGATCACCAGGATCGGCGAGTAGCTGATCGCTGCCAGTGCCAGCCAGATGTAGAGATAGAGGTCATTGTGGATTTTCAGGTTGCCCTGGATCGGCCAGGGGGCGTCGGAGAGCGGATTTGGAAAGATCAGAGCGACGGCCAGAAGTGCCGAGTCCAACGCGATGAAGAGTGCGGTCCAGGCGGTCGGATGTTCCGTGCGCGTGCGAGTAACATAGTGTGCAGCACCCAGGAGCAGAAACAGGCCGATGATGCCCAGGTAGTAGCTGGCCCGCGGCATCGGCACTTCGATGATGAGCCAGGCGCCGACCACGATCAGCGCCAGCGTACGTGCGCCCAGGGCGAAGACCAGCCCCGCATCCTCCTCGCCGCGCAGCGCATGGCGGACCCGCGCCTGCGTCGTTTCATCCCATACCATCGAGGTAACGCTCGACGTCAGGCTCATGCTCTTCCCTCGCAGATCTTTGCTTTCCCCAATCGATCGACCCCCTGTGGATCGACCCCCTGTGGATCGATTCCCGGTGAACCAGGCGCGGCGCGCCCGAACCGGCGGGCTGCCCTGCAGCCTTCTGCCACTCCACACTGCGGCGGAATTTTGGACAGATTGTGGCAAGGACACAAGAAATCGGATGCTCTGCTTCCTGCCCGCACCCGGGAGGCTGGAGCATGAAGATCCTCTTCGCGACCGGCCATGGATATCTGCCCCAACGCGTCGGCGGGTCGGAGTCCAGCAGCCATGAGCTGATCCTGGCGTTGCGCGAGGCGGGCCACCACAGCGAAGTGCTGGCGCAGCTTCAAGGAAACGGCTGGCTGGCGTTCCGCAATCGGGTTGTGATGAAGCTGACCCGCCGGCCTTTGCTGGCGGACGCCACGCCGGGATATCGGGTGTTTCGTGCCTGGATGCCGGCCGCACAGGTGGACCGCCTGCTTGATCGCTGGTGCCCCGATGTGGTGCTGGTCCAGTCCGGCGAGTCCCTGCGCATGGCCCAGGGCTTTGTGCGGGCAGGTGTCCCCACGGTCGTTTATCTGCGCGATGTCGAGTTCCATGAACTGGGCGGGGACCCGGCTGCGCTGCCGTCACTCGGCTATATTGCGAATTCGCAGTTTGTGGCGGATCGTTTCGAGACGGTCTACGGGCCCAAGGCGACGGTGATCCGGCCGCTGTTTCGCGCCGCCCGCTACCGGACCGAAGTCGAACCGAGGCAGGTCACCTTCATCAATCCGCATCCCGTCAAAGGGGCCGACCTGGCCTTTGAAGTCGCCAGGCTGTGCCCGGAGATCCCCTTCTGCTTCGTGGAAGGCTGGCCGATGAACGCGCAGGAGAAGAACGCCCTCGAGGCGCGGGTCGCGACCCATCCGAATATTCGCCTGCAGCCGCGGACCCACGACATGCGCAGCGTCTATGGCGCCACCCGCTGCCTTTTGGTGCCGAGCCAATGGGAGGAGGCCTGGGGGCGCGTGGTGACCGAGGCGCAGTTCAGCGGTATCCCGGCCATTGGCAGCAATCGGGGCGGGCTGCCGGAAGCGATCGGCCCGGCCGGCCGGGTCCTCCCGCACGATGCGCCCGCCGAAGTCTGGGCGGATGCGGTCCGGGAATTCTGGGCCGATTCCCCGGTCTATAAAGCAGCCTCGGAGGCTGCCTGGAGCTACGGGAAGCGGCCCGAGATCGACCCGCAGAAACAGATTGAGAGCCTGATCATGACGCTGAACGCCTTTGTCACCGCCCGCCAGATGGCAGGTCAGGCGATGTCAGCGGCGAAGGAGAACCGCTTTCTGGCGGGCGCGCAACCTGACGTGCAGCCCGGGGCACAAAGCGATGCGGGCAGGAGCGGCGCTCTATGACGACCGCGCCCATCAAGCTCGTCTTCGGTGTCGACGGCAGCTACAGCCAGCATCTCGCGGTTACGCTTGTCTCCCTGCTGGAGAACAACCCGGACAACGTCTTCGATATTGTGGCGATCACCTTGAACATGGGTGCTGAGGATCAGGCGAAGCTGCGCGGCATCGCTGAAGGCAATCCGAGGGTCAGCCTCAGGTTTCAGCCCTTCAACATTGATCGCTACAGCCATTTCCGCACCGACAACCACATCTCCCATGCGTCGTACCTCAGGATCTTCATTCCCGAGATCCTGGAAGATGTGGAGCGGGTGCTTTATCTGGATTGCGATATGGTGGTCCAGACTGACTTGGCCCCGCTCTGGGCGAGCGACCTTGCGGGCCGGACCATCGGCGCGGTGCACAATCCGTTTTTCGTCCGCCACGGCGACCTCCAGATGTCGCCCGGCGCAGACTACTTTAATGCGGGCGTTCTTCTGCTGGATCTCGGGCGCTGGCGGCAGCTCAACGCCACCGAGCACCTGATCCGCTTCATCGAAGCCCATCACGCACATCTCTACGCGCATGATCAGGACGCCTTGAACGCGATCTTCGAGGGCGACATCACCGAGTTGCCGCCGCATTGGAACTTCCAGACCTCGATGCTGTGGTGCGAGCCGGAGGGCCTTTCGATGAGCTACCGCGCGTTCCGGAACCTGTTGCTGAACCCCGGCATTATCCACTACACGACGCCGTCTAAGCCCTGGCACTTCCTGAACACACACCCTCATAAAGACATCTATTATCAATATCTTGCGAAGACACCTTACCACGGATTCCGGCCCCGGGACGTGTCCCTCGGCAGCGTGCTGCGGCGGGTCGCGCGGTGGCCGCTGGTGGCGTTCCGCGACCGGCTTCCCGCTGCGTACTATCCGACACGCAGGGCCTTTCGTCAGCTGAAGGGCGGGCGTCTGGCGTTGACGGCCCAGGAAAGCAGGCCATGACGGAGAAGCCGGCAATGACCGGGCCCCTGGTGAGTGTCGTGATCCCGACCTACAACCGCCGCGCCGAGCTGCAGCGCGCCATCGATTCTGTTTTGGCGCAGGACTACGAGCCCTACGAAATCATCATCGTTGACGATGCCTCGACAATCGATGTCTCCCTTGCGCTGCCGAAGACGGCGGAAGGCCTGTTGCGCTGGATCACGCTGGAGCGCAACCGCGGCGGTGCGACCGCCCGCAATACAGGCCTTGACGCGGCCGGCGGAGAGGTTGTCGCGCTGCTCGATTCCGACGACGTCTGGACCTCCGACAAACTGTCGCGCCAGGTCGCAACCTATCTCGAGGACGGACGGCCGCAGGACTCCGTCTACTACAGCCAGGTGGTGCTCGACCGGGGCGTGGAACGCCTGACCCTGCCGGAACGGGGCCTCGCAGAGGGCGAGAGTGTCGGTGACTATCTCTTTCCCTGGCGGGGCAATCTCATCCATACCTCATCGTTGTTCATGAGCCGGGACCTGGCCCGCAGAGTCCGCTTCACAGACGATCTGAGAATCCATCAGGATGTGGACTTTTGTCTGCGGCTCCAGCAGGCGGGGGCTGTGTTCCGGTATCATCCGGAGCCGCTCAGCCGCTGGCATGCCGAGGATCGGAAGGACCGCATGAGCTACCGCCCGAAATTCCTGCTGTCCCTGGACTGGCTGGCAACGACCCATGACCTGATGCCGCTGGAGACGCGCCGCAAGTTCGCTGCCCAGCTTGCGTCTAAGATGCCGGCGCATGTCTGGCGGAACCCGGGCGCCGTGCTGATGGGCCTCTGGCGCTGCTGGCGCGAAGGCTACATCTCCTGGCGCTATGTGCTCCGCCTGCTCAGCCAGTTTGTCCTGCCGTCGCGCTGGAGCGACGGTCTGGCGCGCGCACTCAAGACGACCAAGCCGGCGGCCAGCGGCTGAAACGCGCCTCTCTGTTTGGTTCAGGCTACCTTGCGGAGCGGCTGCCGTCGCCCGGGCAGGATGTTCATCGTCATCTCCGCCGCCGTTTCCAGCGGCAGTTTGCCGGTTGCCACGCGATGCGGCCTGCCCGGGCTCATGACCCAGAACGCGCCGTCCCGGTGGTGCTGGCTGTTGTTGACGTAGCCGACCGGTGCGAAGAAGGCGGAGAAGGGCACCTTCGCACCGTTGCCGCGGTGCATCTGAGCAGCTTCATCGAGCGGCTGTATGAAGTTGCACCAGAACATCACCCGCGCGCCGTCGCGGCGCCAGGCGAAGACCGGCTCGCCGGCGGCTGTCACCTGCCCAAGAGCGGTTTCGAAGCGGCGGGCCCCCGCTTCGTCTTCGAAGCTTGCCCAGGCCTGATGCGTCATCACCGGCTCCACCGTGGCGCTCGCCGGGGCGTCCAGCCAATCCAACAGCTTGCGGAAGTCGCGCGGGCGGTGCACGAACTTGCCGCCGATGTCCTCGTACTTCAGGTTCGCCTCCTGGCTCAACGCGGTCACGAGGACGACGGCGCCATCGTTGCCCACCAGCCGCAGGGCGTCTCCGACCAGCAGATCGAGGCCGCGGTAGCCGGTCTCGATCGCGTCGCCGTAGGACGCGAGTTCCGCGCCGCTGGGTTTCGCGCTGTACTCCTCGGCGGCCATGTGCCGCCAATAGCGGTGCTGGTAGAAGGCCACGGAGTTGGCGAAGAAGAAGGCGACGTCGGGGCGGCGCTTGCGGTAGCTGTGCTTGAAGACGTCCCAGGAGAGCTGATCGAGGATCGTCGCGCGATGCCAGCGCCGGTCGCGCTTGCCGAAACGCTCGGCCAGCAGTTGTGAGGCGGCGCGCCCAGCGGTTCCGAGGCTGAGCCCATGGCCGAGCAGGAACTTCCCGAAGGCCAGTGCGTCACGCGCCCCGCCATCGGCATCCGGGTTCGCGTGCTCGGTCACCTTGTGGGCCACGAAACGATGGAACACCTGGAAGGCGTCATCGGAGGGCGGCACCTGCCGCGACCAGGGATCGGGCACCACAGTGACCCGGTCGCTTTTCGACGGGCTCACATTCATGGAGCCGAAGACAAGAGCGCTCTTGCCCTCTTCGGCGAAGCGGTCCCAGAGCTGGTGCAGCGTGATGCAATGCCCCTGGTCGAGCTCGGTGATTCCGTGCACCGTCTGCGGCTGGCCGGTGTGATAGCTCACCCACTGAACCCAGGGCTCCAGGCTCTCGTCGTTGGTGGTGGAAACGAATACCTCCGAACGGTCGTGCAGGCGCCGGAAGTTCGGCAGCACACCCTTGCCCATCAGGCGGTTCAGAATTGGCGGGCAGAGTTCGTTGAACTCCAGAACGATCAGGGACTTCGGCGTCTCGGACATGGTGCAGCGCTTCCCAGTGTCATCTAAAGCCAAGTGTCGGCGCATTCCCTCCAGGGCCGGCGGCGGTGCCTCTTTCCGGGACTTCCGCCGCATCCGAACCCTGGCCGACACCTAGATGAAGAGGCCAGGAACGGACGTTGGGGTGCGATCCACTTTACCCTTGTTTCCCAATAGTATGGTCGGAATGACGAAGGCAAGCATGCCACAAAGTTGTTCCAGCCAGGACGGCTCCGAGGAAGGCTACTCTGCCGCGCAACGACCCTGTCGTTCGCTCACTTACGACAAAGGCCCGCAGACCAGTTGTCAGAAACGTCAATGCCAGAGACGCCGCGCGGCGATATCGAGAAGCGGCCGCCCCGCGTCTCTGTAGTTGTGCCTGCCTACAACGCGGCGGAGTTCCTGGAGCGCACGGTTGCTTCGGTCCAGGCGCAGAGTCTTTCAGACTTCGAGATCCTCATCATCGACGATTGTTCGCGGGACTCTACGCTTGCGATTGCCCGGTCCCTTGCCGCGACCGACGACCGTGTCCGTGTGATCGCGGCGGAGTGCAACGGGGGACCCGCTGCGGCGCGCAATCTCGGGCTTGACCATGCAAGAGGTGAGTGGATCGCGCTGCTCGATGCGGATGACGCCTTTGAGCCCGGGCGTCTTGCCCGCCTGACCGCATTGGCGCGCGACTGCAATGCCGATCTTCTGGCGGACAATCTGCTCTTGGAGGATGAAGCGGGTGACCGTGAGCCCATGCTGCCGGCCGGGGAGGTGGCGAGCTGCGCACCCATCACCGCAGCGGACTTTTTGCGTGGCAACCTACCGGATCCGCAACGCCCCCGGCGCAGCTACGGCTTCCTGAAGCCGCTGATTTCCCGGCGGTTTCTCCAAAGTCAGGGTCTGCGCTACGAAGAGAACCTGCGCTTTGCAGAGGACTTCGCCTTCTACATGGCCTGCTTCGCCGCCGGTGCGCGCTTCTTCCTCTGTCAGGAGGCGCTCTACCGCTACCGCTTGCGCTCGGACTCCTTGACCGCACGCCACAGCACTGAGGATCTGCGGCAGTTTCTTGCGGTCAACCTTCGCTTCCTGGAGCACCCGGCGCTGGCCTCTCCCGGATTTCGCTCGGCAATGCAGGATCTTTGTCGAAGCCTGGAGCAACGACTGCAGTGGCGTGTCTTCGTCGACGAGGCCCGCGAGCGTAGCTGGCACCGGGCGGCCCTGGCCAGTCTCAAGGGCTGGCACGTCTTCAGCTATGTCTCCAGCCAGTTGATTGCGGAGATCTGGCGGCGCCTCTGCCAAGGGCGGTTAGGGTCGACTCCAGCCTAGCTTCGGAAAGCTCCGCTGCCTGCCGGATGCTGGCGACCAGAATTGCCCCGAGCAGGATCTGTATCAGTGAATGCTGGCGGAACAGTGCGTATTCACTGAGCGAGTAGACCGCGACGAAGGCAAGGAAGAAGGCAGGCAGGGCAGCCGTCGCATCGCCGCCGTGGCGCAGCACCTTCAAGGCGACGATTCCAAACCAGACGCCGGTCGCAAGGGTCACGGAGAGGCCCACGAAGCCCATCTGAACAGTGATGTCCAGGTAGGAGTTGTGGAAGTTCACCAGGTTCTGCTGCATCACATACTGGATGTAGCTGCTGAACGAGCCGGCATTGCCGTCCCAAAAGGCGTTGTAGCCAACGCCCAGCACAGGGCGCTGCGCGATCAGTCCGGTAGCGAAGTCCCACAGCACGGAGCGGCCTGTCAGGGTGCGCTCCTTGCCCAGGGCGTCCAGCGCCAGGCCGGTGGGGTCGATACCGTAGGACAGCACAAACCAGGCGCCGGACGCAGCCACCATTGCTGCAACGAGGTAGGCCAGCAGGCGCATGGGGCCGGGCGACCGCCAGGACAGCAGCACCGGTGCAAGCGCGCAGAGGCCGAACATCATGACGATGGAGGTTGCCGAACGGCTGAGAGCGGTCAGAACCAGGCATAGCCCCGCGGCGAACAGGACAAGCGGCCGGTTCCAGCCCAAGGCGAACAGCAGAATCGAGCAGATCAGCAGGAGCACCATGCGGCCGCCAAGCACGTTCTTGTGCGGAAAGATACCGCGTGCGATTCCATTGTGATCGTAGGCAATTCCCAGCTTTGCGAGGATCGCCAGCAGCGAGACCAGCCCGCAGGCGAGCGTCACCCAAAACAGGCCGCGGCAGATGTCAAAGATCGAGAACCGTCCGCCGATGTAGGATGCGATCAGCACCGTCATCGTGAGCTGAATGGTTGCCCGCAGGGTCTGACTTGGCGTCTCCGACCAGAAGTAGGACGTTGCGGCCAGGACCGGCCAGAGCAACAGCGGCCCGGCGAGCCAGACCGCCGAGAGAAAGGTCCCGTACCGCAGGACGAAGAGGCCGAGGGCGGTCAGGTAGATGAGATACCAGCTCAGTGTTTCGACCGGGCGCTGCAGCGCAAATGCGTAGGACGCTGCCAGCATTGCGAACAGCATGAACGCCCACTCCAGCGCCCGCATCAGGGTCAGAGGCTCGCTGTCCATAGCCTGCGGCGGCGCCTGGCGCTCTGGCATGGGTCCGCTTGCCGGGCTGGTCTGTGGTTGCGGTTCGGCGGACATGGGGCCTCTACAGCGACCAGTTCGCGAACGGCATGCCGGTGAAGTCGCGGAAGCGCATGGCGTCGTCCTTTAGCAAATTCTTCAGTTCGGCGCGCAAATCCTCGTCGATTCGCGGCAACTCACCCTGTGGCGCGCGCCGAAGCCGGTTCAGCATAGCTTCGTAGAGCGGTTGGGGGAGGCGTCCTTTTATGGCCTTCAGCAATGGGGATCGCCGGGCCCGGAAGTACCACTGCGGCAGCCCCTGCAGACTGCTGCGTTGGTTGTGGGCCCGATCGAGTCCATCGACCGCGACCGCGCTGTCGACCTCAAGGAAATCGAAGACCTGGCGCACGAGGCTGTGCGGGCGCTCACGCAACTCGTCGAAACTGGCCACGAAGATCTGGTCGCGCGGGAAAAAGTCCAGGTAACGGCTGAGTTGCTTGAAATAGCGGCTGCACTCAAGGTAATTGCGTCCGGCCCTGGTGCTCAGGACATGCCGGGGGTCCGGGTTCGCTTCGCCTGCAATGGCGTGATGGTGATACTGGGACAGAAAGCGGTCGACCGGATCGCGCACGATGTAAATCAGCCTCACGCCCGGCGCCGTGTCGAAGATGCGCTCCGGCACGCCCGGAAACTCCGTGTGCTTGGTGTAGTTGGGCGAGGCCTCGCCGTTGATCCGGGCGCCGCTGGCGAACTGCGCTCGATACCAGTCCAGTCCCTGCGCAAAATTCTGCTTGGCCAGGAAGAAGTCGGTTTCCTTTTCACGCGAAAGCCCGATATCCGGATGTGCTCCGAGGTAGCGGTACAGGCTGGTGGTACCGCACTTCATGGCACCAATGATGATGAAATCCGGCGCCATCATGGCTTCCCGCTAGCGGTCGTCGTGAACGTGGTTCCGTCTTTAGGTTTCAGCCCTGCGATCACGAAGACGCCAAGGGGCTCTCGGCTCCTGCGATCGGCCAATTCTGTGGCCGTCTTTTCGCGGTCGCACAAAGGCCTGAAAGATGCCAGTGATTTTCCTATGACAGAGAGGGAAGTCACAACAAAGCCCACAGTTAGACCACGCGAAATCACACTTTCGCATGTTCGGAAATGGCTATTGTTTTGCGGTGCAGTAGAGAGGGGTGTCTCGTTCGGCTTCGGTGTTCGAGACCTGCGTCGTTAAACAGGATCGCGCGACAGAACGATCACAGACGCGACGGGTATGCCTAGGAACGCAGTGCCGCTGAGTCTGACAGGGGGATTGTGTAATGGATGCTGCGCTGGCGGCAGTGGACGGAAAACGGGCTAGTCGGGACGTCAGGCCGATCTCGCGCATCGCCGTCGACATCGTTTTTCGCGTTTGCGATCTGATGATTATCGGCCTCCTGGGCCTGGCAGTGTTTTTCCTCCGGCAGGCAGAAGATCCAAGTCTGTACTACCCCAAGTACCTCGGCGCGATCGTCGTTGCCATGGTGGTCGCCACGATGATGCTCCACCGTTTCGACGTGTACCGGGACGACTTTCTCTTCGCCAAGCGCATCCCTTACGGAAACATCGTCACCGCCTGGACGGTCACCTTCTGCGTCTTGCTGGCCCTGGCCTTTCTTATGAAGGTGTCTGACACCTACTCACGCATCTGGGCGCTTTCGTGGTTCTTGGGCAGTTGTGCGGGCCTGGTTGCCGGCCGACTGCTGCTGCGGCGCTGGGTGCGCGGGCTAGCTGCGGCCGGTCGCTTCGCCAATCGCACGGTTATCGTCGGGGCCGGGGAACAGGGGCGCCGATTGGCTGCCTACCTCCAAACCCACGGCGATCTGAGCACCAAGATTGTCGGTTTTGCGGATGACCGGCGTTCCCGGGTGCTGCGGGAAAGCAATGGCGTGCCGCTCCTGGGCACGGTGGGAGACCTGATTGGGATGATCCGCCGGGACGAGGTGGATCAGGTTGTTGTCGCGTTGCCCTGGACCGCCGACCAGAGGCTGAGGGAGGTCGTTGGCCAGCTTGAGCGCACACCGGTTCCGGTCAGGCTGGCACCGGATCTTGCGGCCTTCAGCTTTCCCGACCGCACCTTTACCCGGCTGGCCAGGTTGCCCGTGATGCAGCTCTTCGACCGGCCAATCTCCGGCTGGTCCTTCATCCTCAAAACGATTGAGGACCGCGGCATCGCGGCCCTGCTGCTGTTTCTGCTCTCGCCCCTGTTTCTGCTTGTTGCTCTTGCGATCAAGTTCGATTCGCCCGGGCCGGTCTTCTTTCGGCAGAAGCGCTACGGCTTCAATCACAATCTCTTCGATTGCTGGAAGTTCCGGACCATGCACCACCACATGACCGACGCCAATGCAGAGGTCCTGACGCGCCGCAATGACGGGCGCGTGACGCGCGTCGGCCGCTTTCTGCGCAAGACCAGCCTCGACGAATTGCCGCAGCTCATTAACGTCCTGAAGGGCGACATGTCCCTGGTTGGGCCGCGGCCCCATGCCACCTCCGCCAAGGCCGGCGGTCATCTTTATGAAGATGCGGTCGATGCCTATGCCGCGCGTCACCGCGTCAAACCGGGCATCACCGGCTGGGCCCAGGTGAACGGCTGGCGCGGGGAGACCGACACGGTCGAAAAGATTGAGCGTCGGGTCGAGCACGATCTCTTCTACATCGAGAACTGGTCGCTGGCCTTCGACCTGCAGATCCTCATCAGAACCGCCTTCGTCGTTCTCGGCGATCGCGAAGCCTATTAGAAGGGAGCCTGACATCTTGCCGGACACCATGAAGGTTCCCCCTCTGCGCAAGGCCATTATCCCTCTGGGTGTGAGGCCTCTCGGGCTCCAGCCGATCGCCGGAGTGCCGGGACAGGCGCCTTCCTTTGCCGGAGAAGACCGCGATCTGCGTGCGGTCGTGGAAGAAGCGCGTGCCTGCGGATTGAGCGAGTTGGTCCTGGTGACGGAAGATGGGGTGACCGTCGTGGACGACCGCCGCGGCGGACGCCACATCCACGTTTTGGGTTGGCCTTCCGCAGCGGACCCGGAGGGCAGCGACGCGCCCCGGCCGCGCCAGATCAGGGTCGGGCGTCAGAGCGGCCAGCGCAGCCTTGCGACCGCGCTGCTCGCCGCTCGCAAGGTCGTTGGCCAGGAGCCGGTGGCCGTGCTCGTGCCGGCCCAGCCACAGACCGGTGGTGCCATGGCGATGCTGCGCCTGGCGGCACGCTATCGGCAGGCAGGCGGGAATGCGGTTGCCGTGCTGGATGACGGTCTGAGAGAGCGGGATGGCTGCTTCGCCGCGGTCACGGCGGCGTCCTTGGGCCGCTACATCCTGCAGCCGCAAGTCTTCGAGGCGCTTGAGAGTCAGGCCGTTCCTGACCTTCATGCAGCCGTTCTCTCAACCGCCGAGGCTTGGCCTCTGAGCGTGGTTGCCATGCGCATTGAACCGGAACCCGGACAGAATCGTGCCGATCGGCTGCGCCAACCAGCGGAGGTCTGGGCGGGCAGCCGCTTGTCCGAGGCCGGCGACTGATCGTGATCGACGCACTGCCGACCGGGGAGCGGCAGGCGGTGTTTGTAAGGTGAGTAAAGGAGGAGGAGATGCACGTCGGGGGAAGCTTTGCCGTCAGGTCTCTGGCGGCGGCCATGCTTTCGATTCTCGTTGCCGGATGCACCGGGGCAGGGTCTCTGCCGCCGCTTCCGGCCAAGGCGGAAGGACCATACAAGTTGGGTGCCGGCGATCGGGTCCGCCTGGTGGTCTTCGGGCAGGAGGAACTGACCGGAGAATACCTTGTCAGCGATTCCGGGTTCGTGACGGTGCCCTTGATCGGGGCGGTCGATGCGGAAGGCATGAGCGTTCAGCAGCTCGAGGATGCCGTTGCCGAGAAACTCGCGCAGGGAATCCTGGTCTCTCCGAACACAACGGTCGAGATTGCGACCTACCGGCCATTCTATATTCTGGGCGAGACCAGAGCGCCGGGACAATACGCCTATGTGCCGCGGATGACGGTGCTCACCGCGGTCTCGATCAGCGGAGGGTTCACCTTCCGGGCGGATCAGGACACCGTTTCGATCACCCGAGAAGTTGATGGCGGGCTTGCGGAGTTCAGGGCCGATCCGCTGGCGCTCGTGCAGCCGGGCGACGTGATCAACGTTTACGAACGCTACTTCTAGGCGGTTCCCATTTCTGATTCCGTTGATCCTGTCGCGGTTCCGCCGCCGATGACCGCTTTGCCACGCCCTGACTCTTCGGCCCCGGGGTTGCTCGCTGTGCGGCGGATGGCCTGTGCCGTGCTGGCAGGGGGGCTGGCAGGAGGACTGGCAGTTTCCCTGGCGGCCGCTCCGGCGGCGGCGCAGGAAAGTGGCGAGCCGGTGGCCGTCTTTGAACGGCCGCGCGAGGCCTTTGATGCAAAAGGGCTCGACCTGGGTGGGTTTCGCCTGTTCCCAAGCCTCAGCGTCAGCGAGACCTATGACGACAATATCTTCGCCGACGAAAGCGGCGAGGAAGACGATTTCATCACCTCGGTCGCGGCATCCTTGGTTGCCCGGAGCGAATGGTCGCGCCACAGCCTGCGCGTTGTCGGCCAGATCCGGGATCAGACCTTCCTGGACAACTCGAGCCAGGACCGCACCGAATACCTGGTTCGTCCGCAGCTTCGGCTGGATCTGGCGGAGCGGAACCAGGCTGATCTCAGCGCCGAGTACAGCCGGCAGGTCATCGGCCGCGACGACCCGGAGGATACCGGTGAAGAGGACCCGACGGAGTTCGACCGTTTTCAGGTGAATAGCGGCTATACCCACCGTTTCAACAGGGTTTTCGTGGGCGGGCAGGTGCAGGTGCGCCGGGACGACTACGTTTCCACCGGCGATGACGACCGCGACCGCATCGAGTATCGTTTCGGCCTGCCGATCGGCTATGAGATCTCCGAAATCACTGACGTGACTTTGGAGCCCTTTTTCCGCATCCGGGAGTTCGATGAACTGGACGAAACAGGCGCGGACCGCGACGCGCGGGCGGGCGGCGCCACCATCGGTATTGAAACCGAGCTGAGCCGCCTCGTGCATATCGCCCTGGATGTGGGGTTCATTGCCAATGACTTCGAGGACCCCGACTTCAATGACGATGTCGACTTCATCGTCGACGGGGATTTCACCTGGTACGTCACCGAGCTGACAACCGTGAAGGGGCGCCTGGCGCGGCGGGACAATGCGACCAACACGCCCGGGTCTTCGTCAAAGACCCAGTCGACGGTTTCCGGCGAGGTCCAGCACGAGCTGATGCGCAATGTTCTGTTGGTGGCCGAGGCGCGTTACGTCCAGGACGATTTTCGCGAGGTGGACCGTGTCGACGACCGCGCCATCTTTTCCGTCGGCGGCGAGTACTTGATCAACCGCTACGTCTCGATCGGGGCGGACTACCGCTATGTGCAACGCTGGTCGGATGACGAGGACAGGGATTTCTCCCGCAACCTCGTGACGCTCGGGCTGCGCACCAAGTTCTAGGAAGCAGCCCCAGGCTCGGGGCGCTTAGGGCCACGCCGGCGGGTGGCTGCCCAGAGGAACGCTCGGGCGCGCAAAGGCGGGCGGCGTTTCTGACATCTGCGCCGCATGCCTGATGGCGCTGAGGCGCCCGAAACCGGAGGCCAGGGTTTCCATCAGGCTTTCCAGGTAGCGCTCTTCCGGTTCCGCGCAGTCGTGGCCGCCGGCAACCCGGCCAAGACTCTGCAGCCAGCGGCCGCTGCGCGCCAGGGAAACCCTGACATGCCAGCTACCGCCCTCTTCGGCTCGTCGGATCAGGGCGGCAATGGCCCCGAAGGCCATAAGGTATCCGGATGCGTGGTCGAGCGCTTGGCAGGGCAGTTCCTTCGGGCCCTCGACCCCGGCTGCCTGCGCTTCCGCATGATTGATCCCGCTGGCGGTCTGGACCAGGGAATCGAAGCCGCGCCGTCCGGCCCACGGCCCGTCGTAGCCATAGGCGTTGAGGGAGACATAGACGATGCCGGGCCGCAGGGCGGCGGCCTCGGCCGGGCCGAAGCCATGGCCGGCCACCGCGCCGGGACGGTAGCCCTGGACGAAGACGTCGGCATCACGCAGGAGGCGGGTCAGGCCTGCGCGGCCTTCCGCTTGGCGCAGATCCAGGTGCGCTGAAAGCTTGCCGCGGCCGCTGTCGATCACCAGAGGTTCGATGAAAGGCAGGTGCGGGCCGGCGATCCGCATCACCTCCGCACCGTGGGCGGCGAGGGCGCGGCCGGCGACAGGCCCGGCGATGATACGGGTGAGGTCGAGAACGCGGATGCCGGCGAGAGGACGGGGTGCAGCATTTGGCGGTTCCGGCGCACTCTCGCCGATGCGTTCTATCGACAGGACGGGTTGTGCGGCAAGGGCTGCCCCCTGGGGGCTGTCCAGCCAGTCTTTTGCGCTGCGCATCATCGTCGCCACCAGGCCGCGCTCGGCGACCGCGTCCTCGAAATCCGCCGCCTGCCAGCCGTTCAGGGCCTGCTGCACCGCGTCCCGCTCGTAGGCGCAGCCGAGCAGGGCCAGAGTGCCGTCGCAGTGGTGCGGGAAGTTCGTGTGCAGGCGCACCCAGCGGCCATCACCCGTACGGTAGACGCCCGCAATGGGGTCCCAAAGGCGCTTCGGTGCCTCACCGTCGACCCGGAACAGCCGCTCGCTGCGGAACTCGCAGGCCGCGTGCCGCATGTCGACGGCAACCTCCTGGGCACTCCCGCCGCGCAGGCGCCAGAAGGCCGCCGCAGCCAGTGCGGTTGCCGCAATCGTGGTCTGGGCGACCGTACCGACTGCGAAGGAGGAGGGGAGAACCGGCTCGCTGCCGGTGAGCACAGCCGCGTCGGCCAGCTCGCCGTTCAATCCGGCGAGGGCCAGCAGGTCGCCCAGAACCGCCCGCGGCGCGGGTGGTGGTGTCGTCGGAAAGGGGGCTGTCACGGCTTCGGCCGGGCAGCGTCGATGGCCTCGCGCAGAACCCGCATGTCGCCGATGTGGTTGGCGAGGAGCAGCACCAGCTTCGCGTTGACCTTGGTGCTGTCCTCCGGGGCGAGATCCCGGTGCAGTTCCATCAAGGCCGCATAGAAGTCGTCGGGGGCGGCAAGGCCCGGGTCCGTTCTCAGATGTTCCGGCATAAAAGACTCACGCAAGGGAAAGAGACTTGGCCATGGCTTTGCCGACGCTGTCGGCCCGAAGCGCGGACCAGCGCCCGGCCAGATGCTGGTCCGGACGGACCAGATAAAAGGCGCCGGGCCTGGCGCCGTAACGTTCGGCGAAAAGGCCCTCGCTGTCCACCCAGGCGGCCTCGGACCCTGCCACGGCGGCACCTGGTGCGCGGATCGCCAGTACTCGAAGCTGCGGCCAGGCCTCCGCCAGTCGGTCACTCTCTGAAGAGCTGCCCGCCGCAGCATCATCGCCATCCTGGTAGTGTAGGCCAACGAAACCGCCGGCCAGCAGTTGCAGCAGCCAGGCTTTCTCGTTCCCCCGGATGAGCGGTGCATCGGCGCAGGGCGCGCCGACCGGAAGGCCCGGGGGCTGCCGGCCCTCTGAGGCGGTGAGGAGGGGCGATCCTTCCAGGATTGCCGGGCGCGACAGGCGGCCGGAGTTGACCAAGGGGCGGGCAAAGGGGTGCTCTGCCGCCAGCTCCAGGGTTGCGTCGCGGAAGAGCTGGCTGATCGCAGTCTTCGGTGTGATGAAGTCGGTGCTGCGGGTGGAGTTCAGGATGTTCTCGTCGGCCGCCGGTATGCGCTCGGCGTCGTAGCTGTCCAGCAGCCGCTCCGGCGCTTCGCCTTTCAGAACGGCAGCGAGTTTCCAGCACAGATTGTCACCGTCCTGCAGGCCGCCGTTGCCGCCGCGGGCGCCAAAGGGCGAGACCTGGTGGGCGGAGTCGCCGATGAAGAAGATGCGGCCGTGACGGAAGCGCTCCAGCCGGCGGCACTGGAAGGTGTAGACGGACACCCAGTCGATCTCGAAGTCGACGTCGTCGCCGAGCATGGCCTTCAGGCGAGGGATCACCCTTTCCGGCCGCTTCTCCTCTTCCGGGTCGGCGTCCCAGCCGAGCTGCAGGTCAATCCGCCAGACGTTGTCCGGCTGGCGGTGCAGCAGCGCCGACTGACCGGGATGAAAGGGCGGATCGAACCAGAACCAGCGTTCGCTGGGAAAGTCTGCCTTCATGACCACGTCGCAGATCAGAAAGCGGTCGCGGAAGACCTGGCCGGTGAAGTCGAGGCCCAAGGCCCGGCGTACCGTGCTCCTGGCCCCGTCCGCCGCCAGCAGATAATCGCAGGTCAGGTTGTAGGGGCCGTCGGGCGTGTCGATCTCCAGAGCCGGGTCAGCGGCGTCTTGGTCCACGGCGACGACGCGGTTCTTCCAGCGCAGATCCACAAGCCCCGTCGCCATGGCCCGCTCCACAAGCCACTCTTCGGCGTAGTACTGCTGCAGATTGATGAACGCGGGCCAGCGGTGTCCCCCCTCGGGCAGCAGATCGAAGTCATAGATCAAGCTGTGGCGCCAGAAGACCTTGCCCTTGTTCCAGGTCACGCCCTTGGTCTGGATCTGTGCACCCAGACCCAGACGGTCGAGGATTTCCAGGCTGCGTTTGGCAAAGCAGATGGCGCGGGAGCCGAAACTGACGGTGTCGTCGTCGTCCAGGACCACCGTGGCGATCCCCTGCTGCGCCAGATCCACCGCTGCCGCGAGGCCCACGAGGCCGGCACCGACAATGACCACGGGATGGTGGGCGGCGCCCGCGCCGGCACCTTGATCGGCACTGCGGCGATAGGGATAGCGTGGGTTCTTGTAGGTCTTGGGCATGCCCGCGGCGTTTCGTCTTCGACTAGTCCTGTTCCAGGGCCCGCCACATCTCCACGTCGCGCTCGGCAGTCCAGATCCTGGGGTCGGTGATGCCGGAGGCCTCGTCGTAGGCCCGCGCGACGTCGAAGGGCATGCAGTGCTCGAAGATCACCCAGCCGCCGAACTTGGGTTCCAGCCGCTCGAAGGTCTCGCCGTAAATGTCCTTCAGCGCCTTACCTTCCGCCACGCCTTTGGCCACCGACTGATACATCTCGGTCAGGAAAGCCTGCGTGCCGGCGATGCCGTCCTCCACCGCTTCAGGGGTCTTCAGGGCGGCGCCGCGCCCGGGCACCAGTTTCTCTGCCCCGAGGTCACGCAGGCGGCCCAGCGTCTCGGGCCAGTCCTTCAGATAGGCATCGCCGGTATAGGGCGTAGCACCGAACTCCACCAGGTCGCCGGCGAAGAGGACTTTTTCCTTCGGCAGCCAGACCACGGTGTCGCCCTTGGTGTGGCCGCGGCCGAGCTGCAGGATCTGCACCTCGCGCTGGCCCAGATGGAGGGTGAGGGATCTTTCGAAAATCACGTTCGGCCAGGTGAGGCCCGGCACCGTTTCCACCGACTGGAAGAGCCGCGGGAAGCGCCCGACTTCGGAGTCGTAGTCCTGCTGGCCACGTTCGACGATCAGGTCGTGGGTGTCACGGCTGGCGATGATCTGCCTGGCGCCGTAGGCCGAAGCGCCGAGCACGCGCACGGCGTGATAGTGACTGAGTACGACATAGTCGATGGGTTTGTCGGTCACTTCGCGGATGCGGTCGATCACCCCCTGGGCCATGACCGGGGTCGCCTGCGTGTCGACCACCATGACGGAGTCATCGCCGATGATGATGCCGGAATTGGGATCACCCTCCGCCGTATAGGCATAGAGTCCATCGCCCAGTTCCTCGAAGGTGATCGTCTTTTCCTCCAGGTCGCCCTGGGATGCGAAGGCCTTGCCCGCCATCCTGCCGTCCTCTCCTCACTGTCTGCCGGGCCCGCTTCTCGGCGTGACCCCGTATCTTTGCGCCGTTTGTGCGCAAACTTCTGTTCCAGGATGTAACCGTCAAGTCCTGGGTCTGCGCAAGCGTCAGCCGAAGCGCCGGTATGCCGCACTACCCCCGGTAAGTGCCGCCGGTGGCCCTATTGACCGCCGAACGCAGCATGCGATCTAATGCCGGGAGTATCGCAAAAGGCGAAAGACGGCGCGACCCACCTCTTGCGGCCGGAGACCAGCCGGCCAATCCCGGATCACGCGCCGCATTCTGCGGCCAGGCCGCGCCCGGCCCTGCCGGTAATCAGAGGGGGTAGCGATGACACTCTTGAGAACCTGTATGTCCGCTTTGCTGGGGGCTGTCGTGGCCGTCGGCGCCGGACTCTCTGCCGCGCAGGCAGCCGAGGAATGGCGGATGGCGCATAAGATGCCGCCCGACAGCCCGGAAGGAAAAGTTTTCCAGCGCTTCGCCGACCTGACCGAGGAATACAGCGGCGGCAAGCTGAAGATCAAAATGTATCCGAACGAGCAGCTCGGCAAGACCAACGCGGTGATGGAGCAGCTCAAGCTGGGCACCGTGCATCTCTATGCCGAGGGCTCCACCTACATGAAGAAGTGGGTGCCCGAAATCACCTGGATCAGCGCTGCCTTCCTCTTCGACGACCGCGACCACTGGGTGCGGTTCATGAACAGCGATATGGCCAAGGGCTGGTTCAAGAATGCCTCGGAGCAGGCGGGTGTCGGCGTGCTGGGCGACCCGACAGCGATCATCCGCGGGCCTTACCGGGTCATGGTGACGAATGAAGACGTGCGCAGCTACGAGGACATGAAAGGTCTGAAGCTGCGCATGCATCCCAACAAGACCGCGATTGCGACCTGGACCCATCTCGGCGCGGACGTGAAGACCCTGGCCTGGACCGATGTCTATCAGGCCATCGACAAGAAGATTGTCGGCGCGGTGAACAGCCCCATCGCCCTGGTCGAGTCCATGCGGTTCTACGAGGTGGCACCCCACGTGGTCCGCCATGACGAGTACTACCAATCGATTGGCTTCATGACGAACCAGGCGGCTTACGACAAGCTCGCCCCGGAACTGCAGGATGCCGTCAACCGCGCTTACGTCGATGCCGGTGCCTACAGCCATGACATCATGGGTACGGCAGCGGAGGAGTCGATTGCCCGCATGAAAGAACAGGGCGTGACCTTCGTGAATATCGATCGTAAGCCTTTCGTCGAGTCCATGGCGCAGTTCTATCAGGACCTGGAGTCCCAAGGGGAACTGCCCAAGGGTTTCCTGGCGATGGTCGAGGCGACACGGACCCCGCAGTAAGCGGTGTCGGGGGGACAACACCTTGAAGGCGGGCCGCTGGCGCGGCTCGCCTTCCGCCTCGACGGTCTGCTGGAGGCCCTGGGCCGGGTCTTTCTGGTAATCGCCAACCTCTGTCTTCTGCTGATGCTGATCGGCACGGCGGCGACCATCCTGCTGCGTCCGCTGAACCTCTCGTTCTATTGGATCTGGCCCTGGACGATGCAGTTCTTCGTCTGGATGTCGTTTTTCGGCTTCTATGCCGTTTACCGCTTCCGCAAGGATATTGCCGTCGACTTTGTGGTGTTGCGCCTGGGGGACGGCGCGATGCGCGGCACGCGCTACTTCGTCGCCCTCGTGGTGATGACGGTGACCGGCGTGATCCTACTGCAGATGCCCACCATCATCGCATCCCAGGTCGGGGTGATCGACGCTGTGGTGACGCCCTGGGGCGAACTGGAGCGCTACACCCTTTCGATCCCGCTGGGAATCTCCTGCCTTCTGATCTTCATGAACGCCCTGCTGGACTTCGTGAAGGCCTGGTTCGACTGGCCGGAGCCGCACACGCTGCCGGCCGTGGACAGCTAGAAAAGGGGACAGAGAGAGCGTGGCCGCCGTCCTCTTCATCGCCTTCATCGCGCTGATCCTGCTGCGGGTGCCGGTGTCCATGGCCATCGGCGCGGCGGTTCTCCTGGCCTTCGCGACCTCTGAGTTTTCCGATGCCCTTTACATCGTCCCGCAGCAGATCCTGGAGGGGGTGAACAAACCCTCCCTCGCTGCCGTGCCTTTCTTCATCATGGCCGGCAACCTGATGAACGTGGTCGGCATGACCGACCGCATCTTCAACTTCGCCAATGCCCTGGTGGGGCACTTCAAGGCCGGGCTGGCGCAGGTCAACGTTCTCTCGTCAATGATCTTCGCGGGGGTTTCGGGCGCCGCCGTGGCGGACTGCGCCGGGCTCGGTACCATCGAGATCAAGGCGATGAAGGAGCGCGGCTACAAGGCGGAGTTCGCTGCGGCCGTCACGGTCTGCTCGGCTGTGGTCGGGCCGATCATTCCGCCCTCCATCGGCCTCGTCGTCTATGCCTTTCTGGCTCAGCAGTCTATCGAGCGGATGTTTCTGGCCGGCGTCGTTCCCGGCCTGATCGTCGGCCTCTCGCTGATGACCTTCAACCGCATCCTGGCCATTCGCCACAACTTCCCCACGCAGGAGAGAGCCGGCCATCGGGAAGTGCTGAGCACCGGCATCGACGGCGTGCTGGCCCTCGTCGCGCCGGGGATCATCCTGGGCTCGATCCTCGGCGGCATCGTGACCGCGACCGAGGCTGGGGTGCTGGCCTGCCTCTACTGCCTGGTGCTCGGCGTCGTCTACCGCTCGCTGACCTGGGCACGGCTGTGGAAGGCGCTCACCGACACCATGCTGATGACCTCGGTGATCATGATCATCATCGGCTTTTCCATCGCCATGGGCTGGCTGCTGGCCATCGAGCAGGTGCCGCAGAAGCTGGGGGACGCGATCTTCGCGCTGACCGAGAGCCGCGCCGTCTTCCTGGCGCTGATGATCGTCTTCGTCCTGCTTATCGGCTGCGTCGTGGAGGGGGTGCCGGCGAAGCTCATGCTGGTTCCCATGCTGCTGCCGGTGATCGACAGCTTCGGGGTCGACCGCGTCCACTTCGGCATTGTCCTGCAGTTGGCACTGCTCATCGGCATCGCCACGCCGCCCATGGGGATCGGCCTCTACATCATGGTGGAGGTGGGGAAGGTGCCCTTCGAAAAGGTCACCATGGCAGTCATCCCGTTCCTGGTCCCGCTGATCGTGGTCCTGATCCTCATCACCTACGTGCCGGCGCTGACCCTCTGGCTACCGGACCTGGTCCTCGGCCCGGACACGGCGGTCATCTTCAACTGACAGCGCCCTTCCGGCCGGCTTGAAAAGCCGTTGGATCTCTGGTCTTTTGTGCTGTCACGCTGCCTGCCTTCGAAAGGGTTTCCGATGTCCGCCGAATATCTGCTGACCTCCATCGTGGTCATCCTGCTGCCCGGAACCGGGGTCATCTACACCCTTGCCTACGGGCTCAGCAAAGGCTGGCAGGCCAGCGTTCTGGCGGCTTTCGGCTGCACTCTTGGGATTCTGCCGCATATCGCGGCCAGTATCGCCGGGCTGGCGGCCCTCCTGCACACCTCCGCCCTGGCGTTCCAGATTGTGAAGTATCTCGGTGTGGCCTATCTGCTCTACATGGCCTGGGGCATTCTGCGGGAAGGCGGCAGCCTGGAGGTTTCGGAGCGCAGCGCGTCGGTCTCCGGCATCAAGGTCATCGTCAACGGCTTCCTGCTGAACATCCTGAATCCGAAGCTGTCGCTTTTCTTCCTGGCCTTTCTGCCCCAGTTCGTGCCGGCGGCGGCGCCCAACGCCACCGCTTCGATGCTGGTGCTGGCGGCCACCTTCATGGCGCTGACCTTCATCGTCTTCGTCGGCTACGGCGCTTTCGCCTCGGCGACCCGGCGCTACGTGATCTCGAAGCCCAGGGTCATGCTGTGGTTGCGGCGCGGCTTTGCCGGGGCCTTCGGCCTGCTCGGCCTGCGCCTGGCTCTCGCCGAGCGCTGAGCCTTACAAACCCTGAGGCCGCAGCCGCGCGGGTCAGCGCCGGGCGCGACGGCCTTCGGGTTCTGTGTATCCGCTCAAAGCATCGCGCTCCGTAAGCTGGCGGATGGCCTCCAGCAGCGCGCGGCGCTGCGCGGCACTGAGACCGGCGAAGAGCTTGTCCTCCGCCAGATCGATCTGCGGGCGGATGGCCCTGAACCAGGTTTCGCCCTTGGCGGAAAGCCGATAGCCGATGGACCGGCCGTCGCCGGATTTCCGCTCGCGGAGCAGGACGCCGTCGCGGATCAGTGGCTTCAGCGAAGTCGTCATGACCGAGGGGGCGGAAGCCATGGCAGCGCAGATGTCCTTGTGGCTGACCCCGGGGTTCAGCATCACCAGTTCCAGTGTCATGAACTGCAGCGGGGTGATGGCCTGATCGGCGAAGACCTCGGAGAACACCTGCTGTCCGCGCAGGAAGGCATGGCGGAAGAGATGTCCGCCCAGGCCGTTCAGCAGGCCGTAGTCCAGGTGTTGCGGTGGGCGCGTCATTTCAGAACATCGCCCGCATCAGCCACAGCGTGATCCCTGGAAAAGCCGCCAGCACCACAATGCGCAGGATGTCGCTGAGCACGAAGGGCGCCACCCCGCGATAGGTGACGCTCAAAGGAATGTCGCGCGCCAGGGAATGAATGATGAACAGATTCAGGCCCACAGGGGGCGTGATCAGGCCGACCTCCACCACCATCAGCGCGAGGATGCCGAACCAGATGGCCGTTTCCTCCGGCGTCAGGCCGAAGTCCAGAGCCATGACGATGGGGAAGAAGATCGGGATGGTGAGCAGGATCATGGAGAGCGAGTCCATGACGCAGCCGAAGACCAGGTAGCAGGCCAGGATCAGGGTCAGCACCACCCAGGGCGAGAGCCCGGAGGCCGAGACCCAGTCGGCGGCGGCCTGGGGCGTCTGGGTCAGGGCGAGAAAGGTGTTCAGCGCCTGGGCGCCCAGCACGATGAAAAAGATCATGGCGGTGGCTGAGGCCGCGCCCAGGACGCAGTCGACGAAGTCCCGGCGGCTGAGCCGGCCGACCGCAAGGGCATAGGCGCCGGTGGCGACGGCGCCGATGGCCGCCGCCTCGGTCGGCGTGAACCAGCCGAGATAGATGCCGCCGATGACGAGGGCGAAAATGAAGACCACCGGCCAGATGGCGGCCAGGGCCCGGAAGCGCTCCCGATAGGGGACGCGGGGGGCGGTCTGGGCTGCTTCGGGCCTTACGCGGGCATAGATTGCGACCGTGGCCATGTATCCCAGTGCCGCCAGGATGCCGGGCACCAGCGCAGCAACGAACATCTTGATGATGTTCTGTTCGGTCAGGATGGCGTAGATCACCAGGATGACCGAGGGTGGGATCAGGATTCCGAGTGTGCCGCCGGCCGCCAGCACGCCGGTGGAGAGCGCATCGGAGAAGCGCAGGCGCCGCATCTCCGGCAGGGCGACCTGCCCCATGGTGGCGGCGGTGGCCAGCGAGGAGCCGCAGACCGCGCCGAAGCCGCCGCAGGCCCCGACGGCGGCCATGGCGACGCCGCCGCGGCGGTGGCCCAGCCAGTCGGCGGCGGCACGGAACAGGCTTTCCGACATGCCGGACTTGGCCGCGAACTGCCCCATCAGCAGGAACAGCGGCACGATGGAGAGCGAGTAGCTGGAGAAGGTGTCGTAGGTCAGCGATTTCATCTGGGCGAGAACCGGCACCGGCGTGCCGGTGACGATCCAGGTGCCGGCCAGGCCGGTCAGCAGCATGGCCGCGCCGATGGGCATGCGCAGGAAGATCAGCCCAAGCATCACTGCAAAGGCGAGGGCGGAGAGGGCAAGGCCGCTCATCGTATCTCCTGCCTGCGGATCGCCTCATTGAGGCTGCGCCAGACGGTGTAGAGGCAGACGAGCGCGAAGAAAACCGCCCCGGGAAAGGCTGCCGCGTAGGCATAGCCCAGCTTGAAGCCCAGGATCATGGTCGTTTCGCCGTAGGAGAACTTGTCGAGCATGCCGAACCAGAGCCGCCAGGCGATCAGCCCGGCGGCGGCGGTGAGGGCGATGTTGCCGACCATCGCCAGCGTCGCCTGGGCCCTCACCGGCAGGCGGGAGATGAAGATATCCACGGTGACATGGCCGCGGCGGTACTGACACCAGGGCAGAAAGGCAAAGACCGCGATCGCACAGCCCGCCTCCACCAGCTCGAAGTCGCCTGGTACGGGTCCCAATCCGGCAAAGGAAAAACCGCGTCCGATGATCGAGACCACGGTCATCAGCGCGATGGCGGTCAGCACCACGCCGCCGGCCAGGGCAAGGATGCGGCAGACCGCGCCGAGCGCGCGCCCGACGCGGGCTTCCAGTTGGGGGGCGACCCCCGCTGCCTCTGCGCTGGTCACGGATCAGACGGCGACGATCGATGGGCGGGCGTTCAGCGTTTCCACATCGAAGCCGGCGATGTGCTTGTAGGCTTTCGCGGTGCGATCCAGCTCTTCATAGCTGAGCACGTCCTCAATCTTCTCGAATCCCCCTGGTGCCCGTTCCTCGACGATGTCGAGGACCCTGTCCGGCCCGTCGCCGCGGTTGGCCGTGACGATCTTCGCCGTGGCCGGGCGGCGCTCGTCATCGTAGGCGGAGAGCGCCTCCGCCGAAAGCCCCCTTTGAAGCAGTTCGCGGGTCAGCACCCGGGCATCGATGATGGCCTGGGTCGCCCCGTTGGAGCCGATCGGATACATCGCATGGGCCGCGTCGCCCAGCAGGGTCATGCGGCCATGGGTCCAGCGGGGCAGGGGGTCGCGGTCGACCATGGGGTATTCGTAGACGCTTTCGGCCTGGCGGATGATCGTCGGGACGTCCAGCCAGTCGAAGTGCCAGTCGGCAAAGCGCGGCAGGAAGTCATCGAGCGCGCTCTTGCGGTTCCAGTCCTCCCGCTTCCAGAGGGTGTCCGGCGGCATCGCCAGATCGGCGATCCAGTTGATGACGGCGCCGTCCGCGTCCTCGGAGAGCGGGTAGCAGACGAACTTGCGCGCCTTGCAGCCGGCCATGGCCATGGCGGCCCCGCCCAGGAAGCGCGGGCCGCGGGTGACGCCGCGCCACATCATGATCCCGCCCCAGACCGGCAGGCCCTCGTCGGGATAGAGCTCTGCCCGGGCGGTCGAGTGGATGCCGTCGGCCGCGACGAAAAGGCTGCCGCGTTCGGTCCCCAGAGACCTGCCGGTCTCCCGCTCGGAAAGATCGACCTCCACGCCCTCTGCTGTTTCGCGCCAGGCCTCGACGGCCGTTCCGCTGCGGATCGCTTCCGGCCCCAGCCGTGCCTGCGCCGTCTCCAGCAGCATCATCTGCAGCTTGCCGCGATGAATGGAGAACTGCGGCCAGTCGTAGCCGGCGCTCTGGCCCCGCGGCTCCTTCCAGATCAGCTTGCCGCCGGTGGAGAAGTAGGCCACCTCGCGGGTCCGCAGCGCGATCCGGTCGAGATCCTCCAGCAGGCCGAGCTCGGTCAACTCGCGCACTGCATGGGGTTGCAGGTTGATACCGACGCCCAGCGGCTTCAGTTCCCGGACCGCTTCGAAGACCTTTACGGGGATGCCGGCCTGATCGAGGCTGAGCGCCAGGGTGAGGCCGCCGATGCCGGCCCCGGAAACAAGAACGGTCATGACAAAGTCTCCTCACGTGAGTGCTGGCAGCCTGTTGCCGCACCACGAGCTTCAGGGCTCTATTCCAAAACGCAGCGGCGGAGACTGGTGCAGCATGCTTCGAGACGGGCCTTTCGGCCCTCCTCAGCATGAGGTCGTGTCTTGAGATCCAAGACCAACCTCATCCTGAGGTGCGGAGCGCAGCGAAGCCTCGAAGGATGCGCCACGGAGCTGTGACGATGCGCCTCGGCCTCACTCTTCGCCGGCGTACTTGGCGATCAAGGCCTTGGCATCGGCCACCATGGCCGCGCCGTCGTAGCCTTTGCCGTTCATCTCCGCGATCCAGGCCTCGGCGAGAGGCGCGGCGACGGCCTTCCAACGTGCGACCTCTTCCGGTGCGAGTCTGCGGATGGCGTTGCCCGCCGCCTCGGCAGCCTTGATGCCGGGCGCATCGCCTTCGTCCATGACCCGGCCGACCCAGGCCGAGGTTTCGCGGCCCGAGTTGGCATCGATGATCGCGCGCAGATCGTCCGGCAGTCCCTCGTAGCGGGCCTTGTTCATAACGAAGACGAAGAAAGCGGTGTAGAAGCCGCGCGCGGAGTCGAAGTCCGTGTGGCTGTTGACCAACTCCGCCACCTTCAGCGGCGTGGTGACCTCCCAGGGAATGACGGTTCCGTCGATGACGCCCTTGGAAAGCGCCTCCGGCATCGCCGGCACCGGCATGCCCACCGGCGTAGCGCCGAGGGCGGAGAGCAGGGCATTCACCTGGCGGGTCGGGCCGCGCAGCTTCAGGCCGTCCATGTCTTCCAGCCTGGAGACACCGTCGCCCTTCACGTGTAGCAGGCCGGGGCTGTGGACGTGGACCGCGAGGACCTGCACGGTTGAGAACTCCGGCTTCAGGTATTTCTCGAAGAAATCCCAGGCCGCCTTGCTGGTGTTCTCGGCGGATGCCGGCATGAACGGCAGCTCGAAGGCCTCGGTGCCCGGGAAACGCCCGGAGGTGTAGCCGGGCAGCGTCCACACGATGTCGACCACGCCGTCCTTGGCCTGATCGAAAAGCGCCGGCGGTTTGCCGCCCAACTGCATGGCGGGATAGACCTCCACCTTGATGCGGCCGCCGGACTCCACCTCGACCTTCTCGGCCCAGGGGGTAATGAAATTCTTCGGCACGGGTGCCGGCGCCGGCAGGAAGTGGTGAACCCTCAAGGTCACCTCCTGCGCCGTGGCCAGGCCAGGCACGACCGCGCTGAACAGAGCGGTCAGGGCAAAGGCCGCGAAGGCAAGGGTGGTCAATCGCTTCATCGGTTCCTCCCAGTCTGGGCGACCGCTGGTTCGGTCGCTTGATGTCCGGTCCGCCACGGCGGCCAAGATTGTTTATGACATAAACGAATATCCCAGGATGCTTTTCGGTTCAACCCTGCCGTCGCTGATTCTCCTCCACCGGGTAGGGTCCCTGCTCGAAAGTCTCGGCATGATATCCCTTGGACCCGACCAGCCGGGCGAGGGGGCTGCGCGGGTCCTGCCCGGAGCGAAGCGCCGCGACAGCCCGGGCGAAGTCGTACTGCGGTTGCCATCCAAGGTCCTGGCGTGCGCGCGCATTCACGTAGACCCGGTCGACCGTTTCCGGGAGCCGCCAGCCAAGCTGCCGGTAGACCGTCTCGGCCTCGGGGAAGTAGCGGCGAACCACGGCGGCGGCGTCGCTGCGCAAGGGCCCAAGGTCGCGCTGCGTGAAAGGCGTCGTTGCCGAGACGATGTAGCGAGCGAAGCCGATCTCCGGCGCACGTTCGGCCGCCAGCAGGTGCGCGCCGACCATGTCCGCGAGGTCCGCGCGGCGGTAGAGCAGCTCGTTGGTCTTGACGTTTTCGTCCGCATAGGCGGTGCGGACCGACGCGTTGTCGTCTTCTTCCGGAAAGAAGCGCGACGTCCTCAGCACCAGGCAGGCCAGGCCTTGGTTGCGGTGGAAGAGCTGGCAGAGATCCTCCGCCGCGGCCTTGGTGACGCCGTAGATGTTCTTTGGCCTGGGAGCGACGTCTTCGGTGATCCAGGCCGCCGGCTCTCCGGGTGCCGGCACCAGCGCGTCGCCAAAGACGCTGGTCGTGCTGGTGAAGATGAAGGCCTTTACGCCAGCGGTCACTGCCTCCTCCAACAGGGTCAGGGTGCCCGTGACATTGGTGTCGACGAAGTCCTGCCGGCTGTGGGTGACGATGTGCGGCTTGTGCAGCGTGGCGGCATGAAAGAGGACCTCCACGCCAGCCATGCTTTGGCGGACGGCCTCCCGGTCGGTGACGGAGGCCACCCGGTCCGTAAAGCGCGATGGCAGGATGTCGAGACCCAGAACGTCGTGCCCTATGTCCTTGAGCGTGCGGACAAGGGCTTCGCCCAGATGGCCGCTGCTGCCGGTGATGAGGGCCTTCATCGACTTTCAGGCATCTTGAAATCCCAATCCATGACCCCAATCCGTCATCTACGCGAGTTCGGCCTCCAGCCAGGACAGCAACGCCTTCATTTCAGGCCTTAGTGGGCGTTTGTGGTGGCGGTAGACCGCGATTTCCTCGGCCCGCACCACAGACTGGTCGAAGGGTCTGACCAACTGGCCGGACTGCAACAGCTTACCCACGGCGCGCTGCCAGCCAAGCCCGATTCCATGCCCTTCCACCGCGGCCTGAATCATCACCGGATAGCTGTCGAAAACGCTGCCCTCATGACCGACGCGGTGGTTGGCGCCAACCTCTTGCAGCCAGTCATCCCACTCCATCCAGTCCTGCGGATCGACAGAGTGGTGGAGCAAGCGCTGTGCCGACAGGTCCGACAGGGGTAGCGGTGCCGTCTTGCCTTCCAGATAACCCGGGCTGCAGACCGGAAAGACCTCGTCGACCGCCGTGAAGACCAGCCGGTGCGGGCCGCAAGCCCGCTCGGCGGTCTGAATGGCCACGTCGAAGTCGTCCTCCGCCAATGCAACCGGCCGCGTCGAGGCGGTGATACGGACATCGATCCGCGGGTGCTGCTGGTGGAAGGCGGAGATGTGCGGCATCAGCCAGTAGAAGGCGTAGCAGAGCTCGGCGAAGAGAACGACCTCGCCATCGCGCCGCTTGCCGCGCAGCTCGCCGGCACCGGCGGCCAGGCTCTCCAGGCTCTCCGAGACGATGCGGCTGAGATCCTGGCCCGCCGGGGTGAGGAAAACCGCACGGTGCCGGCGCTCGAAAAGCCGGACTCCGAGATTCTCCTCCAAGGCGCGGATCTGCCGGCTGACGGCGGCCTGGGTCAGATGCAGTTCCTCGGCGGCACGGGTGAAGCTCTCCAGCCTGGCAGCCGCCTCAAAGGGCAGAAGACTGGCGAGCGGGGGAAGCGCCTTTCCAAGCTTATTCATAATCCTGTGTAATGTGAAAATGCCGAGAACTCATTTGAAAGAGGAGGATAGCAGAACCCATTCTTTACCAGAACTGATAATTCTACTGAGTCCGGAGCAGAATGATGGCGCCCAGCCCTGCCAGCCGCCCCGATGCGACCCTCGTCGGCGTGACCATGATCGTTGCCTCAGTGCTGATGATCTCCTTCGGCGACGCCGTTGTGAAATGGATCAGCGGCGACCTGACGCTCTGGCAGATCTTCGTCGTCCGCTCCCTTCTGGCGATCCCCCTCTGCCTGCTCGTGTTGCGAGGGCTTCGCCAGCCTGTTGCGATCGGTCCGGGAAACGGCGGCTGGGTCTTCCTGCGTTGCCTGCTGCAGATGACCATGTGGGTGACACTCTACGTTTCCCTGCCGCTTCTCAGTCTGCCGGTCGCCGCAGCGGCGATGTACACGGCGCCGCTGTTCATTGCGTTCTTCTCGGCCTTGCTGATCGGGGAGCCGGTCGGGCCCAGACGCGGCTTTGCCATTGCCTTTGGCTTCGTCGGCGTTCTGATCATCGTCAAGCCCGGCAGCGATGCGTTCTCCTATGCCACCCTGCTGCCGCTACTCTCGGCAGTCTGCTATGCGCTGGCGATGATCATCACCCGCGGCAGGTGCCGGGATGAAGACCCCTTTGTCCTGGCGCTTTGCCTGAACGCGATGCTGTTCTTTTCAGGAATGGTCGCAAGCGGGGCCGTCGCGCTTCTGGATCTAACCCCACAGGCCGCGGCGGCGAACCCTTTCGTGCTCGGACCCTGGGTCTCGCTGAGCGGGCAGGACTGGGCGCTCATGGCCGTCCTGGCCGCCCTGATCGTCGGGGCGGCGGCTGCAGCGGCCAAGGCCTATCAGTCCGGACCGCCGGTCATCGTTGCGACCTTCGACTACTCCTACCTGGTCTTCGCCATCCTCTGGAGTGCACTGCTGTTCTCAGAACTTCCGGATGCGGAAACGCTGGCGGGCATGGCTGTGATCTTCACCGCCGGGCTCCTGGTCCTGCCAAAGCCGAGGCCCCGGTTGGACAAGGCACTTGAAAGGCAGGGCTGCGAACAGCGGAGGGCGCGGCCCTAAAGCCCGCGCTTTGCCTGCACCATGGCGCTGGCGCCGGTCCGCTCGCCGAGCTTCTCGCCGGCCAGCAGGCGCTTGTGCCCCTCCAATTCCCCTTCCTGCTTGCCGAGCGCCCAGTCGATGTCGGCTTCCGCCTCTGCGGGCGGCAGGATCAGCACACCGGAAAAGTCGGCGATGACGAGGTCGCCTGGGTTCGCCACGGCACCGCCGCAGCAGACCGCGACGTTGAAGCTGCCGCCGATGTCGTAAAGCCGGGTGGTGATCGGCGCGGCCCCGCGGGACCAGACCGGCAGGCCCAGGTCTTCGATCTCCGGCAGGTCCGTGCAGGGCCCGTCGATGACGACACCCGCGCAGCCTGTGGCCTTGATGGCCGCGGCCACGCCGCCGCCCAGGCAAGCGTGCTTGTGATCGCCCAGACGGTCGACGACCAGAACGTCTCCCGCTCTCAGAAACTGGATCACGTGGTGGAGCAGTGTTGAGTCCTGACCGGGGAGGGCGAGAGTCACCGCGGTGCCGGCGACGCGCTGGGCCGGAAAGGCGCTTTCGGAGAGCACGCCCTGGATGGCCCGGTCGGCGAAACCCATATGGCGGCGATGGCCGATGGTGGCGGTTTCCGCCCGCGCAGCCTTGGCCAGCAATCCCGCGTTCACCTGCGGTGGCATCTCTCTGATATCATAGCTCATCGACTCTCTCCCCCGGCATTGCCGAGCCCGCAACGACAAGACCCGCAGCAACAAGACCCGCAACGACAAGATAGGGAGCTTAGCCCGCGTGAACGAAAACGTCGAACAGTGGCAGGTCCGCAAGCCCGCGGTCTCCTCGCCGGAGGGCGCGGTGGCGGCTCAGCACTGGCAGGCCGCGCGCGCCGGTGCCGCCATGCTGGCGCAGGGCGGCAACGCGGTGGATGCCGCGGTCGCCTGCGCCATGGCGCTCAATGTGGTCGAGCCCTGGATGTGCGGGCTCGGCGGAAGCGGCTTCCTGGTTGTCTGGCTGGCCGAGGACAAGGCGGCCCGGGTTTTCAATTTCCAGGGGACACTAGCCCAGGCCATCGACCCGGCGGACTACCCGCTGGACCCGGATGAGCCAGCTTCCCTCATGGGCTATCCGGGAGTCCGGGACCAGGCGAACGTGCGCGGCTACGGGGCGATCACGCTGCCGGGTGCCGTTGCGGGCCTGTCGACAGCGCTCGCCGCCCACGGCCGGCTGTCCTGGGCCGAGGTGCTGGCGCCGAGCATCGCCCTGGCGGAGCGGGGCCTGCCGGTGGACTGGCACACCACCCTGCAGATTGCCCTGGCGATGGACCTGATCCGCTGGGACCCTGCGGCTTCCGAGATCTACCTGCCGGACGGCGTTCCACTGCTGCCGGAAACCTACCGGCCCCTACCGGCGCTGACGGCCACGCTTCGGACCCTGGCGGAGGAGGGGCCGCAGAGCTTCTACCAGGGTTCGCTCGCCAAGAAGATCGCCGCCGACCTCCAGGCCGGGGGCTCGCGCATCACGGCTGATGATCTGGCGGGCTACACGGTCGAGCAGCACGCGCCGCTCAGCGGCATCCATAGGGGTGCCGCGGTGCATACCGCGGGGGAGACCTCCGGCGGGGCCCGGCTGCTCGACATGCTGGCCTATCTGGGCGCGGAGTTCACGCCGGGCAAAGCGGTGGGGCCTGACACCTGGATCGCCTACGCCCGCGGTCTCGATCAGTCTTTCGCCACCCACAAGCGCAAGGTCGGCCTCGCCGCCGCGGGGGCGGAAGAGGGCGGCTGCACCTCCCACATGTCCGCCGTCGATGCGCAGGGCAACATGGTGGCCCTGACCTATACCTTGCTGAACCGTTTCGGCAGCGGCGTCGTGTTGCCCCAGACCGGCATCCTGATGAACAACTCGGTCTCCTACTTCGACCCGCGCCCTGGCAACCCGGTCTCCATGGCCGGCGGCAAGCGGATCAACTCTTCCAACATGTGCCCGACCATCGCCACCCGCGACGGCGAGGCGCTCTTTGCCGTCGGGGCCTCCGGGGCCAACCACATCGTGCCCTGCACCGCGCAGATCACCGCCCTGCTCCTGGATTACGGGATGAGCCTGGAAGACGCCTTCCACAGCCCGCGCATCGACGCCTCGGCCCGCGGCTCGGTGCGCGCCAATCCCGCCATGGGCGCGGCCGGGCTGGCGGAGTTGGCAAAGGTCTTTGAGATCGAAGTGGCGCAACTGATGGTTTTCCCGAAACTCTACTCCTGTCCCTCCGGCGTCCTCCGCGACCCCGCGACCGGCGCCTGTTGGGGTGCGGCCGATCCTTCGGCCCCGGCCGCCGGTGCCGCGGTACCGGCCCCATTCGATCTGGCGCCGGAGGGGGCGGGGACGACGGCTCCGCGGGCCTAGAGGTGTGAAGCCCCGGGGAAACCGTACGGCTAGAGCCGGGAGCCTTTCGGCGGCTGCCGCCCACCCGGGCCTGCCGCGCCTGTTGGGCGCGCAGGTGCCGGCCGATTTCGCCGACTGGCTTGATTTCGTTGCTGTCGGCGCTCTGCTGGCCTTCACCTGGCAGCAGGGGCCCACGGCTTTTGCCCTGCTGGCGGCGGCGATGGGGCTGCCCTACGTGCTGATCGGCCCGCTCGCCGGGGCACTCACCGACCGGGCCGACCTGCAGCGGGTTCTGGTGCTCAGCAACCTCGGCCGCGCGGCGGCGACCTTCGCCGCGGCCTTCGCACCCGATGCCACAGTGCTTTTGCTGATCGTCTTTGCTCGCGGCTGTGCCGATGCTTTCTACACGCCGGCCAAACAGGCGGCGATCCAGGCGCTGGTGCCGGCGCCGGACCTGATGGCGGCGAACGGCATAAGCCATGCCATCAACCAGACCTCCAAGGTCGCGGGTCCGGCGCTGGGTGGTCTGTTGCTGCTGTTCCTGCTGCCCCAGGAGATCCTGCTGGCCAATGCTGCCGTGTCCCTGCTTGCCGCGGCCATGCTGCTGGGGCTGGGCCGGCGGTTGCGGTCCGCCACGCCGTCGCTTGCGTCCCGTTCGCTGCTCGGTGACATCCGCGAAGGCCTGGCGGAGTTCAGCGCCAAGCCCGCCTTGCGCGCCGGCCTTGTGCTGATGGCCATGGGCTACTTTTTTCTCTTTCTCTACGACGCCCTGATCCCGCTTCTGACTCTGGCCCTGCGCTACGACGAGAGCGTCTTCGGCCTGGCCGTTGCGGCAGCGGGCGGCGGCGGCGTTCTGGCCTCCCTGGCCGTCGGCGCCTGGGGCGCGCGGCGCAATCCCTTCGCGCTCATGGGCCTCGGCTACCTGATCTCAGGACCCCTGGCCATCGTGCTGGGCATTGCCCCGGGCGCGGCCTTCGATCTGCCCTGGGTCGCCTGCATCGGCGTCTTCGCGGTCCTGGGCGCAGCAACGGCGGCGGTCGTGGTACCGTTTCGGACCATTATCCAGCGCGAAGCTGACGCGGAGCGGATTGCCCGGGTTTCCGCAACCTGCGAGGCGGTGACGGTGAGCGTAATGCTGGTGGCGCCCTTCATCGGCGCGGCTATTGCAGAGCTTTACTCGGTCGCCGCCGCCTTTATTGCCGGCGGCCTCGCCTTGACTCTGCTGGCGGTGGCCGCTTTCTTGGCCGCACGTCGCCGGGGAGAACTGAATCCATGACCGCCACAATCCGCGACGCCACCGCCAATGACGTGCCGCTGCTGGCCGATCTCAATGACGAGATCCAGCGCCAGCATGCATCAGCTTATCCCGGCGACTTCCTCTACCCGGCAGACAAGGGCAAGGTTGAGAAGTTCTTTGCCGCCCTGCTGCGCAACAAGGACAACCGCATCGTCGTTGCGGAGCTGGACTCCGCTGCCGCCGGGTATCTCTGGTATGAGGCGCAGCGCCGCCGTGCCAATGCTCTGAAGCCGAAGCTGGCGAGGTTGTTGGTACATCACGTCTTCGTGCGCCCGGAGTTCCGGCGCCGGGGCGTGGCCGCCGCCCTGATGGCGGCGGTCCAGAGTGCGGCGCTGGATGGCGGCTTCCAGGAGATCGCGCTCGACACCTGGGCCAGCAACGAGCGGGCGCAGGCCTTCTTCGCGGCCTACGGCTTCGAGCCCTATCGTCTGGCACTCAGAAAGCCGGTCGGCGACTCCTGATCCTCCTGCGGGCTGTACAGAGCGGCCGAAGCCTCAGCGTCCAACGGGCAGTGGCGGCAGACGGCGCGGGACAGGCGTGGCTTTGACGATGGCGGTGTTGGTCTCCGCCCGGTCGGCGACCGCATCCAGGAGGCCGTCCAGGCTGTCGATGTCCGCAACGCAGAGCCGGGCGATGAAGCAGTCCTCGCCGGTGACCTTGTCGCACTCGACGCACTGGGGGATCTTGCGGATCAGTTCTTCGACCTTGTGAAGCTGGCCGGGCAGGGGCTTGATCCGGACGATGGCCTGCAGGCCATAACCCAATGCCTTGCTGTCCAGGTCGACGGTGAAGCCGCGCAGCACGCCGACGTCCTCCAGCCGGCGCACCCGCTCGGTCACGCTGGGCGCCGACATGCCGACCCGTCCCGCCAGATCGCGCATGGAAAGCCGCGCGTTGTCCGTCAGCGCCTCGATCAGCGCCACGTCCACGGTATCCAGGGCGGCCCCTTTCATTTGTAAGGTCTTCATCATCTGAGCCTTCGCAATCAACGATGAAACGAGCCAAACACCTTTGAAAGGCCCTGTAAAGGCCCGCGCTTCGGGATTACGGTTTGCGTTCTTTCTCCGGGCGCGGATGAGCCCCCGGGCCTTTCCATTCTGATCGCGCAAGAGGACCGCAGTTATGGACGTGCTACGCATCGCCGCTTTCTCAAAGGGGGCCGAGGGCGGGAACCCGGCCGGGGTGGCCATCGGCGACGCCCTGCCCGAAGCCGCGGAGATGCAGCGCATCGCCGCCGAAGTCGGCTTCTCCGAGACTGCCTTTGCGGCCCCCGACGGCGACGCCTGGCGCGTGCGCTACTTCTCGCCGGAGTCCGAGGTGCCGTTCTGCGGCCATGCCACCATCGCCCTCGGCGCGGCGCTGGCCATGCAGCAGGGCGACGGCGTTTTCCCGCTGACCCTGAACGAGGCAGAAATCACGGTCGAAGGCCGGCAGGACAGCGGCATCGTGACCGGTGCGCTGCAGTCGCCGGCGACCCGCAGCCGGCCCCTCGACGAAGAGCTCCTGCGGCGGACCCTTGCGCTTTTCGGTTTGACCCGCGATGACCTGGATCCGCGCATCCCACCGACCTTTGCCGAGGCCGGGGCGACCCATATCGTACTCGGGCTGAAGGAGCGATCGACGCTGGCCGCCATGTCCTACGATCTGGATGCGGGGCGCGAGCTGATGAACGATGCCGGCCTTGTCACCATCGCGCTGGTCCATGCCGAAGACGATCAACGCTTCCATGCCCGCAACGCCTTTGCCTCCGGCGGTGTGCTGGAGGACCCGGCGACAGGCGCGGCAGCGGCGGCACTGGCGGGCACCCTGCGCGACATCGGCTGGCCCCACGGCGGACGTATCGAGATCTTCCAGGGGGAGGACATGGGGGCGCCCTCGCACCTGATCGTCGAGATTCCGCCGGAGCTGGGCAGTTCCATCCGGGTGTCCGGCAGTGCGCGCGTCATGACCTGACAGCCCGGGCGCGCGCCAAGATCTTGCCGCGCCGCCCGCGGATCGGGCTATAGTTGCCGTCTCACCGCAAAGGAGACAGCACCGATGAGCCTGCCGCGCCTCTTCACTTTTGCATTTTTGCCTGCCGTGTTCTTGGCGGTCACCCTTGTCGTCGCGCCCACGCCCAGCGGGGCCCAGGTCGCCATGCCGGCCTGCCAGACCGACTACCTCTCCATGGCGCGGCTGGAGCTTTACTTCGGCACCACGAAGAAGGACGGCTCGACCGTGAGCGATGCGGCCTGGAGCAATTTCCTGGACGAAGAGGTGACGCCACGCTTCCCCGACGGCCTGACAGTGCTGCGCGGCTACGGCCAGTGGCGCAACAGCCAGGGCGTCATCGCCAAGGAGGGCTCCATCGTTCTGGTGATCCTCTACTTCCCCTCCGAGGAAAGCGAGAGCAAGATCGAAGACATCCGCGCCGCCTACAAGGACCGCTTCGACCAGGAAAGCGTCATGCGCGTCGACAGCGCCAACTGCGTGTCGTTTTAGGGGCGGTATTGCCGCTTCACCTGTCCACCAACAAGAGTCCCCCCTCACCCAGCTTCGGCTAGGCTCACCCTTTAGGTTCGCCAAGTCTGCGCAACCCTTTCCCACCGGGGGAGAGGGCAATGATGGCGTTTGGGTTCCCTCTCCCCTTTGTGGGAGAGGGAGGGGCCCGCGCCAGCGGGAGGGTGAGGGGCCCAAGTCGGCGGCGTCACCCCTCGTCGCAGGCGCGTATGACACTGAAGCTCCGACCCGGTCCTTCCCCACGATCCGCTTTATGGCGCGAGGCGGACGTCGAGCAGGAAGTCGGCGGCCTGCGGTACGGCGTGGTCGACCGTAACCTCCAGAATGCGGTCGGAGCGACCCCTCAGCTTGCGCCACTGCGGATAGCGGTAGTCCTTGGCGCGGGAAAAGGTGGCGAGGCCGCGGCGGGCCGCCCGGCGCAGGGTGGCGCCGGAGTTGATGGGGCTGAGGCAGAGGCTGTCGATGTGGGCTTCGGCCAGCCGGCGCGTATCAAAGACCAGCACCTCCCGCTGCCGGCCCCGGTTCATCCTGGCGCCCAGCAGCCGCTGGAGGCCGGCCTCGTCGGCCCAGAAGAAGACCTTACCGTTCAGGATGCCAAGCCAATCGGCGGGCGTAAGGCCGTCGTCGAGGCAGGTCCGCAGCGCTTTCTCGGAAAGCGGCAGGTTGTCGTTCAGGACTGCGGTGCCGTGTTCGGGGTGATGCAGCGGGACGGCCTCGGGCCGTCGGGTCGTGAGCAGCCGCTCCCGCTCTGCCGCAGGGGTTTCGAAGCGATCGAGCAGCGCGCGCGTGGACAGCAGGCCGTGCCGTCTGATGCCTTCGTGGGCGCCGGGCTCCGTCACATGAAACAGCCGCGGATGCCGCTCGGCCAGCTCCTCCGGGGTCACCTCCTGGCTACCCACACCTGCGGGTGGCCGGGTCGCCCAAAGCGGCGTCGCGTTGGCGGGACGTGGTGTCGAGACGGGGCAGGCCATCGGCCATCTCTACCCAAGGCAGCTTGAGGCGCCAGAAGGCATGGGCCTGCGGCGCGAAGCGCTCCGGATGGTCCATGAATCCGATGCAAAGGTGGATCTCCCCGGCGAGGCCCGCATCGGAGTACCCGATGGACGTGCCACAGTCGCCGCAGAAGCTGCGTTCGACCCCAGGCGTCCTGGAGAAGGTCTTGGGCGCTCCGCGGGTGAACCGCACCTGGTCGACCCGGTAGCCGACCCAGACGGTCAAGGGGCTGCCGATGGCACGGCGGCAGTCGTCGTCGTGGTCGTAGACAACCGAGAAGGGTTCGCCGCGCAGCTCCGCGGCAATCGCACCGCAGAAGCAGGCCCCGGTTTCAATCCGTTCGGTCATCGTGACATCTCCGAGATGCAGCAGCAACTATGGGTGTGCCGTGGCGCGGCCTTCAATCGTTCGTACCACCCGCGCCGGGTTGCCGACCACCACGGTGTTGGCCGGTACGTCCCTGACCACCACCGATCCGGCGCCGACGACCGCGTTCTCGCCGATGGTGACTCCGGGCAGCAGCACAGCGGCGCCGCCGATCCAGACATTGCGGCCCAGGGTGACGGCCGCCGTGGTCTCGACGCCGGTCGCCCGCTCGCCCGGGTCGAGGGGGTGGATCGCCGTGTAGAGCTGTACCGCCGGGCCCAGCATGGTCTTCGGCCCGATCTCGACGCGCCCGCAATCGAGGATCGCACAGCCCGCGTTGATGTAGACGTCGTCGCCGAGGAAGAGATTGACGCCGTAGGCGCAGTGAAAGGGCGTCTCGATAAAGACGTTCTCGCCGACACCGCCCAGCGCCTCCCGCAGGGCCGGGGTGAGGCCGGCGTCTTCGTCGGGCACCGAATGGTTATGGGCGTGGAGCGCTTTGCGGACCTTTGCGCGCAGGCCGCGCAGTTCCACGTCGAAGATGCTGTAAGGCTCGCCAGCCAGCGCCTTTTGCCGTTCGCTCATGGTCATGGCCGCATGCTCGCCGATAGCAGCGCCCCGCTCAACTGCCGATGAGCCGCACCGCTTCCGGAATCTTCGCGGCCTCGTCGTGCAGGCCGGAGAGCAGGGCGCCGACGTCCGAAACGCCCATCACCAAGCTGTAACCCTGGTCGAAGAGGGCCTGCACACCGGCATCCGCCCGCGGCACCGAGCCGAGGGCGAGCCCTCGGGCCTTGGCGGCGGCTTCGATCTTCGCGATGGCCGCCAGCACCTCCGGCCCGTCGGTCTCCCCCAAGCGGCCGACGGCGCCGGAGAGGTCGTAGGGGCCGATGAAAAGCATGTCGATGCCCTCGACGGCGGCGATGGCCTCCAGGTTCTCCATCGCGGCCCGGGTCTCGATCTGAACCATGATGGTGAGCCGCTCGTGCGCCCAGTCGGCGTAGCCCGCGCGCTGGCCGTAACGCGAGGCGCGCACCGTGCGCGCGAAGCCGCGGCGGCCGTGCGGCGGGTAGCGGCAGGCAGCGACCGCCGCTTCCGCCTCTTCGGCGGTGTTGATCTGCGGGATCAAGAGGCCGCTCGGCCCCAACTCCATGATCCGCTTGAGGTAGATCGGGTCGCCCGAGGGCACGCGGATGATCACCTCGCCGCCGCCGGCCTCGATGGCCCGGATCATGGCGAGCGTCGTCTCCAGATCCGCGCCCGCATGCTCGTTGTCGATCAGCGCCAGGGGGAAGCCCGTGTTCACCAGGGCTTCGGCGACGTTGGCCGAGGCGAACTGCAGCCAGGCCCCGTATGTGGGCGTCTTGGATAGCATGCGCTTCTTCAGTTCGCTCATGAGGGTGTCTCGCTTTCGCTATGATTTCTTTTGCTTTTATTCCGCGCCGCCCGGATCAGAGGGGCCAGGCAGAGGTAGAGCCAGAGCGCCACGGTGACGGCGCCCAGGCCGGCGGCAATAGGGCGGCTGAAGAAGCCCAGCAGATCGCCCTCGGTCTTGATCATGGTGATGAGGAAGTTCTTTTCGATCACCTTGCCCAGCACGATGCCGAGGATCGCCGGGGCGATGGGGATGTCGTTGCTCTCCATGAAATAGGCCAGGAGACCCAGCACCAGCATGATGCCGATGGAGAAGGTGGTGTTGTCGACGGCAAAGGCGCCGAGGATGGAGAACACCAGGATCAGCGGCATGAGGACGCGCTTGGGGATGGTCAGCACGTGGCGGGCCAGGCGGATTGCCAGACTGCCCAGCGGAAGCAGCAGCAGGTTCGCGATGATGAAGGCCAGAAAGATCGCGTAGATCAGATCGCCGTCGGTCTGAAAGACACGCGGGCTCGGCGTGATGCCCTTCAGCATCAGCACGCCGATGGCAATGGCCGTGACTGAGTCGCCGGGGATGCCGAAGACCAGCGCCGGCGTCCAGGCCCCGGCGACGGCGGAGTTGTTGGCGGAGCCGGCATCGACGATGCCTTCCTCGTAGCCCTTGCCGAACTTCTCCGGCTTCTTCGAGAAGCGCTTGGAGAGACTGTAGGCGATCCAGGCGGCGATGTCGGCACCGGCGCCGGGCAGGGCGCCCAGCACGTTGCCCAGCAGGCTGGAGCGCATGATGTTCAGCCAGTAGCGCCGGACCGTACCGACCATGTAGCCGAAGAGGGAGCCGATGGGGGCGACACGGCTTTCCGTCTGCAGGTCCGTGGTCACGGTCCGCAGGACCTGGCTCAGGGCGAACATGCCGATCATGGCGGGAATGAAAGAGACGCCGTCCAGCAGATCGATCTCCCCGAAGGTGAAGCGCGGATGGCCGGTGGCGATATCGATCCCGACGGTGGAGATCATCAGCCCGATGAGCAGGGAGAGGGCCGAGCGGACAACCGATCCGCCCGAGACCATCACGGCCGAGGTGAGCCCCAGGCAGCCGAGCCAGAAGTACTCCATGGAGGAGAAGCGCACGGCGACCCCGGCGAGCTGGTTGGCGAAGAGTGTCAGCAGCAGCACGCCGATGATCCCGCCGATGGCCGCCGTCACCAGGCTCGCCCCCAGCGCCTTCTCGCTCTCGCCGCGCTGGGTCAGGATGAAGGCCTCGTCCACGTAGGCGGCGGAGGCCGGGGTGCCCGGAATGCGCAGCAGGGCGCCGGGGATGTCGCCGGCGAAGATGGCCGTCGCCGTGGTGGTGACGATGGCGGCGACCGCGGGCACGGGGTCGAGAAAAAACGTGATGGGCACCAGCAATGCCACCGACATGGTGGCCGTGAGCCCGGGGATGGAGCCGACGAAGAGCCCGTAGAGCGCCGACAGGAAGATCGTCAACAAGACCTCGACCGTAAAGACCGAAGTGAGGGCGGCAGCGAGGGCTTCGGGCATCGTCGCCGCCTAGAACAGCAGGGTTTCGATGAGGCCGCGCGGCAGCGGCACCCGCAGCAGCCAGGTGAAGCCGAAGTGCAGCGCAAAGGGCAGGCCGAGCGCCAGAGCCAGCGTGATCGTCCAGCCCGCCGCCAGCACCCGCAGCAGGAAGACCAGCAGCAGCGCCAGGGCGAGCAGGAAGCCCAGGGGCTTCACCAGTGCGATGAAGGCGACAGTGCCGATCACAACGGCGCCGGCCCGCAGCAGGGCTTTGCGCCGCCGCAGAGCCGGCTCGATGGTGAGGACCGGGGCAGCCGTCCCCGCCAGCCGCGCGCGAAGGTCGGCGGCGATCAAGACCAGTCCGCAGAGACAGAAACCGATGCCGATGATGATCGGGAAAAACTCCGGCCCGTAGGCCATGCCGGCCATAACCGGGAAGCTTACGGCTTCCAGGATGATCGCAAGGCCGACGAGCCCGGCCAACAGCCCAAGCGGCAGATCCCCCAGTTTCATGCGGCCAATCCTGCGCGCCCGCTCACCCTTCGAGACGGCCCTTCGGCCTCCTCAGGGTGAGGCAAGGGTCTGACGTGATTGACCTCATGCTGAGGAGCGGAGTGTCTCGAAGCATGAGGTCAATCATGGTTGCAGAAGGGCGATCACCTCGATGAGCGAGACCGCTACTGCGTCAGCCCGATCGCCTTCATGGTGGCGCCCAGGTTGTCGGAGGTGGCCGCCATCATGGTGGTCAGATCGGCGCTGCCCATCTTCACCACTTCGGCCCCGCGGGAGGCCTTGAAGTCGGCCCAGTCCTGGGTGTCGAAGGCTTCCAGGGCCGCCTTCTCGTAGCTGCAGGCGATCTCCTCCGGCAGGCCCTTGGGGCCGCTGATGCTGATAAAGGCGGCCAGGGTCCAGCCGGACTTCAGCAGTTCCTTGGTGGTCGGCACCTCCGGCAGGGCGCCCATGCGGCTGTCGTGCATGTAGGCCAGCGCCTTCAACTCGCCTGATTCGATCAGGGCCTTGCCTTCGGAGAGGGCGGGGGTGGCGACGTCGACGCCACCGGCGATCAGCTCCTGCATGGCCGCGGCTGCGCCGTTGGAGGGCACCCAGCGGATCGCCGCCGGGTCCATGCCTTCGGAGTTCAGCATGCCGGCCAGGGCGAGGTGCCAGATGCCGCCCTGTGCGGTGCCGGAACCGGTGAGTTTGCCCGGGTTGGCCTTGGCGTAGGTCAGGAGGTCGTTGAGGCTGTTGAACTCGGAGTCCTTGGCCACCAGCACGCTGGAGGGCACGATGTCGACCAGGGCGATGGGCGTGATGTCGGTATGGTTCAGCTCGGTCAGGCCCGCGTGGTGCATGGTGGTGATCTCCACCGTGGCCGCGCCGATGGTGTAGCCGTCGGGCTCCGCCGTGGCGATGGCGCTGTGGCCGACGACGCCGTTGCCGCCGGTGCGGTTGACCACGTTGAAGGGCACGTCGAAGTGCTTCTCCAGCATGCTGGCCAGCATGCGCGAGTTGGCATCGGTGCCGCCGCCGGCGCCCCAGGGTACGACGTAGGTGACCGGCCGCTCCGGCTTCCAGTCGCAGGCCGCAAGGGCCGCGCTCGCCGACAGCAGGGCCGCGGCGGCCGTTGCCATGATCACACCGGTGGTTCGAAGCATCCGCATGGTTTCCTCCCGCATTGTTGTTTGGACCTGAAAGAAGAGCTGGGGGTGGCCGGCCGGACGGTTCTTCGGGCCGCCGTCCTAAGTGCTTGGCACACCAACGATCAATGCTAGTGGCGGCTCACTGCTTTGGCAATCGCCGCGACGTTCACAAGAAGGGGCAGGAGGACGGTGCGATCGACGCGCGCGCGTCAGCGCCAGAGCGTGTCCGGATTGTTCAGCAGCTTGGGCGGCACTGCCAGGCAGTAGTGGCCGAGGCTCCAGAGATGTTTGCAGGCCTCGCCGGCGTCGCGCTGGTTCAGGTCGACCAGCAGGGCTGTGTAGAGCTGCGGGTCGTGGCGCAGCTTGGCGATCACCGCCGGGCGTCCGTGCCGCGTGACCTCTTTCAGGGACTGGCGGTGGCCCTTGATGATTGCGTTGGCCTGGGCCTTGCTGGCGAAGGAACCGAGCACCAGGCCCCAGCCCGGCAGCTTGCCGTCGCTGGGGGCGGTGCCGACCGCCGGCGCCACCGCGCACTGTCCGCCGGGCAGCACGTAGGGAACCGCGGTGGTCGGCGTGGCGGGCAGAGACCCGAGGGTCCCGGCGTCGGCACCCGGCGAGGGCGCCGCGAAGGCCGTGTTCATAAGCTTGGTCATGCGGGCGTTGCGGACACCGCTGGTCTTGCCGCCCAGAACAACCGCGATCACTCGCCGCCCGTCCCGCTCCGCCGTGCCGATCAGGTTGTAGCCGGAGCCGCAGGTGAAGCCGGTCTTGAATCCGTCGGCACCGGGATAGCCGACCATCCAGCCGTTGGTGGTGGGCCGCGCGCGGCGGTTCAGCATGAACTGGGTTTTGGAGAAGCGGGCGAAGTGCTGCGGAAAGGTCTTGAGCTGCGCACGCGCCAGGATCGCCATGTCCTTGGCGGTGGTGACCTGCATCTGGTCCGGCAGGCCGGAGGCATTCTTGAACACCGTGCGCCGCATGCCGAGCGCGCGGGCCTTGCGGGTCATGGCGGTGGCGAAAGCCTCCTCGCTGCCGCTGACCGCCTCGGCCAGAGCCACCGCCGCGTCGTTGGCGGAGCGCACGATCATGGCATCCAACAAGAGGCCTACGCGCACCTGCTTGCCGGCGCCGAGGCCGAGCTTGGTCGGCGACTGGCCGGCGGCGTGCTTGGAAATCGGGACTTTCTGGTCGAGCGCCAGGCGGCCGTCGGCCAGCGCCTCGAAGACCATGTAGGCGGTCATGACCTTGGTGAGGGAGGCGGGGTACCACAGATGCGTGGCGTTCTCGGCCTGCAGGACCGCGGCGGTCTCCGCCTCGATCACCAGAACGGCGCCCTTGGGTGTCTCGGCGCGGGAAAGACCGGGGAACACGCAGACAAACGCAGCGAACAGCAGCGCCCATCGCCTCCATCCCGACATGTCTTCCCCCGTTCCGCCCGCGTTGGGCCTCAGATAAACGCTTGTCTCAGATAAGATAGTACGTCGCCGGATCAACGAGAAGGTTCACCAAAGGTCTACTCTGTTCGGCGTAGAGAGCCGCGTAGCAAAGCAAAAACTCTATTATATCTCAATGGAATGAGATCGTAATTTAAGATTATGCTTTGGTTCGCTAGTAGCCCTGTTCCAGATCGACCAGGTCGGGGACCGGCTCGCCGGCGCGGAAGCGGCGGATGTTCTCGGCGATCACCTTGGCGCCGGCCTCCGGGTCGATCAGGCTGGCGATGTGGGGGGTCAGCAGCACCTTGGGATGGGTCCAGAAGGGGTGGTCCTCCGGCGGCGGTTCCTGGCGCAGCACGTCCAGGGTGGCGCCGGAGAGCTGCCCGCTGTCGAGCGCCGGGACCAGGTCTTCCTCGACCAGATGGCCGCCGCGTCCGACGTTGATCACGGCCGCCCCTTCGGGCAGTTGCGCGAAGAGGGACTTGTTCAGGATGCCCTCGGTCGCCGGCGTGAGGGGCAGCAGGCAGATCAGGATCTCGGCCAGGGGCAGCAGTTCGGCGAGCCCGGCTTCGCCGTGATGGCAGACAATCCCGTTCAGGTCTTTCGGGCGCCGCGACCAGCCGTGTACGGCGAACCCGATCCCCGCCAGGGTGCGCGCCACCTCGGCGCCCATGTTGCCGAGGCCCAGCACCGCGACATGCCGTTCCGGCGCCGGTGGCGTGATGATCTGATCCCAGGCCTTGCGCTGCTGCGCGGCCTGGATGTCCGGCAGGCGGCGGTGGTGGCGCAGCACGTGGAGCGCGACGTACTCGCGCATACGCTGGCGCAGGTCGTCGCCCACCGTGCGGATGACGGGCAGGTGCTTGGGCAGGTCCGGGTCCACCAGCACATGGTCGATGCCGGCGCCCATGGAGACGACGCACTTCAGATTGGGGAAGGTCCTGAGGCCGCCGGGCGGCGGCTTCCAGACCACGGCGTACTCCACATCGGCCTTGTCCCCGGGTGTTTCCCAGTCGCGGCAGTCGATGTCCGGCAGCAGGCCCTGCAGTTTCTCCCGCCACCATTCGGCACGGGCGTTGCCGACGCGCACCACCAGAGCCATCAGATCATCCCTCTGCAGGGAAGGGCGGCTCGAAGGACTGCGCCGAGAGTTCGTCCTTGCGCTTCAGCAGCACCACCGCTTTGATCATTCCGCTGCACCCCGGTAGCTCAGCCCGCAACCGCGCAGCACCATGCGCACGACCGTCTCGGCGGCAGTGTCGTAGTCCTTGGCGGCGAGCTGGCGGCGGCCGACCAGGGCACTGACCTGCGCCTCGAAATCGGCGTAGTGCTGGGTCGCCGCCCAGATCACCGAGAACAGATGGACGGGGTCCACCGGCTCGATCTTGCCTTGGCGCACCCAGCTTTCCAGCACCTTCGACTTCTGAGCCACAAGGCTTTTCAGGTCGTTCTTCAGAAAGTCGCCGGTGTGTTTGGCGCCGCGGATCATCTCGTTGGCGTAGACCCGCGAGGCGAGGGGGCGCTCGCGCGAGTGGCGGATCTTGGCGCGGATGTAGTCCGCCAGCGCTTCGGCCGGATCGCTGTCTTCCGTCAGCCGGTCGAGTTCGCCCAGCCAGAGCGTCAGAATGTCGTCGAGCACGGCGCGGTAAAGCGCCTCCTTGGTGCCGAAGTAGTAATGGACGTTGGCCTTGGGCAGGCCGGCGCGCTCGGCAATGGCTGCCGTGGTGGCGCCGCGGTAGCCCTGCTCGGCGAAGATCTCTTCGGCGGCCTCGAGAATAAGCGCCCTGTTGCGCAGCCGGATGTGGCCGGGGGCGGTTTCCTCTTTCTCGGCCTCTTTTCCGGGCTCTTTCCCGGCCTCTTTTACTGGGCCTTCTTTTGCTGCCGTTTCGCTCATCGGCTTTCTTTGTTTTCCTATCGCGTCTTTCGAACCGACCGTTCGCACGCACAAGGATAGCGCAAAACCTGACCAACTGGTCAAAATTAATTGACCGCTTGGTCAAGGCAACGCTACAGTCATCCTCAACAAAGAAGCAATACGCCGGAAGTGCGTAAGCAAGCAAATGATCGGGGAGATCAGGATGGGTAACCAACCGGACATTGCGGCCGGGCGCTTGACCGATTCCGATTACGCGGAAAACTTCAGCGACGTGCATCCGCCGCTGGACCGCAAGGCGGCGTTGATCGAGGCGAGCCGCTGCTATTTCTGCTACGACGCGCCCTGCATCGAGGCCTGTCCCACCGGCATCGATATCCCGAGCTTCATCCGCAAGATCTCGACCGACAACGTGCGCGGCGCTGCGCAGGACATTCTGGACGAGAACGTAATGGGCGGGGCCTGCGCACGGGTCTGTCCGACGGAGGTGCTCTGCCAGGAGGCCTGCGTGCGCAACACGCAGGAGCACAAGCCGGTGCAGATCGGTCTGCTGCAGCGCTATGCCACCGATGCGGTGATGGACGACGCTGCGCACCCTTTCCAGCGCGCCGAGCCGACGGGCAAGCGGGTTGCCGTGGTAGGTGCCGGTCCGGCGGGGCTTTCCTGCGCACACCGTCTGGCGATGCACGGCCACGACGTCGTGGTCTTCGAGGCCAAGGCCAAGGCCGGCGGCCTCAACGAGTACGGCATCGCGGCCTACAAGGTGCCGGAGGACTTTGCCCACCGTGAGGTCGATTTCATCCTGGAGATCGGCGGCATCGAGATCCGCAACGGCCAGGCGCTGGGGCGCGACATCGCCCTGGCGGACCTCAGGCGCGACTACGACGCGGTCTTTCTGGGTATGGGGCTCGGCGGCGTGCGGGCGCTGGGGCTGGAGGGCGAGGACCTGGGCGGCGTCTATAACGCCGTCGATTTCATCGCCGACCTGCGCCAGAGCGACAATCTGGCCAGCCTGCCGGTGGGCCGCAAGGTGGTGGTGATCGGCGGCGGCAACACCGCCATCGACATCGCTGTCCAGACCAAGCGTCTGGGGGCAGAGGACGTGACGCTGGTCTACCGCCGCGGGCCGGAGGCCATGTCGGCGACCGGGCACGAGCAGGAGTTCGCCCAGGTCAACGGCGTAAAGATCAAGCACTGGGCCCAGCCGCGCCAGATCCGCGGTGCCCATGATCACGTCACCGATGTGGTTTTCGAGTACACGCAGCTTGACGACAATGGGCGGCTCGGCGGCACCGGCGATGCCTTCAGCGTGCCCGCCGACATGGTCTTCAAGGCCATCGGCCAGGAGATGCTGCCCCTGCCGCAGGCCAACGGCGGCAGCGAGCTCCTGGAGATGGACGGCGCCTGCATCGCCGTCAACGACGAGCGCCAGACCTCGCTGCCCGACGTCTGGGCCGGCGGCGACTGCGTGGCGGTCAGTGAGGACCTGACCGTCGCCGCCGTGCAGGACGGCAAGCTGGCGGCGGAGTCCATCAATCGTTTTCTGCGGTCCTGAGAGGGCCGCAAGCAGGAAGGGCTGCGGCCCGGGAGGCAAGGACATGGCTGACATTCGTTGCGACATCGCCGGTGTAAAGTCCCCCAATCCCTTCTGGCTGGCCTCGGCGCCGCCGACGGACAAGGAATACAACGTCGTCCGTGCCTTCAAGGCCGGCTGGGGCGGCGTAGTCTGGAAGACCCTGGGCGAGGATCCGCCCATCGTAAATGTCTCGTCGCGTTACGGGGCCATGACCTACAACGGCACCCGCATGGCCGGCTTCAACAACATCGAACTGATCACCGACCGGCCCCTGGACGTGAACCTGCGCGAGATCAAGCAGGTGAAGCGCGACTGGCCGGACCGCGCCATGGTGGTCTCCCTCATGGTGCCCTGCGAGGAAGAGAACTGGCGCAACATCCTGAAGCAGGTGGAGGAGACCGAGGCCGACGCGGTGGAACTGAACTTCGGCTGTCCCCATGGCATGTCTGAACGGGGTATGGGCTCCGCCGTCGGCCAGGTGCCGGAGTACATCGAGATGGTGACCCGCTGGTGCAAGAAGCACAGCCGCATGCCGGTCTTCGTGAAGCTGACCCCCAACGTCACCAACGTGCTGGGGCCGGCACGGGCGGCCAAGGCGGGCGGGGCCGACGCGGTCTCCCTGATCAACACCATCAACTCCATCATGTCGGTGGATCTCGACATCATGGCGCCGACGCCGACGGTGGGGGGCAAGGGCAGCCACGGCGGCTACTGCGGCCCGGCGGTGAAGCCCATCGCCATGCACATGGTGGCCGAGATCGCGCGCGACCCGGAGTGCGCCGGCCTGCCGATCTCCGGCATCGGCGGCATCAGCGACTGGCGCGATGCGGCGGAGTTCATGAGCCTCGGCGCCGGCTCCGTTCAGGTCTGCACGGCGGCCATGCACAAGGGCTTCAAGATCGTTGAAGATATGATCGACGGCCTCGGCTACTGGATGGACGGCAAGGGCCATGCGACGTTGGAGGATTTCCGCGGCGCGGCGGTGCCCAATGTTACCGATTGGCAGTACCTGGACATCAATTACGAGACCGTCGCCAAGATCGACCAGGATCTCTGCATCCAGTGCGGTCTCTGCCACATCGCCTGCGAGGATACCTCGCACCAGGCAATCGCAGCACAGAAGGACAACGGGTCGCGCCGCTACGAGGTCATCGACGCCGAGTGCGTCGGCTGCAATCTCTGCATGCACGTCTGCCCGGTGGAGGGCTGCATCTCCATGGTCGAGGTGGACAACGGCAAGGACTACATGAACTGGACCCAGGACCCGCGCAACCCGATGAACCAGAAGGCAGCGGAGTAGGGACGCGGGCGCAGGGCCGGGGGCCAAAGAGCATATCCGCCGGCTGGCCGCCGGCGGGCTAATTGGGGGGATGTTTTTCGATGACCTTGAAGAACCTCACGGTCAATCAGGACCGCTTGTGGGACTCCTTGATGGAGATGGCCCGGATCGGCCCGGGCGTGGCCGGCGGCAACTGCCGCCTGGCCCTGACCGATTTCGACCGCGAGGGGCGCGACCTCTTCGTGCGCTGGTGCCAGGATGCCGGCTGCTCCATCACCGTCGACAAGATGGGCAACATCTTCGCGCGCAGGCCGGGCAGCGATCCCTCGCTGCCGCCGGTCGCCACCGGCAGTCACCTGGATACCCAGCCGACCGGCGGCAAGTTCGACGGTGTCTTCGGCGTGCTGGCGGGCCTGGAGGTGATCCGGACCCTGAACGATCACGGCATCGAGACGGCGGCGCCGGTTGAGGTTTCGGTCTGGACCAACGAGGAGGGCTCGCGCTTCGCCCCGGCCATGGTCGCCTCCGGCGTTTTTGCCGGGGTCTTCGATCTGGACTACGGCCATTCCCGCGCCGACGTCGACGGCAAGACCATTGGCGAGGAACTGGAGCGCATCGGCTACCTGGGCGAGGAGACGCCCGGCGAGCATCCGATGAAGGCCTTCTTCGAGGCCCACATCGAGCAGGGACCGATCCTGGAGGCGGAGGAAAAGACCATCGGCGTCGTCACCGGCGCCCAGGGCCAGCGCTGGTTCGAGGTGACGCTGACGGGGTCTGAGTCCCATGCCGGGACCACACCGATGAACCGCCGCAAGGATGCCCTGGTGGCTGCCTCCAAGCTGGTAACGGCTATCAACGAGATCGCCCTGGCCCATCCGCCCCATGCCGTCACCACGGTCGGCATGATGCAGGTGAGCCCCAATTCGCGGAACACCATTCCCGGCTCGGTCTTCATGACCGTCGACCTGCGCCATCCCGATGACGAGACGCTCAGTCAAATGGAAAGCGAACTGCGTGCGGCCTGTGCCGGCATCTGCGATCCGGTGGGCGTCGAAGCGGCGATCGAGAACATCTGGTGTTCGCCGCCGATCGCCTTCGATACGGACTGCGTCGCGGCGGTGAAGAAGGCGGCCGGGGCGGCCGGCTACGGCAACATGGACATTATTTCCGGCGCCGGACACGACGCCTGCTATATCAGCCGGGTGGCGCCCACCGCCATGATCTTCGTGCCCTGCGAGGACGGGGTCAGCCACAACGAGAGCGAATCGGCCACGCCGGAGGATCTGGCGGCGGGCTGCAATGTGCTGCTGCATGCCATGCTGGAGCGGGCTAGTGCTTGACCTTTCCGGGCGAACAGGCCGGAATGGCGCAAAGCCCCCACAGGGAGCAGGGATGTGAGAGGGGCATGACAGGATGGCGCTAGAGGCGGCGATGCAGCAGGAAGCGGGGGCAGCGGCAAGGGAAGCGGGTGCCGAGGACCGGGCCGAAGGTCGGTCGCGGCCGGTCATCGACGTCCGGAACCTCTCCCTGACCTTCGAGACCGCGGACGGGCCGGTCTATGCTCTGTCGGAGGTCGACCTTACCGTCAACGCCGGGGACTTCGTCTCCTTCATCGGGCCCTCCGGCTGCGGCAAAACCACCCTGCTGCGCGTCATCGCCGATCTGGAGCGCCAGACCGCGGGCCAGATCAGCGTGAACGGCGTCTCACCCCACGAAGCGCGCCAGGCCCGCGCCTACGGCTACGTCTTCCAGGCGCCGGCGCTCTATCCCTGGCGCACAGTCGAGCGCAACGTCATGCTGCCGCTGGAGATCATGGGTATGAGCAGCGCCGAGCGGCACGACCGGGCGGCGCGCTATCTCGACCTGGTGAACCTCAAGGGCTTCGAGAAGAAGTTCCCCTGGCAGCTTTCCGGCGGCATGCAGCAGCGGGTTTCCATCGCCCGCGCGCTGTCTTTCGAGCCGGACCTGTTGTTGATGGACGAGCCCTTCGGCGCCCTCGACGAGATCACCCGCGATCATCTGAACGAGCAGCTTCTGCGTCTCTGGGAGCGTACGGGCAAGACGGTGATCTTCGTCACCCATTCGATTCCCGAGGCGGTCTTCCTGTCCTCCAAGATCGTCGTCATGTCGCCGCGCCCGGGGCGCATCATCGACGTCATCGACTGCAACCTGCCGCCGGACCGCACCCTCGACAGCCGCGAGAGCCAGGACTTCGCGGAGATCGCGCACCGGGTGCGCGAGGGGCTGCGGGCCGGGCACAGCTATGACGACTGAGGCTCTCGGCGCTCCGGCACGACCGTCGCCCGGGCTTCTGTCCCGGATCTTCGCGGGCCGCAGCGGCCCCTTGGCCGTGGTCTGCCTGGCGATCTTCGCGCTCTGGTACCTGGGAACCGTCTGGCTGAACGCGCCCCTGTTGATCGACCGTTATGAGCGGCAGGGGGAAGACTGGTCCATCACCCGTTTGGCCGAAGACGCCATGGCCATGGAGCGTCCGGTGTTGCCGGCGCCGCATCAGGTGGCGGTGGAGCTGAACAAGTCGATCTTCCAGCGCAACGTGACCTCCAAGCGCAGCCTCGTCTACCACGGCTGGGTGACCCTCTCCTCGACCCTGCTGGGCTTTGCCATGGGTACCTTGCTGGGCATCGCGCTTGCGGTCGGCATCGTCCATGTGAACACCCTGGACCGCAGCCTGCTGCCCTGGGTGATCGCCTCCCAGACCATACCGATCCTCGCCATCGCGCCGATGATCATCGTGGTGCTCGGCAACATCGGTTTCACGGGGTTGGTGCCGAAGGCGCTGATCTCCATGTACCTCTGCTTCTTTCCGGTGACCATCGGCATGGTGAAGGGCCTGCGCTCGCCCGACCCGCTGCAGATGGACCTGATGCGCACCTACAGCGCCAGCACCGGCCAGGTGTTCCGTAAGCTGCGCTGGCCCTCGTCGATCCCCTTCCTCTTCGCCAGCTTGAAGGTCGCCATCGCCATCTCCCTGGTTGGCGCCATCGTGGGTGAACTGCCGACCGGCGCCTCGGCAGGGATCGGCGCGCGGCTGCTGGTGGGGTCCTACTACGGCCAGACCGTGCAGATCTGGGCGGCGCTGCTCACCGCCGCGGCCATGGCCGGGCTGCTGGTGGCCGCCGTGGGCATGGTCGAGCGGCTGGTGCTGCGGCGCACGGGGGTCCGGCCATGATGCGCCGCGCTTGGAAGGAAGAGGGCGCCTGTCTCTTGGCCCTGTTGTGTTTCGCCGTCGCCCTTCTTCTGCCGGTCGGTCAGGACGTGATCGGCAACCGCGTGGCCTGGCTTGCGGAGCCCGGACTTCTGCTTGGCCTCGGCATCGCCGCCTTGGCCGCAGCGGGACAGGCAGCGCTGGCGCTCCGTGGCCTCGCAGTCGGCCTCATTCTGCTGGCGGTCTGCGTCGCCGGCGCCTGGGTGCCGCTTGCGGCGATCAGCCGGCAGTTCGCCGTCCTGGGCGCCGAAGCGCCTGTGGGTCTTCAAGGCCTGGGGGTCTGGGTCTTCGTCCTGGGGCTGGGCTTTCTGGTCTGGCGCACCCTCGGCCTGCTGTCGGAAGCCGCGGGCAAGGGAGACAGCAAAGGCTTCGCCGCGCTTCTGGTGCCGGGCCTGTTCGGCGCCTGGTTGATCTATCTCTGGCAGGTCGGAGTGACCGGCTTCGGCGTGCCGACGGTGCTGCTGCCCTCGCCGGAGCGCATTGCGGCCATCTTCATGGCTTCCACGGACACGCTGATCGCCGACTTCTACCAGACCTTCATCAAGTCGGTACTGACCGGCTTCCTTATGGGCTGCGGCAGCGGCTTCCTGGTGGCGATCCTGGTGGACCGGGTGCCTTTCCTGCAGCGCGGCCTGCTGCCGCTGGGCAATTTCGTCTCGGCCCTGCCCATTGTCGGCGTCGCGCCGATCATGGTGATGTGGTTCGGCTTCGACTGGCAGTCCAAGGCGGCGGTCGTCGTTATCATGACCTTCTTCCCGATGCTGGTGAACACCATCACCGGTCTGCATGCCACCCAGGCCATGGAGCGCGACCTCATGCGCTCCTATGGGGCGAGCTACCTGCAGACCCTGGTGCGGGTCAGGCTGCCCAACGCCTTGCCCTTTATTTTCAACGCCCTCAAGATCAACTCGACGCTGGCGCTGATCGGCGCCATCGTGGCGGAGTTCTTCGGCACGCCGATCGTCGGCATGGGCTTCCGGATTTCCACTGAGATCGGCCGCATGAACGTGGAGATGGTCTGGGCCACCATCGCCGTGGCGGCCGTGGCCGGCTCGCTGTTCTACGGCCTGCTGGCTCTGGCCGAGCGGGCCGCGACGTTCTGGCATCCCTCCTATCGATAATGATGGAAGATCAAGGATTTGGGATGCGTTTAGGGAGAGAAACCTCAAGAGCAAGAAACGAGACTCAGAGAAGAGGAGAGGCAAGATGAGAAAACTGATTTCACTGGCGGCGGGGGCGGGCCTGCTGCTGACGGCCGGCACGGCGGCGGCGGCCGACGAGGTGACGCTGCAGTTGAAGTGGGTGACCCAAGCGCAGTTCGCCGGCTACTTCGTCGCCCAGGACAAGGGCTTCTATGAAGAGGCCGGGCTCGACGTCACCATCAAGCCGGGCGGGCCGGATATCGCTCCGCCGCAGGTGATCGCCGGCGGCGGCGCCGATGTGATCATCGACTGGATGCCTTCGGCCCTGGCGTCGCGGGAGAAGGGCGTGCCGCTGGTGAACATCGCCCAGGTCTTCAAGAAGTCAGGCATGATGCTGACCTGCCGCAAGGACAGCGGCATCACTTCCCCGGCGGATTTCAAGGGGCGCACCCTGGGGGTCTGGTTCTTCGGCAACGAGTACCCCTTCCTGTCCTGGATGGCCAAGCTCGGCCTGCCGACCGACGGCGGGCCCGAGGGCGTGACGGTGCTGAAGCAGGGCTTCAACGTCGACCCGATCCTGCAGAAGCAGGCTGACTGCGTCTCCACCATGACCTACAACGAGTACTGGCAGATCATCGACGCCGGGCTCGGCGCTGACGACCTCATCGTCTACAAGTACGAGGACCAGGGCGTCGCGACCCTGGAGGACGGCCTCTACGTCCTGGAGGAGAACCTTCAGGACCCGGCCTTCGTGGACAAGATGGCGCGCTTCGTGGCCGCCTCTCTGAAAGGCTGGGAGTACGCAAAGAACAACGTCGAGGAAGCCGCCGACATCGTGCTGGAAAACGACGAGACCGGCGCCCAGACCGAGAAGCACCAGCGGCGCATGATGGGCGAGATCGCCAAGCTGCTGGAAGGCTCGGCCAAGGGCCTCGGCTACCTGGAGCCCGGCGACTACGACCGCACTGTCGATACGCTGCTGGCCAATGCCTCCACGCCGGTCATCACCAAGAAGCCGGAAGGTGCCTGGACCCACGCGGTCTGGGAAAAGGCCAACGGCATGTAAGTCCCGAAGTATAGAGGGGTGGGTTGGGGGAGCGCTTTGGCGCTCCCCCTTTTTTAGGAATGACGATAGAGATGGACGTCAATCCTTCTTGACGCAGGTTACATCGTCATTGACCACCTGGCAGTCGGCAGCGATCAGCCCTTTCCCGCAGTTCAATCCTTCGGGTCCCGAGTTGCAGCCGGTACATCCCCCCGGTTTACTGCAGTTGTCGCAGCAGGCGTCGAACTCCACCTCGCCGGTCATGGGGGCTTTGAGGGACTGCGGAGCCTGATCACCGCCGCCGGGCGGCGAACGGCGCTCAAAAACACGCTTCTTCGTGTTCTCCAACTCGGCCAGCACAGTGAACCCGGCAAGATCAACCGCGGTTGCTACCGGCTCCAACTGCTGCAGAGAAGCATCTGCAGAAATGGGTTCAGCCTGTGCGGTCACGGACAGCGCCAGAAAAAGGCACCCCAGGACCGCACAGATCAGGTTACGTAGGTTCATGGTTCGGATTCTCCTCAGTAGAGACGTCAAAGACAGGTGACGCCGCCGATGTGTCGGGAGTCCGAAGCAGAAAGTTCAAGCGTCTTCAGGTCTGCTGAAGACGTGTTCGCGCATATGGTCAGGAGCGAGGCCGCCCTAGAGCGATTCGTCCAAGGCCTCGATCAGCCGCTCGATCTCTTCCGGGCTGGTGTAGTGGACGAAGGAAAGGCGCAGCACGCCGGGTTCCGGGTCGATGCCCATGGCCTGGACCAGACGGTAGGCATAGAAGTTGCTGACGCAGGCGGCGATCCTGTGGTGCCGTAGGCGCTCGACAACCTCCGGCGCCGGCTTGTTCTTGGGATGGATCGCCACCGTCGGCGCGCGCACCGCCGGATCGGTGGGGCCGAGCACGCGGATGTCGTTGCGCTGACGCAGGTGGTCCAGCAGGGGCGCCAGCAGCGCCTTTTCCTGGGCCTCCATCAGGCTATGGACGCGGCGGCCGCGCTCGGCCTCGTCGGCCTCATCGCCTTCGACGGTGTGGGCGAAGTGACGGGCGTGGAGGGCATCGAAGTAGTCGGCGATTCCGGCGGAGGCGGCGATCTGCGCATGGTCGGGGCCGGCGGGCGTCAGCTTCTTCAGGATCTTGTCGGCGTTGAAGAAGTGACTTTGGTTGGGCAGGCGTTCGGCCAAGTCCCGCTTTACCGTCATCAGGCCCTGGTGCGGCCCGTAGGTTTTGTAGAGCGAGAAGAGATAGATGTCGGCGTCCAGGGCGGCCACGTCGGGAAAGCCGTGCGGCGCGTAGGAGACGCCGTCCACCGCGACCACCGCGCCGGCGGCATGGGCCTTGGCGGCGATCTCCGTCACCGGATTCACATGGCCGACGATGTTGGAGCAGTGAGGGAAGGCGACCAGACGAGTCTTGTCGCTGAGCAGCGAGTCCAGCGCAGCCGGATCGAGCTCGCCGCTCTCCGGGTCCAGCTGCCACTCGCGCACCACGATGCCGCTGTCCGCCAAGCGCCGCCAGGCGCCGGAATTGGCCTCGTGGTCCTGGTTGGTGACGACGATCTCGTCGCCGTCGTTCAGCATCTCGCGGAAGGCCTGGGCCAGAACGTAGGTGTTCTGGGTGGTCGAGGGGCCGAAGTGCAGCTCGTCCTCGGCGACGTTGAGATAGCCGGCGAGCCGCCGCCGCGCCTCATCCATCTCCGCACCCGCGCGCTCCGAGGCGGGGAAGGGGCCGTAGGGCTGCACTTTGGTTTCGCGATAGAAGCGGGTCAGCCGCTCGATCACCGGGCCGCAGGCATAGGAGCCGCCGGCGTTCTCGAAGAAGGCCCAGTCCTTCAGGGAGGGATCGGAGAAAGCGGGAAACTGGGAGCGGACGAAGGCAAGGTCGAGCTGGGACAAGGGACTTCCTCAATCAGGTATCAATGTTTCATAAAGTCGATAGCTTCATTGCCCAGCACCTTCAACTGCGATTTCACCGGTGGGGTCTCCGCAACCACCCGCCCGCGGCGGATGACGGTGAGGCGGACGGGCCGCAGGCGCAGGGCCTCCAGCACGTCGCCGGCCTGGAGAATCACCATGTCCGCGTTGCAGCCGGGGGTGAGGCCGTAGCCTTCCAGCCCCAGGGTCTTCGCGCCGTTCTCTGTGACCGCGGCGAAGCAGTCCTTCTGTTCCTCGACGCCGGTCATAAGGCCGACGTGGAGGCCCATCTGCGCCACCTCGATCATGTCGTGGCTGCCGAGGGGATACCAGGGGTCCATGACGCAGTCGTGGCCGAAGGACACGTTGATGCCCTGGGCCAGCAGTTCCTTCACCCGGGTCATGCCACGGCGCTTGGGGTAGCTGTCGTGACGGCCCTGGATGGTGATGTTGATCAGCGGATTGGCCACCGCGTTCACCCCAGCTTCGGCCATCAGCGGCATCAGCTTGGAGACGTAGTAGTTGTCCATGGAGTGCATGGAGGTGAGGTGGGAGCCGGTCACCCGCTCCTGCAGGCCCAGGCGTTGCGTCTCGTAGGACAGGCTCTCGATGTGGCGGGAGTTGGGGTCGTCGGTCTCGTCGCAGTGCATGTCGACCCGCAGGCCCCGCTTGGCGGCCAGCTCGCAGAGCAGGCGCACGGACTCGGCACCCTCGGCCATGGTGCGCTCGAAATGGGGGATGCCGCCGACGATGTCGACGCCCTTGTCGAGGGCGCGGCGCATGTTCTCCCGCGCAGTCGGGGAGCGCAGGTAGCCGTCCTGCGGGAAGGCGACGAGCTGCAGGTCGATGACGTCCTTCACCGTCTCCCGCACTTCCAGCAGCGCCTCGACGGCGAGCAGGCGGTCGTCGCAGATATCGACATGGCTGCGGATCGCCAGCGTGCCCTTGGCGACCGACCAGCGGCAGAGCGCCAGCGCGCGTTCCTTTAAGGCCTCCACCGTGAGGTCCGGCTTCAATTCGCCCCAGAGGGCAATGCCCTCCAGCAGCGTGCCGCTCTGGTTCAGGCGCGGCAGGCCAAGGCTGAGGGTCGCGTCCATGTGGAAATGGCTGTCGACAAAGGGCGGCGTGACGAGAAAGCCCTGGGCGTCGATTTCGAGAGCCGCCTCCGCCGCGATGGCCGGTGCCACCTCGGCGATGACGCCGTCCTGGACGGCGATGTCCAGGCCGCTTGCGCCATCGGGCAGGGTGGCGTTGCGGACAATGAGATCGAGCATCACATCTCTCCGATCGAGTACCCATCCTTCGAGACGCCGCTGACGCGGCTCCTCAGGACGAGGCGAGGTGTGAGCCTCGTCCTGAGGAGGGCCGGCAGGCCCGTCTTGAAGGGCGAGCGCACCTTACCGTTCGCCCTTGCGGAAGGGGACCAGCAGGGCCTTGGGGTAGGCCGCGCGCCGCGACATGACGATCATCGCCAGGATGCTGAGAACATAAGGCATCATGAGGAAGAACTGATAGGGGATAAAGGCCGAGGCGGACTGCTGCACGCGAATCTGCAGCGCTTCGAAGGCGGCGAAGAGCAGCGCGCCGAGCAAGGCCTTGCCCGGGCGCCAGGAGGCAAAGATCACGAGGGCGACGCAGATCCAGCCGCGGCCGTTGATCATGCCGATGTAGAAAGCATCGAAGACCGAAATGGTAAGGAACGCGCCGCCGACGGCCATGAAGGCGCTGCCCAGCATGACGGCGCCGGTCCGCAGGCGGTGGACGTCGATGCCCTGGGCCTCAACGGCCATGGGGTTCTCGCCCACCATGCGCACGGCCAGACCCAGCGGCGTGCGGTAGAGGCCGTAGGCGACCAGGGGCACCAGCGCGAAGGCCAGGTAGGTGAGGGGGCTCTGAGTGAACAGGACCTCACCGAGGAAGGGCAGCTCCGACAGGCCCGGAACGGGATAAGGCTGAAAGGGGTCGATCTTCGGCGGCGTGGTGACATCAGGCAGCAGCATGCGGAAAGCGAAGTAACTCAGAGCAGAAGCCAGCAGGGTGATGCCGATCCCGGTGACGTGCTGGGAAACGCCGAGGTAGACGCTGAAGCCGGAGTGTAGAAGGCCGAAGAGGGCGCCAAAGGCCGCGGCCACCAGCACCGCCGACCACAGCCCGCCGCCCTGGTAGACCCACATCCAGGCGACCATGGCCCCCAGGGTCATGATACCCTCGATACCGAGATTGAGAACGCCTGCGCGCTCGCAGATCAGCTCACCCAGGGTGCCGAAGATGAGCGGTGTGGCCATGCGCACCAGGGCGGCCCAGAAGCCCAGCGAGACGAAGATCTCCAGGATGTCCATGCCGCTCCGGCCCCTTAGCGCAGGCGGGGCCGGTAGCGCACGAAGAGCACGCTCGCCAGCACCAGCAGCAGGGCGGTCGCGGTCAGCACATCGGCCAGATAGTTGGAGATCGACATGGCCCGGCTCATGGCGTCGGCGCCGTTGTAGATGGCGGCGACGAAGATCGCCGCGGCGATCACACCCAGGGGATGCAGGCCCGCCAGCATGGCCACCGCGATGCCCGTGTAGCCGAAGCCGGGCGAGATATCGAGGGTGAGATAACCCTTGAGGCCCGCCAGCTCGCAGACCCCGGCCATGCCGGCGAGACCCCCGGAGAGCAGCGCCGTGCGCAGCACGGTCGCACCCATCGGAATGCCCGCGAAACGCGCCGCCTCCGGGTTGTTGCCGACGGCGCGGATCTCGAAGCCCCATTTGGAGTAGCGGATGAAGGCCCAGGCTGCGACCGCGAAGAAGACCGCCCAGAGCAGGCCGGAATGCAGGCGGGTGCGGGGAATCAGGGGTGAGAGTACGCCCTCGTCGATGATCGGCGCCGCCTGAGGCCAGCCCATGGCCAGGGGGTCCTTCCAAGGCCCGAAGAGCAGGTAGTTGGCAAAGAGCAGGACGACGAAGTTGAGGAGGAGGGTGGTCACCACCTCGTCCACCTTGAGCTTCAGCTTCAGGATCACCGGCAGGAGCAGCAGCAGTCCGCCGGCAAGCGCACCGACCAGGAAAAGGAAGGGCACCATCAGCAGGGGCGGCAGGGTGACGAGCCCGGTGCCGACATAGGTCGCCGCCAGCGCGCCGGCATAGAGCTGGCCCTCGCCGCCGATGTTCCAGAGCTTGGCCCGGAAAGCGACGGCGGCCGCCAGGCCGGTGAAGATCAGTGGTGCCGCGCGCGTCAGAGTCTCGCTCAGGGCGAAGACCGAGCCCAGCGCACCCTTCACCAGGGCGCCGTAGGCGGCCAGCACCGGCGCGCCGGCCCAGGCGATGAGCAGCCCGCAGAGCAGGAAGGCCAGGGCGATTGCCGTCAGCGGAGCGGCCAGGTTCAGCCACAGCGGCACATGGGCGCGGGGCTCAAGACGCATGGCGGCCCTCGTCCGAATGCTCTGCCGTACCGTGTCCGGCCATCATAAGGCCAAGGGTTCTGAGATCCGCTTCTTCCACAGGGACGGGTGCGGAGAGACGCCCGTGGTAGAGCACCGCGATGCGGTCGGACATCTGCAGCAGCTCCTCGAGGTCTTCGGAGATCAGGACGATGCCCGCGCCTTCGGCCCGCGCCTGGAACAGCAGAGCCTGCACAGCCGCCGCGGCGCCGACATCGAGCCCGCGGGTCGGCTGATTGGCGAGGATGATGCGTGGCTTCTGGTCCAGGACCCGGGCGAGGATGACCTTTTGCATGTTGCCGCCGGAAAGGCTGCGTGTAGCCGTGGTCGCATCGGCGCCGCGGATGTCGAAGGCGGCGATCTTTTCTTCGGCGTTGCGGCGCAGGGCCACTCCCTTGACGAAGCCGAAGCGCGAGAAGCGGTCTCCGCCATAGGCTTCCAGTACCAGGTTTTCCTCCACCGTGAAGTCACCGACGACGCCGGTTGCGTGACGGTCCTCCGGCACCCGCCCGACCCCGCGTTTCAGCATGGCGCCAGGGGAAGCCTCGGCGATGGCATCGCCGAGGATCTCGAAGCGCCCCGCCGTCGGGGCATCGAGACCGGAGATCAGGGCCGCGAGGGCGGCCTGCCCGTTGCCGGAAACGCCGGCAATTCCGAAAATCTCTTTCTCACAGAGGGTTATATCGAGATTCTCAAGCGATACTTTGCCCTCTGCACCGCGCAGTCCGACGCCTTCCATTCGCAGCAGAGGCGCACCCGGCTCCAGGCGGCTGCGTTCGGGCAAGGCGACCGCCCGCCCCACCATGGCCTCGGCGAGCCCTTCGCGGGAGGCCTCGGCGATGGGGAAGTCGGCCACCAGCCTGCCCTGACGCAGCACAGCAACGCGGTCGGCAATGGCCATCACCTCGTTCAGCTTGTGGGAGATGAAGATGATGGAGAGCCCCTCGGCCGCCATGGTCTTCAAGGTTGCGAAGAAACTCTCGACCTCCTGTGGCGTCAGCACCGCGGTGGGTTCGTCGAGGATCAGGACGCGGGCGCCGCGGTAGAGCGCCTTCAGGATCTCCACCCGCTGACGCTCGCCGACCGAGAGGTCGCGCACAAGGCGCCGGCTCTCGACCTGCAGGCCGAAGCGCGCCGCCAGGTCCTCGACATGGCGCAGCGCGGCCGCGCGGTTCTGCTTCAGGCGCCAGAGCGGTTCCGTGCCCAGCACGATGTTGTCGAGAACGGTGAGGTTTTCGCCCAGGGTGAAATGCTGATGCACCATGCCGACCCCGGCGGCGATGGCGGCCTTGGGGGAGCCTGGCGGCAAGGCTCCGCCGAAGACCGCGATCTCGCCTTCGTCGGCAAGGTAGTGACCGAAGAGGATACTCATCAAGGTGGTCTTGCCGGCGCCGTTCTCTCCCAGCAGGGCCAGGATCTCGCCGCGCCCCAACCCAAGGGAGATGGCATCGTTGGCGACCAGCGCCCCAAAGCGCTTGGTGATGCCGGACAGCCGCAACACCGGCTCAGCGCCGGTGGCGGCAGCGGCGGACGCTTGCGCCTGCGCCATCGTCAGATCCCCCGATGATCGATTTCTGCGGGGTCGGGACAGCACTGACGCCGCTGCCCCGATCCCGTAAGGCGTCCGGTCAGAACGTCGACTTGGGTTCGTCGTCGTTGGTCTGCACCACGAAGTCCCCAGCCTTGATCTGCTGAGCGAGGGCGTCGATCTTCGCCTTGGTTTCGGCCGGGATCTTGTCCTCAAACTCGTAGAACGGAGAGAGGGAGGCGCCGCCGGCCTTCATCATCGTCCATTCCTTGTAGTTCTCGGCCGTGAAGGTGCCGGCTTTCACCTGGGAGATGGCATAGTCGATGGCCGGTTCCATGTGCCAGAGGGCCGAGGCGACCACCACGTCGGTGCCGTTCTCGGCCTTGTTCATGTCGTTCACGTTGCCGAAGGCGATGATCCCCTTCTCGCGGGCGGCGTCGACCACGCCGGCCCGCTCGGCGTAGAGCACGTCCACCCCGGCCTCGACCTGGGCGAAGGCAAACTCTTTGGCCTTTGGCGGGTCGTACCAAGAGCCGATGAAGGAGACCTTGAACTCGACGTCCGGATTGACCGAGCGCGCGCCCTCCATGAAGGCGTGGAACAGCCGGTTCACCTCGCCGATGGGAAAGCCGCCGACCATGCCGATTCTGTTGGTCTTGGTCATGGTGCCGGCGACGATGCCCATGAGGTAGCAGGGCTCGTGGATCCAGTTGTCGAAGACGGAGAAGTTCTTGCCATGGGGGACACCCGGGTCGCCCATAAGAAAGGCGATCTCCGGATAGTCGTCGGCCACCTTGCGGGCCTCCCGGCTGATGCCGAAGGCCTCCCCGACCACCAGATCGACCCCGCCCTCGGCGTACTCGCGCATCACCCGGACGTAGTCGGTGTTGGGCACCTTCTCCGAGAAGCTGTACTCAATGTCGCCGCGTTCCTTGGCGGCGGTCAGCGCCCGGTGCAGGGTGCCCACCCATTTCTGCTGAATCGGCACCGTGTAGATTCCGGCGACTTTCAGCTTTTCCGCCTGCGCCGCGCCGCCGGAAAGTCCAAAGACGGCTGCAGCCACCAGAGCCGCCGCGCCGGCCTGCACGACCGTGCGGCGCCGCAGGCCGCGTTTTGCCAATACTGTACCGTTCCCCGAAATTCGAGAAGTCATCCCCCTAGCTCCCTTGTTTGCGGTGTTTCGCCACCTGTCTGTCGTTGCGTTTAGGCGGCGTCCGACCCGTTGCTACATCCGGGCTACATCCGGTTCACCGCCACCGGCGTCTTTGCCTCGCGCCGGCGGTTCACAGCGTCGTAGTAGGGCGCGAAGGTCGGCCGGTTGACGTAGCGCCCCGCACCGCGTTCGGTGCGGACTTCGCCGTCCTGGTAGACCACCTTGCCCTGGCTGATGGTGACCGTGTTGATGCCCTTGACGGTCATTCCCTCGAAGATATTGAAGTCCACGTTCTGATGGTGCGTGTCCTTGGAAATCGTGCGCTCCTTGGTCGGGTCCCAGATCGCGATGTCGGCGTCGGCGCCGACGGAGATGGAGCCCTTGCGCGGATAGATGTTGAAGATCTTGGCGGCGTTGGTGGAGGTGATGGCCACGAACTCGTTCATCGTCAGTCGGCCTGAGTTCACCCCGTGGTGCCAGAGCACGTGCATGCGGTCCTCGACCCCACCGGTGCCGTTGGGGATCTGGGTGAAGTTGTTGTGGCCCATGCGCTTCTGCGGAGCGCAGAAACAGCAGTGGTCGGTCGCCGTGGTCTGCAGCATGCCGGCCTGAAGGCCGCGCCAGAGCGCGTCCTGATGCTCCTTGGAACGGAACGGCGGGCTCATCACGTGGGCCGCGGCGAAATCCCAGTCCGGGTTGCGGTAGACCTCGTCGTTGACCAGCAGGTGACCGGCCAGGACCTCGCCGAAGACGCGCTGGCCTTCGTTGCGCGCCCGGGTGATGGCCTGCAGGGATTCGATACAGGAGTTGTGGACGATGTAGAGCGGCACGTCGAGCACCTGGGCAACGCGGATGGCGCGGTTGGCGGCTTCGCCCTCGACTTCGGGCGGGCGGGAGAGGGGATGGCCCTCCGGCCCTGTGATGCCGCTCTTCAGAATCTCGTTCTGAAGGTGGAAGACCAACTCGCCGTTTTCGGCATGGACGGTGCAGATAGCGCCCAGCTCGCGGGCCCGGGTGAAGGAGTTCACCAGCACCTCGTCATCGCACATGATGGCGCCCTTGTAGGCCATGAAGTGCTTGAAGGAGTTGACCCCGTGGTCGCGGGTCAGGGTCCCCATGGCTTCCTTGACGGTCTCGTCCCACCAGGTGATGGCGACGTGGAAGGAGTAGTCTCCCGCGGCCTTCTCCGCCCAGCCCCGCCAGGTGTGATAGGCCTCCATGATGTCCTGCTGGGGGTTGGGTATGACGAAGTCGATGATCATCGTCGTGCCGCCCACCATGCCGGCGGTGGTCCCGGTGAAAAAGTCCTCAGAAGCCACCGTGCCCATGAAGGGCAGTTCCATATGGGTGTGGGGATCGATCCCGCCCGGCATGACGTAGCCGCCGCCCGCGTCGATGACTTCGGCGCCGGAGGGAGCCTCCAGGTTCTCGCCGATGGCGACGATCTTGTCCGCTTCGGTCAGCACATCGGCCCGATAGGAGTGGTCGGCCGTCACCACGGTGCCGCCCTTGATCAAGATCGCCATGACTGCTGTCCCTCCTTGTGCCTGTCCCTGTTTTGGATTTCCTGTCCGTTTGGTCAATTTTGCATCATGTCGCAGCCCGATGCGAGTCCGCTTTTCGTGCTTTCGCCCGGTTTTCGGCCAGCGCACCGAAGGCCCAGGGCCCGGCGCCGGGCGAATAGGGCCTTGCATCACTTCCTGACCAAATGGTCAAATCTTCTGCAGGACAGATGGCGCTGCGGGAAAACCGGGGCGCATTGCAGAGGGAGAGCAAGCGATGGCGACGGTGCGGGCGGGCCTTATTCAGATGGCTCTGAAGGCGGATACGGGGGAAAGCCCGGAAACCATCCGCGACAGGATGAACGAAGCGCATCTGCCGCTGATCGACGAGGCCGGCGCCAAGGGCGTCCAGGTGTTGTGTTTGCAGGAAGTCTTCAACCAGCCCTACTTCTGTCCCAGCCAGGACGTGAAGTGGTACGGCGCCGCGGAAAAGGTCCCCGACGGCCCGACGGTCAAACTGATGCAGGAGTACGCCAAGAAGCACTCCATGGTGATCGTGGTTCCGATCTATGAGGAGGACATCACCGGCGTCTACTACAACACCGCCGCCGTCATCGACGCCGACGGCAGCTACCTCGGCAAGTACCGCAAATCCCACATCCCGCAGGTCGCCGGGTTCTACGAAAAGTTCTTCTTCAAACCCGGCAACTCCGGCTGGCCGATGTTCCAGACGGCCTACTGCAAGCTCGGCGTCTACATCTGCTACGACCGACACTTCCCGGAGGGCTGGCGCGCCCTGGCTCTGAGCGGGGCCGAGTACATCGTCAATCCCTCGGCCACCGTGGCCGGCCTCAGCCAGTATCTCTGGAAGCTGGAACAGCCGGCCTCCGCTGTCGCCAACGGCTGTTACATCGGCGCGGTCAACCGCGTCGGCACCGAGGCTCCGTGGAACATCGGCAAGTTCTACGGCTCCAGCTACGTCGTCAATCCGCGCGGCGAGTTCCTTGTGGAAGCCAGCGAGGACAAGGACGAACTGGTGGTCGCCGATATGGACATGGATATGGTCCGCGAGGTGCGGAACCTCTGGCAGTTCTTCCGCGACCGGCGGCCGGAAGCCTACGAGCCGCTGACGGCGATCTGACGCTCTTCGCTTTCCGAGGCGGTGCTCGCCCTGCCGCTCAGGAACTCTTGGTCCGAGAGGCCTGAGCGAGGGATGCGGAAAGGTCACGGGCCGCGCGGTCCAGCAGCGCTGGCGGGACGTCGCCGATCACCAGAAAGGCGAAGCCGTCGGCAATCCAGGACACGGCGGCGAGCCCCTTGAAGCTCTGCGTCTCCAGCGGCCGGCTGGCGGCCTCGGTCGGGGTCACGCAGAACGCCACCGGACGGTTCCGGCTGTCGAGATAGGCAAACTGGGCGAGCGGCGCCGCCTCGTAGCCGAGGATCTGGGCCCGGCGGTAGCGCAGGCCGCTGACGTTGCGCAGCGCCGTGCCGTCGATATCCAGGCCCAGTTCGGCGACGACCCTTGCCCGCTCGCTTTCGAGCTCCGCCGGGCTTGGATCGAGATGGGTCAGCGTCTCGCTGCGATAGAGCAGCTGATACTCGGCGACGGCCATGCGCCAGTCTTCGCTCTGCATCGGGGCAGTGAGGCGGCCGCCGGCGAAACCGATGGCGGCAACGGCGGCGAGGCTCGCGGCGATAGCCGCCCTGCGGCTCACGAGCGGTCCCAGAGCGCGGCTGGAGGGTTGGGAGGGGCTGTCTTTAGGAGCCGGTTCCGCGTGGCCCGGCGCCAAGGGAAGCAGGCTGTCGAAAGCGGACTTCACAGTGTCGGTGTCGATGGTCAGGGCATCCAGCCGCGCGCGCAGCGCCGGATCGTCGCGCAAGGCCTGCTCGACAGCCTTTGCCTGCTCGGGCGGGAGTTCCCCGTCCAGGAAGGCAACCAACTCTTCGTCGGTGATCGACCTGCTATCCATGATCCGTCACAGGGTCCGTTGTTTGGCCGCGCCCGAGGTGGCCTTGAGGGCGGCAAGCTTGCTGCGGGCCGCGGCAAGCCTGCTCATGACGGTCCCGATCGGGATGTGCAGGTGCTCGGCAGCCTCCTTGTAGGAAAAGCCCTCCACATAGACCAGGAACACCGTCACGCGCTGCGCCTCGGGCAGGTCCATCACTGCCTTTAACACCTCGGCATGGAAAAAATTCGTTTCGGCGTCCGTTCCAGGCGCCGGCAAAGCCAGTTCGTCGCTGGGTACCAGCCCGCCGCCCCGGCGCACGTTCTCGGCCCTCAAGGTGTTGTACCAGAGGTTCTTGGCAATGCTGAAAACCCATCGGTCTGCATGCGTTCCGGCCTGGAATTGATGCGCACTCTCAAGTGCCTTGAGACAGGCGGCCTGGCAGAGGTCCTCCGCTGCCGGGAGGTCCCGCGTCAAGGCGAGGCAGTACCGCCAGAGGCGGGGATAGAAGCCCTCCAGCAGCTCCTTCATGCTGTCTTGCGCCGATCTTTCGACTGCCACGCGAATAAATTCCGGTCTTTGGGTGTTTTCGCTTCAGATCATGGCCACGCCGGTCATGAGCCTAAGACTATATGGGAGGTTATTCCATGCGCATTCCCGTGATCGCCGCCACCGTGGTGTTGGCAGCCGGTTCCGCTCTTGCCGGCGAGACGCCGGCGCCGCCCGATGCCAGGGTCTATTTCATCGATTTGCAGGACGGTCAGACGATCTCTTCACCGGTCACCATCCGCTTCGGCCTCTCCGGCATGGGCGTCGCGCCGGCCGGCGTGGACGATAAGGAAAACACCGGGCACCATCATCTGATCATCAACGAGGCGATCGAAGGAGAAGAACTGAACGAGCCGATCCCCGCGGATGACAAGCACATCCACTTCGGCGGCGGACAGACCGAGGCGACGGTCGAACTGCCCCCCGGCACCCACACGCTTCAGCTTGTTTTGGGCGACTGGAGCCATATTCCGCACAACCCGCCGGTGATGTCCGAGCGGATCACCGTCACGGTCAAGTAGGCCACGGGCGCCCAGGTCTTCTGCGCCGGCCCCCGGCCGGCGCGGAGTCGCCCGGGTCCGGTACCGCCCGGACACAAGCCGGGGTCTTCTAACCCTTAATTGCCGTTGCGGCGGCTCTTTCCCGGCCTGGTGCGCCGGAAATGGGGCTGATCGCGCCAATCTTTCGCTTCAGCCTGTATTTCGCGCCCGCAATGGGGTAATTCTGACTGGGCAAGTCGGACTTGGGGGGCGGCATGACTGAGAGCGGTTCAATGCGGCGTTTCATCGTGGAGCTCATTAAGCCGTCGCACTACGACGACGACGGCTATGTGATCCAATGGGCCAAGGCCTGGGTGCCGTCCAACACCCTCTCCAGTCTCTACGGACTGTCGCTTGATATCATCGACCGCAGGCTCCTCGGCCATGACGTCGAGGTCGAACTGAACGCCTACGATGAGACCAACACCATCATACCGATCAAGCAGATCGTCGAACGCATGACGACGCCCGGCGTCCGCGGGGTGGTCTGCCTCGTCGGCGTACAGTCGAATCAGTTTCCGCGCGCCATGGACATCGCCCGTCAGTTCCGCGCCGAGGGCATTCAGGTGGCGATCGGCGGCTTCCATCCGAGCGGCTGCCTGTCCATGCTGCCCGAGCTTCCGCCGGACCTGCAGGAGGCCCTGGACCTGGGCATCACGCTCTATGCCGGGGAGGGCGAGGGACGGCTGCATCACTTCTACCGCGATGCGCTGAACGAAGAGCTGAAGCCGATCTACAACTACATGAACGATCTGCCGGGGATCGACAACGAACCCACGCCCTACCTGCCGGAGTCTCTGGTGCGCCGCTACGGGGGCTCGGTGGCCTGTTTCGATGCCGGGCGCGGCTGCCCCTTCCAGTGCAGCTTTTGCACCATCATCAACGTCCAGGGCCGCAAGTCGCGCTTCCGCGAGGCGGACGATGTCGAACGCCTGGTGCGGGCGAACATCGAGCAGGGCATCACCCGCTTCTTCATCACCGACGACAACTTCGCCCGCAACAAGAACTGGGAGGCGATCTTCGACCGGCTGGGCGACCTGAAGGAAGAGACCGGCCTGCCGTTCTCCATCATCATTCAGGTCGATACGCTCTGCCACAAGATCGAGAACTTCGTGGCCAAGGCCAAGCGGGCCGGCGTCGCGCGGGTCTTCATCGGCCTGGAGAACATCAATCCGGACAATCTGATGGCGGCAAAGAAGCGCCAGAACCGCATCACCGAGTACCGGCTGATGCTTCAGGAGTGGCGCAATCACCAGATCCTGACCTATGCGGGCTACATTCTGGGCTTTCCCGCCGATACGCCGGAGAAGATCGCCCATGATATCGAGGTCATCAAACGCGAGCTGCCCATCGATATCCTGGAGTTCTTCTGCCTGACGCCGCTGCCGGGCTCCGAGGATCACAAGAACCTCTACCTCAACGGGGTCCCCATGGACCCCGACATGAACATCTACGACCTGGAGCACGTCTGCACCGGGCACTCCCTGATGACCAAGGAAGAGTGGCAGGGCATCTACAACAAGGCCTGGGAGCTCTACTACTCCGATGAACACCTGGAGACGCTGATGCGGCGGATCATCGTCAGCGGCAATAAACCGGAGCGTATCTGGGCCCACGCCCTGCAGTTCGCCGGCTGCATCCGCTACGAGAAGGTGCACCCGCTCCAGGGTGGATACATCCGGCGCAAGGTGCGTACGCAGCGCCGCTCGGGGCTGCCTCTCGAATCTCCCCTGGTGTTCTACCCGCGCCGGGTTTGGGAGGTTCTGCGCACCTATGTTCCTTTCGCCGGCTTTGCCCTCAGGCTCTGGCTCAAGTGCCAGCAGATCAAACGGGACCCGGCCAGCAAGGACTACACGGACCTGGCGTTAACGCCGGTAACCGACCACGGCGAAGACGAGAGGCTGGAGATGTTCGCCCATACGGAAGCCGCCCAGGCGGCCGTTGCCAAGGCCCAGCGGGAATCCGCCGCCCGCGAGAAGCGCGCCAAGGAACCGATCGCGGCAGCGGAATAGGCTCTAAAACAGCGGCCGATCCGGCAGGTCGAACATCGAGGCGCCACCGAGGCTGTCCACCGTCACGCCGTCTTCGGCGAAAGGAAGCAGCAAGCGGCGATAGTGCAGCAATCCGTCGGGCAACCACTGCGCCGAGCGCTTTACGTAGTGGGGCTGACCGCTGTGGACCACCGTATCGAATTCCTGCCGGATCTCGGCGGCCCGATCCGGTGGATGAATCTCATCGAAGGTCTTGCCGCGCATTTCGAACCCGACCGTCGCGCAGAGCATCGATCCGGCAAGGCGCATGCGATAGTCCAACGGCTCGCGCTCGACGTCGTACATGAACAGATGCGGCACGATTTCAGCCGGCAGGGCCGCCGGGTCGAGCGCCCTGCGCGGCGGGAGCCGTCCGTCGACTTTCAAGCTCTGCCAGTAGCCCAGGAGTTCGATCAACTCCGGGTCGTCGATTCCCGTCGCCTGTCCACCGCACATCGCTCCCCCCAAGCAGAGTTGCCCGCCTCCCAGCGTGCCGTCATCACCGGATGGAACGATGACGTCAGCGGCGAAGATTATAGGAAAAAAAGCAACCTGTCGGCAACGGCCGGAACACTGCCTATTGGCGCAACAATGACTGCAAAGAGCGGACAGTTGTTGGTTTGCGAACCAATGAGGAGCTTGGCGCGCCCCGAATTCACGCCCCTGTCATCCGAGCGTCATCGGCAATTCATGCTTCCCTGCGCCACTGGCGCCCTGTTGAATACGGGAAGATGGAGGCTGCATATGAAAGCGTTGAAGGTGACATGCCTGGTGCTGGGCACCGCCGCGGCGGTGAGCGCTGCGCAGGCCGAGACGGTCCAGTTGGGGCCGCGCCCCTTTTTCCTGATCGACCAGATGGACGACAGCGTTCTGAAGTCGAAGCTGCTGTCCTGCGCCGAGCGAGACTTTGAGCGCAAGCTCTTCTCCATCGGCCACCGCGGCGCACCGCTGATGTTCCCGGAGCATACGGTCGAGTCCAACGTGGCGGCGGCACGCATGGGGGCCGGGATTCTGGAGTGCGATGTTACCTTCACGAAAGACAAAGAGCTGGTCTGCCGCCATGCGCAGGACGACCTTCATACGACCACCAACATTCTCTCGTCCCCTCTGGCACCCAAATGCACGGCAGGCTTTGCGCCGGCTGCGAACGGTGCCGACGCCAGCGCCGAATGCCGGGCGAGCGATATCACCCTGGCCGAATTCAGAACGCTCGTCGGGAAGATGGATGCGGCAGACAAGACGGCGCAGACCGTCGAAGCCTACATGGGCGGCACTGCGGACTGGCGCACCGATCTCTATGCCGCGAGCACCGGGACCCTGATGACCCATGCGGAGTCCATCGATCTGTTTCGCACGCTGGGCGCCAAGTTTACGCCGGAGCTGAAAGCACCCGCCGTCGCGATGCCGTTCGACGGCTTCTCCCAGGAAGACTATGCCCAGAAGCTGATCGACGAGTACAAAGCCGCCGGCGTTCCGCCCGAGGACGTCTGGGCCCAGTCGTTCAACCTCAACGACGTCCTCTACTGGATCGAGAACGAGCCGGAATTCGGCAAGCAGGCGGTCTATCTGGATAGCCGCTACAACGTCGAGGGCTTTGATCCGATGAAGCCGGAGACATTCGAGCCAAGCATGCAGGCGCTGAAGGATATGGGGGTGAACTACCTCGCTCCGCCGACGTGGATGCTGGTGACGCTTGCGGAGGGTGAGATCGTTCCTTCCGCCTACGCAAGGGAAGCCCGTGCGGCCGGCTTAAACCTGATCACCTGGACGCTTGAGCGATCCGGGCCGCTTGGCGGCGGCGGAGGCTGGTATTACCAGTCGATCAAGGATGCGACCACCTCCGACGGGGTCATGTTCGAACTGCTGCACGTGCTGGCGCAAGACGTCGGTATCGTCGGGGTCTTCTCGGACTGGCCAGCGACTGTCACCTACTACGCGAACTGCATGGATCTCAACTGAAGTCGGGGGCAGCCTGCTTCGCTTCGAATCCCAGCCGGGCGAGGCGCGCGGTTCCGTAGGCAGCCTCGGTCTGCGTGGCGGTATCGACCGGCACGCCCATCACACGCTCACGGATCCGGGTCCAGGCTTCGTTGGCGGCACCGCCGCCGACGGTCAGGACACGGGTGACCGGCGTTGCGCCCAGGCTCGCCAGGAGCGCATAGGCTTCCTGCTCGATCTGCGCCACGCCCTCAAGAAGCCCCTGCAGGAAGACAGCATCGTCTTCGGGGCGGGGCGAGACCAGGGGCTGCATCTCCGGGTCCGCAAGAGGGAAGCGCTCCCCCGGGGCCGGAAGCGGATAGTAGGAAAGCCCGGTGGGCACCTCCGGGCGCAGCCGCGGCGTCAGGTGCTCAAGCGCTTCAACGGAGAAGTGCTGGGCGATGGCGGCGCCGCCTGTGTTGCTGGCGCCGCCGGCCAGCCAGTGACCCAGCAGACGATGGCTGTAGACACCGAACTCGGGTGCGAAGACAGGATCGGCGGACACCAGCTTCACGGTCAGAGTGCTGCCCAGCGAGGTGACCGCCAAGCCTGGCTCGAAGCTGCCGGCGGCCAGAAAGGCGGCATTGCCGTCGGTGGTCCCGCGGACGACCAGGCAGCCGGCAGGAAGGCCGTAACGCTGCGCGAGGTTCGGGCGCAAGGACGCAAGCGGCTGCCCGGCGGCTTCCACCTGGGGCAAGAGCGAGAGATCGAAGTCCAACTCGGCCATCCAGGCGGGCCAAGTCTGCGCCACGGCATCAAAGCCGAGCTTCAGGCAGTTGTTGAAGTCGCTCTGGCCGTAGCGGCCGGTCAGCCTGCCGGCAATCCAGTCAGCCTGGTGAAGGGCGAAGCGGGGTTGCTCCGCTCCTGTCTCCTCCAGGAGGCCCAGCAGCCGCGCCAGAGCACCGCCGGTGCCCCGCGCCATACTGGCGTCCGGCGCCACGGCGTCAATGCGGCGGCCCGCGTCAACGGCGCTGCGGTCGTTGTACATTCGGGCCGGGGCCAGCGGATCGCCGGCCGCGTCGCAGAGCAGGATGGTGCCGGAGGTCCCGTCGACCGCGAGGGCAGCAACCCTTGCCAAGTCCGCTTCGGTGCCGAGCCGCTCCAGCAGGTCATCGACGGCCCGCCACCAGAGGGCGGGGTCTTGCCTCACGCTGCCTTCATGCTGGTCGGGCTGGGGCAGTGGGGCCTGAAGCTGAGTGAGGATCCGGTCGCGATCGTCGGTCAGGACCACGCGGACTCCGCTGGTGCCCAGATCGATGCCGAGGTAGCGCGCGCCGTCTGACACCGGCGAATGCCTAGCGATCGAGGGCTTCGAGCTTTGCCACCTTGGGGGCCGAACGACCGCCCTGGAACTCGTTGCTGAGATAGATGTCGGTCAGCATCCGTGCGACGGAGGTTCCAATGATCTGAGCCCCGAAGGTGATCACCTGGGCGTTGTTGGAGGCGATGGCGCGCTCGGCCGTGTAGGGGTCCATCACGCAGACCGCGCGGACACCCGGCACTTTGTTGGCCGCGATCGCCATGCCGGCGCCTGTGCCGCAGACCAGGATGCCCCGCTCGAACTCGCCGTCTGCGAGGCGGCGCGCCAGCGCGGCACCGATGTCCGGGTAGTCGACGGGGTCCTCACTGTCGACGCCGACATCCGTGACCTGGAGCCCTTGGGACTCCAGGTGGGTCTTCAGCGCGTTCTTCAGGTCCAGGCCCAGATGGTCGCATCCAAGGCCGACGCTCTTTGCAAGGCTTTTGGCGGTCGTCATCGATCTTCCTTTCCAGGCAGGGCGTCATGCGAAGCGGATGGCTGTGAAGTCCAGGGACAGCGGCCCGCCGTCGCGGATGGTCGCAATCAGTGTACGGGTCAGCGGGTAGTCCAAGGGATCGAGCTGCCCCTCCGCAAAGGCTTTCTCCAGAGGGGCGGCGAGGACCAGCGCCGTATCGGCCCCTTCGACCGTTTCCCCGGCGAGCGGGCCACCGAGGGCCTCCTCCAAGGTCATGTCCTCGCCCAGGTGAAATCCCAGGCGGCTGTTGCGGCCCCCGCCGACGGTGACATTCAGGTCGCCGAGCCCGGCCAGCCCGTAGGCCGTCTGGGGCTGTCCGCCGAACCAGCGCGTCAGGGCCGCCATTTCCTGCACCGCCTGCGCAAAGGCGGCGGCGGCCGGGTTCATCGCCTTGGGCTTTGCGGGCTGGGGGTTGACCTCCGGATAGCGGGTCCACATGGCGCTGACGGCAATGGCGAGAAAGTTCTTCAGGGCGGCGCAGACCTCGACGCCCTCCAGATCGTCGCTGAGGGCAACCCTGTAGTAGTCCGTCTGCATCATACCGCGCAGCCCTTCGAGGACTTCGCGGTCCAGTCCGGCGTAGACGACGGCGGTCGGTTGCCGGTCCGCCAGTTCCTTGGCGATGCAGGGGCCGCCGATGCCGACCACCATGTCCGGCGTCATCCCGCTGCCGGCCAGCGCTTCGGCAAGCCCGGCAGCAAAGGAGCGCAAGCCGCCGTTCCAGGGCTGGAGGCCCTTGGTCACAAGCGCCAGGGGCCGCGGTGCGGTCATGTGCTGGCGCAGCTTCTCCGTTGCCCAATCGATGCCGGGGCTTGAGACTCCGAGAATGACAACGTCGGCTTCGCGCAGGTGATCTTCGTTGAGGGCCTCGATCTCCAGCGGTTGAACGGAGGGCGGTAACGGCGCCTTCAGCTTCGGGTGCCCGTTGTGGTCGTTTTTCAAAGCCTCGATGATCCCGCCGTCGAGATGGGTCCCGACCAGGGTCACCTGGTGCCCGTTGTCCAGTGCGGGCACGGCAATGGCGCTGCCCATCACACCCGCACCGAGGATGAGAACCCGCGCCATCAGCCGATCCGCTGTTCGTTTGTGGCATCGAAGAGATGCAGGGCCGCCGGATTGATCTTGAGGGCGCAGACCTCGCCGGGCTTGGCGCGGTAGCGGCCCTGCACCACGGCGCGCAGTTCCTGCCCGTCGACCGACAGCAGAACGTGCGACTCGGCACCGGTGCTTTCCACCAGAACCACTTCGGCCCGCACATCGCCCTCGGCGGCGACGGAGACGTCCACAGGCCGGATACCGCAGATCACCGCTTGGCCAGGGGCCGCAGCGTTGTTGGCGGGCAGCGGCAGGGCGACGCTGCCGGACTGGAAGGCCGGGACCCCGCCGTCGCCCCGCACTTCGCCCCTCAGGAAGTTGATCGACGGCGAGCCGATAAAATCCGCCACGAAACAGTTGGCCGGGCGGTCGTAGATTTCCTCCGGCGTTCCGATCTGCTCGATGTTGCCGTCACGCATCACCACGATGTCGTCGGCCATGGTCATGGCCTCGATCTGGTCGTGGGTCACGTAAATCGTCGTCGTCTGCAGGCGGTCGTGCAGACGGCGGATCTCGTAGCGCATTTGGCCGCGCAGCTTGGCGTCGAGGTTCGACAGGGGTTCGTCGAAGAGGAAAACCTGTGGATGGCGCACGAGAGCCCGCCCCATGGCGACCCGCTGGCGCTGGCCGCCGGAGAGTTCCTTGGGATAACGGTCGAGGTATGGGCTGAGGTTCAGCAGCTCCGCCGCCCATTCGACCTGCTTGCGGATTTCCACCTTCGAGTGCTTGCGCACCTGCAGGCTGAAGGCGATGTTGTCGTAGACCTTGAGCGTCGGGTAGAGCGCGTAGTTCTGGAACACCATGGCGATATCGCGGTCGCGCGGATGCACCTGGTTCATGCGTTCGCCGCCGATGCGAATTTCTCCCTCAGCGATGCTCTCCAAGCCGGCGGTCATGCGCAGCAACGTGGTCTTGCCGCAGCCTGAGGGCCCGAGCAGGACGACGAAACGGTGGTCGGCGATGGTGAAGGAGATGTTCTCCATCACCCGGACCGGGCCGAAACTCTTGCCGACGTTCTCGTACTCAACCGATGCCATAGTCTTCTTTCGTTTTCCCCCGGTCTGCCTTCACGGATGCGCTGCGACAAAGGGCTCAAGGAGCCTGCTGTCCCCCGCAAGGTCGAGCGCCGTGAAGCGGTCTCGCGTGAAGCGGCCGTCCGCCAGGATCTGCCGGTAGAAGGCGGGATCCAGGCCCAGGTCCTCCGGTGTCTGCTGACAGCCCGCTGCTGCCATGGCGGTCTGCAGGCGTTGCAGCGGCAGCATGACCTGGCGCAGGGGTTCGACGAAGCCGTCCCAATTCCGCGCAAAGCGCTCGTTGATGCGATCCGCTGTGGCCCCATCGATCGCCTTCTTGCGGGTCTGCTCGACCATGATGCCGGCCATCTCCGATCCGTAGCGCGCAGCCAGTTCGTCTTCCGGGATGACCGTCGGGGCAACCTCCGGCGGGCTGTCGGCGCCGAGAATCTGGTTCTGAAGCGCGGAGAGGGTGAGGGTGGTGACGCCGACCTGTTCGCCGTGGGAGGTTCCGGGGTGTGCCTCTCCGGCGAACATGTCGATGCAGTGGGAGATCATGTGCTCGGCCATGCTGCCGGAGTGGGTGGTGCCCGTAAATGTCGTGCCCAAGCCCATGATTGTGGAGATGCGAGTCAGCATGGCCAGGTAGTCGAGGTTGCCGGAGGTCAGCTCGCCGGCATGATCGAGCATGCCGTCCTCGTCGTAGGCCAGCAAGATATACGGCGAGGGCGAATAGGTGGTGTCGAAAAGCAGGTTCGACATCAGCCAGTCGACCTGGGCGGTGGTGCGGCAGATGACATCGGCGAAAGCGGCGCGCACCAGGCGCTTCGGGCAGTGTGCCAACACCTCCATGTCGATGAAGATGCCGCGCGCCGAGTGGCAGGTGATGGACTTCTTCATGCCCGACGAGGTGACCGAGGCGGTCGGCGTCGAATAGGCGTTCATCGGCGAGGTGGGGAAGACCGAGTAGTCGCGGCCATCCTGGAAGGTGGCATACTTCACGCTGTCGCTGACGGTGCCGGAGCCGACGGCGATCAGGGTTTCGTAGCCGCGGGTTTCGGCCATCAGCTCGGCCACGCCTTCCTCGCTGCAGCGCGGGTTGGCCCAGATGTACTCGTCGACCTGGCCGAGGGGCTGCAGGGCGTCGTAGACCCGCTTGCCCAGGACGTCGCGGGTGTTCTCGTCGCAGACCACAAGCAGGGGACGCTTGGGATGCAGGGCGGCGATCAGGTCGGCCTCGTGGCCGTCGAGGCTGGACTCGATCACGATGCTGTCGATCGGCAGCTTGACCGGCGCGCCGATTGTCGGGTCGATCCACTCCCCCGCCACAAGCTGGTCGATAACGCCGCCGTAGGACTTGGCGTGATGGATGCTGGTTGCCGTCATTCAACAGTTCCCCGTGAAGCAAAGGCGACCAGCTTCCGGCTGGTCGCGGCGGTTGCGTCGTAGAGCCCGCTGTAGATCTCCAGCAGCTCCTCGTAGTCTCCCCGGTGATCCTCGTTCGGTTCGACGGCCGTTGTCTCCCCGGCCATAGCATCGGCGGCCTCGACGATGGAGCCGTACCACCCGACGCCGGTGGCCGCGATCATGCCGGCACCCAGCGCGGAGGCCTCCACGGTATCGGAGATCCGCACGGTTTTTCCCGAGGCATCGGCCAGCATCTGACGCCACAACGGGCTCGCTGCGCCACCGCCGATCGCCAGATACTCGGTCACGTCGAGATCGGCACTTGCCTCCATCAGGCGGGTGCGCATGACCTGATCCAGGGTCATGCCCTCCAGAAGGGCGCGATAGACGTGTGCCGCTCCGTGCCCTCCGCCGAAGCCGATGAGGCAGCCGCGCGCAGCCGTGTCCCAATGCGGGTCCATGACACCGGACCAGTAGGGCAGGGCCATGAGACCCTCGCAGCCGCGTGGGATCGCCGCTGCGGCGTCTTCCAAGTCTGCGAAGACGTTGGGGTCGCTGCGCCCCTGCGGGGTGAAACGGTCGACGAACCAGTTGATGAGGAAGGCGCCGGAGCGCAGGCAGTTCTCCAGAATGTAGCCTTCGCCCTGGGCGGCAATCTCCGTCCGCCATGCCCGGTCGTAGGCATAGGAGGGGGACCAGACGCCGGAAACCACAGCGGTGCCCAGATTGATGTAGGCGCGGGCCGGCGTCGTGCAGTTTGTGCCGAGCCCGGCAAGCTGGCCATCGCCGCCCGCGGCAAAGATCGGTGTTCCGCTTCTGAGGCCGGTTGCCGCCGCGGCCTCTTCGGTCACCTCCCCAAGGGCCGTGCCCGGCGCAAAGGCCGGTACCATCTGGTCTTCGCGCAGGCCCAGCGCGGTCAGGATCTCCGGCGACCAGCGCTTTTCCACGAGATCGAACAGACCCATGGGATCGGCGGAAATCCATCCGGTCTTGAGGGCGCCGCAGAGGCGTTGGACCAGAAAGGCCTGCACGTCCGCGAAGCAGGCGGTGCGGGCGAAGACCTCGGGTTCGTGCCGTTTGATCCAGAGATAGCTGTAAACGCAAGGCGTGATGTCAGGGAAGCGCCCCGTGATGCGGTGGATCGTTTCGGCGCCGAGCTCGGCGCTCAGATCCTCGACCTCCTGGCGCGCCCGCTCGTCCAGCCAGAGAATGCCGGGGCGCAGGGCCGCACCCGCTTCGTCGAGCGGGACAAAAGTCTCGCGTTGGTTTGAGATGGCGAGGGCGGCGATCCGCGCGGCGTCGACCTTGGACAGCAGGTCCTTGAGGGACGTGACGCAGGCCCGCCACCAATCCTCGCTGTCCTGCTCGAAGTGATAGAGCTGGGGGTTGGACAACGCCAGCGGCGCCCGTCCCTCGGCCAGGGCCTCTCCCTCGCGGGTCCAGGCGATTGCCTTGGTGCTTTGCGTCGAGGAGTCGATCCCGATGACAAGGTCCCGAGAGGCGGCCATAGACCTTCAGCTTTGTTGTCCGACCACGGAAAATCCGAAAAAAGGAGGTGGGCTGCGATCGTCTGCAGCCCACCGCCGCATCCCACTTTAACCGGATACGATCTTGTTGGTCTTCTCGGCAATGGAGTCCATTGCCGCCTTCGCACTGTCGTATTCACCGGCAAAGAAACGGCCAAGTTCAACAGGGATAGTGTCGTTGGCGAGCTCCGCCCATTCCGGCAGATCCGGTTCGGAGCCCATGTAGTTGTCGATGGTTTCGCGGACCACGTTCAGGTGACGCGTCGTTCCCGGAATGCCGGGCTTGGCATTGGCCTTCACCCGGGCGTCGTCGTAGACGCTGGTGCGGGTCGGGCCGGTGCCGCCGCCCAAGGTGGTGATGAAGACCTGGGTGTCGGCGGAGGTCGCCCACTGGGCGAACAGCCAGGCCGCATCCGGGCTCTTCGAGTACTTGGAGACCGCCAGCGAGGAGCCGCCCTGGTGGCCGACGCCGGGGATCTCGCCGAAGCCGGTCTGCTCCACCGTGCGCAGCGCCTTGGGAGCCGGAGGAATGGCCGCCTCCATAAGGCCCGAGACCTGGGACGCATCGGGGTTGTCCCAGGAGGGGAAGAACTCACCCCAGCTCAGGACCTGCCCGGCGATGCCCTGGGCCACCGACTGGCCCTGGCCGTCCCAGGTCCAGGAGGTCACGCCCGGGGGCATGTTCTCTTTCAGCTTCACCCAGTAATCCATGGCCTCCAGGCCTTCGGCATCGTTGCCGCTGAACTTCTGGTCAGGGCCGAAGATCGATCCGCCATGGCCCCAGAGCCAGGCCGTCCAGTCGCACTCCAGGCTGTAGTGGCCGGACTTCATCTGGCCCGTCGTGCCGTAGATGTCCGGGCCCTTGGCCTTCTGGATTGCCTGGGCGTTGGCCAGGAACTCGTCCATGGTGGTTGCAACCTTCAGGCCAAGCTCGTCGTAGACGTCCTTGCGGTACATGTAGATGAAGATCGGGATGTCGTAGGGAACGCCGACCATGATGCCGTCGTACATCGAGATGCCGTCGACCAGCGGGCCGAGGAAGTCGTCGAAGTTGTAGTTCGGCATCGCCAGGTCCGGCTTGGCCGCATACTTTTCGCGCGGATCGAGCACGTCGCCGGAGAAGCTCGCCATCCAGCTCTGATCCAGGTAGTAGAGATCGTAGGTGCCGAGGCCGGAGGCGACGTCCAGGGTCAGTTTCTGGAGCACCTGTTCCAGCGGCAGAACCTCGATCTCCACATTGATGCCCGTGGCCTCCTCGAAGAAGGGCTTCAGGTGCTCGTTGATCGCGTTGGACGGCGGCGTGGACTCTGTGGCGAGGCGGATCGTCTGTCCCGCGAAGGGCTTCGCGACGTCCTTCAGCCAGGCCATCATATCAGCATCGGGGACGATCTCCGCGGCGGCCGCCGTGTTGAAGACGCCGCCCCGGAACCCGAAGGGCATGGTAGCGGTGAGGCCCAGCGCCCCGGCACCCAGGCCCAGCTTGCTCGCGGCGCGCAGGAACTTGCGCCGTGACAGGTCGCCGCGGACGTAACGATCCGTGACGGAGGCAAGGTACAACTTTCGATCAGACTCTCTCATCGCAATTCCTCCCTCAATCTAGGCCCAGGCGGGCCGTTCGCAGGTCAGCAGACAATCGTGGTGTCTCGTGCTCCACTTCACTGTTTCACTGATCCCAATGTCAGCCCGCGCACCAGGTTCTTCTGCACGAGCAGGATGAAAATGAAAGCCGGCAGGATGGCCGCGGTGCCGAGCGCCGCCATGTTGCCCCAGGCCGTGCCGGTCGAGGTGACAAAGGTCGAGGAGACCACCGGCACGGTCTTCAGGCCCGTCTGCGTCAACGTCAGGACGAAGAGAAACTCCGTCCAGGAAAAGATGAAGCACAGCACCGCGGTCGCGGCGATCCCGCCCATCGCCATCGGCAGCACGAGTTTCCGGAACACCAGGAAGCGCGAGGCTCCGTCGATCAGTGCGGCTTCGTCGATCTCCTTGGGTATGTCGTCGAAGAAGCTCTTCAGCAGCAGAACCGCCAGCGGCATGTTCATCAGCGCGTGGATCAGAATGACGCCGTGGTAGGTGTCCAGCAGGCCGAAGTCCCGGTAGATGAAGAACATCGGAATGGCGACAGCCACCGGCGGCATCATGCGGGTCGAGAGGATCCAGAACACGAAGTGGTGCTGGCCGCGAAAGCGCATGCGCGACAGGGCGTAGGCCGCCAGTGTGGCGATGACGATGGCGAGGGCCGTCGAGCAGACGGCGATGACGATGGAATCCCAGAGGCGGGGAGTCATGTAGAAGTCGCCGCCGCCCGGCAGCACAGACAGGCCCTGCTCGAAGCCCAGCGAAATGCCGAAGACCTCCTCGTAGGACTTGGCGCTGGTCTCGAAAGAGAAGACCTTGGGGGGGATCGAGAAGATCTCCCGGTCCAGCTTGATGGAGACCGTCACCCAGTAATAGATCGGGAAGGCGAAGAGCATGACCACCGCCCAGGCGGCGACGGCACGGAGAATCCTCTGTCCGGGGCTCAGCAGCATGGCCTACCACCTGACCTTGAAGACGGCGACGAAGAGGTTGGCCGCGATCAGGATGACGAAGAGCGCAAAGAGGCTGAGGGTGGCGCCGTAACCCCACTTGATGAAGCTGAAGGTCTGCTCCCAGGCATAGAGGCTGAGGGTGTAGGTCGAGGTTCCCGGGCCGCCCGATGTCATGACGAAGACGTAATCGAACATGCGGAAGAGATCGATGCCGCGGATCAGCACGGCGATGGCGATGACTTTGCCCATCATCGGCAGGGTAAGCCGGCGGAAGACCTGCCAGGAGCTGGCGCCGTCGATCATCGCGGATTCAAAGGGGTCGCGGGGCAGGGAACGCAGGCCGGCGACAAAGATCAGCACCATGAAGGGCGTCCACTGCCAGACGTCGGCGACGATCACGCCCCAGAGCGCCAGCGAGGGTGTGGCCAGGATGGGCGTTGCCTGGGTCAGCAGGCCCAGGGACTGCAGCGTCCAGGTGATGATCCCGAACTGGGCGTCCTGCATCAGCAGAAACATCATGCCGGTGATGGCCGGCGGGATAACCAGCGTCAGAGTGAGGACCCCGCGCAGGAAGCCGAAGCCCGGGTCGTCGGAATCGATCAGCAATGCAATCGCCATCCCGAGGACGACCTGAATCACCAGGCAGATCCCGGTGTAAAGCAGCGTGACGGAGAAGGCGTTCCACATGCGCGGGTCGCCGAAGAGCTGGACCCAGTTGTCGAAGCCGACCGGCACGAGCTCGCGCTTGCGCGGCGCGAACTCATGAAAGGACAGGAAGATGTTGTAGAAGAAAGGGTAGAGGGCGAAGACCACCAGAATCACAATCAGCGGCAGCAGCCACGGCAAGGGATGGTCGGCGATCATGAAGCGGGGCGCGCGGATCAAGCTGCGCGTCATGATGCCCGCAATCCCCTGCGCGGCGGCCCTGCTGATTCCGGATCGCGCCGTGACGACGGCCGTGGACCCACCTCAAACCTCCCCAATCGCTGGACCGGCAGGCGGCGCCCGCGGCAGCGTTCCTTATGATTCTTGACTGCAAAGGTCGCATAACATTTTTTTCCGTGCAATATCATTTGTTCATGCTAATGCTCTCAGACCGGACGGACGAAGAGAGTGACCTATGGTTCGGGCGAACCATGATGCTCAGCGCCTCGGCGACGAGGCCCAGCGCGAAACCTGGCCCGAGCAGTTGGCGGTGCGCATCTGCTGGCACTACTACATGCTGGGGCGCACGCAGCAGGAAATTGCCGAAACCCTGGGCATCAACCGGGTGCGGGTGAACCGCCTGCTGGCCGAGGCGCGGCGGCGCGGCATCGTCCGAGTCACCATCCATTCCAAGCTGGCGGAGAACGTCGCCCTCGAGCAGCAGCTCGCCGAGACCTACGGCCTGGATCTGGTCGAGGTGGTGATCGGCGGCGTAGCCGACGAGGCGCAACTGGCCGAGGTGCTGGGCCGTGCCGCCGCCGGCCCGCTGAGCGCCCTCTACGACGACGGCATGACCATCGGCATCGCCTGGGGCGTTACCCTTAAGGCCATGGCCCAGGCGACGGAGGACAAGCCGTTGCGCGATGCGGCGGTGGTTTCGATGCTGGGCTCACTGACCAGGCGTTCCTCGGTGGACGCCTTCGAGGCGACCACCGACCTCGCGGCCCGGCTGCACGCGGAATGCTACTACCTGCCGGGCCCCATCGTCTGCGACAGCGAGGAGAGCCGCGATACGATCCTGCAGCAGCCGATGATGCGGGAGGTCTATTTGAAGACCCAGTCGGCCGACCTCGCCCTGGCCAGCGTCGGCGGGGTCGATTCCAGCACCATCCGGCGCATGGGCTTCGTCGACGACGCGGAGTTCCGCGAAGCCTCCAAGGCGGGCGCCATCGGCAATTTCCTGGGCTACTACATCGATGCCGAAGCGCAGATCCTCGACCATCCGATCAATCGCCGGGTGCTCGGGTTCCCGCCCAGCGACTTCATCAAGATCCCGCGGCGGGTGATGGTCTCCGGCGGTCCGGCCAAGGTCCCGGTGCTGCGGGCGCTTTTGGAGCGCGGCTACTTCACCGATCTGGTCACCGACACCGATACGGCGAAGGCACTGCTGGAACCCGCCTGACCCTGCCCATCACCAGCAGGTGTAGCCGCCGTCGGCGAGCACAATGGCGCCCGTGACCAGGCTGGCGGCGTCTGATGCCAGGAAGTGCACGACTGAGGCGATCTCGTCCGGCTGACCGACGCGCCCCATCGGCGTCATCTCCAGCCAGGTCTCGTACATCTTCGGACACTCATTCATGCCAAAGGCGGTCAACGGGGTTTCAATATAGGTCGGCGCCACGGCATTCACCCGCACGCCCTTGGCGCCCCACTCGGCGGCCAGGGATTTGGTCAGGTGGTGGGCCGCGGCCTTGGAGGCGTTGTAGAAGGCCTGCGGCTGCGGCTTGTTCACGATGAAGCCGGACATGGAGCCGATGTTGACGATGGAGCCGCTGCCCTGCTTCAGCATCTGCCGGCCAAAGGCACGGCAGCACCAGAACAGGCCGTCCAGGTTGACGTCCATGTGGAAGCGCCAGTGGTCGTCGCTGGTGTCTTCGGCCTTCACATCGCTCTTGGCCACTCCGGCGTTATTCACCAACACATCCACGCGGCCGTGGCGCGCGACGATCTCGTCCGCCGCCTTGTCGACGGCCGCGGACTGGGTGACATCGAGCGGCATGGCCTCCGCCTGAAGGCCCAACGCGACCAGCTCCGCGGCCGAGGCCTCGGCCCGTTCGGGATGGAGTTCGGCAATGACGACGGTGGCGCCGGCCTCTCCCAGGGCCCGGGCGCAGGCGGCCCCGATGCCTTGCCCGCCGCCGGTGACCACCGCGACACGTCCATCCAACTTCAGCTTCTCGAGATACATCTCACCAGACCTCTCAACTCATCCAGTTGCCGCCGTCGACATTCAGCGTCTGTGCCGTGATATATCTTGCCTCCTCGGAGGCAAGGAACACCGCGGGTTCGGCGACATCTTCAGGCGCACCCATGTGGCCAAGCGGCACGGCTTCGCCCACTTCACGCTTTTTCTGTCCGACGGGCTTGTTTTCATACCTGGCAAAAAGCGCGTCCACCTGGGTCCACATCGGGGTGTCGATGACGCCCGGGGCAATGGCATTGACGCGGATCCTGTCCTTGGCCAGCTCCAGCGCCAGGGACTGGGTGATCGAGATCACCGCCGCCTTGGTCGAACAGTAGAGCGTGATATTGGGCTCCCCACGCCGGCCCGCCTGCGACGAGAAGTTGATGATGGCCCCGCCACCGCGTTTCCGCATGCCTGGCACGACAGCCTGAATGGCAAAGATCGTGCCCCCGACATTCACGTCGTACTGGCGGCGATAGTCCTCCACCGTCACCTCCTCGATGGCGGCCATGTTGAAGATGCCGGCGTTGTTGACCAGGATGTCGATACCGCCCCATTTCTTCTCGACCGCAGCGACACCGGCGGCAATCGCAGCCAGGTCCGTGACGTCCATCGCCACCGCAATGCCGGCGTCGCCGAGGCGTGCTGCGGTCTCCTGCGCGTCTTCGAACAGACGGTCGGCAATGGCGACCTTCGCTCCTTGGGCCGCATAGGCGTGACAGATCGCGCTGCCGATCCCGCGCGCCCCGCCTGTGACGAGGGCGGTCTTTCCTTCCAGACGGCTCACCCGATTCTCATCCCTTGGGCGTCGAACTTGTGGATCCGGTCCTCGCGAGGGGTCATGTAAATCCTGTCACCATGACTGAAGCCGACTTCGCCGTCCGCCCGCACGGTCAGTGGATCGGCCAGACCGGAGTCATGGATATGGAAGAACGTATCGGAGCCCAGATGCTCGGCAACACCGACGACACCCTGCCAGGGACCCACACTGTCGGAAACCTCGATATGTTCGGGGCGGATGCCGATGGTGTGCGCACCGTACTTCTGGGCCTCGGCCCCTTCGATGAAGTTCATCTTGGGCGAGCCGATGAAGCCCGCGACAAAGGTGTTTCGCGGCGACTGGTATAGCTCAAGGGGGCTGCCGACCTGCTCGATCACGCCGCCATGCAGCACGACGATCTTGTCGGCCATGGTCATGGCCTCGACCTGATCGTGGGTCACGTAGATCATCGTGGTGTCGAGCCGCTTGTGCAGCTCAGAGATTTCGAGCCGCATCCCCACCCGCAGCGCGGCATCGAGATTCGAGAGCGGCTCATCGAACAGAAAAGCCGCCGGTTCGCGCACGATGGCCCGGCCGATGGCGACCCGCTGTCGCTGACCCCCGGAAAGCTGCCCGGGGCGGCGATCAATGTAGTCGGCCAGGTTCAGCACGCTGGCAGCGTTGTTCACGCGCCTGTCGATCTCAGCCTGATCCATCTTGGCCATCTTCAGTGGAAAAGCGATGTTCTTGCGCACCGACATATGCGGATAGAGCGCATAGGACTGGAACACCATTGCCAACCCCCGCTTGGCCGGGGGCACGGTGGTGGCATCGCTGCCGTCGATCTGGATCATGCCGCTGGTCACATCCTCCAGCCCGGCGATCAGCCGGAGGAGGGTGGACTTGCCGCAGCCGGAGGGCCCGACGAAGACCACGAATTCGCCGTCGTTGATTTCCAGATCCAAGGGCGGAATGACATTCACATCGCCGAAGGTCTTGGTTACCTGGTTGAGCGTAATCTGTCCCATCTCCGTCTTCCTTATTTCACCGCGCCGAAGGTCAGGCCGCGGACGAGTTGTTTCTGGCTGAACCAGCCGAGGATCAGGATCGGCGCAATCGCCATGGTCGAGGCCGCGCTGAGCTTGGCAAAAAACAGGCCCTCGGGGCTGGAATAGCTGGCGATGAACGCGGTCAGCGGTGCGGCTTGGGCGGCGGTCAGGTTGAGGGTCCAGAAGGCCTCGTTCCAGGCGAGGATGAAGTTCAGCAGAACGGTCGAGGCGATGCCGGGCAAGGCCATTGGCGTCAGGACATAGAGGATCTCTTCGCGCAGGCCGGCGCCGTCCATCCGCGAAGCCTCGAGGATCTCACCGGGGATTTCCTTGAAGTAGGTGTAGAGCATCCAGACGATGATCGGCAGGTTGATCAACATCAGGACGAGAGTCAGCCCCAGTTGCGTGTCGAGCAGCCCGAACTGGATGAACAGCAGATAGATCGGATAGAGCACGCCCACCGCCGGCAGCATCTTGGTTGAGAGCATCCAAAGCAGGATGTCCTTGGTGCGGCGCGAGGGCACGAAAGCCATCGACCAGGCAGCGGGCACGGCGATGATGATACCCAGAAGAGTCGAGCCGCCCGCCAGGATCACCGAGTTCCAGAGGAAGCGCATGTAGTCCGAGCGCTCCTGTACGACCGAGTAGTTTTCCAGCGTCCAGTCGAAGAAGAGGAAGATCGGCGGGTCACTGATCGCCTGTGCCTCGGTCTTGAAGCTGGTGAGGATCGTCCAGAGAATCGGGAAAAAGATCAGAAGGCCGATCACCCAGGCAGCGACCGTGTTGATCGTCTTGCGTTGTGTCGTGACAGCGCGGGCCATTATCCGTTCCTCCTCACGCGTCCAGGTTCTTGCCGACAATGCGCATCAGGAAGAGCGCGACGATATTGGCGAGGATGATGGCGTAAACGCCTCCGGCAGAGCCAAGGCCCACGTTCTGGCTTTCCAGCACGCGCTGGAAGATCAGGTAGCTGAGTGTCTTGGTGCCGAACGCGCCGCCGGTTGTGACGAAGATCTCTGCGAAGATCGCCAAGAGAAAGATCGTCTGAATCAGGATCACGATGGTGATCGCGCGGCTCAGATGCGGCAGGATAATGAACCAAAACCGCTTCAGGGCCGGAGCGCCGTCCATCTCGGCGGCTTCCAGCTGCTCGCTGTCGAGCGACTGGATCGCTGTCAGGAGGATCAGGGTGGCGAAGGGCAGCCACTGCCAGCTGACGATCATAATCAGGGACGGCATCGACGCCTGGCTGAGCCACTCCACGGGCGCGGCGCCGAAGAATTTCCAGAGATGTGCCAGAAGGCCGTTCACCGGGTCCATGAACATGTTCTTCCAGACCAGCGCCGACACGGTGGGCATCACGAAGAAGGGCGCGATGACGAAGATCCGAACCATGCCCTGGCCCCACATCGGCTGGTCCAGCAGGATCGCCAGCAGCACGCCAAAAACAACGGTGATGATCAGGACACCGCCGACGATGACCAGGGTCGTCTGCACGCTCGGCCAGAAGGAACTGGAGGTTACGAAGCGGGTGTAGTTCGCGAAACCGACCCAGTCCAGTCCATTGGCCATAGAGTCGCCGCGCATCGGCAGGTACTTCTTGAAGGAGAAGAAAAGCGTCATCGTAAGCGGCACGAGCATCCAGCCCAGAAGCAGGATCACGGCCGGCGCCAACATCAAGCGGGCTGCGGAACGCGAATGCTGGGTGGCCATTGGACAGACCTCCTCTGTCAACGCCCGAAGTGTTTGAGACTCGGGGTTGTAATCTCAAGAGAGAAAGGACCGGAGGGCGGGCGCACCCGCCCTCCGGCTGGGAGGAAGATTCAGTAGCCCGCGGCTTCCATGGCGTCGGTGGTCAGGGCCTGCGCCTTGGCAAGCGCCTCATCCACAGTCTGCTGGCCCGCGTAGACGGCCGAGAACTCCTGGCTCACCTCGGTGGCAATGCCGGCGAACTCCGGAATGGCGACGAACTGGATACCGACATAGGGCACCGGCATGACGGTCGGGTTCGTCGGGTCAGCGGCTTTGATGGACTCCAGCGTCTTCTGCGCGAAAGGCACCTTTTGGTACTCAGGGTTCTCGTAGAGCGAGGTCCGTGCGCCCGGCGGCACGTTGGCCCAACCTTCTTTCGAGGCAACCAGCTCAATGTACTCCTTCGAGGTGGCCCACTCGATGAACTGCTTGGCGGCGTCAGCCTTCTGCGTGCCGGCCGGAATGGCCAGCGCCCAGGCCCAGAGCCAGTTGGACCGCTTGCCGAGGCCGGTGTCCGGCGCCAGGGCGAAACCCACCTTGTCCGCGACGGTGGAGTCGTTGGGGTTGGTCACGAAGGACGCCGCAACGGTCGCGTCGATCCACATGCCGCACTTGCCTTGCTGGAACAGCGACAGGTTCTCGTTGAAGCCGTTTGTCGCGTATCCCGGAGGGCCCGCATCTGCCATCAGGTCGACGAAGAAGTTGAGTGCATTGGCCCATTCGGGCTGATCGAACTGGGCTCTCCAGTTTTCGTCGAACCAGCGCGCGCCGAACGAGTTTGCTGTAACTGTGATGAAGGCGCCGCCTTCGCCCCAACCGGCCTTGCCGCGCAGGCAAATGCCGTTGATTTCGTTTTCACGATCGGTCATCGCGCGGGCCAGTTCCGCAATCTGATCCCAGGTCGGAGCTTCAGGCATGGTCATGCCGGCCGCTTCGACGAGGTCGGTGCGGTACATGACCATCGAGCTTTCACCATAGAACGGCGCAGCGTAGAGCGTGCCGTCGTGGCTCAGTCCGTCCCGCATCGCCGGCAGAATGTCGTCAACATCGTATTCCGCGCTCAGATCGTCGAGCGGAACCAGCCAGCCGTTCGCGCCCCAAATCGGGGTTTCGTACATGCCGATGGTCATGATGTCGAAAGCCCCGCCCTTGGTGGAGATGTCCGTGGTCACGCGCTGACGCAGGACGTTCTCTTCCAGTGTGACCCACTCGACCTCGTGGCCGGTCTTGGCGGTGAAGTCGTCGGTGTAACCCTGCATGCGGATCATGTCGCCGTTGTTGACCGTAGCGATCGTCAACGTCTCCGCCGAGGCAAGCGCGGTGGATGCGAGGAGAGCGCAGGCCCCCAAGGTGAGGCGTGGGGCAAGTCGCGTGGGATTCATTTTAGCCTTCCTCCCAAAGTTATGAGCATGTAGGTTATTGGGCATATGCTCGTTTATTGAGCAATTGATCGCACGCTCTGATGAATAAGTCAAGCTTGTTGCTTTAAGAATGTTGCAACCGTGCGGCAGCTTGGACCCGAACCGAGATCTGCTTTGCATCGGCCGGCATCCGCGCTAGAAGCGCTTCTGCGCGCCCGGCCAAGACGTTAGGCCCGGCCGTTGGGGTGATACCTCAGGGAGGGAGCGGGAATGGACAAGACCGTCGAGAAGACAGCCGATAGGCAAAGCGATCGCCGGCGCGACGACGCCGCGCGAGCGGCCTGGCTCTACTTCATCGCCGGCCGGACGCAGGATGAGATCGCCGCGCAGCTCGATCTCTCCCGCCAGGCGGTCCAGCGGCTGGTGGCTTTGGCGGTGAGCGAGAAGATGATCAAGTTCCGGCTCGACCACCCCGTCGCGGCCTGTACGGAGCTGTCTGCACGGCTGACGGACCGCTTCGCCCTCGAGTTCTGCGACGTAACGCCGAGCGACCCGGCTGCCCCCGGCTCGACGGCGGGGATCGCGGTGGCTGCTGCGGTTCGGCTGCAACGGCTGCTGTCGCGCAAGTCTGCGGTCACGGTCTGCGTCGGCAACGGACGGACGCTGCGGGCGGCCGTCGAAGAACTCGATACGATGGAGCGCCCGCAACACAAGGTCGTCTCTCTGGTCGGTGCCATGGCGGCGGGCGGCCAGGCCAACCCCTATGACGTGGTCATGCGGCTCGGTGACAAAGTGGGCGCGCAACGCTATCCGGTGCCGGCGCCCGTGGTGACAGAGACGGTTGCGGACCGTGAGGTTCTGCAGGACCAGCGCGCGTTTCGGGCCCTGCGGGAACTGCGCGACCAGGCCGATGCCAGCTTTGTCGGCATCGGCGAAATTGGTTGGCATGCGCCGATCCACCGCGACGGCTTCTTGAGCGATGCCGACGTTTCAGCCCTGATCGAGGCCGGCGCGGTCGGGGAGATCACCGGCTGGTCTTTCGATGCTGCGGGCCGGCCCCTGGACAATCCGGTCAACAGGCGGGTTGCAAGCCTGCCGCTCGAAACGCCGCCACAGCGGCTGACCGTTGTGGTTGGCGGCGGCAAGAAGAAAGTCGCCGCCCTTAAGGCAGCGCTGGCCGGCAAACTGGTCTCAGCTCTCATCACCGACGAGGCAACGGCAAAGGCACTGCTGGCCAAGCGCTGAAGACGACGGCCAATGGAGGGGCCAATGGAGGGGCCAATGGAGGGCCCAACGGAGCGGACGCGTTGCCCCTTCAGCGCCTGTCAGCTTTCCCTCGGCTGCTTGGAGGGGCGGGGCGAACCATGGGAAAACGGCGGCTGCAGTCCCCAGGACAGCATGAGAGAGGCGAGGCGGCCTGCTTCCAGGCGATTGCCGGCGCGCAGTTGTTCTTTCACCCGCCACAACAGTCCCCGCGCCAGGGTGCGGGCCATCTGCCGCCCTCCAGTAGAGCGCCGTGCGAGCCGCTGTACACGCCGCGAAACTGATTTGTCGGCCAACAACTCGCGGCAGCCGTACTTCGAGAAGACCGCGCGTCGCAGAGTGGTTTTCTCAGTCGCGCTCAGGCCGGCGCCCGACACCAGCGCGGCGGACTCGAGGTCGTCGAGCGCCAGATCCCAGAGCTTCTTGCGTGCCATGATCGTCGCGCGTTGGAGCAGGGCGTGCCTGCGCGCCTCTGCAGTTTCGATGATCCGCGACGAGAGATACTCGCGCAGTTCCAGAGTCCTGTAGCATCGCTGAAGGATCTGCTTGTCCGCTTCAATCCACCGAAGTTCACGCTGGTCAACGGTAAAGCGCGCCGCGGCGGTGCCACGGTCGCCGTCATGCTGGCGCTGGTGAAAGAGGACCGCCTCCGTCGGGGCGGGCAGGGTGACACGGGCAAGGCGGATCAGCATGTCGTAGTCCTGCGACCGTGGCAGGCGCTCGTCAAAAGGGCCGACCTGATCGTAAACGGCGCGGCGCACCAGCATTCCCGGCTGATGAACGAAGAAGTCCTCGAGGGTGGCGGCCAGAAAGTTCTCCGGGGCGCAGGTCTCCCAATAACCGGTATTGAAGAGGTCCTGGCGTCCGGTCCGCGGATCGACTGCGAAGCGCAGGTAGCGGCCGTATGCAAAGCCGGCCTCGGGCGCGCCCTTCAGCAGACCGGTCAGGATTGCCAAGGCTTGCGGCAGCACGAGGTCGTCGTCGTCAACGATCCAGATCAGCGGATGGCGTGCCATTGACAGAGCCAGATTGATGCCCGCCGACTTTCCCTTGTTGGCACGCTGAACGACTTCGATCCGGTCGCCGTAGGTGCGCAGGATGTCTTCCGTGTCGTCGTCGGAGCCGTCGTTGACGACAATGATCTGGGCAGGGGGCAGCGTTTGGCCAAGGAGCGACTCAACGCACTCCGAAACCAAGGCGGCTCTATTGAAGGTCGAAACGATTGCTGTTGTGGAGAAATCGTCGATAGATGGCGTCATGCGCTTGAGCGGTGCCGCAGTTCTTCCGGACCAGGCGGCGCCGCAAAAAAGCACGCTGAAGTATGCAGATGTAAAGGCTTCATCGAAGTCCCGCGGCGCTCTCTAAACATAACTTCCAAGAAGCGATCAAATTGCATCAGACCGTGTTTTTTCCAATGTTCTTCCGACAGGCCTCCCAAGGGTTGTGATCTCTATGTGTCGTCATCAATGTTCGGTGGAATTGGGACAGGCGGGTGATATTTTGGGCTCGCTCTTGTTGATGCCGGTCCCATCCGCTGATTTCGGGTGACAGCGCTGTTGAAGATTGCTTTCTTCACAAATGGCTTTCCCATGATGTCGGAGCCATTCATCGCCCTGGCCGCGGCGAGCTTGATCGATCGCGGGCACGAGGTCGACATCTACGGCCTTTCGAGTATCGAAGCGACCGGGTTCTCCTCCGCTCCGTCGATACAGCGCAAGCTTCGCGGCCGTTTCCGCAATGTAAGCTGGCCCGCAGGTTACGGGCGCCGGCTTCTGCAACTGCCCGCCGTCTCCTGGCGGCTCGCGCGCAGGCACGGCGTCGGGAGGTTGCCTGTGCTGAAGCCGCGGATCTATCGCAGAGGCTGGACGGACCTGACCTCCTCCTATCAGGCTGAAGCTTTCGCCGTTCCTGGCAGCTACGACATCCTGCATTGCCACTTCGCAACCCTGGGCGAGTTCGTTCTGAAGCATCGGCGGGCTGGTATCCTGAAGGGACGCCTGATCGTTCACTTCCGCGGCTATGACATTTCTGAGGTGGTCCGTGCTCATGGGCCCGATGTGTATGACTATCTCTGGGACGCCGCTGAGGGTTTTGTGGCCAACTGCGCGCACTTCCGCGATAGAGCCATCGGCCTTGGTTGCCCGGCGGACAGAATCGCAGTCGTCGGCTCGGGCATAGATCTTGAGGGCTTTCCGTACCGCGACCCACGACCCCTCGGTGATGGCGCGGTCGAGTGCATCACCGTCGGCCGATTGACGCCCCGCAAGGGCGTTCATGTTCTCATCGAAGCGCTCCGGCGCCTCATCGAAAGAGGGCGCAACCTAAATCTGACCGTTGTCGGCGATGGGGAGCAGCGGTCTGCCCTGGAAAAGCAGGCCGATGAGGCGGGGCTCGCCGGCCGCGTTCGCTTTCTCGGCGCTTGCGACCACGCGCAGATCAGGGCGCTTCTGGAGGCCAGTCATATCTTCGTCGCCGCGTCGATGACGAGTCCGACCGGCGGGGCCGATGCGCCGGTGAACACAATCAAGGAAGCAATGGCCGTCGGCGTCCCAACCTGTGCGACCCGGCACGGCGGCATTCCGGAGCTGGTCGAAGAGGGGGAGACCGGTGTCCTAGCGGAGGAGGGAGACCCCGCCGATTTGGCCGCGGCGCTGGACAGGCTTCTGCTCTGCGAGGCCGACTGGCCGGCGCTTACACGACGGGCGCGGGCGCGGGTTGCGGATGGCTATGGCAGCGATGCCGTTACCGACAAGCTGCTGGAGGTATATCGGCGGGCGCTGTCGTCCGGCGTTCACGACTTGCCCAAGGCCGCCCGTCGCGAAGGACTGGGCATGGCGCCGTCAGGTCGTGCGGCGCCGGATCATGAGGCGACGACTGTGCAGCGATAAAGGAACGAATTCCCGAGAGGCACTATAGCCAGAGAGGCGCAATAGCCAGAGAAGCACAATAGAAGGTGATCGAGATGCCAGACCCGACCACGAAGACGCCAGCTCCTGAAACGCCAGCGCTTGCAACGGCAGCACTTGCAACGGCAGCACTTGCAACGGCAGCACTTGCAACGATCGTCGTGACACCGCGGGAACGTTTCGGGGTGGCTGAAGAGTCCCTCCGCAGCATCATCGAATTGACCGAGACACCCTACGAGTTGATCTATTTGGATGCGGGAAGCCCGGCGCAGATTGCCGGGCGGATCAAGGCGGCTTGCGAGCAGCACGGGTTCCGCTATCACCGGCAGGACGAATTCCTCACGCCGAATCAGGCTCGCAATCTGGGTCAGCGGCTGGTCACCACACCCTATGTCGTTTTTATCGACAACGACGTGATCGTCTCCAAGGGCTGGCTTCACGCCCTGGTCGAGTGCGCCGAAGAGACGGGGGCGGAAGCGGTCGCCCCGCTCACCTGTCAGCGGCTTCCGGTGCACAGCGAGATCCACCAGGCGGGCGGCGAATTCGCAAAGGATCTGCCGACCTTTCTCAATGCCGCACCAGGCAAGTGGCGGATGACCGACATTCACCTCCTGCAGGGCCAGAACGTCGAAGACGTCCAGCTTCGCCGCGGCGAGACGCAGTGCTGTGAGTTTCACTGCGCGCTGATCCGCAAGGCGACCTTCGAGCGTCTGGGCGATCTGGACGAGAATCTTTTGGCGACAAAGGAGCACATCGACTTCTGCATGACGGTCTGGCAGAGCGGCGGGCGGGTGATGTTCGAACCGAGCTCGGTGGTCACCTATCTCTTCCCCAGCCGCGCCCGGCCCCTGACAAAGGAGGACTGGCCCTACTTTGCCCTGCGCTGGTCGCCGGTCTGGCAGCGCAAGAGCCTGGAGCACTTCCAGCGGAAGTGGTCGATGTACGACGACCCTTACTTCGAAACACGCAAGGGCATGCTGCACTGGCGGCATGTGGAGGGCATCGCAAAGCCCTTCGTTCGCCAGATACCGATTCTGCGCCGCAGCTACCGGGCTCAGAAGCTCGGGGTCGCCGTGGTGACGGCTGCCCTCGACCTGTGGAGCGCAAGGCTGGCCCGCAAGCAGGCGAGCCTGGCACCGGTCCGCAGCCAGGGCGGCTAGCCCGGCATTCCGGCCGATGGCCCGTGCACAAACCCTGATCACCCAGACCGCCTGGGCCTCGGCCGGTCAGATCATCCAGGTCGTAACCGGCCTTGTCAGCCTGATCGTCCTTGTCCGCTTGCTGGGGGCCGAAACCTACGGCGTCTTCGCCCTCGCACTGCTGTTCACGATGCTGGCGGACGTCTTCGTGGGCGGCCACGCCGCCGACGGCGTGGTCCAGAAGAAAACACTGACCGAGGCTGAAAAGTCCGCGGTCTACACCGCCCTGGTCGGCGTCGGTCTGGTCTGCGCAGTACTGCTCGCTGCCGGTGGACGCCTGGCCGCGGGTCTCTTCGACACGCCGGGTCTGGCGGAGATCCTGCCTGTCATGGCGCTGCTGCCGCTCCTGACAGCGGCCACCAGCGTTCCCAATCAGCTGCTGGTTCGGGACCTGCGGTTCTCGACCCTGGCCAAGGTGAGTGCCGTGGCGAGCATTCTCGCCGTGTCTATGGGTATCGCCCTGGCGCTTGCCGGATTTGGACTCTGGAGTCTGGTTGGCCTTGAACTGGCGCGGCGCGCCATCGGGCTGATCCTGAAGCATATCGCCGTGCGGTGGGTACCGAAGACCGCCTTTTCGACCGGCGACCTCTCAGCGATGGCGCGCTTTGGCCTGCGCCGCATCGAGAACAAGGCCCTGGGCTACATCTCCGTGCAGGCCCTGCCGCGCGGCATCATCGGTTACGTCCTCGGCACCGAGGCGCTTGGCTTCTTCGTTGTCGCGCGACGCTTCATCGGTCAGCTGAACGCGGTGCTCAGCGGGCCGATGTCGGCAGTTGCCCTTCCTGCGACGGCACGGCTGCGAAGCGAACCGGCGAAAATCGAAAGCCTGATCGCATCCCTCATCCGCGTCGGCACCTGGACCTTCTGGCCGGCGCTCTTGGGAACGCTGGTCACGGCGCCTCTGCTGCTGCCGCTGGTGTTCGGGCGTGAGTGGACGGATGCGGTTGTCGTCATGCAGATTCTCGTGCTGGCATCGTTGCGCACGCCGCTGTCCGGGTTTGCCGCCAACGTACTGACCGCTTATGGCGCTTTGGGCGATATCAGCCGCGCCAGGCTGATCGCCATCGCCGTGGGGGCGGTCACCTGCGGCATCGGGGCCCAGTTCGGCCTGGCTGGTGCGGTGGCCGGTTTGGCCTTGCGGCAGTGGCTCTTGGCGCCGGTGCTATCCGCCTTTGTCGCCAGACACAGCGGCGTTTCCGTCGCCCGCCAGTTCGGCGTTCTCGCCCGCGCCGCCGTGCCGTCGGTCGTGATGGCCCTCATGGTTGCCGCGCTGGGCTGGAGTATCGGCGGCCAACTTGCACCGGCTTTCGAGCTCGCTCTGCTGGTCGCCGGCGGTGTCGTCCTCTATCCGTTGCTCTGGCTGGCGTGGAACGTCGAAGCGCGGCCAAGCGCGCTGGCGGCGTTGAACGGGTTGCTGCGCGGCGACCGGGCCGCGGCCACCCGGTCCCTGAAGGGCGTGATCGCCGGCGACCCGGTGTGACCCAGCGCTTAGCTGCGCCACCACATGAGAAAAGACATCTAAGAATATGACTTAACAGCAGAAAAAAGCCGGTCGATATGTGCCGGTGATCGAGAAATAGTACTGAGCGCGATTGTGCTACTGTGGTGGGGCGTTGCCGGGGGCAAGGGCGGCGCTGAATCCCGACCGCAGGAACACACCATGTTTGAGACCGCTGAACTTGGCCGCGCCATCTCCAAGAAAGACTTCAAGAAGATCGCGCCGGTTCTCCGCCAGGAACTGCTGGAGCTTCAGGACGACCTGCGCAAGCAGCGGCACTTTCAGACGGTTCTGGTCTTCGCCGGCGTCGATGGCGGCGGCAAAGGCGAGACCGTCGGCCTGTTGAACGCCTGGATGGATGCGCGCTGGCTGATCACGCGCGCCTATGACGACGCCAACAGCCGCGACCACGACCGCCCGGAGTTCTGGCGCTACTGGCGTGATCTGCCGCCGCGCGGACGCATCGGCATGTTCCTCAGTGCCTGGTACTCGCGGCCTGTTCTGGACTTTGTCTACAAGAAGATCGACGAAGCGGCTTTTCTGAAACAGCTCAATCGCATCGTGCGCTTCGAGCGCGCCTTGGCCCGCGACGGCGCTGTGGTGCAGAAGTTCTGGATGCATCTCAGCCGCGATGCCCAGGAACAGCGTCTGCGGAACCTGGAAGACGATCCCTTGACCAAGGCACGGGTGACCGAGCGCGATTGGGAGAACTGGCGCAACTACGACACCTTCATCCGTACGGCCGAGCAGGTGATTTCGCGCACCAACCGGGGCATCGCCCCTTGGACCGTGGTGGAAGGCCAGGATCCGAACTACCGGGCAGTGACCGTGGCGACGATCCTGCGCGACTCCCTGGAGCGCGAGATAGAGGACCGCCTGAACGAAGAGGCGATGGCGGCGGCCTGCGCCCCCAGCGCCGTCAAGGCCAAGAGCAAGTCGAAGGGCAAATCCAAGGCCACGGCCAAGCTCGTCAAGGCCAAGCCTAAGCCCAAGCCTGCCGATGACACAGGTTACCTCGCCGCCAAGTCGATCACTGTTCTCAGCAGCCTGGACATGTCGAAGCGGCTTGTCCGCGATGACTACCGTGCGCAACTGGTCGACCTGCAGGCCCGGCTCTACAGACAGCATCTGCAGGCCAAGGCGAACGGTGTTTCGACCATTCTGCTCTTCGAGGGGCCGGACGCGGCCGGCAAGGGCGGTGCCATCCGGCGGATCAACGAGGCGCTCGACGCCCGGAACTATCAGGTTCACGGCATCGCCGCTCCGACCGATGAGGAAAAAGCCCAGCATTACCTCTGGCGTTTCTGGCGCCGTATCCCGGCCGCGGGTCAGATCACCATCTTCGACCGCTCGTGGTACGGCCGCGTCCTGGTCGAGCGCATCGAGAGGCTGGCCAGCGAGGACGAGTGGCGCCGGTCCTACGGGGAGATCGACGACTTCGAGGATCAGCTGATCGATCACGGTATCATCCTCGTGAAGTACTGGATCCATATCAGCAAGGACGAACAGCTCGCGCGCTTCAAGCTGCGCGAGAAGACGCCGTACAAGCGCTGGAAACTGACGGATGAGGACTGGCGCAACCGGGACAAGTGGGAGGAGTACGAGCAGGCCGTCAACGACATGGTGCAGTACACCAGCACGGCCGCGGCACCCTGGACCCTGGTCGAAGGAAACGACAAGCGCTACGCCAGGGTGAAAGTGATCAAGACCCTTTGCGACCGCTATACAGCCGCCCTGGGGGAGTTGCCGGAGTAAGGGGGACTTCGTCCGCCACGCCGGCAGGCCTTATCCAGGCTCTTCTTGGCCCAGGCTGAAGCCGGCGCGCTCGCGGTCGTCGATCTGGTCGACGAGCTGCAGCTCCCAGGCCAGGTAGCGGCGCGACGCCTCGGCGTTGCCGTCATGGCGATCATGCACGAAGTAGAGGTAGTCGATCGCCTCTTCCTGCCTGGGCTCATCCGGCCGCGCTCCGACCGGCAGGCCGGCGTCCCGCCAGGCCCGGAAGCCGCCCTGCAGCAGCAGCGGGGTGATCCCCTTCATCTCCAGGGCATCAATGGCCGCGAGCGTGGCCACAGCCGGGTCGTCGGCCACCAGCAGCACCTCCCGGCGCCCAGCGGACAGCATCGCGCGCAGCAGGCCGGGAAGCTCTGGGCGGATCGACCAGCAGGATTCGGGGATCGCCTCCCTGCGAAAGGCGGTGCTGGGGCGCAGGTCGATTGCGACGGTGTGGCCGGCCGAAAGGTGCTGTTGCGCGGTTTCCGGCGGAACCTCAACGACCTCGGCGGGCAGGGACGGGACGAACGTCCTCTCCGTATCGGAGGAGACAAGTGCCTCCGCAGTTCCGTTTCGCAGCACATAAGCCTCGTGGCCCATGCAGCGCAGCCAGAAGGCGGCGAAGCGGGCCCGGACACCGTTTTCCGTGGTGTCCGTTATGACGCTGCGTGCCCGCCGCACGGCGATCCACTGGTCGGTTGCCTGCACGAGTTGCCCCGCGGGCGCATGAACCGCGCCGGCCAGATGACCTGCGTCGTACTCCGAGCGGCTGCGCACGTCGAACAGATAGCAGTTCCGCTTTTCATCGCGCTGCCAGGCCGCAAGCTGTTCGGGCGTCGCGGTGGGGCAGGGGAAGCCGTCCGCGACCGCCTGCGGGTCGAAAGTGCCGCTGTCACCTTCGGGAAGCGCCCGGCTTTCGGAACCGCGCACGAGGTCCAGGCCCGCGAGCGCCCAACCCTGGGTCCCGTTGGTGAGAGCATAGACCGGGTTTGGAACGCCGGCGCGGCGCAGGCTCTCGACGCCGATCAGGCCGCGCGTGCGTCCGGCACAATTGATGACCACAGGCGTCTCGGGATCGCCCACAAGATCGTGCCAGCGATGGAGCGCTTCGCCGTTGGGCACGCAGCGCGCGCCGGGGATGCTCATCTTGTGAAACTCGCTGAAGGGCCGGCCGTCGAAGACGTGAACGGGCCGCCCTTCGCGCTGCCAGGCATGCAGGGCTTCGGCGGAAAGGGTCGGCGGATGGGCGGCCGCCTCCATCAGTTCCCCGAGGGTCTTGCTCGGCACGTTCACGCCCTTGAAGAGGGTGAAGCCGGTGGCGGCCCAGGCCGCTGCGCCGCCCTGTAGCACCGCCACATTGCTGTAGCCGAGGGCGCCGAGCCGCCTGGCTGCTCGTTCTGCAACACCGTCGCCGTCATCCAGCAGCACACAGAGGGCCGTGCGACGGGGCACCAGGTCGCCAATGCGCAGCTCCAGCCGGCTGTAAGGACAGCTTACGGCGTAGAAGGGGTGTCCTTCGCCATATTGCCCATGCTCGCGCACGTCCAGCAGGGCGATCTCTTCCGGGCCGTGCAGGGCCTCTTTCAGGACTTCCGGAGTCACAACGGCGGTGCCGCCAGCGTCTTGGGCCGGCGTCCTTTTCTGAGCAGCATTGCAGGCTTAGGTGCGGGTCTTGACGCCGATGTCCATGATACGACAGGTCCCCTCAGCCAGATCGAAGGTGAGACGTTCGGTCAGTGTTTCCAGGGCGTGCCCGTACATGTGGAGGTGGCGGATGACCCGGTCGCCCTTGATCTGGACGGAGTGGATATCATCCGGCATCAGGGCGATGCCGTTTCCCGGACCGATCACCAGGGTCTCTGACTCCGAGAGGCTGGCTTTGCCGGGGTTCGATCCGTCATCGGTGCGTTCATAGAGGGTGTTGTGCTCCTCGCCCTCGACGGCGGCGATGCAGGCCCAGGTCGTGTGGTTGTGCGGCGGCACCACCTTTCCCGGGCGCATCACGTTCAGATAGAGCGCGTAGGTCTGGTCGTCGTCCATAGCAATGAGATAGCGGGCCTGCTGCTGGTCCGGCTCCGGGTCAGGATAGCGGTCGCTGCCCCAGAGCGCCCCGTCGGCGGCAAGCGCTTTCAGCGCCTGGAGGACTCGGTCGAGGCCGTTGCGGCGGAGCCCGTCGTGTTCAAGGATGACACGGGCGGCGCCACGAAAGCGTGCGACCCTGTCCTCCCCGTCTCCTGGTGTCCGTTCGCTGCTTTCCGCGCTGCTGCGCTGAGCTTCCATAATCGCCGACCTCCGGCTGCCTCTCCGATCAGTGCCTGTGCCTTCTGCCGTCTCTGGGCACGGCGTTGCCACAACCGGCAGCATAATAGAGCTTGGCCATGCCGCAAAGTCCCGACACCGAAGCATCCATTCGGTCCCTCAGGGTGCCGGTAGCCTCACTGCTCGGCGCGGGTCTCGAAGACCTCCTGGGCGGCGCGCAGGCCGTGAAGCGAGGCGGGAAAGCCGGCATAGACGGACATCAGGATCATCGTCTCGACGATCTCCTGCTCGGTGATTCCGACATTCAAGGCCCCGTGGATATGCACCTTCAACTCGGGTTGCGTGTATCCCAGGGCTGCGAGGGCTGCGACGATTGCCAGCTGACGCTGGCGGTCGGTCAGGCCGGGCCGGCAGAAGAGGTCGCCGTAGGGGTACTCGATGACGTAGCGCGCCAGGTCGGGCGACGTCCGCGACAGGGCCTCGACAACGGCACGCCCTTGTCCCCGGGTGATCTCATCGACGCGCTCAAGGCCACGTTCATAGCGGTCACCCGGCGGGCAGGCGGCGCGGGCAGGCTCGCTTGTGTCCGCCTGCGCGCCCGCAGCGGCCGGCCACAGAAGGCAAGCGAAGGCGAGGGCCGGCAGGCCCGATTTTCGGGTGGGTTTCGCAGTCATTTTCGGCTCCCGGTCTTTGTGTGACTGCTCAACCAGATGGCGCCGGCTTGAGAATGAACCAAACTCATAATACTAATACACATCATGAATGAATTGAAATTAAGGTCGCTCGATACCTCCGCGTTGCTCGTGTTCCATACCCTCGCCGACGAGGGAAGTGTCGGCAGAACCGCCCAGCGTTTGGGCATGACCCAGTCCGCCGTCAGCCACGCCCTCAACAGGTTGCGCGGACTCTGGAACGACCCTCTTTTCGTGCGCAGCGGCGGCCGTATGGAACCGACGCAGAAGGCACTGGGGCTGGCGCCGGGCATTGCTGCCGCCCTGAACGAACTTGATGTGCTCCTGCGGCAGGAGCGGGCGTTCGATCCTGAGACGGACCGGCGGCGCTTCGTCATCGGCATGTCGGACTACGCCGCAGCGGTCTTCCTGCCAGGGCTGATCGACCGTAGCGCCAACAACATGGATCGCATCACCTTTCTGGTGCGCCACACCAGCCGTGCCGCGGGCTTTGAGATGCTGGATCGGGGGGAGGTGGAGTGCCTTGTCGGGAGTTTTCCCACGGCGCCGAAGCGCCTGCGCCAACTCAGCCTTTTCCGCGACCGCTTCGTCTGTGCCGTCAGCGCCGGCAACCCCTTAGCTTCGGGCGCCCTGACGCTCGACCGCTACCTTTCGGCACGCCACGTCCACGTCTCCCTTGCCGGCGAGCCGACAGGTTATGCGGACCGCTTCCTGAAGCGCGCCGGCCATAGCAGGGACGTCGCGCTGACGCTCGGGCATTTTCTGGTTCTACCCCATGTTCTGACTGCGTCCTCGCTCGTCGCCACGGAGCCGCTCAGCGTGGTCGAACCCTTTGTTGACATGTACGATCTCAGGCTCACCGATCCGCCTTTCGAGACCGATGATTTCGCCTTCTCCTGTGTCTGGCGCGGACGGTCGGATGGCGATCCCGGCCTCGCTTGGCTTGTCTCTGTCCTGAAATCCCTCGCGCAGACCTCTGCACCCGGGGGCGGATCTTTTGGCAGCTAGCTTCGAACACTTTTGTCAAGCCGAGTGGACACTCAAGAAGATCGGCGCTCCGTATCAGCTACTCAAGATTGATACCGTACTTGGCGAAGCCACCCTCGGCATCGCCCAGCATGGTGAAGCCGGTCTGCTCGGCAACGGCCTGCGCACCGGCTCGCCTTCGAAGACGATTGCCGCAGGCAGGGGCGGCTCCCAGACATGGCCACGCGGCTCCATGACGGCTCCATGGCGGCTTCTACCCTCATGGTTCCTTAACGATATCCGTGGATTCTATGCCGACGCGGACTGCCCCGAGCCGGGAAGCCGCGCCACCTGGGGTCGTGATCGACAGAGGGCGTCCTGATATGAGCGACGAGACGTTGGCATGCTCCCGACGCCTCTGCTGTCGGCTCAGCGAACCTTCACGCCCGGGGGTATGCGGGGGCGCATGACCAATCTCGCCGAAGGTTCGCCGGGGTCTGGGCCGACCGCCGGGGATCCGTCCCGACTTCCTCTCTCCGTCTGGCCGCTGACCGCAATTCTGGCGGTCGCGCTCATCTGTGGCGGTTATCTTTATCTTCGCGCCGAAACGCCACCTTCAGAGGCCTTCGACCTCCACAATGCCCCGCGCATTGAGGCCTTGGCCGCGAAGATTGAGGCTGGTGCCCAGGGCGTCGTCATGATCGGCGACTCGCGCCTGCGTTATGCGCTGCCCGAGGACGTAGCCTTCTCACGGCTGCTCAGTCAACGCCTCGACATGCCTGCCGCGGCGCTGCGGCTGTCCAATGTCTGGGCGATCTGGTCGGATTTTGCGGGACTGGCTCCGCAGATCCTCGCCGCACGGCCCAGGCTGGTGATCCTCCAGGAAGATCTCTTTGCCAAGGAGCGAGAGACCGGGAGCCGCCTTCTTCTCGGCCGCACATACCTCATTTGGCAGGTTGCTGGGAGCGGCCCCTGGAATCCGGGCAACGTCGATCAGGCCATGCTGCAGACGGATGTTCGCTGCGATGTGCTCTCCGACGAAAACGCCCACGAACGCAAAGAACGCGTTTCCGAGTGGGTGAGCTTCGATGCCGAGGGAGCGAATGCGAAGGCTATCGCCCGCTTTGTCGCTGCCGCCGAAGACGCCGGCATCGAAATCGCGGTTCTGCCGGTGCCGATCACTGAAGAGGGCCATGCAGTGCTGCCGGGATACAAGCGTCCGGCGGACCTCAGGACCATCGATCACGGGATCACCCTCTCCAACGATCACTACTGCGACGTCGTCCATATGAACGCCAAAGGGCGCGCGGTTTTTACCGAGATGCTCCTCGGCCGGCTGCAGGCGCGCCTGGGAGGAACGCCATGACGGATACCGACAGCCCGGTCAATGGGACCATTGGCCGGATGATCGCCGGCACCGCCGAGCGAATGGCGGCGGCCAAACCCTTCTTCCTCGGTGCCGTCACTCTGACCCATGGCGAGGTAGGAACGCGCATAGCGCAGACCCGCGGGCTCTTTGCTCGGCTTGGTCTTGAGCCCGAAGCAAGGGTAGTGATTGCCTCGGCGGACGATGCCGCGGTCACGACCCTCTATGGCGCTACGCTGACCATGGGACTGACCGCTGTCGTTATTGACCCCGCCGCCTCAGCCGCCGAGCTTACGGTGCTGATCGAAAGGGCAGAGCCTGCGGCCGTCTTCGCCGACACGGCGGTCGTTGAGCGAAGCCTCGCGGTGAGCAGCCGTCTCGAAGTGCCAGTGATCCGGATCGAGCCGTTGAAGGTACAGAAAAACGCTTTCGGTCTGCTGCTGCGCGGGCGGTCTCGAGATAACACGGACAGCTATCCGGCGATGCTCCAAGAGCAGAGCGAGACAGCGCCGGTGACGCACGCGGCAAGCGATGCCACGGCGCTAATACTCTTCACCTCCGGTACCACCTCGGAGCCCAAGGGGGTGGAGATCACCTTTGCGAACCTGGCCGTGCAGATGCAAACCCTCCAGCGGCAGTTCGGTATCGGCGAGAACAGTGTCATCGTCAATCACTTGCCCCTGCATCACTCGGATGGCCTGAACCAGGGCCCGCTTCAAGCGCTGTCCAGCGGCGCGACCGTCGTGCGCCCGCAACCGGTCGCAATGCATTCGCTTGGGCAGATGCTCGACGCAGCCTACCAACACCGCGCAAGCCACCTCGTCACCGTGCCGACCGTGCTGGGTATGATGGCTATGCTGCCGGAGGACTACAATGACAGCTTCCGCCATCCGGAGTTTCGCTTCGCCGTTTCCACGGCCGGACCGCTGGACGAAGGCGTATGGCAGACGGTAGAAGCGCGCTTCAAAATAATGGTCGTGAATGCCTATGGCCTGACGGAAACCTGTTGCGAGGCGCTCTACTGTGGCCCCAGCACGGAGACGCGGCGCATAGGCACCATCGGAAAGCCGGTGGACTGCGAGGTGATGCTTGCCGATCCCGATGGCCGACCGGCGGCCGATGGCCAGCCCGGTGAGATTTGGATCCGCGGCGACAACGTGATGGCCGGCTACTTTAAGGCGCCGGAAGCAACGCGGGCGGTTCTCACCGAAGAGGGCTGGCTGAAGACCGGCGATCTCGGCATGCGCGATGCCGATGGCTTCTACCGGATCGTCGGCCGCATCAAGAGCGTCATCCTGCGCGGCGGCACCAATGTCTACCCCGAAGACGTGACCACGGCGCTGCTGTCGGCTCCTGAGGTGACAGCGGCGGCGACGGTCGGTCTGCCGGACCGTCTTTTGGGTGAGCGCGTGATCGGCTGCGTTGTAGCGTCCGAGAGCTCGCACACCGACTTGCCGCCAGCGGTCATGGCGCATTGCCGGCAGGAGCTGGCACCGGAGAAGGTGCCTGACCGCATCGTGGTCTTGCCGGCGCTGCCCTACGGCCCTTCGGGCAAGGTCGAGATCGAGGCGCTACGCCGGCTGGTAGCCGAGGCCGAAGAGAGCGGCCAGAGACAGGGCGCAACGCTGCTTGACCAGGTGCTGGCTGTGGCGGCGGAGACCCTGGGGGTGCCGCCGGAGAGTCTGTCTGCGGAAACCCGATTGGACGACACGGGCAGCGTCGACTCACTGAAATTCTTGGAGTTCGTGATGGCGCTGGAGCGGGCCTTCCGGCTTCAGCTGAGTCCCCGCGAAACCATGAGCATGATCAGCATTGACCATGCAGTGAAAGCCGTTGAGCGGCAGCTGGGTGATCGCCGGTCGCTGAAAGAAACAGGGTCGTGAGCGCTGCCTCGACAATCAGCGGAACCATCATCTTGGGGCATCCGCGCTCCGGCACCACGCTGCTGCGCCGGTTGCTCGATGCCCATCCGGAAATCGCCGCTCCGCCCGAAACTCATCTGTTCGGGGCGGCAGCCCGTTTTCTGGCGGCGGATGTAACCGCTGAAGGTACCGATATGGGCGTGCTGTCGGGACTTGAATACCTGGGTTTCGAGGAAAGCGAAACGTTGGATCGCCTGCGGGCACTTTGCTTCGGCTTCCTCGACGACTTCGCACGGCAATCCGGCAAACGTTTCTGGGCCGAGAAAACAGCCTTCGACGCCTTCCAGATCCCGATGATCGAGCGGCTCTGCGGCGACCGGGTACGCTATTTGGGGATCCTGCGCCATCCCTTCAGCGTGGCGGTGAGCTGCCGCGAGTTCTGCGATGCCATGGGAAGCTACCCTCAGGTGCTTCATCACTATGTGCGCCGCTGGCCGCAGCCGATCGAAGCCTTCCTGCATTCCTGGATCGACGTCAGCGAGGCCCTGGTAGCACTGGGCCAGCGGCGCCCACAGCAGGTTCTGATCCTCCGCTACGAGGATCTTGTCGACGACCTCACCGGAAGTCTGACGGACATTCTCGGCTTTATGGGCGCCGACACAGATACCGGTTTCGCCGAAGGCGCGCTGGCGCGGGTCGGCGATCTCGGGTTCAGCGACCACAAGAGCTATCAGAGCAGCAGCGTTCACACGAACAGTCGGGACCGCTGGCGGGAACTGCCGATGCCACAGGTCGCCAGGCTCGCCCCGCTGGCTGCGGACTGGCTGGAAAGGCTCGGTTACCCGCCTCTTGAGACGGGGCCGGCACCTGACTTCCAGGAGGCACGGCGGCGTTATCTGCATAGCCTCGGCCATCATGCGCGGTCGACACGCAAGGCGTAGCGCGGCAAGGGCGGGTTTGTGGTGAGTTATCTGTCTATGGAGTGGCTCGCCTGGATTTCGGGCACAACGACCCTGTTCTGGCTGTGGCCGGCGGCGTCGCGTTTTCGTCTTCTTGCCGCCATCACCCTCGTCTTTCTCGCCATCAAGGCACCGCTCTCGGCAGTACTGCTGGTGCTGCTGACTTTGGCTACAGCCCAGCTCACGCGGCGCCCCACAATGAGCGGGGCGCAAACCGCCGTGGCGCTGTTGCCGGCGTTGGCCTGTCTGATTTTTTTCAAGGTCCTCAGCTCGACCGCTGGAGATGACGTTCTGCGGGGCACCATCATCCCGCTCGGACTCTCCTTCTACTCACTGCGCTGCGTTCACTTTGTGCTGGAGCGCTATATGGGGCGGCTCGAGGCAAAGGCGTTTTTTGACCTCGGCGAATACCTGTTCTTCCTTCCGACGCTGGTTATCGGCCCGATTCACCGCTATCCGGCCTTCGACCGCGACCGCCGGAGGCACCGCTGGGATCCGGCGCTGTTTTCAGAGGGCCTCGAGCGCTTGGTTTACGGCTACGTGAAGATCGCTTTCGTCGGCAACTTTCTGATTGCCCAACTCTACAGCGATTGGACCGGCGGCCTTGCCGAGCCCGAGTCGCGGGCAGGGCTCTACCTTGCAATGCTGGGAATTGGCTTCGGCCTCTACATGCAGTTTTCGGGCGCGTCCGACATTGCGATAGGCTTCGCCCGGCTGTTGGGGGTCCGGGTCATGGAGAACTTCAACTGGCCCTTTCTGAGCACCAGTCTGCCCGTTTTCTGGCAACGGTGGCATATCTCGCTAACCAGCCTCGTGCGGCAGTACGTCTACGGCGGGATCAGCGCAGTGACCCGCAACCCGGCACTGTCGTCTCTGGCAACCATGGTGGCGATCGGGCTATGGCATGAAATGTCGCTCCGTTACCTGCTATGGGGCCTTTACCACGGTCTCGGCATCATTGTCTGGCAGCAGGTGGCCCGCCGGTTGGGACCACTGCCGGACGAGCAGCGGATTCTGCGTTTTGCGGCGAACTTCTGCGGCGGTGTCGTGACCCTGCATTTCGCAATGCTGGGCTTCCTACTGGTCCGCCAGCCCGATCTTGCCACCATGGCCGAGGTCTTCGGCCGCCTCGTTTTGGGAGCAGGGTGAATGTGGCTCTATACACAGCTTATCCGACGACTGCCGCGCCCGCTGGCGATCACCCTCACAGCGTGCTGGTTTGCCCTTCTGATCCTCGCGATCGCCTTCGGCGCCTTTGAGCCGCGGGCAAACTTCATCTACGGCAATCTCTAGGCGTGCCGACCCCCGCGGTGTACTTAGGCCTCGTCCAGACACCCGGAGCACCGGACTGCCTGGCCTTCAAAGCAAAGGGCGGACCGAAAGGCCCGCCCGATGCATCTTAACGCATCACTGTCTTCGAAGGAGGGAAGGGACACTCCCCGCCGAATCTACGCCAAGTCGTAGCGGTCCAGGTTCATCACCTTGGTCCAGGCCGCAGCGAAGTCCTTCGCGAAGGCTTCCTGCGAGTCCGCGCATCCGTAGACCTCCGCCAGGGCGCGAAGCTGGGAGTTGGAGCCGAAAATGAGGTCGGCCCGCGTGCCGGTCCACTTCAGCTCACCCGACGCCCGGTCACGGCCCTCGAAAACGTCATCATCGGCGGACGCGGCCTTCCAGGTCGTGCCCATGTCGAGCAGGTTGACGAAGAAGTCATTGCTCAGGGTCTCCGGCCGGTCAGTGAAGACACCATGCTTGGAGCCTCCGACGTTGGCACCGATCACCCGCAGGCCGCCAACGAGGACCGTCATCTCAGGTCCGGTCAGCGTGAGCAACTGCGCCCGGTCCACCAGCAACTCTTCGGCAGAGACGCTGTACTTGCCCTTCTGATAATTGCGGAAGCCGTCGGCGATCGGCTCCATCACCGCGAAAGACTCGACATCGGTCTGCTCCTGCGAGGCATCCGTGCGCCCCGGTGTGAAGGGCACCGTAACGTCCTGACCGCCGTTCTTGGCTGCCTGCTCGACGGCGGCGCTGCCACCGAGAACGATAACGTCGGCGAGCGAGACCATCTTGCCGTTCGCCTGCGCAGCGTTGAAATCCTTCTGGATGTCTTCAAGGGTACCCAGCACCGTGGCGAGCTGGTCCGGCTGATTGACCTCCCAGTCCTTTTGCGGCGCCAGGCGGATGCGCGCCCCGTTGGCCCCGCCGCGCTTGTCGGAGCCGCGGAAGGTCGAAGCCGAGGCCCAGGCGGTCGACACCAGTTCAGAGACGGAAAGCCCGGAGGCCAGGATCTTGTCCTTCAGCGCGGCAACGTCCTGATCGTCGATCAGGTGATGCGTAGGCTCGGGAACCGGGTCCTGCCACAGCAGCACTTCCTCCGGCGCCTCCTTGCCGAGGTACCGTGCCCGGGGGCCCATGTCGCGGTGTGTCAGCTTGAACCAGGCGCGCGCGAAAGCATCGGCGAATTCGTCCGGGTTCTCATGGAACCGCCGCGAAATCGGCTCGTAGATGGGATCCATCCTGAGGGCCATGTCTGCCGTGGTCATCATCGGCGCGTGGCGCTTGGACGGGTCGTGGGCGTCGGGCACCGTGTCCGACCCGGCGCCGTCCTTTGGCGCCCACTGGTTGGCGCCGGCCGGGCTCTTCACCAGTTCCCAGTCATAGCCGAAGAGAGTGTCGAAGTAGCTGTTGTCCCAGGTGATCGGCGTGGGCGTCCAGGCGCCCTCGATGCCGCTGGTAATGGCATCGCCGGCCTTGCCGCTGCCGAAGCTGCTCTTCCAGCCCAGGCTCTGCTCCTCGATGCCCGCGCCCTCGGGCTCCGGTCCGACCAGCGCGGCATCGCCGGCGCCGTGACACTTGCCGAAGGTGTGGCCGCCGGCGACGAGCGCAACGGTTTCCTCGTCGTTCATCGCCATGCGGCCGAAGGTCTCGCGGATGTCGCGCCCCGAGGCAACCGGGTCCGGGTTGCCGTTCGGGCCTTCCGGGTTCACATAGATCAGGCCCATCTGCACGGCGGCCAGCGGGTTCTCCAGGTCGCGGTCGCCCGAGTAGCGCTTGTCGTCCAGCCAGGTGCTCTCCGAACCCCAGTAGATGTCCTCTTCCGGCTCCCAGATGTCCTCGCGGCCACCGGCGAAGCCAAAGGTCTTGAGGCCCATGGACTCAAGCGCGCAGTTGCCGGCGAAGATCATCAGGTCGGCCCAAGAGATCTTCTTTCCGTACTTCTGCTTGATCGGCCAGAGCAGCATCCGCGCCTTGTCGAGGTTCGCGTTGTCGGGCCAGCTGTTGAGGGGGGCGAAGCGCTGGGTGCCGGACCCGCCGCCACCACGGCCATCAGCGGTGCGGTAGGTGCCGGCGCTGTGCCAGGCCATGCGGATGAAGAGGGGGCCGTAGTGACCGTAATCGGCCGGCCACCAGTCCTGCGAGGTCTTCATCAGTTCGAAGACGTCCTTTCGCAGGGCGTCCAGGTCGAGGGTCTTGAACGCTTCCGCATAGTCGAAGGCCCCGCCCATCGGATCGGACAGGGAGGAGTTCTGGTGAAGCATCTTGAGATTGAGCTGGTTCGGCCACCAGTCGCGATTGGAAATGTGAACCCGGCCGGTTACCGGGCATTTGCTGCCGCCGTCCATTTTCGTCTCCGCTCCGTGAGTTGTGCGCACAGGAATTAGAATTATTCTAATGATGTAGGATTTAGAATCGTTCTAACAAGAGGCGCGCCATCATTTTTTGCTGTTTCGTCCAAATGTCACATAGCGGTGTCGAGGGCAGTGTTGAAGAAGTGCCTCTACCGCTCTGAGACAACACCCCTTTCCGCCTTCGGGCGGCTCCCCCCAAAAGCCCCTTGGGGCTCCGCAGTCTCACAAATGACATCGCCAGCAGCGTTGCCGGTGATCTGTGCGGCGACGGAACGCCCGCTGTGGATAGCGCCCTCCACATAGCCCCAGAACCGGTCATCGACTTCCGCCCCGGCGAAGCGGACCCGGCCGCCCCAGGCGGCCAGCCGGGCGACCGCGTCGGGATTGCCGCCGACCCGGACGGTCGCGTTGTAACCGCCGCCGGACCAGGGATGGTCGATCCAGACCGCTTCGGCGGTCTCCAAAGGCGCGCGGACGCCCTCGCCAAAGGCGTGGCTCAGGCGGCCCAGGAGCAGGTCCTGGCGCGCCTCCTGCGACAGCGCAGCCCATTGGCGCGCGAGGGGGCCGCCGAGGAAGGCGGTGAGCCGGGACGGGAAGGGGCCGTCGCCGCTTCCATCGACCACCGCCAGGCCCGGTGTGTCCGCGAAGAGCGCCGCGCCGCTGAGTCCCTTGAGACGCCAGAATGCGCGATCGAAAACGAGGACCGTCTTGATCATGGCGCCGGCCGTGAAGGACGCCAGAAGCGCTGCCAGCTCATCGCCGCTGTCCACTTCGAAAGTGATCCGCCGGGCCGCGGGCGGCGGCACGGCCACGATCACATGATCGGCTGTCCAGGTCTCCGCTGCCGCGACGACCTCCACCCGATCGCCGGTGGCGCGAATGCGCTCAACGGGCGTGCTCAGGCGCGGTCTGTGGCGCAGCTCCAATGCAAGCTGGTCGACGATCCCGATCATGCCGCCGGCGATCTGGAATTCCAGGTCATCCCGCTCCGAAGCGTAGCGCGCGAAGATGTCTCTCACCGCCTGCGCATGGATGTCCTCCGGTGCGGCGCCGAGGACCTCGGAGAAGTGGGAGTAGGCCATGGCGTGCTCTTCGGCCTCCAACAACAAGCCGCGCAGAGCCTCGGCAAGGCTCTCCTTCGGGGCAGTCCGCTTTGCGACCAGCAGCCGCAGCCCGCGCCCCGCTTCGCCAAGGCTTTCCCAGGGGGTGTTCCACCACGCGAGCTTCAGGCGCAGCGCGCGGAGCGCCTCGCCGGGGCTGTCCCAGCGCAGCACCTGTTCCTCCAGAAGTTCATGCAGTTCGCCGACTGAAATCAGATCTTCGAAGCGCCGGGTGCTCCCCTGAGCCAGGCAAAGGCCGATCCCGGCCCGCGGGACCGGCGACAGGTGCAGGCCTGCCCGCGCTGCAAGGTCGAGGACGGCGTGCATGTCGCCGTTCACCATCTGCGCGCCCTCGTCGAAGACGCCGCCGCTGCGCAGCGGGACCGTCCGGATGCGGCCCCCCAGGCACGCCTGCGCTTCCAGCAGCTGGCAGGAGAGGCCGGCTTGTTCCACGGCCGCAGCGGCGGCCAGTCCTGCGGCTCCGCCGCCGACGACGATGACGTGGTTTTCTTGGCGCATGCGATTTCCTGAGTTGAGCAATTGTTCAATTGAGCATATGTTCAACACAGATCCAAGCTTCAAGGAGACATTGCAATGGCGCGTCTGTCGGGTGCCGAGCGCCGCCGCCAGATCGTCGAAGCCGCAACGGAAGCCGTGCTTCGCAGGGGATTGGCACAAGCGGCGACGCGCGACGTGACCAAGGCCCTTGGGGTCGGTTCCGGGCTCTTGCACCACTACTTTCCGTCGTGGGCCGAACTGCGGGCCGAAGCCGTGCGCCTGGCTGCAAGGCGGGAGATTGACGAGGTGCAGGCGCTGGTGGCGGGCTTGCCAGGGCTGGAGGCGCTCGAACGTCTGGCCGACTGGATGGTCGAAGACGGGGACATGCGGCATTGGCGCCTCTGGCTCAATGCGCAGGACGAGGCGCATCGCGACGACCGTCTGGCGCAAGTCATGAATGCGTCCATGGCGGAGTGGCACCAGCTGATCGCAGACCTGCTCGTTCGGACAGGGAAGAAAAGAGGGTCGCAGCGGATCGATACAGAGGCGGCGGCATGGCGCCTCGCTGCACTGATGGACGGCCTTGCCGGCGCCATGCTGATCCGGGGGTCGCGGGTGACACCGGCAAAGGCACGCGACCTGATGAAGACCCAGCTTCTGCTTGAGCTTGGTCGCAAAGCCTAGGCCTAAGTCGCCGGCGACTCTCTTCGGTGATTTCGGGCCTGCTCCGACTTTCATGTCGGTGGGATCAGGGAATTCAGAATCCGTGCCGCGTCCTTGGAATACGCGGCGCGTTCAAGTCTTCACCATAGCTCCTGGGTTCGGAGGCCGACTGCAGTCCGCGCCGAACCGGTCGATGCAACTCGGAACTGGAAAGGAGCTTCGCGGTGAACGTCGTAACGCCTCTCAAGTCCTCACTCGGTCCCGCCGAGAGTTTCCTCAACCGGACCCACCGGCTTCTCATTGACGGCGAGTGGGTCGACGCGAAATCTGGACAAACCTTTGAGACGCTCAATCCGGCAACCGAGGAGGCGCTTGCCTCGGTCGCGCTCGGCAATGCCACAGATGTCGACGCTGCGGTCGCCGCAGCGCGCAAAGCCTTCGACGAAGGGCCCTGGCCGAGCATGCTTCCTGCCGAGCGTCAGCGCATTCTGCAGAAACTGGGCGACCTCATCGAGGAGAACGGTGAGGAACTGGCCTGGATCGAAAGCCTCGACAACGGCAAGCCGGTAAAGGTTGCCCGCGTGGCGGATATTCCTCTGACCGCGGACCTCTTCCATTACATGGCCGCCCATGCCCGCACGCGCGAAGGCCATGTGGTGCCGACATCGGACTTCGCGATACCGGGCGCGGAGTTCCACGCCTACACGGTCGAAGAGCCGGTCGGCGTCGTCGGTCTCATCACGCCCTGGAACTACCCGCTTCTGATCGCCGCAGGTTGGCAGATGGCGGGCGCGCTCGCCGCCGGGAACACGGTCGTGCTGAAGCCTTCCGAGGTAACGCCGCTGTCGATCACGCGCTTCGGCGAGCTGGCGCTTGAGGCCGGTGTGCCGCCTGGCGTCATCAACATCGTTCATGGCTACGGCACAGACGCGGGCGCACGCCTCGTGGAACATCCGCAGGTAGACAAGATCGGCTTCACGGGCTCCACCCGCACCGGCCGAGGCTTGCTCAAGTCGGTCGCCGACTCGAACCTCAAGAAGGTGACGTTGGAGCTTGGCGGAAAGTCGCCGGACATCATCTTCGCCGATGCGGATCTCGATGATGCCATTGCCGGCGTTGCGATGGGCGTCTTCTTTAACCAGGGCGAGTGCTGCTGCGCAGGCACGCGGATCTATGTCGAAGACAAGGTCTATGACAAGTTCGTGGCGGGCATGGTCGAGGAAGCCAAGAAGATCCGTCTCGGCTCAGGCCAGGAACCCAGCACCGACATGGGGCCGCTCGTCTCCCAGAACCAGCTCAACACGGTGATGGGCTACATCGATGCCGGCAAGTCGGACGGCGCAACCGTCGCGGTCGGCGGCGCCCGGGCAAGTGACAAGGGCTACTTCGTCCAGCCGACGCTTTTCACCGACGTCGATCCGGACATGTCGATCGTTCGCGAAGAAATCTTCGGTCCCGTCGCGTCGATTGAGCGGTTCTCCGAGATCGATGATGTCGTCCGGCGCGCCAATGATTCCGACTACGGTCTTGGCGCCGGCATTTGGACGACAGACGTCCGCAAGACCCATCATGTCGCCAAGGCGGTCCGTGCCGGGACGGTCTTTGTGAACTGCTACAACGTCTTTGACGCCGCGATGCCCTTCGGCGGTTACAAGCAGTCCGGGTGGGGGCGCAACCGCGGCCGCCAGGCCTTTGAGGCCTTTACCGAGACCAAGGCCGTCTACGTCAAGCTGAACTGATCGCCCCCTCCGACTGAGGCCGGGTACTGAGGGCCTGCGCGGATTGGCGGCGAGGCCCGCTCCCCAAGCGTTCGTGCCGATCGCTTCACGCTGTGAAGCGGTCCGCCCGGCCTCATTTTCGGATTGGTGTCAGAACCCGAGATTCCGGAGAATTGCCATGCCCGACTTCTTCTTCCTGCCCCCCATGAACATCGCGGGCGACGGTGCGCTTGACGCGGCTGTCGACCAGATGTCGTCCCAAGGCTTTGAAAAAGCGTTGATCGTTACGGATGAGCCACTCCACAGGGAGGTCCATGCAACGAAGCCGCTTATCGAGCGGCTCGAGGCGAAGGGGATCGATTACGTCGTCTACGACCAGGTGACGCCGAACCCCACGGTCGCAGAGTGTGACGAGGGGGCGGCCATCTATGCCCGCGAAGAATGCGATTTTCTTGTTTCCTTCGGTGGCGGCTCTCCGCACGACTGCTGCAAGGGGATCGGCATCGTTGCCACCAACGGCGGATCGATCCGCGACTATGCCGGCGTCGACCGGATGCGGGTCAAGATGGCGCCGATGTTTGCCGTCAACACCACTTCCGGCACGGCCAGCGAGATCACCCGTTTTGCCATCATCACCGACGAGGAAGCCCGGTCGAAGCTGCCGGTCGTCGACTGGCGCTGCACCCCAAGCGTTTCGGTCGATGACCCTAAGCTCATGGAGGGAATGCCGGCAGGTCTGACCGCAGCGACGGGTATGGATGCCCTCAGCCATGCACTCGAAGCCTATGTGTCGACCGCTGCCAGCCATCTGACCGACCCGGGCGCGCTTCGGGCGGTCGAGCTGATCGAAAAGTCGCTGGTCGACGCCTACCGCGACGGCAAGGATCGCGGCGCACGATCCGACATGACCTATGCCGAGTTCCTTGCCGGCATGGCCTTCAACAACGCGAGTCTCGGTTTCATCCACGCCATGTCGCACCAGGTCGGCGGCATGTATCACACCCTTGCGCACGGGGTTATCAACTCCGTGCTCATGCCACACGTCATCGCTTGGAACGCCACGGTCGCCGGCGAGCGCTACGCCGAGATCGCCGAGCACATGGGCATCGAAAGGCAGGGTCGCAGCACCGATGACGTTGTGCAGGATCTCATAGCCAAGGTGTTGGCTTTCAATCAGGCGATGCGCATCCCCGTCAACCTAGGAGAGATGGGTGTCACGGATGAAGACGTGCCGCATCTGGCGGATCACGCGCTTGCCGATGCCTGCGCGGCCACCAATCCAAGACCGGCGAGCGTCGCAGAGATGCAAGCGCTCTTTCGCCGGGCCATCAGCGGCGAGGGGATTCCACAGCGGAGTGCAGCGGCCTGAACCAGGGCCCGGCGGTCTCAAGCCGCCGGGCTGCTCTCCAACCAAGAACGGAGCTGCGCGATGACGCAACACGGCGATGCTGAGCTTGTCACCCGGCTGTGCAAAGGCTGGCCGCCGATGCATGTCCCCTATGCCGCTGCCGGCAGCGGGGAGGCGGCGCCATGAAAGCCGTTCGAATGCACGCTTATGGCGAACCCGAGGTGTTGCGCTTCGAGGAGGCCCCGGATCCGACCCCCGGTCCGGACGAGGTCGTTGTCGATGTCCGTGCGGCCGGGATCAACCCGCTCGATTGGAAGATCCGTTCGGGTGCGCTTGCCGGGCTGATGCCGCTGCCGTTGCCGGCGATCCTCGGTTGGGACATCGCCGGTATCGTCGCCGCGGCCGGTGCGGCGGCGACCGACTTCAGGCTGGGCGACGCGGTGTTCGGCATGATTCCGATCGGGCGTCCCGGCGCCTATGCCGAGCGCGCAGTCCTTCCGCAGTCCGCGCTCGCCGCGCTTCCGCAGGAACTGAAGCTTATCGAAGCCGCGTCCGTTCCGGTCGTCGGACTCGCGGCCCATCAGCTCGTGAACGGTCTCGGCGACCTTCGCCCGGGCCAGACCGTGCTCGTTCTCGGTGCTGCCGGCAACGTCGGGCGTTTGTGCCTGGCGCTTGCTGTTCTGCGGGATGCGCAAGTATGGGCCGCCGCCACTGCACACGACCTGGGGCGCGCGGATTTGCCGGCCGATGTTCAGCGTCTCGCCACGGATGAAGACAGGCTCGATACTGCGTCGCCAGCCGTTGACTTGCTGATCGATACGGTTGGCGGCCCGCTCTTGGAGCGCGCAATCGCCTGGGTTCGGCCAGGCGGCCGGGTTGTCTCCACCGTGCAGCCCCCGCAGATCCCCGGCGGCATGGCTGTCGAAGGGCATATGCTCCAGGTCGTGCCTAACCGGGCCGCGCTCGAGCAGCTCGGCCAGCTCTTCGCGGAAGGTCAGTTGCCGCTGCCGGAGATCACGACCTACCGCTTGCCGGAGGCTGCCCGGGCGCATACGGCGGCTGCCGACGGACAGGCCGGAAAGCTCGTTCTCGTCGTGCCATGATCGGTTGCCTGGCTCAGTCGTGAACCCGGATGCCGATTTTGCCGACGTGGGATTTGGTCAGGAAGGCTTCCTGGGCGGCGCGCAGGTCCGCCAGCCCGTAGGTCTGCGCGACGGTCGGGCGAATCTCGCCCGCCTCGATGTAGCGCACCAGATCGGTGAACACATTGGCCGGTTGGTGCGTGCAGCCGAAGAAGGAGAGATCGCGCAGGTAAAGCGTACGCAGATCCAACTCCACGATGGGGCCGGCAATCGCGCCGGCGGTGACGTAGCGCCCGCCATCGCAAAGGGCGTCGATCAGATCCGGCCAGCGCGGCCCGCCGACCAGATCCGGCCAGCGCGGCCCGCCGACCAGGTCGAGCACGATGTCGAAGCCGTGCTCCGGAAGCGGCGCATCGCGATCGAGCGTCACGTCCGCGCCGAGCGCGCGCAGTTCATCGGCCTTGGATGCGCTGGTCAAAGCCGTCACCTCGGCGCCGCGCCGCTTGGCCAGCTGGATCGCGGCCGAGCCGACACCCCCCGAAGCACCCGTGATCAGCACCCGCTCCGCGCCAAGACCGCCGCGTTGGACCATGCCCTCGGCCGTCGAAAAGGCGCAAGGGAAGGAGGCGAGTTCGACATCCGAAAGGTCTGAACGCACGGCAATCGCGTCCTCTGAGCGGGCGAGGGCGTAGTCTGCGAAAGCGCCGTCGCACTCCGACCCAAAGGTGGCCGTGGCCGGCCCGGACCCCGGCGATGCCGTGGACTGCAGGGCGCGCACGAGGACGCGTTCCCCGATCCTTGCCGCCGGCACCGCGGCCCCGGCTGCCACGATCTCGCCGCAGCAGTCCGCGCCCTGGATGCGCGGAAAGGAAAACGCCACACCGGACCAGCCGCCGTCGGCATCCGCTGCGGCGCCGTAGCCCTGCGTCGCGCCGGAGGCCGTATCGCCGCGCACGCTCTTGGAATACCAGCCGGTGCGCGTGTTGATGTCGGTGTTGTTCACCGAAGAGGCCGCGACCCTGATCAGGACTTCATCCGCGCCCGGGTTGGGAACCGCAAGATCCTCGCGCCATTCCAGCTTCTCTAGGCCGCCATGGCCCGTCAGGACCATGCCCCGCATCGTCTGGGGAAGTGTCATCTCCGTCTCCGTGTAGAGGAATGGTTCTACGGCCTCAAAGAGCGCCGTGTAATTGCGGCACCGCTTGCCGCCAGGCGTTCAGGCGGCTTGAGGAATGCGGGCGATGGCCTTGATCTCGAAGTCGAAGCCCGAAAGCCAGGTCACACCGACCGCGGTCCAGTTGGGGTAGGGCGGTTCGCCGACCGCCCTCAGCCGAACTGCGGAGACCGTCTCGACCTGCGCCGCCGGGTCGGTGTGGAAGGTGGTCACGTCGACAACGTCGTCAAATGTGCAGCCGGCAGCTTTCAGGACGGCCGTAAGATTGTCGAAGGCAAGCTGGACCTGCTTCTCGAAATCGGGCTCGGGCGATCCATCCTCGCGGCTGCCGACCTGGCCGGAGACGAACAGGAGGTCGCCGGAGCGGATGGCCGCCGAGTAATGGTGTATCTCGTAGAGCGCCTGACGGCCGGCCGGGAAGACTGCATCGCGTTTGGTCATGGATTTGCTCCTGCTCGATCGGGCCTTTCCGATCAGGTTGCATCGGGCCGAATGGGCAATGACATGCGGCGGTTGACATACGGGACGTATGTCGGCATCTAAGGGCATACGAAGCGTATGTCAACAAATATACGCGGCGTATGTCTTGAGGAGGAGGGAGCGGTGGCCGCACAACGGCGTGCGCAGATGGTGGAGGAGACCCGGGCGAAGCTGATCAAGGCCGCGCGGAGGGCTTTCGCGGACAAAGGCTATGCGGCGGCGTCCATGGACGACCTGACTGCCGCAGCCGGCCTCACGCGGGGTGCGCTCTATCATAACTTCGGCGACAAGAAGGGGCTGCTGCAGGCGGTGATCGACCAGATCGACACGGAGATGCTGGCGCACCTGCACAGCGTTCACGACCAGGCACAAGATCCCTGGCAGGGGTTTCTCGATGAGTATGCCGCCTACATCGAGATGGCGCTGGAGCCGGAGATCCAGCGTATCATGCTGCTGGACGGGCCGGCCGTGCTCGGCGACCCGTCACAATGGCCGAACCAGAGCGCCTGCCTGCAGAGAACGACGGCGCTGATTCAGGCGCTGATCGATGCCGGGACCGTCAAACCGGTCGATGCCGAAGCGGCCGCGCGGCTGCTCAACGGGACGGCCCTCAACGCCTCGCTCTGGATCGCCGCCGCTGACGATCCCCACGCGGTTTTCCTGCGCGCCGTCGAGGCGTTCCGCCATCTTGCAACCGGCCTGCTGCGAAGCGGCAGCTGACGTTAGGCGTGCTGCAGAGCAGGGAAGGGGATGACCCTATCCTGAAGCGGACCTGCGAATCAGGTTCCTGAACTCGCTCAGCAGGACATCGCTGCTGTTCTGGCCGACCATAACGCCGCGGCGCGTTCCCTTGCCGTCAAAGAGCAACACGGTGACATGGCCGACGCGGTTTTCCGCGGCGAACGCCCGTCCTTCGGGTTGGCGGATGTCGGCGACCAGATACTGGATCTCCGCGTCGTCCAATTCCGAAAGCGCCTTGCATACCTCGCGCTGCAGATCACGGCACTGGGGGCACTGCGGATCGTGGATCTGCACGACGGTCGGGATTCCGTTTCCGAGGCGCGAAAAGTCGCGCTCGAGGATGCTGGCGTGGACGCTGCTTGCGAGATACCACCCGCCTGCGCCGAACACACCCAGGCCGAGAACGCCGTAACCGGCGTTCTGCAACAGGTCGCGCCGGCTGCGCAACTTCTTCCGTGGGGCCGTGGCGGCCGCAGGCTGCCCGCTGGAGGGGCCGGCCTCTTTCCGTTTGGTCGTCGTCTTGCGCTTCTGTCGCTTCATCGCGGGATCCCTGAAGGATGCGGCTGCACCCAGCGTAGGCCGGAACTGGCGCTTCCGGTCCCTTCAGACCGCGGTCGGTCACGCTGGACCGGCAGACTCTACCCGAACTAAGCCCCGCGGCGCAGATCACCAATCTGTGATCGCCGTTGGCGCGTTGTGCCAGGGATTCGTGGAGGCCCTAGACCACCTCGTCCGCGACCTGCTGTGGCGCGGGCATCCGCTGGCGCAGGAAGGCGATGTAGACCAGGGCGGTGGCGAACATAAGCACGCTATAGGTTGCCGCCGGCACGGTCACGAGGCCGCCGCCGAACAGCAGGGTCGCGACCGCGATCGCAAGAGTACCGTTCTGAAGCCCGCATTCGATGGAGATAGCGACCCGCTGGCGGATGCCCGACGCGAAGAGCCGCGCGATGAGATAGGCCAGAGCCATCATGACGACGTTGAGCACCAGGGTCACGAGGCCCGCCTGGGCCAGGTACTCGACAATGCTGGCCCGCTCCTGATAAATCGCGCCGGCCAGCACCAGGGCGAACAACCACGTTGAAATCCGGCGCGCCAGAGGCTCGAAACGAAGCGCAAAGCCCTCGGCGCTATGGCGCAGCAGCAGGCCGAGAAGCGCCGGGATGGTGACGATGACGAAGACGCTTATGGCCGTTTTGGCGACCGAGACGTCGGCGCCGACATCGCCGCCCATGAATTGGTTGTAGGAGAAGACGACAACGAGAGGGATGGTGATGACGCTGAGCAGGCTGATGACCGCTGTCAGCGAGATCGACAGGGCGACATCGCCGCGGGCAAAGGCAGTCAGAATGTTCGAGGTCACGCCGCCCGGGGCCGCCGCGATGATCATGACCCCCAGCGCCAGCTCCGGCGGCAGCGACCACAGGCTGACGATCAGGAAAGCGACTGCGGGCAGCAGCAGAATCTGCGACAGAGCCCCGACGACGAAGTCCCGCGGACGCCGCACGACGCGCGCAAAGTCATCGAACGTGAGGCCCAGGCCGAGCGCAAACATGATGAACGCCAACGCGATCGGCAAAACGACTTCGGCCACAAGACCCACAGAAACCTCCTGATTCTCCTGCTGGCGGCGGCCGGAACCTAGGCGCGCCGGCCTCTGTCGGCAAGCCGATTCGGGTGCCGGCACCCCCAATGATCATGGTGCTAAGGCGGGCAAAGACAACGGGGCAGCGTTCAGCGGCCTCTTCTGCCGGGGCATGGAAGGCGTGGGCCTCGGCTGGATGCTGCTTCGCCCGGGCCGCCCCGCGTTCATTCGTCGGCGTTCGATCGCGGGTCTTCGGCGTCAGAGTTTTCCGTGGCGCCAGGCGTCAGGTAGAGCTCTTTGGTGCGCTTCAGGATGGTATGCCGGTGCCAGCAGCGGCGCGGCACGACTGTGGCGGCGCCTGCCCGAAGCCGCCGCACCTCTGCGGGCCCACCGTCTTCGGGCAGGATTTCGACCTCGACTTCGCCTTCCAGCACCATGAGGAACTCTTCGCAGTCCGGGTGCATTTCCCAAGGGCCGGTGGCGCCCGCGTCAGCCCAGAAGACGCCCACCGCGCCCTCGTTGAAGCCCGCGAGCTCACGAAACTCGAGCTGTTCAAGTACCTCTACCTCGACCAGTGGATCAAAGACCGATGTCGTCATGTCGTGCTCCAGGGTTGTGGTGCAGGGACCATCGCATTTGGCGGGCCGGGCGTGACGAAAATGAGAACGAAGCCCTTCTGGGGGCAGCGCATGACCGCGGCTGACTTCAGGCGTGGCAGCGCTCCAACTCCATGAAGGCAATCAGGCCGGTCTCCTCGTCTTCTTCGAACCTGTCTTCCGTCTTGGTGAGTTCCGTGATCCGGTCCCATCGGAACGTCCGGAACCCCTCCCTGAGTTCGCACCAGCCGGAGACCATCCAACCGTCAGGCAGGTCCCAAATCACGAGCGGACGCACGCGTCGGCGCGAGAGGTTACCTTCGCCACTCTTGTAGACGATCTCGACGACACGTTGATTGCGGATTGCCTCCCGAAGGAGGCCGTTGTCTTGCGATGCGCCTCGTTTGGGCTGAAGGCTGTAAAACGGAGCATCGGCCAGCTTGCGCTCTTCCGGTGCAGGCATGCTCGCCTGTATTTTGGCCCGTGCTTCCCGCGCTGCGGAGGCGAGCACCGGATCGCCGGTGCGCTCCACGAAAGACAAACCGACTGCTAGGGCATCAACCTGATCATGCGTGAAGGTCACATTCGGCAGGTCAAAGCCCGGACGGAGCAGATAGCCGATCCCGGCCTCCCCATCGATCGGCAGCCCGGAGGCCTGAAGATGGGCGATATCCCGATAGATCGTGGTCACGCTCACCTCGAAATGCGCGGCCAGGTCCGCGGCGCGGCTGACCCCTCGGCTGCGCATTTCGTTCACGATCCGAAACAGTCTTTCTGAGCGACGCATTGGGCTCTGTTTTCCAATGGCTTATAGCGAAGACCTTAGCGCGGATGGCCTTTGGATTCCAATGCGGACAGATACTGTGATCAGTCTGCCGCTGTGGCTTCGATCTCGAAGAGCAGAGGCGGCAAAGCAAGGCGGGTTACGCCAAGCAGCGTCATGGGCGGTGAAACACCGGGGGGTCCAAACCGCGCGCCCAGGATGTCGAAGTGCTTCATAGCATCGTCCACGTGGGTCGTGAAAACTCCCAAGCGAACGACATTGGCAAGCCCCATGTCCGCTGCTTTCAGGACGGCTTCGAGGTTATCAAGCGCCAAAGCGATCTGCGCGCGCATGTCGCCTGGGTGTTGTGGGGCGCCCTCTGCGTCCACGGCGGTCTGCCCTGCACAAACCAGATGTCGCTTCGCACCTTCAAGGATTTCGGCTTGGTTGTAGCCGTAGTTCAAGGACCACGGCCACGGATTTACGGCTGTTCTCTTCATGACGTACTCTCCCACTGGGTGGACAGGACGGCACAGAACCACAGCCCTCTTGTCACCGTGGTGACAGGAGCGAAGGCAGTCAGGTCAAAAGCAGAAGGTTCTTCGAGGTGCCTTCATGCAGTGTTGTGCCAAAGCGGCCATATGCTTCGTCGGCAGAAACGCAGCAATTGGCTGGCCACGCGCGATGAAAATGCGAAACATTGATTCGCCATTGGAGAGTATCCGGATGAAGATTTCACAGCCCACACCCGAACTTGCAGTACCGAATGTGCGAGAAGCGCAGGAGTATTACCGCGACAAGCTCGGCTTCGAAATCGCGTGGTACAATGAAGAAGGAAGCATTGGCGCTGTAGCGCACGGGGATTGCGCGATCTTCTTCCGAAAAACCGCCCAGAAAATCTCACCTGGCGTGTTCTGGGTTTTCACTGAATCCGTGGATGAATCACACTCAGAACTGGTACGGCTAGGTGCAGATGTTCTCCAAGGGCCTTGCGACAAGCCGTGGGGATTGCGTCAGTTTACGGTTCGCGATGCCTATGGAAATCTCTTTTACTTCTTCCACGACCTTTGAATGCGATCAGGTGGACGAAGGTCCGAAAAGTCCGCACAGCGGCCATTGAACCAGAGAGCAGAGCGTCCCTCAATCGGCGGCGAATGGCGGATGGGGCGGGATTCGAACCCCGCGCCCCGCGCGCAGGCGCAGGAGAGAAGCTGTACCGGCCTTCCGGGATGCTGCCAAGACGGTACACACCGAACACACTAAAGCCTGGAAGAACGAGAAGCATCGGGCGTCAGATTGCGGCGGACAGCATTACCTCGACATGTCGAAATACCCCCACATGTGGGCGTGTTGCGATTGAAGCCAAGGCTCAGCGAGCAACGGCGGATAACTCGTCTAACTCTGTGACGAGTTTCACTACCTACCGGTTGGTCTTGCATCTGGCTTCTCGGGGGCCGAGCCATTCAATGGCCTTATCCGCGCGGACATGGAGTGGAAAAACCTTACCAAGCTGAAGAAAGAGCTTCGCCAAGAGAGGGCGATAGAGGCTGCGGCGAAGGGAACCAAATGGGAGATGTCGGATATGAAATCAAAACACAAGATGTTTATCTGGGTAACTTCTCTCTGGCATAAAAGTGATTGGTAAGTGATCTGTTCGTTTTATTAGTAGAACCATACTAACCGCATCAACGGTACTTCGTATGGAGACTAATATGATCAGAAAATCTGTAACAGCACTTGCTACAGTAGCGACTCTTGCCATCGCCTCTTTGCCCGCGTCCGCAGGAAACCAGTTGGCCGTCGCGATTGGCGGGTATGACACGGTATCGTATCACCAAGATGGTCCAATGCCGGGAGAGGCTCGGATCAACCATTTCTGG
>NZ_JANQKD010000100.1 GCF_028281305.1 Pelagibius sp. | reverse complement strand
GGTGGCGACGATGTTCCAGCGGTCCATCTGGCCCTGGTTGATCTGCTGGGTGCCGTGGTAGAGGCCGGTGGTGTCGCCCAGGCCGATGGTGTTGGTGGTGGCGAAAAGGCGAAAGGCTGGATGCGGGCGGATGACCCGGTTCTGATCCAGCAGGGTCAGCTTGCCCTCCACCTCCAGCACGCGCTGGATGACGAACATCACGTCCGGGCGCCCGGCGTCGTATTCGTCGAAGACCAGCGCCGTCGGGCGCTGCAGCGCCCAGGGCAGCAGACCCTCGCGGAACTCGGTCACCTGCTTGCCGTCCTTCAGCACGATGGCGTCCTTGCCAACGAGGTCGATGCGGCTGATGTGACTGTCCAGGTTGATGCGGATGCAGGGCCAGTTGAGGCGCGCGGAGACCTGCTCGATATGGGTCGACTTGCCGGTGCCGTGATAGCCCTGGATCATGACACGGCGGTTGTGGGCAAAGCCGGCCAGGATCGCCATCGTGGTGTCGTGGTCGAAACGGTAGGACTCGTCGACGTCGGGCACGTAGTCGCTGGCCTGGCTGTAAGCCGGTACCTGGATATCGCTGTCGATGCCGAAGGTCTGCCGCACCGAGACTTCGATATCCGGGCCCTGCTCCGGCATCTCGCCGCCCAGGGCCGTGGGGTCTGCAGTCGCCATGAATTAGGAATTCCGTCGTTCAGTCATGAAAGCAAGGGTGGGGGGTCGGACCTGCGCCCCTTCTGTTGAACATCACTAGAAGGCGGCCTTCAAGTCCGAATACGCCAAGTTTATGATTTTTAGCCGTTCTTCCGCTGCGCTGTCGCCGCCGTTGCGGTCCGGATGTAGCTCCTTGGCCAGTGCCTTGTAGCGGGCCTTGACCTCCTCCAGGGTGGCATTGGGCCCCAGGTTGAGCGCCGCCAGCGCCCTGGCCGGCTTGCTGTTGGGCGGAAAGCGGCTGCTTCGGGCTGCGGTCTCGGCGGCTTCCTCGGCGAAAAACCCGAAGTCGTCGCGGAACTGGCCGGCAGCCGTGCCGTTGCGCTGTTTTTCCCGCCCGGAGAACGGCCAGGACGGACGCTGCCATACGGCATCGCGGCGGCGGATCGCCTCGATCGACTCCTCGCTCAAATCCTTGAAGTAGTCCCAGGCCTGATTGTATTCGCGCACGTGTTCCAGGCAGAACCAATAGTAGCTGTTGAGGGACTCGCGCGAGCGCGGGGCTCGGTACAGGCCCTCGGCCTCGCAGCCCGGGAAATCGCAGCGGCGCTGCCCGCTGTCGCTGCGGTCTTGCTGCTCGAAAGTGCTGTTTTTGCCCGGTTGGATCATCACGCGGAGTATGAAGATGGCGTCATCGCGGCGCAAGGCAAGGCAGGGTTGCCGAGTTAGCGGTTGCCTTGCGTTGCGGCCGTTTCGGAGCGCTCCGGCAGGTTGACCAGGGCCATGCCGCCGACGATGAGGGCGAGCCCACCGATCAGCGTTGCGGTCATGGCCTCGCCCAGGACGAGGGCCGAAGACAGCACGCCGACCACCGGCACGGCCAGGAAGGACAGCGAAGTGGTAATCGCCGGCAGGGCCCTGGTCACGGCGACCGAGGCCCAGAAACAAAAGGCCGTTGCGATGGGACCGTTATAGATGAGCGCGCCCAGCATCTCCGGCGTCCAGGCGACCGTGCTCCAGTCCTCCCGCAGCCAGGAGAGGATCGTCAGGGGCGGGACGGCGAGCAGCATCTGCCAGGGGGCGAGTTGCAGGGGCGAGGACTCCCAGTCGTGGGCGCGCACATGCAGGATGCCGACCGACCAGGCCAGCGCGGCGCCCAGCAGATAGGCATTGCCGATCAGCGCCTGGCGGTCGCCCCAGTCGAAGCCCAGAGGATTGAACAGAACCGCGACGCCGCCGAGCCCAAGCGCCAGGCCGAAGGCCTTGCGGCCGTTCAGCACCTCTCCCAGCAGCCAGACCGCGGCCGGGGTGACCCAGAGCGGCGTGGTGTAGGCCAGGATGGCCGAGCGCCCGGCATCGACGTAGAGCAGGCCGAAGTTGATGAGGGCGACGAAGCCGATCATCTGCACCACGCCGATGGACAACACCACGGGCAGGTCCCGGCGCGTCGGCAGGGAGAGCCGCCCGAGCGCCGCCAGCAGGACGACGAAGCAGAGCACGCCCAGGATCATGCGGGCCGCGGCGAACCACAGCGGCGGCATGAACTCCAGCCCGACCTTGATGATCGGCCAGTTGGCGCCCCAGAGCACCACGAGGGCCAGCAGCAGCAGGCGGGCGGCGTTGGGGCTGAGGGGAGCAGAATTGGGCGGGCTGTCGGACATGGCGCCAGGTTGACCGGAAACGCAGGTTGACTGGGAGCGGGCGCGATCACACCTTCAGGACGTCACATCACCTGAAGGAGCGGGCCCTTGGCTGTTGCAGAGACTATCGAGCGGAAACTGACGGCGGCTCTGGAACCGCAACGCCTGAGGATCGTTGATGATTCGGAGAAGCACAAGGGTCATGCCGGCTACCGCGAGGGGGGTGAGACCCACTTCCGCGTCGAGGTGGTCTCCGAAAGCTTCGCAGGGCTGAGCCGGGTCGCACGGCAGCGCAGGGTCTACGAGATCCTCCAGGCGGAAATCGATGCCGGCCTCCATGCCCTGCAACTGAAGACCCTGACGCCGGCGGAGGACGCGGCGAACCCGGGCCGCCGGCGGGGGGACGGCTAGGGCTCCCGTCTTTTCGCCAGGATCGGCACGAAGCGCAGCAGGAACAGCAGGAACCCGCCCGTCCAGGCCGCGGCGGCGAGATGCAGCAGGAGCATGGGGTCGTCTGTCCAGTCCGCGGCCACGCGCGCGCCAGCGGAGAGAAAAACCAGCCCGAAGGCCAGCGTGGTGGCGCGGTCGGCGGTCAGTGCCCGGCCGGAGTGGCCCAGGCTGGCGCGGGTCATCACGGCCAGGGTCATGAGCCCGATGCCGCCGGCACTCAGGGCATGAAGGGCCTGCTGCGGCACAACCAGCGCCGGCATCACGGTGGAGAGCGCAAGCAGCGCAAAACCCAGCGGCAGCCAGACATAGGCCAGATGCAGCACCAGCAGCAGCGGTTCCGCCATCGTTGCGGTGCCGCGCCAGCGAGACAGGCGCCAGAGGTTGGCCGCGGCCGCTACTCCGAGCAGCCCTGCCGCCGCCGACCCCTCCGGCAAGGCTACCCACACGGCAAGGGCTGCCAGGCTCAGCGCCAGTACCACCGTGTCGCCGCGCCCGAAAGGCGCCGGCAGGGCGGCGGCCCCGCGCTTCTTCAGCCAGTTGGTGGTGAAGCTGGGGATGATGCGCCCGCCGATGAGCAGGATCATCATGGCCGCCGTGGCGAAGCCGAGCCGCAGACCGACCTCCGCCGGGCCCAGGAGAAAGAGGATCTGTGCGACGGCCAGGATCGTCACCAGCAGGCAGACCGGCAGGTTGCGGCGGTTGCCGGCGGCCGCCACCTCGCGCCAGACCACCGCGGCCAGCACCGGCAGGAAAGTGAGGGCCACGGCAGTGCCGATCGGACCCTCGGCATCCATCAGCATGGCCAGCCGCCCGGCCAGCCAGAGGCCGAACAGGGCCATCAGCGGGCCGCCGGCAATCGGCAGGCGTCCGGTCCAGTTCGGCACGGCGGTCAGCAGAAAGCCGGCCAGGGCGGCCCCCAGATAGCCGAACAGCATCTCGTGGCTGTGCCAGGCCAGCGGGTCGGGAACGCCGGGCAGGCTGAGGGCGCCGGTGAACTGCAGCATCCACAGCGGCAGCGCCGACACGGCCAGCAGGGCGGCGGCCAGGAAGAACGGCCGGAAGCCCTGGGAAAACAAAAAGACGCCGGACTGATCATTTCGGGCGCGACGCGATGTCGCTGCCTTCCGCAGGCTCTGCGGTTTGCCGTCTCCGTTCGGCTTTGATAGTGCTGCGGTCATGATTGCTGATGGTCGGCAGCGGCCATTGCAAAGTCAATCGGCCGGATTGCCGCATGGCTCATGCTGGCGCGCCGCAGCCGTCGGGGAGCCGCAAAACAGCATCGAAGACCGAGTGCTCATGATTGAATTCGCGCTAGCCATCCTGGTGTTCCTCGGTGCCCACGTGTTGCCGGCGGCGACGGGACTGCGCGGCGTCCTGATCGAACGGATCGGGCGCCGGCTCTATGTTGCGGCCTACTCTCTGGTGTCCCTGGCCACCATTGCCTGGGTCATCGTCGCGGCCGGCAAGGCGCCTTACATCGAGCTCTGGCCGCCCGGCGCGGCGGCGGCCCGCGTCACCTTCCTGGCGATGATCCCCGCTTCGCTGCTGTTCGCCGGCGCGGTCCTGCGGCCCAATCCGCTGTCGGTGTCCTTCCGTGGCGGCATGACCGATCGGCAAAGCCCGGGCCTGCTGGCGCTGACCCGCCATCCGATCCTCTGGGCGTTCTTCTTCTGGGCGGCGGGGCACCTGGTGGCCAACGGCGATGTGGTCTCGGTGGTGCTCTTCGGGGCGCTGGCCGTCTTCAGTCTGATGGGGATGGGGCGGCTGGAGAAACGCGCCCGTCAGCGCCTCTCCGCTGAGGATCTCGAAGCGGCCATGGCGGTGACCGGCGGCGGTCTCGCTGCCCGCCTGCGGCGGGCAGCGAGCCTGCGCACGGGCCTGGAGCTATGCGCCGGGCTCCTGCTTTACGGGGTCTTCCTTCATGTCCACGAAGCCGTCATTGGCGTCGACCCGCTGGCCGCTTTCTGAGGACCGGACCGCGGGCGCATCGGGGCCGGTGTAGAACGCCGGCCAGGACTTCCTGACGATGTCGCCATCGCTGCGAAAGGCGTAGCAGGTGTCGATCAGACCCGGCTTCTCGCCTGGCTTGCGCGCATTGGCCCGCCGGGCGCGCACCGGATAGAGCGTCTGAAAGGCGACGGTGGCCATGGCGCCCAGCATTTCGATCAGATGGGTGCAGCCATCGGCGGCGCCGATCTGCTTGCGCACCTGCTGGCGCCAGCCGGCCTTGATCTGGCAGCCGATGACGCGTTTGAAGTTCGGCGCAACGGCGGTGCAGACCGCAAAGGGGCTGTCGTCGGTGACCGCTTCGATATCGTGAACCACGAAGTCCTCGTCGATGGTCAGCCGGATCGACATGTCGTGCAGCGCTTCGCCCGGACGGATCTCGCCGCGGTAGTCGTTATCGAAGGCGTAGGTTTTGGTATCGACGATGCGCCCTTCGATGTCCCATAGCCCGTCGCTGCGCTGATAGCCCTGAAAATCGTAGGTACGATTGTGCAGCTTGGTCCGTTCCACCGGGGGCGGGCTGAGGGGCATGGCGGTCTTCCGCGACGGCTGTTTCCAACAGGATCCGTGACTATAGATGCGGAACCCGGCGCGTCAACCGAGCCGGCCTGCCCGTGAACCTCTCCCGAGAATCGGCCAGGATCGCCGCAATTTCGCCTTGGAAGCGAACCCGACGCGCCCGCATGACGCCTTAAACCGCCGTCACAACGGCATTCGGCGCAGACGGGCGCCTCGCCGCCAGCCCCGTCCGTGAACTGTGATTCGAACTCGGGGGACCGACGATGGAAAAGGACAAGATCCTGCCCGGCTTTTTTGCCCGCAATGCCGCCCTCTTAAAGATCGCCCTGCTGGGGCTTCTGGTGCTGGTCATGACAGTGCCGCTGGAATACGTCTGGTCGGTGATCCAGGAGCGGGCCTATCTGAGCCGCGCCGTGGAACGGGAACTGGGCGAGAGCTGGGGGCGGGCGCAGACCATCGCAGGCCCTGTCCTGGTTCTGCCAATCGAAGAGCCGCAGACCGTCAAGGTGCGCGCGCCCGGCTGGACCGCGGCGCAGCCGGTCTATGTGAAAGAGCAGAAATGGCACCGCCGCCATCTCTACATTCTGCCGGAGGAGCAAAGCGTCTCCGCGACCCTTGCCAGCCAGACGCGCAAGCGCGGCATCTACGAAGCTCTGCTTTACAGCGCGGCATCCGAAACGACGGGCGCGTTTCGCCTTCCCGCCGCTGCGGCGCTGCCGGTGAAGCAGGATGCACGCCTGCTGTGGGACCAGGCGCGGCTTCTCGTCCACGTCGCCGATCTCCGCGGTAGTGCCAATGCGCCGCAACTGCAGTGGGGGGACCAGCGCCTGCCCTTCGACGTCCGCAGCGAGCCTTTGCTTGGCGCCAGCGACAGCGGGCTTTCCTGGATCGAGGCGCCGCTGCCGAAACTCTCGGCCGGTGCCGGGCCCCTCGATTTCTCTCTCCAGGTGGACCTGAAGGGCAGCGGGGCATTGCGCTTCGTTCCCTTGGGACGCGCCAGCGAGATCGCGCTGTCGGGCGACTGGCCCCATCCCAGCTTTGCCGGCGTGAACCTGCCGACCGCCAGCACAGTCGAGGCTGCGGGATTTTCCGCCACCTGGCAGGTCTCTCACCTTGCCCGCGGCCTGCCCCAGGTTCTGCGGGACGACAATGGCGGGACGGCGGCACTGTTGCGGCAGATCACCTCCGGCGGGGTCGAGACGCGTCTGGTGAACCCGGTCGATTTCTACTTGAAGAGCGAGCGCTCCGTGAAATACGGGCTGCTCTTCGTCGTCGTGACCTTCGGCACCCTCTTCACCTTCGAAGCGCTGGGGCGGCGACGCCTCCATGCCGTGCAGTATCTTATGGTCGGGGCGGCGCTCACTCTGTTCTTCCTGCTGCAACTCTCCCTGGCCGAAGTCGTCGGCTTTGCCGCGGCCTACGGCCTTGCCGCCCTGGCCTGTGTCGCCCTGGTGACGCTCTATGCCGCAAAGATCACGACCAGCCGCGGCCGGGGCCTGCTGCTGGGTGGGCTCCTGGCCGGCATCTACGGCTACCTCTTCATCACCCTGCAGTCAGAGGACCACGCGCTTCTGATGGGCAGCGTGCTGCTGCTGGTGCTGCTGGCAGCGGCCATGTACGTGACCCGCAACTTCGATTGGTACGCCCTTGGCCAGCGTATGGCGCAGACAGCCTCGGAGGGGGAGGAGACCCGCAGGGCCGAAGACGCCGCCGGCGCAAGCTAACCGTCCTGCGACCCTAGGGTGGCTGCCGAACTCAAAGGCCGGCGCCGGGGTTCCCCGGGCGCCGGCCTTGCGTCTCGCCGTCTTCCTGCCGGTCTTCGAGTGAGGCCGGGCTTCGAGTGAGGCCGGGCTTCGAGTGAGAAGGGCGTCAGCCGGTGCCGTAGCCGGTATCGAAGATAAAGGCTTCGCGCTGCTGAAGGTCTTCCTCCAGTTCGCGCTTTACGGCGGCGTAGAGATCGCGGATCGAAACGATGCCGATCACCTTGCCGGCGTCGACGACCGGAAGGTGGCGATAGCCAGAAGCACGCATCCGCTCGAGAACGTGGAGCGCGATGTCGTCGGGGCCGACCGTATCCGGGGTCGGCGTCATGACCGACTCCAGCCGGGTGCTTTCCGGGTTCAGGCCCTGCGCCACCACACGGGTCAGCACGTCGCGCTCCGTGAAAATACCTTCCAGCTGCTCCGCCGTGCCCACCAGAACTGCGCCGATATGCCGTTCGGTCATCTTGCGCGTCGCGTCACGGACTGTGGTGCTTGCCGGCAGCACTTCGATGCGCTGCTTGTTGACGATATCAGGAACAACCTTGCGCTGCATGTATTCCTCCCGCCTGCACGTTGATGGCCGGGCGACCTTTTGGTCTTTTCTTGGGACCAATTGTGAAGGGGCACGGCGAATGCGTCAAGCAATGGGCTGAATCCAGGCTGTGACCGGCGGAAAGCCTAAGCTTCCCGAGCCTCTGCCCCGAGCCCCCGATGCCGCTCGGGGGCTACCCGCTATGCTGGCAAGCAGCCACCCGCCGAGATTGCGCTGGGTGTTAAGTGTAGAGCGGATTCGCGCGTTCTGACGCAAACACGAAAGTGCTTCCGCCAGAACACGATCCGCTCTAGGCCGTGCCGTCGGGCCGGGCGGGCGCGCGGGACGGTTCCGCTTCCGGCGCCTCGGTTTTTTGTACCCCGGCTTCCGGTACCCCGGCCTCCGGTACCCCGGCCTCCGGCGGCTGGGTGATGCGGATCGACGTGACCTGGTTGCGCTTGCGCCCGAGGATCTCGAAGTTCAGCCCGTGGAAGGTGAAGACCTGGCCGATCTCCGGGATGCGGCGGGCCTCATGCAGGACCAGCCCGGCGATGGTGGAAGCCTCCTCGTCGGGCAGGCGCCATTCGAAGCGGCGGTTCAGGTCGCGCAGGGTGACCTTGCCTTCGACGATGAAGCTGCCGGCGCGCTCCATCTGTACGCCTTCCATCTCGATGTCGTGCTCGTCGGAGATGTCGCCGACGATCTCCTCGAGAATGTCTTCGAGGGTCACGATGCCGAGCACCTCGCCGTATTCGTCGACGACGATGGCGAAGTGTTCGTGGCGGCTGCGGAAGGCTTGAAGCTGCGACAGCAGGTCGGTGGTTTCGGGGATGAACCAAGCTGCATTGGCGATGGCCACGATGTCGAGGCCGTCCAGCTTGTTGTCGGCGGCCTGGACGGCCCGGAGCAGCGCCTTGGCGTGCAGCACGCCGACGATGTTGTCCGGGTCGTCGCGCCACAGCGGCAGGCGCGTATAGGGGCTGGACAGCACCTCCTCGACGATCCGGGCCGGCGGCTGGTCGATGTCGATGGAGACCATCTCCTTGCGGTGAACCATGATCTCCTCGACCCAGACGTCGCCGAGGTCGAGGATCGAACGCAGCATCTCGCGCTCATGTTTTTCTTCTTCGCCTTCGCCCTCGCCCTGGTGCAGATCGATGGCGCCCCGGAGCTGTTCCTCGATGGCTTCGGAGGTCAGCGTGTGACGCACCTCGATTCCGAAAAAAGAAAGCGCAGAACGAACGATCACCTGGATCGCCACGGAAATCGGCTTCAGGATCGTGACGATCACGCTGAGGATCGGCGCCACGTTCAAGGCGGCCCGGTCGGCATTCTGCAGGGCGTAGGTCTTGGGCAGCACCTCGGCGAAGATCAGCACCATCAGGGTCATGCCCAGCGTTGCGTAGACCACACCGGCCTCGCCGAAAAGGGCGATCAGCACGCTGGTGGCCAGCGCCGAAGCCAGGATGTTCACCAGGTTGTTGCCCAGCAGGATCGCGCCGATGAGGTGCTCCTTTTCCAGCCAGAGCTCGTCGACCAGATAGGCTCGCCGGTTGCCGGACTGGGCCAGATTGTGCATCCGCGGCCGCGACGCCGCGGTCAGCGCGGTTTCCGATCCGGAGAAGAATGCCGAAATGGCCAGCAGCACCAGAATGGCGCCGAGGGTGATGGCAATGTCCATGTCCATTGTTTGTCTGTTGTGGTGTGGGGTTGATGGGCCGTGCGGTCTGGCGGGTGGCTCTCGCTGGGGCGTCTAGCTGCCCAGGGTCGCGCGCGACGTCATGTCCGCCGCGGTGTTTTCTTTGGCCAGTTGGTCGGATTGATCGATGGCGTTGGTGAGCAGCGCCATCACTTCGTCGTTGCCCACATCTTTCTCTATGTAGGCATCGCCGATGCCGCGCGCCAGGATGAAGTTGATGTTGCCCTGGTGAACCTTCTTGTCGCGGCTCATGTGCTCCATCAGGCGGGCAGCCTCCCAGTGCCTTGGCGACAGGTCGGCAAAGCCGGTGGGCAGACCGACGGCGGCCAGGTGGCGGCGCAGCCGGTCCGCATCCTCCGGCGGGCAGTGCCCCCGCTGCACCGAAAGATCGAAGGCCATCACCATGCCGACGGCAACCGCCTCTCCGTGCAGCAGCTCTCCGCCGTAGCCGGTCTCCGCCTCCAGCGCATGGCCGAAAGTATGGCCGAGATTGAGCAGGGCCCGGCGGCCGCCTTCGCGCTCGTCGGCGGCCACCACCTCGGCCTTGCAGGCGCAGCTGCGCAGCACCGCGGTCTCGAGCGCCGCCCGGTTGCCCTCGATCAGGTCGGCACCGTGCGATTCCAGCCAGGCAAAGAACGCGGCATCCTGAATCAGCCCGTACTTCACCACCTCGGCATAGCCGGCCAGCATCTCGCGGCGCGGCAGCGTGGTGAGGATCGAGGTGTCCGCCAGCACCAGGCGCGGCTGATAGAAAGCGCCGATCAGGTTCTTGCCGTGGCGGCTGTTGATGCCCGTCTTGCCGCCGACGGAGCTGTCTACCTGGGCCAGCAGGCTGGTGGGGATCTGCACGAAATCCAGCCCGCGCAGGGTGACGGCCGCGGCAAAGCCGGCCAGATCGCCGATGACGCCGCCGCCCAGCGCGATCAGCGTGGTGCTGCGCTCGACCTTCATCTCCAGGAGCCGGTCGAGCAGCGCGCCCAACTGGTCCCAGGACTTGCTGGCATCGCCCGGCGGCAGGGTGATGGTTTCGTGCTGCAGGCCGGCGTCGTCGAGCGCACGCTCCAGGCGCGCCAGATGCAGCTCGGCCAGGTGCCGGTCGGTGACGACCACCACGCGCGGGCTCTTGAGCAGCGGCTGCATCAGCCGCCCGGCTTCGGCCAGCACCGTGGTGCCGACGAGGATGTCGTAACTGCGCGCGCCGAGCTCGACGGTCAGGCTCTGATGGCTGGTCACAGCGCGGCGCTCCGCCCCTTGTTGGTGTGCGAACCGCTGCGGCCGCCCTCGCCGGCGTAGGCGCGCAGCCCCTCGATCACCCGCCCCAGAGTCACCTCCGGCGGCCCGTCGACGGAATCGACCGTAACGTCGGCCTCGGCATAGACCGGGTAGCGCAGCGCGATGAGGTCGCTGAGAATCTGCCGCGGGTCGCCGCGTTTCAGCAGCGGGCGGTTGTTGCGCCGTGCGGTGCGCCGCAGCAGCAGGTCCAGATCGGCCCGCAGCCAGACGGAGGTTGCCCGTTGGTGGATCAGCTTACGGGTGTCTGGGTCCATAAAGGCGCCGCCGCCGGTTGCCAGGACCATGGTCGGCTGGTTCAGCAGGCGCGCGATCACGCGCCGCTCGCCGGCGCGGAAGGCTTCTTCGCCGTGTTCTTCGAAGATGTCCTCGATGGAGCATCCGGCGGCCGCCTCGATCTCCTTGTCGGCATCGACGAAGGGCAGGTCCAGGGCCGCGGCGAGGTTGCGGCCGATACAGGACTTGCCGGCCCCCATCAGGCCGACGAAGACGATGGTGCGCGGCACCTCCAGCCCGTCTTTTGCCGAGGCACTCTCTTTCGCCGACGTGCTGTCTTTCGAGGTCGAGCCGTTTGAATCCGAGCGAGCCAAGCGTCTGCCAATCGTTGTCCGGGCCGGGCCCTTCTGCGCCGCCCCTGGGCCGCCCCCGGCGCCGCAATCACGCCTCGGGCGATCATTGCCAGGGGTGTAGACCCTAGGTAAACTGCCGCCTTCGCGCCAGATTCGGACCTTACCATAGAATCTTCGGGGCGGTGCAAGTAGTACGGTCGCAGCCCGTTCGGAGGCCCTCTGGAGGCGTCCGAAGCTGGGTGGTCCAAGTAGGTCGGTTCAAGTCGGGCGTGCAAAGTCTCGCGTCCTTAGTCTGGCGTTCCAAGCCGCAAGCAAGTGAATTGATGAAAAAGACCAGCCTCATCGCCCTGATCGTTCTCGCCGGGCTCATCGTCTCCGGCGGTTTCTTTCTTCTGACCTGGGATATCCCGCCCCCTTCGGCGCCGGTCGAGAAGGTCCTTCCCGATGAACGTTTCCCGCGCTGAGGGCGCTTGCCGCCGCCGCGCTTCGCCGTGGCGGCCTGTGCCGGCGATCAGCCGCAGTGCAATCAGCCGCAGTGCGAGGCCCTTGTCCGGAGCTGCGGCTCTGGCCGTGCTGGCTGGGATCGTGCTGACGGGGATGCTGTCGGTCACGCCGCTGGCCGCTCAGGATCGGCCGGAGGGGCCGATCAGCCTCTTCCCGCCCACCGTCGTTGCCCCCGAAGGCCCGGACACGCCTCAGAATGGGGCGCAAGAGGGGCCCCCTGGGGCTGCACCTTCCGCGCCGGCTCCTGTCGGGACGGCGCCGGAGACGCCGCCGGAGACTCCGCAGTACGAAGGCATCCAGGTCGACCGCCTGCAGGAGCTGGATACGGAGTCCCTCGGCATCCTCGAAGCGGATTCCGGCGGGCTCGGCGTCGATGCCTGGGCGGGCAGCGACCGCGCCCTCGTCGCGGCGCTGATCCGCAGCTTGCCGGGCGACCCGGCGTCACCGACTCTGAGAGCGCTGACCACGCGTCTGCTGCTCAGCAACGCCCGCGCGCCCGGGCCTTTGGGCGGTGGCGCGCCGGCGGGCGGGCCGACCCTGGCCGATGCGGTGGCCGGTGCCCAGGGGGACCTGGACGGCGGGTTTCTGCGGCTGCGGGCGGAGCGGCTGCATGCCATGGGCGAACTGGCCGGCCTCAACCGTCTGCTCTCCATCGTCCCGCAGCGGGCCGAGGATTCCTGGCTGGCCCAGGCGCGGGTCGACGGTCTGCTGCTCGCCGGCCGGGACCAGGAGGCCTGCAGCCAGGTGCGCAGCGCGGTCGCGCGCTTTGCCGGCGCGGCCTACTGGGGCCAGGCCCTGGTCTTCTGCCAGCTTCTGGCCGAGCAGCGCGACCAGGCTTTCCTGGGGCTCGATCTGCTGCGTGAGGAGCACCCGGACGCCGACCCGGTGTTCTACGCCCTCAGCAACCTTTTCATCGGCGGCACGGTGGCGCCGCCGGCGCCCGAGGATCTAACGCCCCTGACCCTGGCGATGCTGCGCCTGGGCGAGGGAACGCCGCCGGAAGGACTGGCGGAGCGGGCCGCGCCGCTTCTGTTGCATGGAATTGCAGCGCTGGACAGCGCCGCGCCGGCGGACAAGGCCGGCGCCGCCGAGCGGTTGGTGCAGGCCGCGGTCCTGCCGGGCAACGCCCTGACGGAGGCCTACGACGCCGTACCCTTCGAGAGTTCCGAGCTGGACGACCCGCTGGTCCGCGCCGAAGCCCTGGGCGGGGTGCGCGGGCGGGCGCTGCTGGTGCATGCCGCCGGGCGCGAGACCCTCGCCCAGACCAAGGCCGAGTACCTGCAGGCCGCCCTTCTGGCTGCCGAGCGGGACGGGCGCGGCTTCGCCATGGCACGGGCGGTGCAGGCGCAGCTGGAGCAGGTGGCGCCGGCTGTGGAGCTCGCCTGGTTTGCCGGCACGGCGGCGCGCAGTCTTTACCGGGTCGGCGGCTTCGAGCGCGCCGGCGCCTGGGCGGCGGTGCTGCGGCTCGACGGCGCCAAGAACCCGGAATCCCTGGCGGCCTTCGCGGCGTTGAATCCGCTCATGCGCCTGGCCGGCGGGACCGATCCGATTGCATTGGGCCCGATTACATCCGCGGAGGGCGCAGAGGGAGCGCAGGACCCGGAGGCCGGCGCGCGGCTGCTGACAGCCATGATGCTGTCGCGGGCGCTCGGTCAGGACGAGAGGGCCTGGCCGGGGGTCGCCGAGGGCGCGGGGTCAGCCGACGCTGTTATCGCCGATGAACCCCTGGACGAGGAGCCGCTGGAGCGGCTGACCAGCCTGCTGGCATTGAGCGACGCGGCGGTGGCCGGGCGCAGCGGCGAGGCTGCGCTGCTCGCCAGCCACGCTCTGGGCGACGAATCATTGGGCGGGCGCCACCCGCTCGCACTCGCCTATGCCGTCTCCGCGCTGCGGTCCGTCGGCCTCGGCGGGGATGCCCGGGCCCTGGCCCTGGAGGCGGCGCTCGACGCCGGGCTCTAGAGCCGCGATGCCGGTCCGGCGGCCGCCTCCGACAACGACGCAGCTGGAGCCCTTCCTGGAAATGCTGGCCGCCGAACGCGGCGCGGCCGCCAACACGCTGGAGGCCTACCGGCGCGACCTGGAGAGCTTTGCGGCCTTTCTGCAGCAGCGCCGCAAGCGGCCGGAGACGGCGGAGGCCGGCGACCTGCGGGCTTTCCTGTCGCAACTGGCCAAGGCCGGGATGGCGCCGCGCACTGCTGCCCGCCGCCTGTCGGCGCTGCGCCAGTTCTATCGCTTTCTGCTGAGCGAGGGCTTGCGGGAGGACGATCCCAGTGCAGCGGTCGACTCGCCACGTCAGGGCCGCAGTCTGCCCAAGGTGTTGAGCGAGGCCGAGGTGGACGCCCTGCTGGCCGCTGCCCAGCGCCGGCAGGATGCCGAGGGCCTGCGCCTGGCCGCCCTGGTCGAACTGCTCTATGCCACCGGCCTTCGGGTCTCCGAGCTGGTCGGGCTGCGCCTCGCCGCCACCCAGCGCGACCAGCGCCTGCTCATCGTGCGCGGCAAGGGCAACAAGGAACGCATGGTGCCGTTGAGCGACGCCGCAAGGCGCAGCCTCGCCGCCTACCTCGAAGTGCGCGACCGTTTTCTGACGACGACGGGGAAGGGCGAAAAGGCGCGCCGCGCGGACTCGCCCTGGCTGTTTCCGTCGCGCGGGGCCAGCGGTCACATCACCCGGCACCGGGTCGGCCAGTTGTTGAAGGACCTGGCCCACGCGGCGCAGTTGGACGCAGCGAAGGTCTCTCCCCATGTCCTCCGCCACGCCTTCGCCAGCCACCTGCTGGACCACGGTGCCGACCTGCGCTCCCTGCAGAAGATGCTGGGGCATGCGGATATCTCGACCACCCAGATCTACACCCACGTTCTCAACGAGCGGCTGAAGGCGCTGGTTCAGACTCATCATCCGCTGGCCCAACTGCCTGCAAAGGACGCGTCGCGCTGAGCCTTGGATGCAGCGAGCGCCGCGCAGCGCATGTCCTGCTGCCGAATTTGGCCGGAAACGCGAGAGGTTCCGGTTGACAAGAGCAAGTGGTATGACCAATTTGCCGAGCGTGCGCGATCGGCTGCCGCGGATAGGGTCTCGCCTTGTCTCCTGCGCGCCTGCCGAGTGTTGATGACCGCCCGGAGTCCACAGGACCAGACTCCATAGGGGCTAGATCCACCAGGGGAACGTCCATGAGCTTTACCATTGTCGAACAGGCGCCGGCGCGCCTGAACCGCAGCGAACTTGCCGTGCCGGGCAGCAATCCGAAGCTGTTCAAGAAGGCTGCGGAGTCAGAGGCCGATGTGATCTTCCTGGATCTCGAAGACGCCGTGGCGCCGGACGACAAGGTCCAGGCGCGCAAGAACATCATCAAGGCTCTGAACGAGGTCGACTGGGGCAACAAGACCATGTCGGTGCGCATCAACGGCCTCGACACCCATTACATGTACCGCGATGTTATCGACATCATCGAGCAGGGCGGCGAGCGCCTCGACCTCTTCATGATCCCGAAGGCGGGAACTGCTGCCGACATCTATGCCGTCGACATGCTGGTCAGCCAGGCCGAAGAGGCGGTCGGGCGCAAGAAGCGCATCGGCTTCGAGATGATCATCGAAACCGCACTGGGCATGGCCAATGTCGACGAGATCGCCAAGGCCTCGCCGCGCAACGAGAGCCTTCACTTCGGCGTGGCCGACTATGCCGCTTCGACTAAGGCGCGGACCACCGTCATCGGCGGCCCCAACGAACTCTATGGCGTCTTGACCGATCCCGACGAGGCGGGCGAGCGGCTCTACCACTGGGGCGACATGTGGCATTACGCCATCGCCCGCATGGTGGTTGCGGCGCGGGCCGCCGGTCTGCGGCCCATCGACGGGCCTTTCGGGGATTTCTCGGATCCCGAGGGTTTCCGTGCCCAGGCCAACCGCGCCGCGGTGTTGGGCTGCGAGGGCAAGTGGGCCATCCATCCCAGTCAGATCGGCTTGGCCAACGAGGTCAACAGCCCCTCCAAGGCCGAGGTCGACAAGGCCAAGCGCATCCTGAAGGCCATGCGCCAGGCCCAGAAGGAAGGCAAGGGCGCCGTTTCCCTCGACGGGCGCCTCATCGATATCGCCTCCATCAAGCAGGCCGAAGTGATGGTGAAGAAAGCCCGGCAGATCGCCAAGGGCTGAGGCTTGCGCGGGCGCCATAGGCCCGCCAGAGGTCCGAGGGTTCGAGGCCGGCGCCCTGAAGGCGCCGGCCTCTTCGATTCTGGTTCGGGCGCCCCGGGTTCAGGCGCATCAGGCTTTATTTCCCCGGCCCAGGCGATTATTTAGGGGTGCAAGCGCGGCAAACGGGCCGGAACCACCAAGAAGGGCACGGCTGGAAGGCCCGGAGCGAAAGCGTGCCAGCCGTTGGCCGCTGTGCTAGACAGGATCCCATGCACAACTTTCTCGACTTCGAAAAACCCATCGCAGAACTCGAAGGCAAGATCGAGGAACTGCGGCATCTCTCCGACGATGGCGAGATCAACATCGCCGAAGAAGTCGAAAAGCTTCAGGGCAAGGTCGACCGGCTGCTGCGCCAGACCTACGGCAAGCTTTCGGCCTGGCAAAAGACCCAGGTCGCCCGCCATCCCGACCGCCCCCATTTCGGCGATTACATCGCCGCTCTGGTGGAAGACTTCACGCCGCTGTCCGGTGACCGGCTGTTTGCCGAAGACAAGGCCATCGTCGGCGGTTTGGGGCGGTTCCGCGGCTATTCCGTCGTGGTCATCGGGCATGAGAAGGGCTCGGACATCAATTCGCGCGTCACCCACAACTTCGGCATGGCGCGGCCGGAGGGTTACCGCAAGGCCCAGCGCCTTATGCGCATGGCGGCGCGCTTTGGCCTGCCGGTGATCACCCTGGTCGACACTGCTGGCGCCTATCCCGGCGTCGGCGCGGAGGAGCGCGGCCAGGCCGAGGCCATCGCCCGGTCCATCGAGGTCTGCCTGGACGTCGAGGTGCCTCTGCTGTCGGTCATCATCGGCGAGGGCGGCTCCGGCGGCGCCATTGCGCTGGCCGCCGCCAACCGCATCTTCATGCTGGAACACTCGATCTACTCGGTGATCTCGCCGGAAGGCTGCGCGTCGATTCTCTGGCGTTCGTCCGAGCAGGCGCAGGAGGCCGCCGAGGCCTTGCGCCTGACGGCCCAGGACCTGCAGCGCCTGGGTGTGATCGACGAGATCATTCCCGAGCCGCTGGGCGGGGCGCACCGCGGCGGCGAAAGCACCATCACCGCGGTCGGCGACAAGCTGGAGGAAGGCATTCGCGAGTTGCTGCGCGAAAGCGGCCCGCACCTGAAGCAGCGCCGGCGCGAAAAGTTTCTGGAAATGGGTCAGAAGGGCCTCGGCTAGGCCATCCGCCCCGTCCTTATCTCCGGCCCTCCTTTTGCGGCCCTTATTTCGTGGGCCCATCATGGTGCGAGCATCGTGTGGGCGCCGACCTTCATATCTTTCCCCGCCCACTCTGCTTTCCCCGCCCACTCTGCTTTCCCCGCCGACTTTGCCGCAACCGGCAGGGGTGGTCCTGCGCGTGGCAGGCGGCAGGTCTAAGTGATTCGACTAGGAAATCATTCAATACGTATACATAGGAACTCACTACTGCAATTTGCCCCAGAAGGAGGCTTGTAACCTCAGGGCGTTGGGGCTCTATTATGACGAGAACACCGGCGTGCAGGCGTCGGCTCACCGTCAAGCGGCTGGTTTCGGGGGGAACCTGTCAGCGTGGTGGGGAAGGCTCACAACAACAAGAATGGGAGAGCGATTTTATGCTTCTGAAACACTTTAAACGCGCCTCATTGAGCATCGGCATTGCCCTTGCTCTGGCCGGGACGGCGTCGGCCGAGACGGTCTTGCGCGTCGGCAACATGGGCGAACCCGCGACGCTGGATCCCCATCACGTGGCCGGCGTATGGGAAAACCGGATCATCGGCGACATGTTCCTGGGGCTCACCACCGAAGGGCCCGACGGCAGCGTCGTGCCCGGCGCGGCGGAGAGCTGGACCATCAGCGACGACGGCCTGACCTACACTTTCAAGCTGCGCGACCATAGCTGGTCAGACGGCACGCCGGTGACCGCCGACGACTTCGTCTTTGCCCTGCGCCGCATCCTCTCGCCGGAACTGGCGGCCAAGTACGCCTCGCTGCTCTATCCCATCAAGAACGCCGAAGAGATCAACAACGGCAGCGTTGCCGACTCTGCGCTGCTGGGCGCCCGGGCGATCGACGCAAAGACACTGGAAATCACCCTGGTGGCGCCGACGCCCTACTTCATCGAACAGCTCACCCACTACACGGCCTTTCCGGTGCCCAAGCATCTGGTCGAGGCGCATGGCGACGACTGGATCAAGAAAGACAACATCGCCAGCAACGGCCCTTATGTTCTGGATGAGTGGGTGCCCAACACCCATGTGCGTCTGGTCAAGAACATCGACTTCTACGATGCGTCCAACGTCTCCATCGAAACGGTGGAGTTCTTCCCCTCGGAAGACCGTGGCGCGGTGCAGAAGCGCTTCCGCTCTGGCGAGATCGACATCGCCAAGGACTTCGCCTCCGAGCAGTTCGACTTCCTGAAGAAGAACCTGCCGGACGAGACGCGCGTCGCGCCCTACCTCGGCATCTACTACTACCCCGTCAACTCCAACAAGCCGCCCTTCGACGACAAGCGCGTGCGTCAGGCCCTGTCCATGGCCATCGATCGCAGCGCCATCACCGACAAGGTTCTGAAGACGGGTGAGGTTCCGGCCTACAGCTTCGTGCCGCCGGGCACCGGCAACTACGGCGACCCGGCTTTCGTGAGCTGGATGGAAACGCCCTACAAGGAGCGCGTGGAGACGGCCAAGGCCCTGCTGGCCGAAGTCGGCTACGGCCCCGACAACCCTCTGAAGTTCACACTGTCGTACAACACCAGTGAGAACCACAAGCGCATCGCCATTGCCGTGGCCGCAATGTGGAAGCAGCTCGGCGTGCAGGCCGAACTCTTCAATCAGGAAGTGACGCCCCACTACAACAAGCTGGAGCAGAACGACTTCGACGTGGCGCGGGCTGGCTGGATTGCCGACTACAACGACGCGCAGAACTTCCTCTATCTCCTCGAGACGCGGACCGGCCGCCAGAACTACGGGCGCTATTCGAACCCCGAGTTCGACGAGTTCATGGCTAAGGCTGCCAACACCACCGACATGGACAAGCGTGCGCAGTATCTGCGTTCTGCGGAAGCCATTGCGATGGAAGACCAGCCGGTCATTCCGATCTACTACTATGTGTCCAAGAACCTGGTTTCCAACGACGTGGCCGGTTGGGAGCCGAATGTGAAAGACATTCAGCGAACCCGCTATCTGTCGATCAAACCCTGATCGCTGAGGCCCTCCGTCCCCCAGGGGCGGAGGGCCCTTTCGCCGCACACTGACGGATAGGCGGACCGCTTCGACGGCCACGCATCCGCTTTGCTGCGGCGACGACAGGGATCAGGGGAGCTGGTTCCATGTTCGCCTATGCGCTTCGCCGCCTGTTGGTGGCCATACCCACACTCTTCGTCATCATCACGCTGGCGTTCTTCCTGATGCGTCTGGCCCCCGGCGGGCCTTTCGATTCCGACCGGGTCCTGCCGCCGGCTATCGAGAAGAACGTGCTGGCCCACTACAATCTCGACCTGCCCCTCTGGCAGCAGTACCTGAAGTATCTCGGCGGGCTGGTTCAGGGCGATTTCGGCCCCTCCTTCCGGGTCCGCGACTTCTCGGTTGCCGAGCTCATCATGTCGGGCTTCCCCGCCAGTCTGCAGATCGGCGGCACCGCCATCCTGCTGGCGGTGATCATCGGGGTTTCGCTCGGCGCTTTTGCGGCGCTGCGCCAGAACACACTCACCGACTATTCGGTCATGGGCGCGGCCATGGTGGGGATCGCCATACCCAACTTCGTCATGGCGCCGCTTCTCACCCTGGTGCTCGGCGTCTATCTGTCCTGGCTGCCGGTCGCCGGCTGGGGCGGCGGCGCGCTTGCCAACAAGGTGCTGCCGATCATCGCGCTGGCGCTGCCGCAGATCGCCTACATCTCGCGCCTGACCCGCGGGTCGATGGTCGAGGTCTTGAACGCCAACTTCGTGCGCACCGCGCGCGCCAAGGGCCTGCGTGAGCAGTTGGTGGTGGTGCGCCATGCGCTGAAGGGCGCGCTGCTGCCCGTGGTCTCCTACCTCGGCCCGGCGACGGCGGCGGTCATCACCGGTTCTGTCGTGATCGAGACCATCTTCGATATTCCCGGCATCGGCCGCTACTTCATCCAAGGCGCCCTCAGCCGCGACTACACCCTGGTGATGGGCGTGATGATCTTCTACGCCGTGCTCATCATGGTGCTCAATCTGGTGGTCGACCTGCTCTATGCGGTGCTCGATCCCAAGGTGAGGTACACGTGATGATCCATACCACTGCCTCCGCCGATGCCATGGCCGGCATGGAAGAACTGGAAGGCCGCTCCCTCTGGCAGGACGCGCGCATCCGCCTCTTCCGCAACAAGGCCGCCGTGGTCTCGATGATCGTCCTGGGCATCATCGCCGTGATGGCGATCCTGGCGCCCTATCTCAGCCCGCATCCTTACGACGAGGTCTACTGGGAGCGCATTCAGGTCGGCCCCGACTTCGAAAACGCCCATTGGTTCGGCACCGACGGCAACGGCCGCGACCTCTTCGTGCGCACGCTCTATGGCGCGCGGGTCTCGCTGATGGTGGGCATCCTTGCCACAACGGTCAGCCTGATCATCGGCGTCACCTACGGTGCCGTGGCCGGCTATGTCGGCGGGCGCGTCGACAACCTGATGATGCGCTTCGTCGACGTGATGTACTCCCTGCCCTTCATGTTCTTCGTCATCCTGCTGATGGTGATCTTCGGGCGGAACATCTTTCTGATCTTCATTGCCCTGGGCGCGGTGGAGTGGCTGACCATGGCGCGCATCGTGCGCGGCCAGACGCTCTCGGTGAAACGCAAGGAATTCATCGAGGCAGCGCATGCCGGCGGCGTTTCGAACTTCAAGATCATCTTTCGCCACATCATTCCCAACGTTCTGGGGCCGGTCATCGTCTATATGACGCTCACCATTCCCCAGGTGATCCTGACGGAGAGTTTCATCTCCTTCCTGGGGCTCGGCGTGCAGGAGCCGCTGACCTCCTGGGGCGTGCTGATCTCCGAGGGCGCGCGGGTGATGGAGCAGTCGCCCTGGATGCTGATGTTCCCGGCGCTGTTCCTGGCGGTGACGCTCTTTGCCTTCAACTTTATCGGCGACGGTCTGCGCGATGCGCTCGACCCGAAGGATCGGTGAGCATGGATGCGACAAGCAACGCCGCGGGTGCCAAGGTCCTGGAAGTCGCCGACCTCGACACCCGCTTTTCCACCCCGGACGGGGAGGTGCATGCCGTCAACGCGGTGAGCTTCGACATCGCAGAGGGTGAAAGCGTCGGCGTGGTCGGCGAGTCCGGCTCCGGCAAGACCCAGATCTTCCTCTCGATCATGGGCCTCCTCGCCAAGAACGGCCGCGCAGGCGGATCGGTGCGTTACCGCGGGCAGGAGATTCTGGGCCTGCCGGCCCGCGATCTGAACAAGATCCGCGGCGTCACCATGTCGATGATCTTCCAGGACCCCATGACCTCGCTGAACCCTTTCCTGCGCATCTCCAAGCAGATGAACGAGGTGCTGGTGGAGCACAAGGGCATGAGCGAGGATCAGGCCCGCGCCCGCGGCATCGAACTGCTCGACCGGGTCGGCATTCCCGGTGCCAAGGCGCGCTACGACCTCTACCCGCACGAGTTCTCCGGCGGCATGCGCCAGCGGGTGATGATCGCCATGGCGCTGCTTTGCGAGCCGGACCTGCTGATCGCCGATGAGCCCACGACCGCGCTGGACGTTACCATCCAGGCGCAGATCCTGGATCTCATGGCCGATCTGAAGCGCGACTTCCGCACCTCGATCATCATGATCACCCACGACCTGGGCGTGGTCGCCGGGCTCTGCGACCGGGTGATGGTGATGTATGCCGGGCGGGTGGTGGAAAAGGGTGCCGTGCGCGACATCTACTACCGCCCGCAGCATCCTTATTCCCTCGGTCTGCTCAGTTCCATGCCGCGCCTCGACCAGGCCGGCGCCAGCGAACTCAGCACCATTCCCGGCCAGCCGCCGAACCTGCAGAATCTGCCGGAAGGCTGCGCCTACCAGGACCGCTGTCCCTATGTCTTCGACGCCTGCCGCTCCGTGGAGCCCGAGTTGCATGTCCTCGAGCCGGGCCGCGAAAAGGCCTGTCATCTGACCGCGATCCCGCAAGAGACGGAGGCCGCAACGCCAGAGACTCAGCCAGAGACTCTGCCAGAGCCTCAGCCAGAGTCTCAGGAGGTCCGGCCATGAGTACGCCGATCCTCTCCGTGCGCGACCTCAAGGTGCACTTCGACATCCGGGTGGGTGGCGTGCTGGCCGGGCGCTACCAGCCGCTGAAGGCGGTGGATGGGGTCAGCTTCGAACTGAAGCCCGGCGAGACGCTGGGCATCGTCGGCGAATCGGGCTGCGGCAAGTCGACCCTGGGGCGCGCGGTGCTGCAACTCATCCCGCCGACCGCCGGCAATGTGGTCTGGCTGGGCGACGATCTGGGAAACCTGGGCGTCGAAGCCCTGCGTGCCAAGCGCCAGGAAATGCAGATCATCTTCCAGGATCCCCTGGCCAGCCTCAATCCGCGCATGACGGTGGGCGAGATCATCGGCGAGCCCCTGCGCACCTTTGCGCCGGGCGTCGGCAAGGCGGCGATGAAGGCGCGGGTGAAGGACATGATGGCCAAGGTCGGCCTGTTGCCGCAGATGATCAACCGTTACCCGCACGAGTTCTCCGGCGGCCAGTGCCAGCGCATCGGCATCGCCCGGGCCATGGTGCTGGGGCCGAAGCTGATCATCTGTGACGAGCCGGTATCGGCCCTCGACGTGTCCATCCAGTCGCAGATCATCAACCTTCTGATGCGCCTGCAGCAGGAGTTCGGCCTCTCCCTGCTGTTCATCAGCCACGATCTCTCGGTGGTGCGCCACATCTCCCACCGCGTCATGGTGCTCTATCTCGGCAAGGTGATGGAGATCGCCGACCGGGCGTCGATCTATGCGGCGCCGCGCCACCCCTACACCCAGGCGCTGATCTCGGCCGTACCGATCCCCGACCCTGACAAGGAACGCGACAAGCAGCGCGTGGTTTTGCAGGGCGACCTGCCGTCGCCCATGGCACCGCCCTCGGGCTGCGTGTTCCGGACCCGCTGCCCCAAGGCGACCGAGCTCTGCGCCAAGACGCCGCCGGCGCTGGAAGACGACGGCACCGGCGACGGCCACCTGATCGCCTGCCACCACTGGCGCGAGTGAGCGCCGGGGTTGCGCGACTGACGGGGGCCGCTTCAGGCGGTCACGTCAGGGTGTCCACGATCATGATGATGCCGAGCAGGAAGACGCCCGCCGAGGCGACGATGACGGCGGCGGCGGACATGTCCTTGATGGCCTTGATGCGCGGGTGACGGCGGCCGTCGACGTGGTCGATGACCCGCTCGATGGCGCTGTTCACCAGTTCGAGCGCCAGCAGCAGTGCAGAGCACAGCAGGGCCAGGGCCCACCACATGGCCGTGGGGTTGAGCACCAGCAGGGTTGTAAGCATGGCCAGGGCGCCCATCACGTGGTTGCGGAAGCCCGGCTCTTCGCGCCAGGCTGCGCGCAGCCCGTGCAGGGCGACGGTCAAACGGGTCAACTTGATTGCTGGCGTGGCCGGGACTGGTAGGCCGAGTTCCTCGGCGCGTTCACGCGGTTGTTGGTCTTGTTCTGGATCCATGACTGATACTGATTCTGGAAAGGGTTCTGGAAAGGAATGCTGCGGGTTCGGCGGGAGCCGTCTGCGAAGGTATGATTACGGTCTTGTTAAATAGGTAACACTCCCCGTGATGAAAGGCAGTCGAAAGAGGGCTCGGGCACCTTTGGTTGAGACGTTGCTGAATTGTGACAGTTTGCGATTGCACTTGCGAGCGTCCGCTCCTGACAGGCTAGCGATCGCGTGATGCCGAAGCTGGGTCTAGCTGCTTTGTTTATCGGCCTGTCCCTGGCGGTTGGGCTGGTCGCCTGGCAGGGTTTCGGGGACGTCGCCAAGGCGTTGAACCACGCCGGTTTCCAGCTTCTCTGGCTGGGTCCTGCCTTCGCCCTGCCGCTGGTCCTCTCGGCTTTTGCCTGGGCGGCGATTTTCCCCCATGGGACCCGTCCCGCGCTGTCGCGGCTGGTTCTGGCATCCTGGATCGCCGTCTCGATCAATTGGCTGTTACCGGTGGCCCAGATCGGCGGAGAAATCGCCAAAGCGGCCTGGCTGGCGCGCCGCGCAGCGCCCGCGGCGACCATGGTGGCCGCCACCGTGGTCGACAAGGTGCTGCAGACCGCCGGCCAGGCCCTGGTGGCGCTTGTCGGCGTCGGCCTTGCGCTGGCCCTGGCCGGCGCCAGCGATCTCGTGCCCTTTGCCCTGGTCTTCGCCCTGCTGATGCTTGGGCTGCTGATCGGCTTCGTCTATGCCCAGCGCCACGGGCTCCTGCAGCGCTTTGCGGGGGCGGCGGAGCGCGCCTTTCTGAAGCGTGCCCTCGCAAGCAGGGACAACCAGGATCACCCGGACGGGCCGGACGCCTCCGCCGGCGGTCTGGCCGGCCGGATCGCAGGCCATACCGCCGACGTCGGGGCCGCCGTCACACAGATCTGCGCTGTGCCGGGCCCGATGGCGGCCTATCTGCTGCTGCGCCTCGCCTCGCGCCTGGTGATGGCCGGCGAGGTCTGGCTGGTGCTGATGCTCTTGGGCCATCCCGTCACCGTCCTGGAGGCCTTGATGATCGAGTGCCTGGCCCAGACCCTGCGTTCGGCGGCCTTTGCCCTGCCCGGGGCTTATGGCGTTCAGGAGGGCGGCTTTATCCTGCTGGGCACCCTGGTGGGGGTGCCGCCGGATCTGGCGCTCACGGCGTCCCTGGCCAAGCGTCTGCGCGAGTTGCTGGTGGGACTGCCGGGGCTGGCGTTCTATCAGCTCAGCGAGGGGCGACGGCGGGCGCCCGCCTGACCGGGGCACTTGACTTGCCCGGCTTGACCAGCCGCGGGGCCGACCACACACTCTTTTGCTGGACCTCATTTTCGGCGCGGTAAGGCGAGGCAAGGCGCAATGAGCAGATTGACGGCAGAACAGGACGCGATCCGCACGCGAGCGCGGCAACTGGCCGAGGCGGTGATCGCCCCCCGCGCGGCGGAGGTCGACCGCCAGGAGGCCTATCCCTGGGACAATTGCCGGGCCCTGCGGGAGGCGGGCTTTTTCGGCATGACCATTCCGCGGGACTACGGCGGCCCGGGCCTCGGCTACCTGGAGGCGACCCTGGTGATCGAGGAGATGGCCAAGGTCTGCGGTGTCACCGGACGGATCGCCGTGGAGGCCAACATGGGCGCCATCGGTGCGATCATGGCCTACGGCAGCCCGGCCCAGTGCCGCCTGGCGGCCGAGCAGGTGCTGAAGGGCGACAAGCCGGCCATCTGCATCACCGAGCCGGGCGCCGGCTCGGCGGCGACGGAGATGACCACCCGCGCCGACAGGAAAGGCGACCGCTACGTCCTGAACGGCGGCAAGCATTGGATCACCGGCGGCGGCGTTTCCCGGCTCCACCTCATTTTCGCGCGGGTCTTCGAGGACGGCGTCGAGCAGGGCATCGGCGGTTTCATCGTCGTCCGCGACCCGGAAAGCGGGTCTCCTAAGGGCCTTGCCATCGGCCGGCGCGAGCCCACCATGGGCCTGCGCGGCATCCCGGAAACCGAGATCCTCTTTCACGATCTGGAAGTGCCCGAAGACATGCTGCTGCGCCCGGACCAGGGGCTGCGCCGCGGCTTCGGGGCCCTGATGGCCGCCTATAACGCACAGCGCGTCGGCGCGGCCACGGTCGCCCTGGGTATCGCCCAGGGTGCCTACGAGCAAGCCCTGGCCTACATCCAGAAGCGCGAGCAGTTCGGCCGGCCGATCTGCGAGTTCCAGGGCCTGCAGTGGATGCTGGCCGACATGGCGACCCAGCTGTCCGCCGCCCGCGCCCTGATCCGCCAGGCGACCGACGCCAGCGGCTTTCCCGACGCCCTGGAAGCCGCCCAGGCCAAGGTCTTCGCCTCGGAAATGGCGATCAAGGTGAGCAACGACGCCCTGCAGCTTTTCGGTGCCGCCGGCTATTCGCGCAGCAACCCGCTGGAGCGCATGGTCCGCGATGCCCGCATGTTCACCATCGGCGGCGGCACCGCCCAGATCCTGCGCACCATGATCGCCGGGCGCCTGCTGGAGCGCAAACTGCCGCAGACCCGCGACGGATACCTGAACCTGGCAAGGGCGGGGGAGTAGAAGAAGACCGAAGCCAGAAACTAGTTGGCGAACCAGACATCCTGTCTCGCTCAGACACTTTGACAATATGCGAAAGATAGACAAACCGCTTAATAAACTAGTACCGGATGTTGATGTCCTACTGGGTCTGCAGCCTGAGGAACTTGGAGGCATTCTGCTCGGCTATTTGGTGCAGGCATATCCTGGATCACTCAGAGAGAGTGGGAAATTCCATCCGAGCAGTATTGCGGGTGAGCATGTGGGCTTCGTACGAGGACCTGGCTATCCGCAGGATCGTTGGGACGATGTTCTTGTTGCGATAATGGAAGCGTTCTCATGGCTCCGAAATCAGGGCCTAATTGCCTTAGTACAAGATCTATCTGACCATTCGTCCGGATGGCACTTCGTTACTAGGCGTGGCAGGAATGTGGGTGGTAAAGGTGAGTTCAAAGAGTACTTGAGAGCAAGCTCCTTTCCGAAGGAACTGCTTCACGAACGAATCTCTGAGAAGTGCTGGATCACCTTTCTCCGTGGTGACCTCGACACCTCGGTGTTTCAAGCGTTCAAAGAAGTCGAGATTGCTGTAAGGGACGCTGCTGCATTTGGTCAATCAGTGATCGGCGTGGATCTTATGAGGAAAGCATTTCACGTAGACACTGGGCCACTTACTGACACGTCAAAAGACAAGGGAGAAAGACAAGCGCTTAGTGATCTTTTTGCAGGAGCGATTGGATCCTACAAGAATCCACATAGTCATCGAACAGTTACGATCACCGAGCAAACCGAGGCTATCGAAATGATTTCACTCGCCAGCCATCTGCTTCGGATTGTAGACGACCGCAAACAGCGTTGCAGTCCTTAGGAGCCGCGTAAGCGGCGTCTCGAAGGATGTGGTCCGCCAGCCCGATTACGCTAGGCGGCCGTGGCAGTGCTTGTATTTCTTGCCGGAGCCGCAGGGGCAGGGGGCGTTGCGGGGGGTGCGGCCCCAGGTGGCCGGGTCGCTGGGATCGATCTGTGCGGCGGCGGCACGGCTGGCAACCGGCTGTTGGCGTGATGGCGCGGCCTGTCCCTGACCGCCAGGTTGAGCCCCTTCGGGGCCGGCTTCGGCGCCGGCACCCACCAGGGCCACATCCTGGCGCCCCTCGTGCATTTCCTGCTCCGGCCGCGGCACCACCACCTCGTCTGCCGAGGGGCGCAGCTCGACGCGGCTGAGCAGGCTGATGGTCTCCTCGCGCACCTCCGCCAGCATGTTCTCGAAGAGGTCGAAGGCCTCGCGCTTGTACTCGATCAGCGGATCGCGCTGGCCGTAGGCGCGCAGCTGCACGCCCTGGCGCAGGTGGTCGAGGGACAGCAGGTGGTCCTTCCACTGGCGGTCCAGCACCAGCAGCAGGATCTGTTTTTCCAGGCCGCGCATCATCTCCGGGCCGAAGTTGGCGGTCTTCGCGGCCATGCGCTGGTTGGCCGCTGCGGCGATGCGGTCGTGGATCTCCTGGTCGGCGATGCCCTCTTCGTCGGCCCAGTCCTTGACCGGCAGGTCGAGACCCAGGAGGCGCATGGATTCCTCATGCAGGCTGTCGATCTGCCACTGCTCGGAATAGGCGTTGGCCGGCACGCAGCGCTCGACCATCGACTTGATGACCTCTTCGCGCATCTCGGTGACGGTGTCGCGCACGTCCTCCGCGCGCATCAGATCCTTGCGCTGCTCGAAGACCACCTTGCGCTGATCGTTCATGACGTCGTCGTACTTCAGCAGGTATTTGCGGCCCTCGAAGTGGCGCGCCTCGACCTTCTGCTGCGCTTTCTCCAGGGCCTTGTTGACCCAGGCGTGAACGATGGCCTCGCCTTCCTGCAGGCCGAGCTTCTGGAGCATCGAATCCATGCGGTCGGAGCCGAAGATGCGCATCAGGTCGTCTTCCAGGGAGAGGAAGAACTTGGAGGCGCCGGGGTCGCCCTGTCGCCCGGAGCGGCCACGCAGCTGGTTGTCGATGCGCCGGCTTTCGTGGCGCTCGCTGGAGATCACGTAGAGCCCCCCGGCATCCAGTGCGACCTGCTTGGCGGCGGCCACCTCTTCCTCGATCTTGGCGATCTTCTTGCCGCGCGCGCCCTCGTCCTGGATGTCCGCGGCTTCCTGGCTGATGCGCATCTCGACATTGCCGCCGAGCTGGATGTCGGTGCCGCGGCCGGCCATGTTGGTGGCGATGGTCACGGCGCCGGGCACCCCGGCCTGGGCGATGATGAAGGCTTCCTGTTCGTGGAAGCGCGCGTTCAGCACCTGGTGCTTGATCTTCTCCTTCTTCAGGACTCCGGAGAGCATCTCGGACTTTTCGATGGAGACGGTGCCGACCAGCACCGGCTGCTTGCGCTCCTGGCAGTCGCGGATCTGCTCCAGGATCGCGGTGTGCTTCTCGTTGGCCGTGCGATAGACCTCGTCGTCGTGGTCGACGCGGACCACCTCGACGTTGGTCGGAATCTCAATGACTTCCAGACTGTAGGTTTCCTGGAACTCGGTGGCCTCGGTCATCGCCGTGCCGGTCATGCCCGCCAGCTTCGGATAGAGCCGGAAGTAGTTCTGGAAGGTGATGGAGGCGAGGGTCTGGTTCTCCTGCTGGATCTGGACGCCCTCCTTGGCCTCCAGGGCCTGATGCAGGCCTTCCGAGTAGCGCCGCCCTTCCATCATGCGCCCGGTGAACTCGTCGATGATGACGACCTTGTTATCCTTGACGATGTAGTCGGTGTCGCGCTGGAACAACTGATGGGCGCGCAGCGCCTGGTTGGCGTGATGCAGCAGGCTGACGTTCTGGATGTCGAAGAGGCTGCCGTCCTGGATCATGCCGGCTTCGCGCAGCAGCTCTTCCATGTGTTCCGCACCGGTTTCGGTGAAGGTGACGGAACGGGCCTTTTCGTCCTTTTCGAAGTCGTCCGGCACGAGGTTAGGAATCAGCTTGTTCACGCCGATGTAGGCTTCCGAGGAGTCCTCCGCCGGACCCGAGATGATCAGCGGCGTGCGGGCCTCGTCGATCAGGATCGAGTCGACTTCGTCGACGATGGCAAAGTTGAAATCGCGCTGGACCATGTCTTCCAGGCGGAACTTCATGTTGTCGCGCAGGTAGTCGAAGCCGAACTCGTTGTTGGTGCCGTAGGTCACGTCTGCGGCGTAGGCGGCCCGGCGTTCCTCCTCGCTGAGGCCGTGGACGATGCAGCCCACCGTCAGGCCCAGAAAGCGGTAGATCTGGCCCATCCACTCGGCGTCGCGGCGGGCCAGGTAGTCGTTCACTGTGACCACGTGCACGCCCTTGCCGGCCAGGGCGTTCAGGTAGACGGCCAGAGTCGCCACCAGGGTCTTGCCCTCGCCGGTTTTCATCTCGGCGATCTTGCCCTGGTGCAGCACGATACCGCCGATCAACTGCACGTCGTAGTGGCGCTGGCCCAGGGTGCGCCGCGCGGCTTCGCGCACGGTGGCAAAGGCGTCCGGGATGATATCGTCCAGGCTCTCGCCGGCCTCCAGGCGCTGGCGCAGCGCTGCGGTCTGGCCTTTCAGGGTCTCGTCGTCCATCTCCTGGAGCTTGGGCTCCAGGGCATTGATCGCCGTAACCGTGCTATCGAGGTTTTTTAGAAACCGCTCATTGGCGGTTCCAAACAGCCGCTTGGCGAGCGCGCCGAACATTCAGAATCCTTAAGGCAAAGAGGGGGCCGTGGCCGGATCGTCCGTGAGGTGACACATAGGGCCCTGGCTTCAGGCTGTCAACGATGGCGGCGCGCGCCTTTGCTCTCCTCATCCGGGCGCTGTCGGGGGCTTTCTGGCCCCTTGTGATATGGTGCCCGGCGTGCATGATGCGTAGCCATGAAGGTTGGGGACCGATTTTCCGCAAGGCGCCCGGCCGCGGCGCGGCCCAAGCCCTTGGAAAGGGCTGTGTTCCAGCGATTCTTGACGGTTTTGTTGCTGGCCTCAGCCGCCTTGCTGTGGCTTTCGGCGGCAGCGGCCCTGACGGCGCGCCAGGCCGCTGCGCAGCAGGCCCCGGCTGAGGGCGCCGCCACCTTGCCTCTTGAGCTTCCGGATGGCGAAGCGGACCCGGAGATCGCGCGCCTCGGCGAAGCCCTGCAGCAAATGAAGACGCAGAACCCTGTGGTCGCCCGGGTCGACGGCCACGAGATCCGCTGGGCCGACGTGCTCACCTCGGCCGACGACCTGCCGGAGCGCTATCGCGATCAGATCGAGTCGGTGTTTCCGGCCCTGCTGGACCGCCTCGTGGACATCCGGCTTCTGGCGGACGCGGCCCGGGATCAGGGCGTTGCAGAGGAAGAGACGGTCCGTCGCAGCCTTGTCAGCTATGAAGACAAGCTGCTTTCCGGATTGCTGTTGGAGCGCTACCTCGCCGATGAGGTAACCACCGCGAAGGTGCGCGAACGCTACGACTCTCTGGTGGCCGTCCGGCGCGCCAACCGCGAGATGCGCGCCCGGCATATTCTGGTGGAGACCGAGGAGGAAGCCCAGAGTCTCATCGCCAAGCTCGACGGGGGGGCGGTCTTCCCGACTTTGGCGCGGGAGCATTCGATCGGCCCTTCGGCGGGCCGGGGCGGCGATCTCGGCTACTTCTTTGCCCGGCGCATGGAGCCGGCCTTTGCCGAGGCCCTCTTGGACCTGGAGCCGGGTGTCTACACGCCAAAGCCGGTGGAAACGGATTTCGGCTGGCATGTGATTCTGCTGGTGGACCGCCGTGATGACGACGTTCCCTCGTTCCTGGACATGCAGGCGCAGCTCCGCCAGGAAGTGACCAAGGAGGCCATCGGCCGTCTGATCGGCAGCCTGCGCCAGAGCGCCGACCTCGAGATGTTTCCCGAAGACGGTGCTGCAGCGGGTGACGAAGCCCAGGGCAGCAGCCAATGAAGCGGGAGCCCGTCAATCGGCAGCTTGGCAACCGCAGAGTCTGGAAGATCCGGCTGCCGGCCGAAACCCCGCCGCAACAGAGATAAGCCGCTGATCCAGGCCAATTCCGGCCGCGCGGCCCCGCAAGGAGGACCTCCTTATGTTCAGCAAGTTCTTTGCCGCCGTTCTGCTGCTCGGCGGCACGGCCATGGCGGCTCAGCCGGTGTTCGCCCAGAGCGAGGCCGAACAGCCCGGCGCCCAGGTCGAGCCGGCGCCCGCCGAGGAGACGATGTCGGAGGGGGAGGCCATGTCGGGCGAGGAAACGGCGCCCGCCGCCGATGCCGACGGTGCTCCGGCAGACCCGGTCATCGCCCGGGTCGACGGGGAGGACATCCTGCAGTCGGATCTCGTTGCCTTCATCCAGACGCTGCCGCCGCAGATCCAGGGTCAGGTCGGCTTCCTGATGCCCCAACTGGTCGAGCAGATGGTCAACAACGCCCTCGTCACCAGCGCCGGGCGCAAGGCGGACATGGCCGCGGACCCGGAGGTCATGGCCCGGCTTGCCCAGTTCGAGGACATCATCATCCGCCAGGTCTTCCTCCAGCGCACCATCGACGCGCGGACCACGCCGGAGCGTCTGGACTCGGCCTACCAGGCCTACCTTGAGGAAAACCCGCCGGAGCCGGAGCTGGTCGCCCGCCACATCCTGGTGGAGACCGAGGATGCCGCGAAGGCGCTGATCGTCGAGCTCGACGGCGGCGCCGATTTCGCAACGCTGGCCGAGGAGAATTCCATCGGACCCAGCAAGGCCAACGGCGGGGAGCTGCCGCCCTTCGTGGCCGGCGACATGGTGCCGGAGTTCTCGGAAGCGGCCTTTGCCATGGAGGCGGGCAACCATTCCGCCGCGCCGGTGCAGACCCAGTTCGGGTTCCACATTATCAAGGTGGAGGAGCGACGCATGACCGAGCCGCCGAGCCAGGACGCGCTGGAGGCCCAGCTGCGCGAACAGCTTGCGCAGGACGTGGTGCAGGATCTCTATGCCGAGCTGCGCGAGCGCGCGGAGGTCGAAGTCCTGCTCGGCCGGACGGCAGAGGAAGAGCCGGGCGAGCAACCTGCGGCTTCTGAAAGCGGACCTGAGGAGCAGGCAGAACCCGAGGCCGGGTCCACGAACCAATAAGAGGCGGGCCAGTAACAGTCGGGCCAGTAGGAGTCGGGCGGGCAAGGGCCGGGTTGCGGCCCCAGGCTTCGGGCCCGGCTGGAACCCCGACTTGAACCCCGACTTGAACAAGGACTTCGGAGCCCCGCGTTGGCGATGTTGAAGCGATCTCCCCTGGCGCCCAAACGCTTTCCGGCCATGCCGGCGGTGGAGGGCGTCTCCATCGCCACGGCAAAGGCCGGCATCAAGTACAGGTCGCGCACGGATCTCTGCATGATCGCGCTCGATCCCGGCACCACAATCGCCGGTGTCCTCACACGTTCGAAGACCGCCGCGGCGCCGGTCGAGTGGTGCCGAAAGATCCTGTCGCGCGGGCGGGCGCGCGCCATCGTCGTGAACTCCGGCAACGCCAATGCCTTCACCGGCAAGCTCGGCAACGCCTCGGTGGAGCGGATCGTGGCCGCGGCCGCCGACCGAATCGGCTGCCGGCGCGGCGAGGTCTTCGTCGCCTCCACTGGGGTTATCGGTGAGGCTCTGCCCGACGGGCTGGTGATCGATCGCCTGGGCGGCCTCGCCGACGACCTTGGGCCGGGCCGCTGGCAGGCCGCCGCCGAGGCGATCATGACCACCGACACCTTCCCCAAGGGCGCCGCGCGGAGCTGCGAGATCGGCGGCAAGCCCGTGACCATCGCCGGCATCGCCAAGGGCTCCGGCATGATCGCCCCGGACATGGCGACCATGCTGGCCTTCGTCACCACCGATGCGCGCCTGCCGGCGCCGTTGCTGCAGAGCCTCCTGTGGCGCAGCGCCGACCGCAGTTTCAACTGCATCACCGTCGACGGCGACACCTCCACGAGCGACACGCTGCTGCTTGCAGCCACCGGAAAGGCGAAGCATCCGAAGATCACTGCCGCCGCAGATCCGCAGCTCAAGGGCTTCAAGGCCGCATTGGAAGACCTGCTTTGCGATCTTGCGCAGCAAGTGGTGCGCGATGGCGAGGGTGCCAGCAAGTTCGTCACCATCACCGTCAGCGGGGCGGCCTCGCGCGCGGCTGCGCGCCGCATCGGCTTGGCGATCGGCAATTCGCCGCTGGTGAAGACAGCGGTCGCGGGGGAGGACGCCAATTGGGGTCGCATCGTCATGGCCGTGGGCAAGTCCGGCGAGCGCGCAGACCGCGATCGCCTGGCCATCAAGATCGGCGGCGTGGCCGTGGCGGATGCGGGCGAGGTCGTGCCCGGCTATGACGAAGCGCCGGTGGCTGCGCACATGAAGGGAGAGTCCATCGATATCGCGGTCGATGTCGGTGTCGGGCGCGGGCGGGCCACGGTCTGGACCTGCGACCTGACTCACGGCTACATATCGATCAACGCCGACTATCGGAGCTGAGCTGCTGAGCGACGTCACCAGAGACAAGTTGGAAGATGCATCCCCCGCAAATACGCAGGCGGACCCGCAGGGCTGCTGGGGTGCGGAGGATCGGCAGAGCGAGGCGCAGCCGATTCTCCTTGTCGCCGCTGCGGCTCTGATCGATTTCGACGGACGGGTGCTGATTGCCGAGCGCCCGGCGGGCCGGTCCATGGCCGGCCTGTGGGAATTCCCGGGCGGCAAGGTCGATGAAGGCGAAACGCCGGAGGCCGCCCTGGTCCGCGAACTGCGGGAGGAGCTGGGCATCGACACCCGGCAGAGCTGCCTGGCGCCCATCGCCTTTGCGTCCCATGCCTACGAAGAGTTTCATCTGCTGATGCCGTTGTTTGCCTGCCGAACCTGGCAGGGCACCGTCCAACCGCAAGAAGGCCAACGCCTCGCCTGGGTGCTGCCTGCGCGGCTGGGCGACTATGAGATGCCGCCGGCTGACGCGCCCCTGGTCGCATTGCTGCGCGATCTGCTTTAAGTCTTCAAAACCAGCGCGGGATCGCATGCTTCAGCGAAACCGCAGATCGGTCCCGGCAAAACATGATCCGCGTCAGGCGATATCCGGGACCTGCGCCGCTTGAAGCGGCCGGGCTGTGTGCGGCGCGGGACCAGGCAGCGTGAGTTGCGACATTTCCGCGTAGGTCTCGTTAAGACTTGCTACTGATAGTTGCCGTTGGTTAATATCGTTTACCCAGTTCGTTGAACGATATTGTTTAAGAGATTCTTTTGGAGGCGTGTGTCTACTCTCATTAGCCGTAATGTGACGCTCTCGGATCGGCGGACCAGTATTCGTTTGGAACCTGAGATGTGGGATGCTCTGGGCGAAATCTGCACACGGGAATCCCGAAGCCTGCACGATATCTGCAGGCAGGTTGATCGGGAGCGCACGCAATCCGGCCTGACCGCCGGCGTCAGGGTTTTCATTTTGAGCTACTTTCGCGCTGCCGCCACGGAAGAGGGACACGCCGCCGCGTCCCATGGCAACTCCGCAAAGGCTCCGCCTGACCCCTAGCGCAGGTTCGGGGCGCGCGACTTGCGCCGAATCGGCCCATCAGTCCGGCTTTCCGACCCGTCCCGCCAAGCCGGGGTTCCGGTCTAGCTGTCGTCGGAGCCACGCCTGCGCCCGCGCTGCGGAGTCGCAGCCTCCCCGGCGGGGACTTCGCGGCTGTCGAGGGCGGCGGCGAGGCGTGCCTTGGCGCTGCCGGGGCGCAGTGCTTTTTGCTGGGAGTCGTGGGGACGCCAGCCGGTCAGATAGATGATGTCGAAGACCGCGGGGATCCGGCCGTTACCGTCGCCGAAGCGTTCTTCGTAGAGTGCGGCGGCGCGCAGCAGGGTTTCGCGCCGCATCGTGCTGCGTCTGCGTTCCTTGCTGGCATTCGATTCGCCCATGCCCCGCAGGTCCTTCATCAAGGCGAAAGCGGAGGGATAGCTGACGGTGATGCTGTCGACATCGCTGACAGGCAGGGCAAAGCCGGCACGCTGCAGCAGCCCGCCCATATCGCGCAGGTCGGCAAAGGGTGACACCCGCGGACTGGCGCCGCCTTCGATTTCGACCTCCGCCTCCATCAGCGCGCTGCGCAGCGCCGCGAGACTGTTGCCGCCGATCATGGCCGCGAGGAACAGGCCGTCGGGCTTCAGCGCCTGGCCGATCTGCAACAGCGCCCCGGGCAGGTCGTTCACCCAGTGCAGGCTGAGCAGGGAGACGACGAGGTCGAGGCTGCCCGGGGCCAGCGGTAGGGCCTCCTCGTCGGCCACCAGTGTCGGGCCGCCCTTTTCCGCAGCCAGGCGCGCGAGCGGCAGCGAAAGGTCCGCCTGGATCAGGGTGCCGACCGTGGTGCTGCCGGCGGCGCCGGCGGCCAGAAGGTCGGCGACCATGCCGTGGTGACAGCCAAGGTCGAGGGCCAGCGGAAAGTCGCGCGTAATGTCGCTCAGGCGGTCGAGCAAGCGCTCGCCGACCTCGCGCAGCAGAAAATCGTGCTCGGTGAGGGTCGCAGCCGCCCGGTCGCGATGCAGACGCAGGCTGTACCGGTCGAAGACTTCCGGAGAGTCGGTCATTGCCCGCAATATGGCCTCGGCGCGCCCGGAGGAAAAGCCGTGCGGCTTGACCGCTCCAGGACAGGCGGTGAGACTTTGGTCATGTGGAACCACGGCAGCGAGACCGGCACAGAGGGGTCGCCCGGGGAGTCGCCCGGGGAGTCGCCCGGGGAGTCGCCCGGGGAGTCGCCCGGGGATCGGCCTGAAGAGCGGGCGCGCCCCTGGGCCGGGGCTTTCTGGTCAAGCGCTGTCCGGCGCTCCCTGCGGTCCACGGTCGACCTGCTGTTGCCGCCGCGCTGCCTGTCCTGCGGTGCGCTGGTTGATCGACAGGGCGCGCTCTGCGTGACCTGCTGGTCCGGCATGACCTTTGTCAGCGATCCGCAGTGCGCCCGCTGCGGGTTGCCCTTCGATCACGATCCGGCCCCCGGCTTGGGGAGAGAGATGCACTGCGGCGCCTGCCTGCGGGAGCCACCGCCCTATGATCGGGCGCGGGCGGTGCTGCGCTACGACGATGCCAGCCGGCGCCTCGTGCTGGGCTTCAAGCATGCGGACCGCACCGAAGCGGCTGCCACCTTTGCCGCCTGGATGGCCCGGGCGGCGCCGCAGTTGGTTGCCGACAGCGCCGTAATCGCGCCGGTGCCGCTCCACTGGCGCCGCCTTTTCGGGCGGCGCTACAACCAGTCTGCACTGCTCTCCCAGGCGCTGGCTGCGCAGAGCGGGCGGCCGGGCCTGCCGGATCTCCTGGTTCGGCACAGGGCGACGCCCAGCCAGGGCCGGCTGAGCGCCACGCAGCGCCGGCGCAACGTGGCCGGGGTTTTTGCGGTGCGTGCCGGCCATGCGGAGGTGCTGCGCGGGCGCCGCCTGCTGCTTGTCGACGACGTGATGACCACCGGCGCCACCGTGGGCGCCTGTGCGCGAGCGGCCCTTGCGGCTGGGGCGCAGGCGGTCGACGTGGTGGTGCTCGCCCGCGCGGTCCGCGATTGATGGCGGTTCGCGATTGATGGCGGTTCGCGATTGATGAAGGGGCAGGATCGCGGTTGCATCGGCTGCCGCCCCCTGGACGTGGGGCTCTTGGCACACCATCTCTGCAAACGGGCTTGCAGTGCACGGGGAGTGGGACGTTAACCATGGCGAAGATCGAGATCTATTCGAGCATGCTCTGTCCGTATTGCTACCGGGCGAAGAAGCTGCTCGAGCAAAAAGGGGCCGATTTCACCGAGATCGACGTCATGCTCAACCCGCGTCGCAGGGCCGAGATGGTGCAACGCAGCGGCGGGCGCACTAGCGTTCCCCAGATCTTCATCGGCGACCGCCACGTCGGCGGCTGCGACGAGCTTTTCGCCCTGGACGCGGGCAACAAGCTCGATCCTCTGCTGCAGGCGGTCGGCTAGAGCGTCTCGCCCATTGCACGTCTGGTGGCCGGCCGCAGTGCGGCGATGCGCTGAACCACGGCCGGTTTCGGCTCACTGACTTCCAGACTCTCGTAGGCCAGCACCTCAAGCTGTGGGTGCAGCCAGTCCAGGAGCTCGCCCTCTGCAAGGAGGAAATCGGGATTTCTCGGGCGCCCGAAGCGCTCGTTGCCGCGGGCGAAGGTTTCGTAGAGCAACAGGCCGCCGGGGGCCAGCGCGCCAAGAAGGGCCGGAAACAGCGGGCGGAAGAGGTAATTGGTGACGACAATGCCGCCGAAGCCGCGTTTGAGAAACCCAGGAGTCCCGCCCTCCTCCAGGTCGCACTGCAGCGTCTCCAGACCGGGATGGTCGGCAAGCGCAGCAAGCCGCGCGAGATCCCGGTCGACGGCCAGCACCGGATGACCGCGGTCGAGGAACAGCCGGCTGTGCCGGCCGCTGCCGCAAGCGAGATCCAGAATCCGGCAGCCTGCCGCCATCCGCGGGGCGAAGCGGAGCACCCAGGGCGAGGGGGGCGCTGCAGGCGTTGCGGACCCTCGGCCTTCGCCGCCCTGTTGCCCGCCCGGGCCGCCCTGTCCCATTTGATTGCCGTCTTGTTTCAATGCGCTTCTTTCGGTAAGGCTAGATGGTCAAAGTACAGCGTTTCCAGGCCTTCGGCGCCTGTTTCGAGGCAGATTGGCTGTCGCGGACCGACAAGGCGCAGGGCCGGAACAGCGCAACAAGGACTGGCTGCAAAAGAGATTGCCAGACGGGATAGCCTGACCGGAATGATTGTCTTCGACCTGAAGTGCCGCAAGGACCATGTCTTTGAAGCCTGGTTCCGCGACAGCGAGAGCTTTCGCGCGCAGGTGGCTGCGGGCGAGGTGCAGTGTCCGGTCTGTGGCAGCAAGAAGGTCGAGAAGGCGCTGATGGCGCCCAATGTCGCAAAGGGCGAGGCCCGCCAGATGGCGGTGTCGGATGCCGGTCAGGCCGCTGAGATTCGCCAGAAGCTGAAAGAGATCCGCCGGCACGTGGAGCAGAACTGCGACTACGTGGGCGCCGAGTTCGCCGAAGAGGCGCGCAAGATCCACTATGGCGAGGCCGAGAGTCGCGGCATCTACGGTGAGACCTCGGACGAGGAAGCCAAGGCCCTTGAGGACGAGGGCGTGGCGGTCCAGAAGGTTCCCTGGCTGCCGCGCGAGAACTCGTAACGGCGCGGCCTCAGGAGTGCGTGCCCCTGGGGAGCGCGCGTTCTCGGCGCGGCGCTAAGCCGGCTTTTCCGCCAGGACCATGTAGTTGACGTCCAGATCGCGGGGCGCCAGTCGCCAGCTGTCGGTCAGGGGGTTGAAGGCGACCCCGGTCATCTCGGCGATCTCCAGGCCGCTGCCCCGCAAGTCCGCGGCCAACTCCGAGGGACGCAGGAAGCGCCGCCAGTCGTGGGTGCCGCGCGGCAGCCAGCGCAGCACGTATTCGGCACCGACAATGGCCAGCAGAAACGACTTGGGCGTGCGGCTCAGGGTGGCGACCACCATGATCCCGCCCGGGCGCACTACGGCCGCACTGGCGCCCAGGAAGCTGCCGACGTCGGCCACGTGTTCGACAACCTCCATGTTCAGGACCGCGTCGAACTGCGCGCCGGCGGCAGCCAGATCTTCGACGCTGCCGTGGCGGTAGTCGATGTCCAGCTTGGACTCCGCTGCGTGCAGGCGGGCGATGCGGATGTTCTTTTCCGCCGCGTCCAGGCCCGTCACCGTCGCGCCGAGCCGGGCCATCGGTTCGGACAGCAGCCCGCCGCCGCAGCCGACATCGAGAATGCGCAGACCCGTGAGCGGCTGTTCGGCGGCGGGGTCGCGGTCGAAGTGGCTGCAGAGCTTGTCGCGGATGTAAGCCAGGCGCACCGGGTTGAAGCGGTGGAGCGGGCGGAACTTGCCGTTGGGGTCCCACCAGGCCTCCGCCATGGCGGTGAACTTGGCGATCTCGTCAGGATCGATGCTGGCGGGATCGATGCTGGCGGGATCAATGCTGGCGGTCGGGCCTGTCGGCATGGTTTCGGCACTCTGGCTCGGGGCACTCTGGCTCGGGGCACTTTGGCTCAAGGGGGGCCGGTCCTTTCAGGATGCTGTCAGGGCGCATCTTCAGGCGGTTGCGGGGTTATGGGCGCCAAGTCTGCGCGGCAGCGCGACTGCGCACTTCGAGAGCCCGCATGAGGTCATCTATCCCCCCGCGCCCTTGCGTCAAGGAGACGCTGAGAGTATGGATAGCCGCCGTCTTCGGGGCAACCGTCCCGCGCAGGACGGCAGAGCCGGTTGCGCAGCCATCTTGAACCAGTTGCCCGCCGGGTGCGCGGCCGAACCCAGGTGAGAGTCAGGACCGTCGATGGCCCGTATCGTGATGAAATTCGGGGGCACGTCCGTTGCCGACCTGGACCGCATCCGCAATGCCGCGCGGCGGGTCAAAGCGGAGGCCGACCAGGGCAACCAGGTGGCCGTGGTGGTCTCGGCCATGGCCGGGGTCACCAACGGTATGGTTGATCTGGTCCGCGATGCCGCCGTGCTGGCCGATTTGCGTGAATACGATGTTGTGGTGTCGTCAGGCGAACAGGTAACCGCCGGCCTGCTGGCCATTGTCCTGCAGGATCTGGGTGTTTCCGCGCGGTCCTGGATGGGGTGGCAGATCCCGATTCGTTGCGATGATGCCCATGGCAGCGCACGAATCCAGGAAATCGCGGTCGACGAGATGGAGCGCCGCTTCGACGACGGCCAGGTCGCAGTCGTGGCCGGTTTCCAAGGCGTCGACAGCCAGGGCCGGATTGCCACCCTGGGTCGCGGTGGTTCCGACACTTCGGCCGTCGCCCTGGCGGCTGCACTCGGCGCGGACCGCTGCGACATCTACACTGACGTGGACGGTGTCTACACAACCGATCCACGCATCGTTGCGAAGGCCCGCAAGCTCGATAAAATCACCTACGAAGAAATGCTGGAGATGGCCTCCCAGGGGGCCAAGGTGCTGCAGACGCGCTCGGTGGAGATGGCGATGAAGCACCATGTCCGTATCCAGGTGCGCTCCAGCTTCGAAGACGCCCCCGGAACCCTGGTCGTCGATGAGGAAGAGATCGTGGAACAAGCCGTTGTCAGCGGGATCGCCTACAGCCGTGATGAAGCCAAGATCACCTTGCTGAGGGTTCTGGACCAGCCCGGCGTTGCCGCCAAGATCTTCGGCCCGCTGGCCGATGCGGCCATCAACGTCGATATGATCGTGCAAAACATCTCGGCCGAGGCCGATCGCACCGATCTGACCTTTACGGTGACCAAGGCCGACCTGGAACGGGCGGAAGAGGTGCTGCGCCGCAGCCAGGAAGAGCTCGGCTTCGACCAGTTGCTGTCCGATCCCAATGTGGTCAAGGTCTCGGTCATCGGGGTCGGCATGCGCAGCCACGCCGGCGTCGCCCAGCAGATGTTCCGCGCCCTTGCCGACCGCGGCATCAACATCCAGGTGATCTCCACCTCCGAGATCAAGGTCTCCGTGCTGATCGCCGAGGAATACACCGAACTTGCCCTGCGCGGCCTGCACAGCGCCTACGGACTGGACGCGGCCTAGGGAATGGCTGGTTCGCTGCGAACCAAGCCCGCATCCGGCGCAGAGGGGCGCCGAGCTTCTACCGCAACGACGGACTGAGCCGGAATGACCGCGCCTTCGGACATCGATCACGGTTGGGCCGGTTCGCGCCGTCTGCTGCGTCTGCTGCGCGACCTGATGAAGGCCGGCGGCAGCAGCCAGGAGCGGCTCGACAAGGTCGTCGACCTGATCGCCCAGCACATCGTGGCCGAAGTCTGTTCGATCTACGCCATGCGCAGCGGCGAGATGCTGGAGCTCTTCGCCAGCAAGGGGCTGAAGCCTGCCGCCGTGCACATGACGCGCCTCAGGGTGAACGAAGGACTTGTCGGGCTGATTGCCGCCCAGGCACGCCCGGTGGCGCTGGCCGACGCCCAGGGCCATCCGAACTTCGCCTATCGCCCGGAAACCGGTGAAGAGGTCTACCACTCGCTGATGGGCGTGCCGATCATGCGCAGCGGACGGGTGCTCGGCGTCCTGGTGGTCCAGAACCGCACCCAGCGCAATTACGGCGAGGAGGAGGTCGAGGCGCTGGAAACGGTGGCCATGGTGCTGGCCGAGTTGCTTGCCGGCGACCGCCTGCTGGAACGCCCGGCCGGCTCCGGTGGGGCCGAAAGCGACCTGATGCCGGCGCGTCTCAGCGGGATCACTCTGAACCGCGGCCTGGCCATTGGCGTGGCGGTGCCGCACCACCGCGGCATCGTGATCTCTCAGGTCGTGGCCGAAAATCCCGATGCCGAACGGGAACGCCTCGACACGGCGATGGGCGAGATGCGCGATGCCCTCGATGCCATGCTGGCGCGCCAGGAGGTGGCGCGCGCCGGCGAGCACCGGGAAGTCCTGGAAACCTATCGCATGTTCGCCGACGACCGCGGCTGGCGCCGGCGTATGCATGATGCGGTGCGCGGCGGCCTGACGGCCGAGGCTTCGGTGCAGAAGGTGCAGAACGAGACGCGGGCCCGCATGGCGAGCATCAAGGACCCCTATCTGCGGGCCCGCCTGGCCGACCTGGACGATCTCGGCAACCGCCTGCTGCACCACCTCCTGGGGCTGGAGGAGAAGCGGCGCGAGGACCTGCCGGAAGACATGGTGCTGATCGCCAACGACCTGGGCCCGGCCGAACTGCTGGACTACGACCAGAACCGTCTGCGCGGTGTCGTTCTGGAACAGGGGGCGCCGACCTCCCACGTGGCCATCGTTGCCCGTGCGCTGCAGATCCCGATGATCGGGCGCTGCGAGGGGATCGCAACGCAGGCCGGCGAGGGCGAGCCGATCATCGTCGATGGCGAGACCGGCCAGGTCCTCCTGCGGCCCAGCGCTTCGGTGCGCGCCGGCTTTCAGGACAGCATCGCAAGCAAGAAGCGCCAGCAGGAAGCCTATCGTGCGGTGCGCGACCTGCCGGCGGTCACCCAGGACAATCAGAATGTCACGCTGCTGATCAATGCCGGGTTGATGATCGACCTCACCCACCTCGACGATGCCGGCGCCGAGGGGATCGGGCTCTACCGCACCGAGGTTCCCTTCATGATCCGCGACTCCTTCCCCGGCGTCGAAACGCAGGCCGACATCTATCGCCGGATCCTCGAACATGCCGGCGACAAGCCGGTGGTCTTTCGGACCCTCGACGTCGGCGGCGACAAGCTGCTGCCCTACTGGCGTGGCAGTCACGAAGACAATCCGGCAATGGGGTGGCGGGCCATCCGCATCGGGCTCGACCGGCCGGCGCTGCTGCGCCAGCAGTTGCGCGCGCTGCTGCGGGCGGCGGCGGGGCGGGATCTCTACGTGAAGTTTCCGATGATCAGCGACGTGGCGGAGTTCTCCGCCGCGCAGGCGCTGCTGCAGCGGGAGATGGACCGCGAGACGGCCCTGGGCGGTGCGCTGCCCAAGGCGGTGCGCGTAGGGACCATGCTGGAGGTCCCGGCGCTCGCTCTGCAGCTGCAGCAGCTTCTGCCGCTCTGCGATTTTCTGTCGCTGGGCAGCAACGACATGCTGCAGTTCCTCTTTGCCGCCGACCGCAGCAATCCCCGCCTTGCCCGCCGCTATGACCCGCTGTCCCCGGCCATGCTGAGTCTGGTCCGAGACATCGCCGCCCAGTGCGCGGCCCAGGGGGTTCCGTTTACGGTCTGTGGCGAGATGGCCGGCGATCCGCTGGAAGCCATGGCACTGCTCGGCTGCGGCGTGCGCCGTCTGTCGATGACGCCGAGCGCGGTCGGGCCGGTCAAGACCATGGTGCGCGGCCTTGATTCAGCGGCGCTGAGCGATGCCATCAATCAATTCTTAACTTTACCGGATCACAGTATCCGGGAACCGTTAAGGTCCTACGCGATCGAGCGGAACATCGCCATCTAACGCGTTGCTGCGGCGAAGAGAAAATTGTTAACTTGACGGGGTAGAGGTGCCGGTCAGTCTGGTTCCTGCGGGCGATCCGGCAGAGGACGTTTTCCGGGTGTCCGCGCAAGCGGGCGAAGACGTCGCCCCGAAAGCAAAGCTGGTGAGAATCGGTGGCCCAGACAGCCAAGAAACGTGAGCCCAAGCTCGTCGATCCCGACAAGATCTCCGAAACCGGGCCGGAGTCCGCTCCGGAGATCACCATTGCCCAGAAGCTGGAGGGAGAGACCGTTGCCGACACCCTGATCCGGGCACGGCAGCAGTACGGCCAGGACTTGCGCTCCATCGCCCAGGTTTTGTGCATCCGCTATTCCTATCTGGATGCCATCGAGCGCGCCAATTACGAGAATTTGCCGGGCCCCACCTATGCCGTGGGCTTTGTGCGGACCTATGCCGAGTTTTTGGGGCTGGACGGCGACACCATCGTCGAACGCTTCAAGAACGAGGTTCAGGGCCTGAACGGGCAGACCAAGCTGCATTTCCCGACACCGGCGCCGGAGGGCAAGATGCCGGGCGGGGCCGTCTTCCTGGTTGCCGCTCTGTTGTTCGCCGGCGCTTACGGCGTCTGGTTCTATCTGTCCAACAAGGACGAAACCCTCACCGACCTCGTCGCGCCGGTGCCTGAACGTCTGCAGGAGTTGGCCGCGTCCGACCCGGCCGGCGAGTCCGCTGCCCCGGCGGCATCATTGCCGGCCCAGCAACCGGCCCAGCAACCGGCCCAGCAGGACGACGGCGAAGCTGCTGCTGTGCCTTCCGAGGAGCCGGCGACGCTGGCGGAAAGCACCGAAACTGCCGTGGCGCCGACGCCAGGCGCGCCGGCAGGTCCCGATGCCTCTGGCGCGGGCGCTGCTCCGGAAGAGGCCGGTACTGCCGACGCTGTCCCGCCTGCGGCGGAGGCTGCGCAGGACACGCCTTCTGATTCTGCTGTATCCGCTGAAGCTGAGGCCCCCGCTGCGGAGCAAGTCCCGGCGGAAGCAGTTTCCGGGTCCGGCACGGCCACGGCCGAGGTACCGGTGGTCACCGCGCCCCTGGATGCGGTGGTGCCGCAGGCGACCGAGCCGGCCGCCGCCCCGACGCCCGCCCCGACAATTGTCCTGCGACAGCCCGAAACGCCGGCCGCAGATGGGCAGGACAGCCTGCAAAGCGGGGTTGTTCCGCCGGCGCAGCAGGAGACCGCGCCCCCGGCGGCCAATGACCAGACGGCCTATGCCATCCCTTCGGCGCCGGAGAGCGCCCCGGCCAACAGCTTCCTGCTCAATCAGGAACCGCAGGTCTACGGCAGTGACAATGCGGATTCCCGGGTCGTCCTGCGCGCCAACCAGGATGCCTGGGTGCAGGTCCGCGACCGCGAGGGCACGCTGCTGCTGACCCGCGTGCTGCGGGTGGGCGACAGCTATCGGGTACCCAATCAGGAAGACCTGACTCTGCTGACCGGCAACGCCGGTGGCCTGGAGATCCTGGTCGACGGCACCCCCCTGGCGCCGCTGGGGCCGGTTGGCGCGGTGCGCCGCAACATTCCCCTGGATCCCGACCAACTGGTCGCCGGCGCCGGGCGCTGAACGGAACGGGCGGTTTCGGACCGCTCGGAGCCTCGAAACCGCCGCCCTTTCAGCCCTTGAAAGCACCCCGCCAGCCTTGAAGTTTGCGGCATTTCGGCGCATCTTCTCGCCCGAGGGCGTACCCATCTATACCTATGACGGCCGCTAAGGCCGGTGCCCCGATGTCGCAACGCCTGCGGCCCCCTTGTGGAAGGGCGCCGGGCAAAGGGGGCAGGCAGGGTAGGTCAGGAAGGACTGCATGAGCGTTAGGCCATATCGGGACATCTATCGGCGGAAGTCGCGCCAGATTCACGTCGGCTCCGTGCCGGTCGGCGGCGATGCGCCGATTACCGTGCAGTCGATGACCAATACCCTGACCAGCGACGTCGCGGCGACCATCGCCCAGGTCCGTGCGCTGGAGGTGGCCGGCGCCGACATCGTTCGGATTTCCTGCCCGGACGAGGACTCGACCGCGGCGCTGAAGAAGATCATTCCCGAGGTCACCGTTCCCATCGTCGCCGACATCCATTTCCACTATCGCCGCGGCATCGAAGCGGCCGAGGCGGGCGCGGCCTGCCTGCGCATCAACCCCGGCAACATCGGCTCGCGCGAGCGGGTGCGCGAGGTGGTGAAGGCGGCGCGGGACAACAACTGCTCGATCCGCATCGGCGTAAATGCCGGCTCGCTGGAGCGCGACCTGCTGGAGAAGTACGGCGAGCCCTGCCCGGAGGCCATGGTGGAGAGCGCGCTGAACCACGCGCGCATCCTGGAGGACGAGGACTTCTTCGAGTTCAAGATCTCCTGCAAGGCCTCCGACGTCTTCCTGGCCGTGGCGGCCTACACCGCGCTGGCCGAAGCCTGCGATTACCCGCTTCACCTGGGCGTCACGGAGGCCGGCGGCCTGCAGACCGGAACCATCAAGTCCTCGATCGGCATCGGCAACCTGCTCTGGGCGGGTATCGGCGATACCATCCGGGTCTCGCTCTCGGCCGATCCGGTGGAAGAGATCAAAGTCGGCTTCGACATCCTGAAGTCGCTCGGCCTGCGCCATCGCGGCGTGAACGTCATCTCCTGTCCGTCTTGTGCGCGCCAGCAGTTCGAAGTCATCAAGACCGTCGAGGTGCTGGAGAAGCGCCTGGCCCATATCACGACGCCGATGACGGTGTCGGTGATCGGCTGTGTCGTCAACGGCCCCGGCGAGGCGCTGATGACCGATATCGGCTTCACCGGCGGCGGGCGCGGCACCCATCAGGTCTACGTCAACGGGCTGCCGGACCACCGGCTGAAAGACGACAACATCGTCGACCATTTGGTCGAGATGGTCGAGCGCAAGGCGGCGGAGATCGAGGCCGCCAAGGCTGCCGAAGAGGCCGGTCAAGAGGCTGAGCCGCAGCAGACCAAAGACGGCGCCAGCAGTGAAGATCCGACGCCGGCCGCTGCGGCCTCTTAGCCTCTCCGGGAGATCGCCTTGAGCAGCCTTCAGCCCGTCAGGGGCACGCACGACCTGTTGCCCGATGCCATGCGCCGCCACCGCGCGGTCGTCGACTCTGCGCGGGACGTCGCTGCGCGCTATGGCTTCCAGGAAATGGCCACGCCGATCTTCGAGTTCACCGAGGTCTTCAAGCGCACCCTGGGTGACACCTCCGACATCGTCACCAAGGAGATGTACACCTTTGCCCCCGGTGGCCGCGATCAGGAGAGTGAAAGCATCACCCTGAGGCCGGAGAACACCGCCGGCGTCGCCCGCGCCTTTATCTCCGGCGGGCTCGCGCAGCAGGTGCCGCTAAAGGCCTTCTATGCCGGGCCGATGTTTCGCCGCGAACGGCCGCAGAAGGGACGCCAGCGCCAGTTCCATCAGTTCGGCGTCGAGCTGATCGGCGTTCCGCAGCCGCAGGCCGATGTCGAAGTAATCGCCTGCGGCGCCCAGATCCTGGAAGCGCTGGGCCTGCAGGATGCCGTGGTACTGGAACTCAACACCCTGGGCGACCCGGAGAGTCGGACCGCCTACCGGGATGCGCTTGTCGCCTATTTTTCGGATCACCGCGACAGTCTTTCGGAGGACAGCCGGGAGCGACTCGCGCGCAACCCGCTGCGGATCCTCGACTCCAAGGACGAGGGGGACCGCAGGTTGGTGGCCGACGCGCCGCTCTTCGAGCGCTACCTGAACCAGGACAGCCAGGACTTCTTCGCCGCGGTGCGGGCGGGTCTGGACAGTCTCGGCATCGCCTATCGGCTCAATCCGCGTCTTGTGCGCGGCCTCGACTACTACTGCCACACGGCTTTCGAGTTCACCACCGACCGGCTCGGCGCGCAGTCCGCGGTGATGGCGGGGGGACGCTACGACGGCTTGATCAAGACCATGGGCGGCCCGCAGACACCAGGGGTCGGCTGGGCGGCGGGCGTCGAACGGCTGGCCATGCTGACCGGTGAACCCGCTGCAGCGCCGCGGCCCATCGTTGTCGTTCCGGTCGGAGAGGCTGCGGCGGAGACGGCGCTCAAGGTGACGCAGAACCTGCGGCACGCGGGTTTCGTCGCTGAGTTGGGCTACTCGGGGAACCTGAAGAAGCGTCTCCAGCGCGCCGACAAGATGAATGCCCGCGCGGCTCTGCTCCTCGGCGAAGAGGAACTGGTGGCCGAAAGCGCAACCCTGCGCGATCTCGACTCCGGAGAGCAGGAGCTCGTCAAACTCACATCTTTGACCGAGCGCCTCTCCCGCCTCGCTTAGCGGGCCGGCGATGGCGGACGGCGACAGCACGAGAGACCCGGCGAGTGCCGCGAAGCTTCAGCGCCTGTCTCTGGTCGGCGTTAGCCATCGCAGCGTCAATGCCGCGCTGCGCGGACGCTTTTTCGATGAGGAGCCGGACCAGGGCGCGCTGCTGGAGGCGCTGCGCAGCGCCGACTGGGAGGAAGCCCTGGCGGTCGCCACCTGCGAGCGTCTGGAATTCGTCGTGATCGCCAGGCCGGAGCGCGCGCCGGCGGCGGAACTGCTGCAGCGCATCGCCCGGACGGCCGATGTCTCCCCGGTCGATCTGGCGGGCCAGAGCTACTGCCATACCGGCACGCAGGCGTTGCGCCACCTCTTCGCCGTTGCCGCCTCGCTGGACAGCCTGGTCGTCGGGGAACCGCAGATCCTGGGCCAGATGAAACAGTGCTACCGCGCCAGCCGGGAGGCAGGGCTTTCCGGCCCGCTGCTGGACGGCGCCCTGCAGGCGGCTTTTGCTGCCGCCAAGAGGGTGCGCAGCGAAACCCCGATCGGCCAGCAGACCAGCTCGATGACTCTGATCGCCCGCCAGGTCGCCGAAGACCTGCACGGACGCTTCGATGCCCTCAAGCTGCTGTGGCTGGGTCTCGGCGAGATGGGCGAGATGCTGTCGGGCGATTTCCTTGCCGCCGGGATCGAGCATCTGCTGGTCATGCATAGCTCGCCGCTGCGGGCCGAGGCCGTGGCGCGGCGCCTCGCCTGCAACTTCGCGCCGAAAGAAACGCTGGACCATCATCTGGCGGAGGCCGACATCGTGATCAGCGACACCAGCGCCGGACGCTTTACCCTGGATGCCGAGCAGGTCGAGGCGGCCTTGAAGCGGCGGCGGCGGCAGCCGATGCTGCTGATCGATGCCGGGGTGCCATCGGACATCGAGCCCGGGGTGGCGGACCTGGACGGCGCTTTCGTCTACGACCTCGACGACCTCGAACGGCTTGCCCAGAGCGAGGCCGGCGGCCGCGCCGCCGCCGAGGCCATGGCCTGGGCGGTTGTGGAGGAGGAACTGGGCCGCTTTTGCCAGGCCCAGGCCGAGCGCAGCGCCGCCCCCTCCGTCACCGCCCTGCGGCAGCACTTCGAGACAGTGCGCCGGGAGGTGCTTGACCAGGGCGCGGACGATGCCGAGGCGGCCACACGGTTGTTGATCAACAGGCTGCTGCACGGCCCGTCCGAGGCCCTGCGCCACACCGCAGGCAGCGACCCTGCAGCGGGGGAAGCGCTGGAGCGCAGCCTGCGCCGGCTCTTCGATCTGAAATCGGCCGGTTACAAAGGTGAGGAGGACAAGGGTGAGGAGGAGACGTGAACCTCGATGAAAACCTGAACCGCGTGCTCAGCCGTTATGACGAGCTGCAGAACCTGGTGGCGACCCATGCCAACCCGGGCTCGCCCGAGCATACCGCGATGCTGAAGGAATTCTCCGACCTCACGCCGGTGGTCGAGGGCATCGAGGCGCTGCGCGCGGCGCAGAACGAGATGGCCGATCTCGCCGAGATGATTGCCGATCCGGACTCCGACAGCGAGATGCGCACGCTTGCCGAGGACGAGTTTGAGGGGCTGAAGGCGCGCCTGCCCTCCCTCGAGCAGGACCTGAAGCTTCTGCTCATTCCAAAGGACGAGGCGGATTCCCGCAACGTCATTCTGGAGGTGCGGGCCGGAACCGGCGGCGACGAGGCCGCGCTCTTTGCGGCCGACCTGATGCGCATGTATCAGCGCTACGCCGAACAGCAGGGCTGGCGCTTCGAGCTCATCGAGACTTCGGAGAACGAGCTGGGCGGCTACAAGGAGGCCAGCGCATCGATCACCGGCAGCGGTGTCTTCGCGCGCCTGAAGTTCGAGTCCGGGGCGCACCGCGTGCAGCGCGTGCCGGTGACGGAGTCGGGCGGGCGCATCCACACCTCCGCCGCCACGGTCGCGGTGCTGCCGGAGGCGGAGGACGTCGACGTTCACATCGAAGACAAGGATCTGCGCGTCGACACCTACCGTTCCCAGGGAGCGGGCGGCCAGCACGTGAACACCACCGATTCGGCGGTGCGCATCACCCACCTGCCGAGCGGCGTGGTGGTGCAGTGCCAGGACGAGAAGTCGCAGCACAAGAACCGCGCCAAGGCGATGAAGGTGTTGCGCGCCAGGCTCTATGAGGTGCAGCGGCAACAGCAGGCCGACGAGCGGGCCGCCGAGCGCAAGAGCCAGGTCGGCAGCGGCGACCGCTCCGAGCGCATCCGCACCTACAACTTTCCCCAGGGCCGCGTGACCGACCATCGCATCAACCTGACGCTCTACAAGCTGGAGCGTGTGTTGACCGGCGAGGGCCTGGACGAGTTGATCGACCCCCTGATTGCCGACGACCAGACGGCGAAGCTGGCGGAGTTGCAGTGACCCCGAACCCGCCGGCGACCTTGGCTGCAGCCGTCGACGCTGCAACCGCCCGATTGCGCAGTGCCGGTGTGGAGAGCCCGCGCCGGGACGCGCGGCTGCTGATCTGCAGTCTTCTCGGCGGCGGGCCCGAACTGCTGCTGTCGCGTCCCGAACGCCCGCTGGACGCCGAGGAGGCGCGTCTCTGCGAAGCGGCCATCCGCCGGCGCGAAGGGCGCGAACCGGTGTCACGCATTCTGGGCCGGCGCGAGTTCTGGAGCCTTGAGTTTCTGCTGGGGCCGGAGACCCTCGATCCGCGGCCCGACAGCGAGACGCTGGTCGAGGCGGTGCTCGCCTGGGTCCGGAGCGATGCCGGGTCCGGCGCCGGGCGGAGCGATGGAAGCCATGACCTGCGCGTCCTCGATCTCGGCTGCGGCTCCGGCTGCCTGCTGCTGGCGCTGCTGAGCGAACTGCCCGAAGCCGAAGGTCTCGGCATCGATGCGGCGCCGGGGGCGGTCGGGCTCTCCGAACGCAATGCCCGGCATCTCGGTCTGGCGCAGCGTGCGCGGTTCCAGGAGGGGTCCTGGCATGGCGGTCTGCCGCCTGCGCCGGACAGGCCCGGAGCAGCCGGCGCCTGGGACATCATCGTCAGCAACCCTCCCTATATTCCCAGTGCGGACATCGCCGCTCTTGCGCCCGAGGTGGCGCGCCACGAGCCCCGCCTGGCCCTTGATGGCGGGGCCGATGGTCTGGAGGCTTACCGCGCCCTCGTTCCGGCTGCCGCAGCCGTGCTGGATCCGCGCGGACTGCTCGCTTTGGAGGTCGGCGCCGGCCAGGCAGAGGCGGTTTCGGCGCTCCTTCAGAGCGCCGGATTCGCGGCCGTGAATACCGCCTGTGACCTATCCGGGACCGTGCGTTGCGTTCTTGCCACGCAGGCGCGCAAAAGTCGCGGCAGCGCTTCGGATTCACGGCAAACAGGCTAAAAAAAGAGTTGGAATAAGGGTCAAAGGCCTCTACTTTGAAGGGGCCGAGCCAAAGGGCTCCGAGCGTCTCGGGAGACGCGCAACCACCCCAAATTAACCTGTGTGTGGTTTACAGCTAGCGGAGTTGCTCCGTGCTGGATTTCGGGAGCGCGGGCGGCACGTTATCCATTCTGAAGCAAGCGAACGATGAGACAAGGTTCCAACAATGGACGTCGGCCTCGCGGTCGGACTAATCGCAAGCAACATGGGGGCGGGCCATCCAGGCCCCATACCTTCGACAGCAACGGACCTGATGGACGGGTCAGAGGCAATGCCCGGCAGGTCTACGAAAAATACCTGACGCTGGCGCGCGACGCCCAGTCGGCCGGCGACCGGGTTGCCGCCGAGGCGTATTACCAGCACGCCGAGCACTACTTCAGAATTCTCAGCGATACCACCGACCCACAGCGCCCCGACGGCCAGCGCAACGACAGGCGCCAGGACGCCCGCAACGACAGCCGCACGGCTGCCGAAGCTGTGCCCGCGCCGCATGTGAACGGCGAGGCGGAAGAGACAACCGCCGAAGCTCTTCTGACCGATCAGCCTGCGGAGACCCGGCCTGTTGAGGTCCGGTCTGCCGAGACTGCGCCCGAAGATGGCGGCCAGCACCAAAACGGTTCCGCCGGTCCCCGGAACGGACAGGATGCAGAGACGCTGATGGCGCCGGCAGGCGACAAGTCCGATGAGGAAGAGGCGGCCCCGAAGCCGGCTCCCAAGCGGCGTGGCCGACCGCGCAAGGCGCGCAGCAGCGATCAGGAGAGTGCCGCTGCGAAAGACGCTGCGCCGAAGGACAGCGCCGCAAAGGACAGCGCCTCTAAAGACAGTTCAGCGGGCGACGGCGCGCCGGCCGAAGTGGAAAGCGATCCCGCCTCCGCCTGATGCCTCCGCTTGGTTGAGGCATTTCAACACTCGGAGAACACCGCGTCTGCAGGGACGGAATGCGCGACCCGGCCAGGCGAACGGTGAATCTCAGGCGAACGGAAGATCCGCCGCTGCTGCGCCCGCAAGGGCAACCCCATCGCCAAGCCTGACGTTGCCACCCAGCGTAACCTCTGCATAGACTCCAAGGTCCATATGGCCGAAGCCCTTGCGCAGGGTGAGCGGGATGTTCATGTCGCGCTCGGCTGTTTCGGGATTGACGTTGGTCGCTGCGCAGCGCTCAGTGCGTTCGGTGACCTTCAGCCGTGCGTTTCCGACAACCAGTTCCCGCCCGAGCCAGGAGAACTCGTCCCAGGCTGGCAGGCCATCGATCAGAAGATTGCCGCGGAACCGTCGCGGGTCGACGGTCGTGCGCGCAACCCGCTCGAAGTCGCGGACGCTGGCCAGGTTGATGATGGACACCGCCTCCGGCAGGGCTTCAGCCGAGGACTCGTCCGAGGCCGCCGGACCCCGGACCTCCTGAAACGACGGCGTACCGCGTGGTGAACCGGCAAAGAAGCCGGCGAAGAACTGGTTGAGCAACATGCGGCCCGTCTGGTCGCAGGGGTTGGCGGAAACCACCTGGCGGCCCTGACGATGAATGGTGAGAAGGGGGGCCGCAGCGTCGTAGGTGACCTTGAGCTGGGCCAGCTTCTCCTCCCTGGTCAACTGGAAGAAGCCGCGCTTGGCACCGGTGGTCAGGCCGTAGGCCAGGGCAAAGCGGCGGTCCTCCGGCAGGCCGGCGGCCGGGGCCAGGGTCACGGAGTCCAGGGATTCGGCGTTCAGGCCTTTGACTGGAAAACGATGGATCTGCTCGACGCGTGCGGTCATCGCGTTTCTTTCATTGATGCTGCACTGCACCTAAGCGCTTTCGCCGGGGCGGAGTCAAGCAGCCGGCGAGAATGGACAAAGGCGTACAAAAAATTGCAGCAGTGCAATTGATAATGAGTTGCAATTGCATGAGAGCTGGGTTAGCGTCCGCCCATGCTTTTCGCTGCTGAGTCAGCGGCTTCCGGGAGGCAGGGTGCGGATCCCTCATATCCAGCCCGGTACCGGAGACGCGGGTTTCCCGCAGCGGGGTAAGCATTGATCTCTCCTGATCCTACTTTGGGCAATGCCCGACCCCGCCGGCCGAAAGGCCCGGCGGGGTTCTTGTTTCGGCGCCAAGGCGGCCTCGGACGCCCTTCCGGGCAGGCTGCGGCGCTGCGTGCATCCGGGCCCTTTGACCTGTCTCATGGCTGGGGCGGCAGCGCTGCGCCTACCCTGCCGTCGTAAACGCCTGATGAAAAGGCGTGCCGGTTCGCTGCCGGACAGCGGTCGTGAGATGCGGGAGGAGGCCCCAAGGTGTACAAGAAGATCATGGTTCCGGTGGATCTCGGCCACACCGAGGCTCTCGGCAAGGCTGTGGCAACGGCTGCCGATCTGTCCAAGGTCTATAGCGCACCGGTGCAGATGGTTGCCGTGACATCGACAGCCCCGACTGCTGTGGCCCACAACCCGGCGGAGTTCGCCCGCAAGCTCGAAGACTATGCGGCTGCCGCAAGCGCCAGGTACGGCGTCGCGTTTACCGCCGATGCCCTCACCAGCCCGGACCCGGCCGCCGATCTCGACGACACCTTGGGCCGCGAAGCCCATGCGATCGGGGCCGACCTCATCGTCATGGCATCCCGCGTCCCGGGCCTCGCCGAGCATCTCTTCGCCTCACGGGCCGGCTACCTGGCGTCCCACAGCGATATCTCCGTCTTTGTCGTGCGCTGAAGCACGCAAAAGAAAAGCCCCGCCAAAGCGGCGGGGCTTGGAAGTCAGGCTGCGCGGTGGCTACTCCGCCTGGGTGGGGGCTGCTTCCTGGTTCGCCTGCCGGCGTGCCCGGTTGAGGCCGATGAACAGGCTGACGCACATCAGCAGCAGCACGATGGTAAAGGGGAAGCCGGTGGAAACTGCCATGGCCTGTAGGGCGGTCAGGGCACCGGCGCCGCCGACCAGCAGCAGTGCCGCGGCCACCAGCCCTTCGAAGGTGCACCAGAACACGCGCTGTGATACCGGCGCGTCCGTCTTGCCGCCGGCGGTGATGGTGTCGATCACCAACGAGCCGGAATCGGAGGATGTCACGAAGAACACGATCACCAGCACGATGCCGAGGAACGACGTCAACCAGGCCAGCGGCAGGTCCTTCAACATCTCGAAGAGCTTCAACTCCAGCGAAGCCGATTGCACCGCGGCCTCCGGGTTGGCAATCACCTGGTCGATGGCGGTGCCGCCGAAAGCGCCCATCCACAAGATGCTGACCACCGTTGGCACGAAGACGACGCAGATCACGAACTCGCGCACTGTGCGGCCGCGCGAGACACGGGCGATGAACATGCCGACGAAGGGCGACCAGGAGATCCACCAGGCCCAATAGAACGCAGTCCAGCCCTGGGAGAAGTTCGCGTCCTCGCGGCCGAAGGGGTTGGACAGCGGCACGACCTCTTTCACATAGGCGACGCCGCCGCCGATGATGGTCTCGAAGATCGCGGCGGTCGGTCCGACGAAGATCACGAAGATCATCAGCAGCGCCGCCAAAGCGATGTTGATCTCCGAGAGCACCTTGACGCCGCCGTCCAGGCCGCGCAGCACGGAGACCAGCGCGATGACCGTGATGGCCGAGATCAGCAGCACCCGCGCGCCGTTGCCGGTCGGCGTGCCGAAGAGATAGTTGAGGCCGGCCAGCGCCTGTTCGGTGCCGAAGCCGAGCGAGGTGGCGAGGCCGAAGAGGGTGGCAAAGACGGCGAGGGTGTCGATGACGTGGCCGACCCAACCCCAGACGGACTCGCCGAAGATCGGGTAGAAGGCCGAGCGCAGGGTGAGCGGCAGATTGTAGTTGTAGGCGAAGAACGCCAGCGCCAGGGCCACCACGGCATAGATCGCCCAGGGATGCAGGGCCCAGTGGAAGATGGTTGCGGCCATGCCCAGGTTGCGGGCCGCCTCGACGTCACCAGCCGCCGCACCGAGCGGTGCCCAGTCCGTGCGTACGCCGTTTTCCAGGCTGGTGCCGCCCATGGAAGAGGCGAAATGCGACATCGGTTCGGACACACCGAAGAACATCAGGCCGATGCCCATGCCGGCGGCGAAGAGCATGGCGAACCAGCCGAGATAGGAATACTCGGGTTTGGCATCGGCGCCGCCAAGGCGCACCGACCCCAAAGGCGTCACCACAAGCAAAACGCCGAACAGCACGAAGATGTTCGCCGAGAGCAGAAAGAACCAATCGAAATTCGATGTCAGAAAGGGCCGCAGCCAGCCGAAGAATTTCGTCGCCTCCTCCTGAAAGGCCAGGGTGAGCAGGACGAAGATAATGATGGTGAGTGCGGAAACGACGAAAACCGGATTGTGAATGTCGAGGCCGAAGGGACGTATGTTGTCTTGGCCTACCTCATAGTCTGTGCTTTCCGGATTGCTCATGTGGGTCCCCCATTAGTTGTTCTAGGACTCCGCAAATAGCGCGGTTCGATGTTCCTAGTATTCCCCCGCCTTCTTGCAGTGCGGGGCGGTTTGCCGGGCCCGGAAAACACGAAGCGGCTTGGATGTTGTCCTGGGCGACAGCCCCGAGATCATAGGGACAGGGTGGCTAGCCCAATCGTCCGTGACAGTATTACTGATTGTCTATTTGCGACATGCCCGGTCGCTGTCCGTCGGTTGTCGGGATTGCCGATCAGCCGGTGGTCAGGCCGTGTCCCGGGTCTCTCTGGTGCGGTGCTCTGGGGTGTCGGGCGGCCCGTTTTTGAGCCATTTGGGTCTTGTGTCTTTTTTGCAACAGCCCCATATCCAAGGGGAAAGCCGGGCCGCCTTGGCCGGCTTTGGCAGGTGTGTGCCGCTGTGACGGGCGCGCCGGTCGGAGTACCATGAACCATATGCCTGCATGCCGAATCGAGGGTGCGGGAAAGGGGATATAGATGGATTTCAATCGCTATACCGAACGCTCGCGCGGGTTCCTCCAGGCCGCGCAGACTCTCGCCAGCCGCAAACACCACCAACGCCTGACGCCCGAGCACCTGCTGAAGGTTCTGCTCGACGACGAAGAGGGCCTCGCCCGCAAGCTGATCCGCACCGCCGGCGGCAAGCCCGAGGCCGCCGCCAAAGCCGTCGACGCCGCGCTGGCCAGGCAGCCGAAGGTGGAGGGCGCCGGGGCCGGTCAGCTCTATCTGGCGCAGGAGACCAACGATCTCTTTGCCCAGGCGGAGAAGCTCTCCGAGGAAGCCGGCGACAGCTACGTGACGGCAGAACGTCTGCTGCTGGCCATCGCCATGCTGCCGGGCAGCGATGCCGCCAAGGCGCTGGACAGCGCCGGGGTGGCGCCCAAGTCGCTCAATCAGGCGATCAACGACATGCGCAAGGGCCGGCGCGCCGACACCGCGACCGCCGAGGAGCAGTACGAGGCGCTGACCAAGTATGCCCGCGACCTCACCGAGGTAGCCCGCGAAGGCAAACTCGATCCCGTCATCGGCCGCGACGAGGAGATCCGCCGCACCGTGCAGGTGCTGTCCCGCCGGACCAAGAACAATCCCGTCCTGATCGGCGAGCCGGGCGTCGGCAAGACCGCCATCGTCGAGGGCCTGGCCCAGCGTATCGTCAACGGCGACGTGCCCGACACCCTGAAGGACAAGCGCCTGATGTCGTTGGACCTGGGCGCCATGGTGGCCGGTGCCAAGTTCCGCGGCGAGTTCGAGGAACGCCTGAAAGCGGTGCTGCAGGAGATCGCCGATGCCGGCGGCGAGATCATCGTCTTTATTGACGAACTGCACACCCTGATCGGTGCCGGCAAGGCCGAGGGCGCCATGGACGCCTCCAACATGCTGAAGCCGGC
>NZ_JANQKD010000091.1 GCF_028281305.1 Pelagibius sp. | reverse complement strand
CCGAGGCATGACCGGTCGAGCCGATGTCGGTCGGGATGCCCGACTTGTCGATCCCGATGATGTTGTCCCAGCCCCGTTCGATCAGGTGATGGGCGACGGAGGCGCCGACGATGCCGCCCTGGCCGATGATCACGACGTTCGCGCTCTTAAAGACCTTTGCCATCCACTCCGTCTCCGTCTAAGAAGCCTGTGCCGCCACGATTGACCGCGGCATCGGCTCCGCCTCCGCAAGGGGCCTATTCTTTCCCGAAGCCGCCCGGCTGCTCCCCGTCTGCGCGACCGCAATTGTCGTATCTCCGACACCTTTGCCTGCCACCCGCAGCGTGGGCCAGGAGCGGCGGAATTCCACGGCTTCGGGACAGGTTGCCGGGGCGCAGACTGGCGCATTTTCGCCCGACCCGGTCGCGGGTGCGACAGAGCGCAAAATGCGCCGATGCCGATAATCCGGCTCGTCCCAGAGGTTGAGGATCGGACCATGGCAAGGTTGGCAGGCGGCGAGGGAGTTATGCCCTCCGACGGCGGTCGGGCGCGCGGACGGCGTGGCCGGGGCGGCGGCGGTGGTGCGGAAGCGCGGCGCGCTTTGCGCAGCAGCGGCACGGCGGCCAAGAACCGCTTCATCGAGCGTCGGATCCCGCCCTACGAGATCCTGACGGAAGAAGGTCTCGCCCTCGTGGAGCAGAACGCCGAGACGGTGCTGGAGGAGATCGGCATCGAGTTTCGCGAGGATCCGGAGGCGCTGGCCCTGTGGAAGGAGGCCGGCGCCGATGTCCAGGGCGAGCGTGTGCGTTTTCCCCGAGGCCTCTGCCGTAAGCTCTGCGAGACCATCCCCTCCGGCTTTACCCAGCACGCCCGCAATCCGGAACGCTCCGTCGTCATCGGCGGCAACAGCACGGTCTTCGCGCCGGTCTACGGTCCGCCCTTCGTGCGCGATCTGGAGGGTGGGCGCCGCTATGCCACCATCGAGGATTTCCAGAACTTCGTGAAGCTGGCCTACATGGCCCCGGCGCTGCATCACTCCGGCGGCACGGTCTGCGAGCCGGTCGACATTCCGGTGAACAAGCGTCACCTGGACATGGTCTACGCCCACCTGCGCTACTCCGACCTGCCCTTCATGGGCTCGGTCACGGCGCCGGAGCGCGCCGAGGACTCGGTGGCCATGGCGAAGCTCGTTTTCGGCGCGGACTTCGTCGAGAACAACACCGTGATGATCAATCTGATCAACGCCAACTCGCCGATGACCTTCGATGCCACCATGCTGGGCGCGCTGAAGGTCTATGCCCGCCACAACCAGGCCTGCATCGTCACGCCCTTCATTCTCTCCGGTGCTATGGCCCCGGTAACGCCGGTGGGCGTGATGACCCAGACCCTGGCCGAAGCCATGGCCGGGCTTGCTTTCTCCCAGCTCGTGCGGCCCGGCGCGCCGATGGTGCTGGGCAGCTTCGCGTCTTCGATTTCGATGCAGTCGGGCGCCCCCACCTTCGGCACGCCGGAGCCGGCGCTGGTGCTCTACGGCATGGCGGCTCTGGCCCGGCGCCTGGGCGTCCCCTTCCGCTCCGGCGGTTCGCTCTGCGGCTCCAAAGTACCCGATGCCCAGGCGGCGCACGAAAGCTCCCAGACCCTGCTGCCGACTGTGCTGGGCGGGGTGAACTTCGTTCTCCATTCCGCCGGCTGGCTGGAGGGCGGCCTGGTGTCGTCTTACGAGAAATTCGTCATCGATGCCGATCAACTCGGCATGATGCAGACCTTTGCCCAGGGCTACGATCTCAGCGAGAACGGCCAGGCCATGGATGCGTTGCGCGAGGTGGGGCCGGGCAGCCACTTCCTCGGCTGCGCCCACACGCAGGCCAACTTCGAGACCGCCTTCTACCGGTCATCGATCGCCGACAACAACTCCTTCGAGCAGTGGGAGGCCGAGGGCGCGCAGGATGCCTACCAGCGCGCCAACGGGATCTACAAGAAGATGCTGGCGGACTATCAGGCCCCGGCCCTCGACCCGGCCCACGACGAAGCGCTCCAGGCCTTCATCCGCGAGCGCAGGGATGCGATGCCCGACGCCTTTTCGTGATCGGAAGATCCATCTATGGTTGATCTTTCCGACCATGGGAGGGCATCGTGCAAAAGTACAACTACATTGTGTTGGTATGGTACAAGCCCCAGAACCAAAGCGGTCGTTGGGTATCCGCACACAATAAGCAGAAGATTGCGATCAAGCTCCACACTGCGCTGAATAAGCTGGGCAAATTTGGTTGGGAGGTCACTGGGGCTGGTCAGTTCAGAGCTGGGGAGGCGTCTGAGATCATCCTTAAGAGACCGGCGAACTAAGGCCTGGCACAGCGAGGCGGCAGTTGAAGATCCATTGATTTGCCGTTGCTGCGGCTAAGGGTTAGCGCAGTCTTTGGGCCGTGGTCGCCCTGGCCAAGGGTTAGCCATCTATTGCCGGCGACGGCTGCAAGTTCAGGCGCCGGTTCCACGCCTTCGCCTAGATCAGCACGCAGTCCGGCAGGCTGAGGCGCAGCGGGGCGCTCTCATCGCGGCTGAGCGTCAGGATGACGCCCTGCGCTGGCCCCGAAGAGAGCTTCAGGAGCCCTTGGTCCGCGAGGGCCCGCAGTTCTTCAGCCGGCGCGACTGTGTCGGGCAACATGATTTCGACCGTTTCGATCTCGCGAAGACCCAGGGCGCTTTGCCGTGCGGACTGGCGCTCCTCCGGCCAGTGGTCCGGACGCAGGTCTCCGGGGGAGCCGAACACGAGAGGCTGTGCAAGGTGGTCGCTGAAGGCGGCGATGGGCAGCACTTTGCGCCCGCCGGGCCGGTAGGGCGGGTGGTAGTCCCAGGTTTCGAAGGGCAGGGGAGCCTGCGGGCCGTAGCCGCGCAGGGCGATGCCGAACGGCGAGGCAGCGTTCTCCCGCCAGCGCGCCCTTTCCGCCAGTTGGGTACGGGCGATAGCTGGTGAGCGGGCGTCCGCCTCGTCCACCAGCCACAGCAGTTCCAGATAGGCGTTGTCGAAAACATAGCAGAGGTTGCGGGTGCCCTGTCCCGGGTGGCTGCGGTGGACATTTGCCTCAAATCCAAGGGATTCCAGGCGTTTCGGCTCCGGTCCGTCCGGCGCTATGAAGACGAAGAGGTGGTCCAGTTCCATGCGGTTTCCGTACAAAAGAGAACAGCTGGCCAGGCAGGCCGCAGTGCACCAGGAACGGTGCCGTTCTGCCTGCGCCCGGGCATCGTTGGCGCAAGGCGGGCTCCCAAAAGCCTTAACCCTTCGCTAACCACGTTTCAATTCGGCCGGGCGGTCCTGATGCCGCCCGCCCGAACCAGGAGTGAGGGTGGGTCATGCTCATTGCTTTCGAAGCACGGGACAAGGACGTGATCGAGTCGCAGAAGCGCGACCTGCAGCGCCTGCTCGCGCAGCCTGCGGCCACGGCGCGGCAGCCCTGCGGTGCCTGTGGTGCGGCCGCGAAAGGCGGCGGCGTTTGCGGCTGCGGATTGGACTGGTCTCAGTTGGCCCGCCAACTCTCCTCCGACCCCGAGCGCTTTCCCATCGAAGCGGGCATTCTGCCCCTGGTCTTTGCGCTCTCCGAGCTGCCGGCCATCGCACCCTGCTGGTCCTGTGAGGGCCATCTCGATGCGCGGGGGCGGCTGCATCGCCTGCCCAGCGTCTGGTTCACCTGCCACGCGCTGGCTTACCCGAGCCTGCTCGCCGAGGCTCTTGCGGCGCTCTCGGCGAAGCGCGTCCTGAAGCACAACTGGCAGGTCGCGGCCGTGCACTGCGGCTCGGCGCTGGATCCGGTTTTCGCAATCGAGCCGCGGGTTGGCGGTACGGACGCCAGCCTGGACGCACTCCATGCCGACATTCAGGCACTCTCCGCCAAGCTGCGCGATCGGCTCCAGGTTCTGGCCGCTGCGCATATCGCCCGCCTCGACGCCCGCTTGCTGGCGGCCTAACTCAAAAGCCCATCTGGCGGCCGTCGGTCATGGTGAAGGGGGAGCGGTAGTCGTCGCCGGGCGTGACCCAGTAGTAGGTGGTGCCGTCCGTCTCGACGTCGTAGCAGGCCCAGCCGCCGCGCCGCCACCAGGAGCAGTACTGGTTCTTCGCCGCGTCGACCTTCCACTTGCCCTCGTCGGGCGCACCGCCCTTTTCCAGATAGACCGTTGCCCCCGAGGCCTCGAAGTACTGGCGGGTCTCGGTCCCGCGCCAGTTGCCCAGCGCCGTGCGGTCCTCCAGCAAGATCTCGATCTCCGCAGCGGTCAGTTTCTCGTCGGCATGGCCGCCCGCCGGCGACTGCAGAAGAGCGGACAAGCCGATCATCACGGCAAAGGCGAGGCGGTACATTGGGTGACTCCTCCAGGGGTTCGGAAGAGCATAGGTCTCTGGGCGTTGGGAGAAAAGCGGTCCCGCGGTTTTCCCTCCCGTGAAACGCTGCGCACACAGTTGAAGAACGAATGAAACGCGTTTCTTACAAATGTCCATTGATCGCGCTTGGGACCTCGGTCACACTACAGCCAAAAGCACCTAACGCTGTCTCGGTGTGAGTCGGCCCGTTCCGCGGAGGGAGTCAGGTCAAGGCCCTCCGCCCTTGCTTTTCGCGTTTTGCGTCGACCCGACATCGTGACGTCCGGACTCTTCTTTTTGGGTCCGGAAAGGCAGGTCCAGGCCCGACAGAGGCCGGCAATTGGGAGGAACGACGCCAATGCTTCAATTGAGCAAAGAAGATCTCGTCAAGGCGTACACGCAGATGCGCACGATCCGCGACTTCGAGGAACGGGTGCATGAGGAGTTTGCCGGCGGTGGCATTCCGGGCTTCGTTCACCTCTATGCGGGAGAAGAAGCCTCGGCCGTCGGGGTCTGCATGAACCTGAACGACAAGGACAATATCGCCTCGACCCACCGCGGGCACGGCCACTGCATCGCCAAGGGCTGCGACGTGAAGGGCATGATGCAGGAGATCTACGGACGCCGGGGCGGCCTCTGCGGCGGCAAGGGCGGCTCCATGCACATCGCCGACCTGTCCAAGGGCATGATGGGCGCCAACGGCATCGTCGGCGGCGGGCCGCCGCTGATCTGCGGCGCCGCGCTCAGCGCCAAGACCCTGGGCACCGGTGGCGTGGCGGTCGCCTTCGTCGGCGACGGCGGCTCCAACCAGGGCACCACGCTGGAATCCTACAACCTCGCCAAGGTCTGGAATCTGCCGGCGATCTTCGTCGTTGAGGACAATGGCTATGCCGAGTCCACCGCTTCGGCCTGGTCGGTTGCCGGCAGCCAGATCAAGCGGGCCGAAGCCTTCGGCATGGAGGGTTACGAAGTCGACGGCCACGACTTCTTCGCCGTCTACGAGGCGGCACGGGACGTCATCGCCAAGGCGCGCGACGGCGGCGGGCCCAGCCTGCTGCACGTGAAGCTCAACCGCTACTTCGGCCACTTCGAGGGCGATGCCATGACCTATCGCGGCGACGGCGAGGTGGATGCCCTGCGGCAGAGCCGGGACAGCCTGCAGATCTTCCGCCAGCGGGTGTCGGAAACCGGCCTGCTGGAAGCCGCGGAGATGGACGAGATCGACCGCTCGGTTTCGGGTCTCGTCGACGAGGCGGTCAGCGAGTCGGAGGCCGCGCCGCCGCCGACCCGCGACGATCTCACCACCGACGTCTACGTCTCTTACTAGGGGGAGGGTGCGATGCCGAAGAAGTCCTTTCGCCAGGCGATCAACGAGGCCCTGGCCATGGAGATGCGCCGCGACCCCACGGTGGTGCTGATGGGCGAGGACGTGGCCGGCGGGGCCGGTGCGGCCGGCGAGGACGACGCCTGGGGCGGCCCGCTGGGCGTCACCAAGGGGCTGATGCCGGAGTTCGGGCGCGACCGCATCCTCGATACGCCGATCAGCGAGAGCGCCTTCATTGGCGCTGCCGCCGGTGCGGCGGCCACCGGCCTGCGCCCCGTCGCCGAGCTCATGTTCGTCGACTTCATGGGCGTTTGCCTCGACCAGATCTACAACCAGGCGGGCAAGTTCCGCTACATGTTCGGCGGCAAGGCGGTGACGCCGATGGTGGTGCGCACCATGTACGGCGCCGGCTTCCGCGCCGCCAGCCAGCACAGCCAGTGCCTCTATCCCGTCTTCACCCACATGCCGGGCCTGAAGGTGGCGATTCCCTCCTCGCCTTACGAGGCCAAGGGCCTGCTGATCCAGGCGATCCGCGACGACGATCCGGTGATCTTCTTCGAGCACAAGGTGATGTACGACGACGAGGAAGAGGTGCCCGACGAGGCCTACACCATCCCCTTCGGCGAGGCCAACCTGACCCGCGAGGGCGACGACGTGACCATCGTTGCGCTCGGCCGCATGGTTCAGTTCGCCAACCAGGTGGCCGACAAGCTGGAGGGCGAGGGCATCACCTGTACCGTGGTCGACCCCCGCACCACCTCGCCGATGGACGAGGACACCATCCTGGAGTGCGTGGAGGAGACGGGGCGGCTGGTCATCGTCGACGAGGCGAGCCCGCGCTGCAACATTGCCACCGACGTTTCGGCCCTGGTCTCCGAGCGGGCCTTCGGGGCCCTGAAGGCGCCGATCCGCATGGTGACGCCGCCTCACACGCCGGTGCCCTTCGCCGCCGAACTGGAAGATCTTTACATCCCCAACCCGGAGCGCATCGAAGAAGCCGTGCGCAGCGTCATGGGACATCAGGCATGAGAGGATTCAGGTTATGAGCGAGGCCGCGTCAATCCAGGCCATCACCATGCCCAAGTGGGGCCTGGCGATGGAGGAGGGCAAGGTCAGCGCCTGGATGGCCGAGGAAGGCGCGGCCATCGACAGCGGCGAGGAGATCCTGGAGATCGAAACCACGAAGATCACCAACGTCTTCGAGTCTCCGGTCGCCGGGACCCTGCGCCGCCGGGTGGTGGCGGAGGGCGAAACGGTACCGGTCGGTGCGCTTCTCGGCGTTGCCGCGGCCGTTGACACGCCTGACGATGCGATCGAGGCCTTCATCGCCGACTTTCAGGCGAGCTTCGTCGTCGAGGCCAGCGATGCGGCCGAAGCGCCGGAGCCGGAGATGATCACCGTCGCCCGGCGCCAGCTCTGCCATCTGCGCATGGGGCCGGAGCAAGGTCCGGCGGTGATCCTGGTGCACGGCTTCGGCGGCGACATCGAGAGCTGGCTGTTCAACCAGCCGGTCCTGGCGGAAAGCCACCGGGTCTATGCCCTCGAACTGCCCGGTCATGGCCGTGCGGAGAAAAACGTTGAAGGGCTGGACGTGGCCACCCTGGCCATGCTGCTCGCCGACTACATGGACGCCGCCGGGACCGGCCCAGCCCATCTGGTCGGCCTCTCCCTCGGCGGCGGGATCGTGATGAAGCTGGCCCTCGACCAGCCGGAGCGGGTGACCGCCCTGAGCCTGCTGGCGCCGGCGGGCCTCGGCCCGGAGCTCAACATGGATTTCATCGAAGGCTTTATCGCTGCGGAGCGGCGCAAGGAGATCAAGGGCCTCTTGGGCCAGCTCTTTGCCGATCCGGAACTGGTGAGCCGCGACATGGTCGACAAGGTACAGAAGTTCAAACGTCTCGACGGGGTGAAGCCGTCGCTGCGGGACCTCGCCGACAGCGTCTTTCCCGGCGGCCATCAGGCTTTGGTGATGAAGGACCAGCTCGCAAGCCTGGCCATGCCCGTGCAGGTGATCTGGGGCGATGCGGACGCCATCCTGCCGCCGGCGCAGAGCGAGGGCCTGCCGGACAACGTGCAACTGCGGATCCTGGAGCAGATCGGCCACATGCCGCACATGGAGGCGGCCGGCGAGGTGAACCGCCTGATTGCGGACTTCGGGGATTAGGGTCGCACAGGCGCTGGTCCGCTCGTTTCGGCGGCGGCTCCGAGGCGCTGTCGCGGCTGTCGTAAGCTCACAGATCCATGATCATCTCGAAGCCGCCGTAGATCAGGCGCTTGCCGTCAAAGGGCATGGGATTGTGGTCCGGCTGCATGCGCGGGTCCTCCATGACCTTCTGCCAGGCTTCGTCGCGCGCCGCTTTCGAGGGCCAGACGACCCAGGAGAAGACCACCGTCTCGCCGGCTTCGCACTTCACTGCCATGGGGAAGGAGGTCAGCTCGCCATCCGGCACGTCGTCGCCCCAGCATTCCACGGCCTTCAAGGCACCGAACTCCTTGAAGACCTCTGCGGACTTCTCGGCGTGTTCCAGGTAGTCCGCTTTTTTGTCCTTCGGCACGGCGGCGACGAAGCCATCCACGTAGGCCATCAATGAATCTCCTTCATCTGGTGTTGTGGGCCATCTCAAGCGTGGCGATATCGATCTTGCCCATCTGCAGCATGGCCTGTTGCACGCGTTCGGCGGCGGCCCGGTCCGGCGAAGCCAGGAGTCGGGGCAGGGTTTCCGGCACGATCTGCCAGGACAGGCCGAAGCGGTCGGTGAGCCAGCCGCAGTGGCCTTCGCTGCCGCCTCCGGCGACGAGCGCCGTCCAGAGGCGGTCCGTCTCCTCCTGATCCGATGTCGTGACCGCAATCGAGGCGGCTGGTGTGAAGGCGTAAAGCGGCCCGCCGTTGAGGGCCTGATAGGGTACGCCGGCCAACGTGAAGAGTACGACCAGGGCCGGGCCTTCCGGCTCCGGCCGGATGACTTCGGTGATCCCGGAGTCCGGCAGCAGCGAGACGTAGAACGCCGCCGCCTCTTCGGCTCCGCCATCGTACCACAGGCAGGTGGAGACCTTCGCGGCAGCGCTCATCGCTGTTTCTCCGGCGCCGCCGGGATGCGCTGCAGGTAGCCGTCGAGCGCCTCCAGGGTCTCCCGCCAGCTCACCTCGTAGCCGCTGGCGCGGGCGGCGGCGCGCGCGTCTTCGGAGACGAAGACGGCATCCAGCGTCAGCCTGGTCCCGCCGGCATCGTCCTCGAAGCGCACCGTCACCACGGCGCGGGGTGGCAGACCGGCACCGCAGGCATCCGGCGCTTGCGGGTCGCCCTCGATCACCAGGCGCCGCTCGGGCACCAGCTCCTTGATCACGCCGCGGCTCGGGTGGGCGCTGCCGTCAGGGGCATGCATGATCACTTCGAAGCGGCCGCCGACTGTGAGGTCGAGGGTCCCGGTGGTCCGCTCCGGCCCGAAGGGTCCCCACCAGGCGGCAAGGTGTGCCGGATCGGTCCAGACCTGCCAGACCAGGGCGCGCGGCGCGCTGTAGCGCCGGGTGATCGTCAGGCTGCGTTCGGCAAGGTCGCTCACGACGCCACGGTCCGCTCGGCCAAGTGCTCGCCGAGCCGGTCGAGCAACCAGCCCCAGCCACCTTCGCGCGCCGACCGCGTGTCACCGCCGTCGAGAAAGGCGGCCTGCTCGGTGAACACCATGCGGGTCGCCTCTCCGGCCGGCTCCAGCTCGACGGTCGCCAAGGACACCGAAATCGGTACGCCACCCATCACCATCCGATAGGAGAACACCAACCTGCGGTGCTCAACGATGTCGTGGTAGACCGTTTCGTTGAGGAAAGACCGGCCGCTGGGTTCCAGGCCGTCGCAGATCTCCGCACCGCCGATCCGGAAATCCAGGCTGTAGGCCTTGAGCGTGAAGCCCTCGCCTTCGGCAAACCAGCGGCGCTTGGCTGAGGGGTCCGCCCAGGCGGCAAAGACACGCTCCGGCGGCGCTGCGAAGCGGCGCTCGATAGTAAAGGTCTCGTGGTCGACCCTGCGGTCCGTCATGCTGCCGGCTCCTTTGATGACGTTGCCAAGTGGATGCTGCCATCTGCTCCGCCTCTGTTGGGCTCAGCCGTCATCACCCGTCCCCTTGGCCTGCAGGCTGTTGAGGTAGGCATCCAGGCGGTCGAAACGCGCTTCCCAGGTTGCGCGCTGACCCGAAAGCCAGCGCTCGGCCTTTGCCAGCTCCCTTTGCTTCACCGAGCAGGTGCGGACCCGCCCCACCTTCTTGGAGCGCACGAGCCCGCTCTCCTCCAGCACCTTCAGGTGCTGCAGGAAG
>NZ_JANQKD010000070.1 GCF_028281305.1 Pelagibius sp. | reverse complement strand
CGAGACCCTGCTCCGGGTCGACAACATCACGCTCTCCTTCGGCGGCGTCAAAGCCCTGACCGACATCTCCTTCGAGATCCGCGAGCACGAGATCCTGGCGATCATCGGGCCGAACGGTGCCGGCAAGACGTCCATGCTGAACGTCATCAACGGCTTCTATCATCCCCAGCAGGGCCGCATCATGTACCAGGGCGCCGAGCGGCGGGCCATGCGCCCGCATCTGGCCGCCCGCCAGGGCATCGCCCGCACCTTCCAGAACGTCGCGCTGTTCAAGGGCATGTCGACCCTGGACAACATCATGACCGGGCGCGTGCTGAAGATGAAATCCAACATCTTCCAGCAGGCGCTCTACTGGGGCGCCAACCAGCGCGAGGAGATCGCCCACCGCGAGGTTGTGGAGAAGATCATCGACTTCCTGGAGATCGAGGCGATCCGCAAGACCCCGGTGGGGCGTCTGCCCTACGGCCTGCAGAAGCGCGTCGAACTGGCGCGGGCGCTGGCCATGGAGCCGACGCTGCTGCTGCTGGACGAACCCATGGCCGGCATGAACGTCGAGGAGAAGGAGGACATGTGCCGCTTCGTCCTGGACGTGAACGACGAGTTCGGCACCACCATCGCCCTCATCGAACACGACATGGGCGTGGTCATGGACATCTCCGACCGCGTCGTGGTTCTGGACTACGGCCGCAAGCTGGCCGACGGCACGCCGGACGAGGTGCGCGCCAACCAGGACGTCATCGATGCCTATCTCGGCGTCAGTCACTAGGAGGCGGCAGGTATGAGGAGGCGTCTGGCATGAGGAAGCGTCTGGCATGAACCCCACGGCTCTCCGCTTTGGCCTCTGGCTGCTGGTCACGCCGCTTCTGATCGCGGCCCTCGGTCTCGGCTTCAAGGGTCTCGCTGCGGTCGACTCTTCGCTGTTCTTCGCCTGGGGTTACTTTATCGAGGTGCTGATCGCCGGGCTGCTGCAGGGGGTGATGTACTCCCTGGTCGCGCTCGGCTTCGTGCTGATCTTCAAGGCTTCGGGCATCTTCAACTTCGCCCAGGGCTCCATGGTGCTCTTCGCGGCGCTGACCATGGTCGGCTTCATCGAGATGGGCCTGCACTGGACTCTGGCCTTCGTCGTGACCGCCGCGGTGATGGTGCTGCTGGCGCTGGCCATCGAGCGCGTCGTTCTGCGGCCGCTGGTGAACCAGCCGCACATCATCCTCTTCATGGCCACCATCGGCATCTTCTACTTCCTCGACGGCTTCGGGCAGACCCTCTGGGGTTCGGACGTGAAGGTGCTGGATATCGGCATCTCGAAAGCGCCGATCATCGTTGCCGAGGGGGTCTTCGAAAACGGCCTGCTGATCAACTCCTTCGATCTGGTGGCCGCCCTGGTGGGCGCGGTGCTGGTGGCGGGCCTCGCCGTCTTTTTCCAGTACACCCGGGTCGGGCGCGCGCTGCGTGCCGTGGCCGACGACCATCAGGCCGCGCTTTCGGTCGGCATCCCCCTGAAGACCATCTGGGCGATCGTCTGGTCGGTGGCCGGCATCGTCGCCCTGGTCGCCGGCATCATGTGGGGCTCCAAGGCCGGGGTGCAGTTCTCCCTCGCGCTGATCGCGCTGAAGGCGCTGCCGGTGCTGATCCTCGGCGGCTTCACCTCGATCCCCGGCGCCATCGTCGGCGGCCTCATCATCGGCGCCGGCGAGCAGCTTGCGGAGGTCTTCCTGGGGCCGATCTTCGGCGGCGCCATCCAGGACTGGTTCGCCTACATGCTGGCCCTGGTCTTCCTGCTGTTCCGGCCCCAGGGGCTGTTCGGCGAGAAGATCATCGAGCGCATATAGGAAGGGGCCGGATCGATGCTTTACCGCGAAGCCGGACAGTTCAAGACCAGCTATGCCGCCGACCAGGCGATCTTCCCGATCCGCCAGGACCAGATCGCCATCGCGCTGATGGCCGCCATTGCCGTGCTCGGCGTGCCGGCGCTGGCCAACGAGTATTTCCTGGAAACCATCTTCGTGCCCTTCCTGGTCTTCGCCATGGCGGCGCTGGGCCTCAACATCCTGACCGGCTACTGCGGGCAGCTCTCGCTCGGCACCGGCGGCTTCATGGCCTGCGGCGCCTTCTTCTCCTACAAGCTGGCCACCGCCTTTCCGGAGCTGCACATCGTCATCGTGTTCCTGCTGGCCGGGCTCGGCACCGCGGGCGTCGGCGTGCTCTTCGGCCTGCCGTCCCTGCGCATCAAGGGATTCTATCTGGCGGTGGCGACCCTGGCGGCGCAGTTCTTCCTGGTCTGGATGTTCAACAAGTTCGACTGGTGGACCAACTACTCCTCCTCCGGCGTCATCTCGGCGCCGCCGCGCGAGCTCTTCCCCGGCCTCTTCATCACCGGGACCCAGGCCGGGCCGGTCACCAAGTATCTCTTCCTGCTGGTCTTCGTCGCGGTGCTGGCGCTGGTCGCCAAGAACCTGGTGCGCAGCCGCATCGGGCGGACCTGGATGGCGATCCGCGACATGGACATCGCCGCGGAGATCATCGGCATCCGCCCGCTCTGGGCGAAGCTTTCGGCTTTCGCCGTCAGCTCCTTCTACATCGGCATCGCCGGCGCGCTCTGGGCCTTCGTCTATACCGGCTCGGTCGAGGCCCTGGCCTTTGAGATCAACCGCTCCTTCCAGGTGCTGTTCATGATCATCATCGGCGGGCTGGGCTCGATCCTCGGCTCTTTCCTGGGCGCCGCCTTCATCGTGCTGCTGCCGATCCTGCTGAACAACGGCATGCTGGCGATCGACCCGACGATCTCCACGGCGCTGGTGTCGCACATCGAGTTCATGATTTTCGGGGCGCTCATCGTCTTCTTCCTGATCGTCGAGCCGCACGGCCTTGCCCGGCTGTGGCAGATCGCCAAGGAGAAGCTGCGCCTCTGGCCATTCCCCTATTAGCAAACAGGGGGCAATCGGGTGATCGTGCCGGGGTCTTGGCGGGGCCGCGGCGGGAGACAAAACAAGATCCGCCGGGGCGGGAGACCATCGCCCGCTGAAAGGATAACCAAGGGAGGTTTAGACGGATGAAACTCAAGGCTCTCGGTCTGGCCGCGCTGGGCGCGGCCGCCATGGTCACGGCAACGGCCTTCACCGCCACTGCCGCCGACAAGCAGTTCGTGCCCGGGCTGATGTACCGCTCGGGTCCCTATGCGCCCAACGGCATTCCCTTTGCCAACGGCTTCAGCGACTACTTCAAGATGCGCAACGCCAAGGGCGGCATCAACGGTGTCGAGATCGAATACGAGGAATGCGACACCGCCTACAACAACGACCGCGGCGTCGAATGCTACGAGCGTCTGAAGCGCCCGGGTGCGGCAGCCATCACGCCGCTGTCGACCGGCATCACCTATGCGCTGATCGACCGCGCCACCGCCGACAAGATCCCGGTGCTCTCCATGGGCTACGGGCGCACCGCGGCCTCCGACGGCACGGTCTTCCCCTACGTCTTCACGCTGCCGGCGACCTACTGGTCGGGTGCCGACATCATCGTGAATTACATCGCGAAGAACGAGGGCGGCTACGAGAACCTCAAGGGCAAGAAGATCGCCCTGGTCTATCACGACTCGGCCTACGGCAAGGAGCCGATCGCGACCCTGGAGGCCCTGGCCGAGAAGCACGGCTTCAGCTTCCATCCCTTCCCCGTCGCCCACCCGGGCCTGGAGCAAAAGGCGACCTGGCTGCAGATCGGCCGCCAGGTGCGTCCGGACTGGACGGCGATGTGGGGCTGGGGCGTGATGAACTCCCCCGCCATCAAGGAAGCCGCGGCCGTGGGCTATCCCATGGACCGTTTCATCGGCATCTGGTGGTCCGGCTCCGAGCAGGACGTGACGCCCGCGGGCGCCCAGGCGGTCGGCTACAAGTCGCTGAACTTCCACGGCACCGGCACGGAATATCCGGCGATCCAGGACATCCTGACGCTGGTTCACGATGCCGGCAACGGCACCGGCCCGCGTGAGGAGGTCGGCACCGTGCTCTACAACCGCGGCGTCATGAACGCGGCGGTGATTGCCGAGGCGATTCACACCGCCCAGGGCATGCACGGCCAGACGCCGCTCACCGGCGAGCAGATCCGCGACGGCTTCGAGGCGCTCAACATCGACGAGGCGCGGCTCGAATCCATGGGCCTGGCCGGCTTCATGGAGTCCATCCAGATCACCTGCGCCGATCACGAGGGCACGGGCCGTGCCTTCGTGCAGCAGTGGGACGGGTCCAACTGGACCCCGGTCTCCGACTGGGTCGAGCCGAACCGCTCCGGCCTGCTGCGGCCGATGATCGAGCAGGCGGCGGCCGACTATGCGGCTGAGAAGGGGATCACCCCCCGTGCCTGCAACTAGGGGCCTGCAACCAAAAGCCGGCGGCCGAGGAGCCGGCACCTGATCCTTGCGCCTGAAGGCGGAGGGCCTGGAAGATGAGCGGGGGCGGCCGTCGTTGGCTGTCCCCCGCCAGCTTCTCCCGGCATGGCGGCGCGAAGGCCCGCGACCGTGATACCAATGGCGTAAAGCAGGAGGTCTCTGACAGCACCATGAGCGAAGCCCTGGACCTGCAGACCGCGGCCGCCCCGGAAACGGCGCAGGCGGTTCTGACGGTGAACAACATCGAGGTCATCTACGACCACGTGATCCTGGTGCTGAAGGGGGTCTCGCTGGAGGTGCCGCGCGGCGGCATCGTCGCCCTGCTCGGCGCCAACGGCGCCGGCAAGACCACCACCCTGAAGGCGATCTCCAACCTGCTGCGCGCCGAGCGCGGCGAGGTCACCAAGGGCTCCATCGAGTTCGAGGGTGCGCGGGTCGACGCGCTGACGCCCAATGACCTGGTGAAGTCCGGCGTCGTCCAGGTGATGGAGGGGCGCCATTGCTTCGAGCACCTGACCATCGAAGAAAATCTCATGACCGGCGCTTACACCCGCAGCGACGGGCGCGCCGCGGTCGCCGAGGACCTGGAGATGGTCTACAGCTATTTTCCGCGCCTGAAGGAGCGGCGCGGCTCCATGGCCGGCTACACCTCCGGCGGCGAGCAGCAGATGTGCGCCATCGGCCGTGCGCTGATGAGCCGGCCCAAGATGATCCTGCTGGACGAACCTTCCATGGGTCTCGCCCCGCAGCTTGTCGAGGGCATCTTCGAAACGGTGAAGCGGCTGAACGAGGAGGAAGGCGTCTCTTTCCTGCTGGCCGAGCAGAACACCAACGTGGCGCTCAAGTACGCACGCTACGGCTACATTCTGGAGAGCGGCCGCGTCGTGCTGGACGGCGATGCCGCAAAGCTGCGCGAGAACGAGGACGTGAAGGAATTCTACCTCGGCCTCTCCGCCTCCGGCCGCAAGTCCTACCGCGACGTCAAGCACTACAAGCGCCGCAAGCGCTGGCTGTAGAATCGTGAGAAGGATAAGCGGCGCGCGCCGAAGTCACCCTTCGAGACGCGGCCCTGCGGACCGCTCCTCAGGGTGAGGCGAGGTTTTCGTGCAATTGACCTCATGCTGAGGAGCACAGCGTCTCGAAGCACGAGGTCAATTGTTGATTCGATGTACCCCATGGTTTGCTAGAGCACGGAAATGGAGCACTTCGACGATCTCGAAACCCGCAGTGCGGAGGGCCGCGAGGCGGCTCTGATGGCGGCGCTGCCCGGCGTGGTGGCGCGGGCCCAGGAGAAGACAAGCGGCTTCGGCGCGATCCTGACCGGGGTGGATGCGGCTGAGATCATCGACCGGGCCGCGCTGGCGGCGCTGCCGGTCACCCGCAAGGCCGACCTGATCGAGCGGCAGAAGGCGGCACCGCCTTTCGGCGGGCTGGCCGCCCTGGCCCCGGGAGAGGCGGCGCACCTCTTCGCCTCGCCCGGACCGATCTACGAGTTCGAAGGGCCGCGTCAGGGTTTCTGGCGCCTGGAGCGGGCGCTCTTCGCCGCCGGCTTCCGCCCCGGGGACATCGTCCACAACTGCTTTTCCTATCACCTGACGCCGGGCGGCTGGATGCTGGACGGGGCCGCCCGCGGTCTTGGCTGTGCGGTCATTCCCGGTGGGGTCGGCAACAGCGAGCACCAGGTCCAGGCCATCGCTCACCTGCGCCCCGGCGGCTACATCGGCACGCCGGACTTCCTGAAGGTGCTGTTGGACAAGGGCCAGGAGATGGGTCTGGACTGCAGCTCCATCACCCGCGCGCTGGTTTCCGGCGGCGCCCTCTTCCCGGAACTGCGCCAGGCCTATGCGGAGCGCGGCGTCGCCGTGCTGCAGTGCTATGCCACGGCGGACCTGGGGCTCATCGCCTACGAGTCCGAAGCGCGGGAGGGCATGATCCTCGACGAGGAAATCATCGTCGAGATCCTGCGCCCCGGCACCGGCGACCCGCTGCCGGAAGGCGAGGTGGGCGAGGTGGTGGTCACCACCCTCAATCCCGACTATCCGCTGGTGCGCTTCGCCACCGGCGATCTCTCGGCGATCCTGCCGGGCCAGAGCCCCTGCGGGCGCACGGCGCCGCGCATCAAGGGCTGGATGGGCCGCGCCGACCAGGCGACCAAGGTGAAGGGCATGTTCGTGCAGCCGGCCCAGGTGGCGGCGGTGCTGAAGCGCCATGGCGAGATCGCCCGCGCCCGCCTGGTGGTGACCCGCGACGGCGATGCCGATGCCATGACCCTGCACTGCGAGGTGCAGACCGGCGCCGATGCTGCCCTGGTGGCCGCCATCACCGAGAGCCTGAAGGCCTGTTGCAAGGTGACCGGCGCGGTGGAGGCGGTGGCCCCCGGCAGTCTGCCCAACGACGGCAAGGTCATCGACGACCAGCGCAGCTACGGCTGAGGCGGGGGCAGGCGGACTCAGGCCGTCCCCCTCACCCAGCTTCACCTAGGCTCGACCTTCGGTCTTGCCAAGGCTGCGCAACCCTCTCCCCGCGGGGGAGAGGGAGGGGCCCGCGTCAGCGGGAGGGTGAGGGGGGTGCGCCGCCGGCCGGTTGATTGCCCGCCGCGGCCCATTCGGGACAGAAATCACAATCTCGCCGCATTTGCGGCCAGATCAAACCGCAATCGCTGCCTAGCTTTCTAGTCACGGAGACTTCCCCTCTCTGTGTCGAGGAGGCCAGCGATCCTCGAGATATTGCCCCAAAACGCTGGTGACTAAGAGGGGCGGCCATGTGCCCCGACCACGCGTGGCCGCCCCGCACTTTTCCGAAAGCTCCACTTACGGGCGGTCTCGTACCCCACGTAGGGGCCCCAAGCCAGCGGGACCGCCCGCTTTTCCAAAGACTTTCTGATTTCCAGGACGTTCTGTCCGCTCTAGCCGGCTGCAGCCTGCTGCAGGGTCTCTGCATCGTCTTCCGGCGATTCTTCGGAAGGCGACGGGTCAACGATGCGGTAGGCGGGCAGGCGCAGCGTGACCGTGGTGCCCCGGCCGAGTTCGCTCTGCAGGTCGAGGGTGCCGCCGTGCAATTCCGCCAGTGCCTTGGCGAGCGGCAGGCCGAGGCCGGTGCCCTGCTGTTCGCAGTCGTTCTCCACCTGACCGAAGACCGAGAGCGCCAGGGGAATGTCTTCCCGCGCGATGCCGATGCCGCTGTCGATGGACTGGAAGACCACGCCGCTGCCCGGGGTGGCCCAACAGCGCAGAGTGACATCGCCGCTGGCCGGGGTGAACTTCACCGCATTGGACAGCAGGTTCACCAGGATCTGGGTCAGGCGGCGCTTGTCGGCGCGCATGGCGGGCAGGTCTTCGGGCACGTCGAAGGTCAGTGTCACGCCGGCGTCCTGGGCGCGGACCGCGAGAAGCGCGCGCACGCCGTCAAACAGTTCTTCCGGCGCGATGGTCTGCTCCTGCAGGGTCTCGCGGCCGGACTCCACCTTGGAGAGGTCGAGGATGTCGTTGATGATCCCCAGCAGGTGCTGGCCGGACTGGCGGATGTCGGTCGCGTAGTCGCGGTACTTGGTGTTGCCCACCGGGCCGATGGCCTGCTGCTCGATCATCTCGGCAAAGCCGATGATGGCGCTCAGCGGCGTGCGCAGCTCGTGGCTCATCATGGCGAGGAAGGCGGACTTGGCCTGGCTGGCCCGGTCCGCCCGGCTGGCCTTGTCGCGCGCCTGGCGCAGGTTTTCCAGCGCCTCATCCAGCCGGCGCTGCTGGGCGGCGACGGAGTCTTGGGTGGCGGCGCCCGGCTCCCGCGCCTCGATCCGGTCCTGACGGGCGGCCAGTGCGCGCAGGGCATCGGTCTGCCTCAGGAAGAGAACGGCCTGCGCGGCGATGAGAAGAAACAGCAGAGCGCCAAGGCCGGCAATCCACGGCCAGGCGGTGTCGAGCGCCATGACGGCGCCGGTCATGAGGAAACAGGCTCCTGGTCCGCTCCTGTACCTGGGCGGGGTGCATCGGGAACGCCGATGGTTACGGCGACGTCCTGGCCATGCTTCCAGCCTTGCTGGAACTGAGCCTGACTGACGATACGCTCGTAGTTGTCCAGCATCGCGTCGATCTCCTTCCGATCGACGAAGCCGGTGCGGTAGACCAGATTGCGCACCACGCGCCCGAAGCGGCGGTCCTGGGCGCTGTTGGTCTTCAGATAGGTGCTGACCAGGCTCACCAGGTAGCCGAAGCGGTAGAAGGTATCGACCTTCTCGTTAAAGGCTTCGTCGGTCTCTTCGATGAAAGCGGCGATCAGCTCGACGGCGGCGCTTTCCTGGGCGATTTCGTCAGCGGCGCCGGCGCTGCCCAAGCCGTCCTGCTCCGTCGCCAGGGATTCCAGCTCCTTGATCGCCTTCTTGCGGCGCTCGGCCCCCTCTTCCGAGGATCCCTTGCGCGCCCAATACTGAACCCGCTCCACCAGTTCGGCCATGGGGGCGGACTTCACGACGTAGTCGTCGCCGCCGGCGTTGAGGCATTCCAGGATCGTCTCGGGGCTGTCCAGGGCGGTCAGGAACAGGATCGGGCAGGGGCGCAGGCCCTGCATCTTGCGGATCCTCGCGCAGGTCTGGATGCCGTCGAGACGCGGCATCATCACGTCCAGGATGATGAGCTGGGGATTGACGATCTTGTGCAGCAGGCTGATGGCCTTTTCGCCATCGCTGGCATGCATCACCTTGAATCCGGCGGCCTCCAGCATCTCTGAATAGAGGCGCCGCAGTTTGTCGTTGTCCTCGGCAATGATGATCGGTCTGACAGACACGGATGAACGGTCCCGGCGATGACGGCGTCTGGCTGGTCTTTGGACCCTTCGAATCTGCATCAGGCATCCTTAATATTCCGTTTCATCTATAAGGTTTGATTAGGAATTCCGCGGTTGTGCGACCCCTTGGTCACCCCCGGCCATGACCCCCTCTGGTGGCGCGCGCGGACAATCTGCTATACCAGCCGCCGCAGCCGGCACCGCTCGCGGCAAGGCTTGCTCTCTGCCGGGGTGTGATTTCCGAGACATGACACTGTTTGAAGGTCGAAACCTCGATTGCCGGCGCGGGGGCCGCGACGTCTTTGCCGGGCTGTCTTTCGAACTGCCTGCCGGCGGTGCGCTGCTGCTGACCGGGGCCAACGGCAGCGGCAAGTCGAGTCTGCTGCGCATGCTGGCGGGGCTGCTGCGCCCGGCCGGCGGTGCAATCCTCTGGGACGGCCAGCCGGTCGGCGAGGACCCGGGCGCCCATGCCGCCAGACTGCACTACCTCGGCCATCTCGACGCGGTGAAACCGGTGCTGAGCGTGCGCGAAAACCTGCGGTTCTGGGCCAGCCTGCGGGAGGGAGCAGAGGGCCAGGGAGCGGAGGGCGACGGGGCCACCGCGGAGGATGCGGGCGGTGGTGAGGCCGTCCCGGACGACTCCGTCTTGGGTGAATCCGGCCGCCTGGAAGCGGCGCTGGATCACTTCGCGCTCGGCGATCTGGCCGATGTGGCCGGGCGGCTGCTGTCCGCCGGCCAGCGCCGCCGCCTGGCCCTGGCGCGCCTGCTGGCGCAGCCGGCGGCACTCTGGCTCCTGGACGAGCCCTCGGTGGGCCTCGATCATGCCTCGGTCGGCCGACTGGCGGCCGCCATCGCCGGCCACCGGGCGCGCGGCGGGTCCGTGATCGTCGCCACCCACACCGCGCTGGACCTGCCGGATGCTCTGCCGCTGTCGCTCGATGCGCTGGCGCCGCCACCCCTGCCGGAGATGATCTGGTGAAGGGCCTGGTCATCGTCATCGGGCGCGACCTGCGCCTCGCCCTGCGCCAGAGCGCCGATGCCTGGCTCGCGGTGTTGTTCTTCGTGCTGACGGCGACGCTTTTTCCCTTTGGCGTCGGGCCGGAGGCGGCCACCCTGCGGCAGATCGCCCCCGGGGTCATCTGGGTGGTCGCTTTGCTGGCTGTCCTGCTCTCGTTGGAACGGCTGTTTCTGGCCGATTTCGAGGACGGCAGCCTGGAGCAGTTGCTGCTTTCGCCGTTGCCGCTGGAGGTGGCGGTGCTCGGCAAGGTCGCCGCGCACTGGCTGACCACCGGCCTGCCGCTGATCGCGGCGGCGCCGCTCCTGGCCCTGCTGTTCCACATGGAACCAGCCGGGCTCCTCACCCTGCTGCTGGCCATGCTGCTGGGCACCCCGGTGCTGAGCCTGATCGGCGCCGTGGGGGCGGCGCTGACCCTGGGCGCGCGGCGCGGCGGCGTGCTGATCCCGCTGCTGGTGCTGCCGCTCTACATCCCGCCCCTGATTTTCGGGGTCGGGGCCACGGAATCCGCCCTCAGCGGCCTCTCGGCGCGCCCCGACCTGCTCTTGCTGGGGGCGCTCTTGCTCGTCATGCTGCTGGTGGCGCCGTTGGCCGCCGCTGCCGCGCTCAGACAGGCGCTGGAATGATCTCAGTCAACGCACTAACTATTGGGAAAGCCTAGGACAGGGAAATGCACCGCTTCGCCAATCCGGCCCGTTTCACGCGCATCGCCGACCGCGTGCTGCCCTTTGTGGCGGTCGCGACGGCGGCGGCGCTCGGCGTCGGCTTCTACATGGCGCTTTTCGTGGCCCCGCCGGACTACCAGCAGGGCGAGAGCGTGCGGATCATGTACGTCCACGTGCCCTCGGCCTGGATGGCCATGTTCATCTATGTCGCCATCGCCGTGGCCAGCGCCGTGGCGCTGATCTGGCGCCATCCCCTGGCGGATCTGGCGGCCAAGGCCTCCTCGCCCATCGGCGCCGGCTTCGCCTTCCTGACCCTGGTGACCGGCTCGCTCTGGGGGCGGCCGATGTGGGGCACCTGGTGGGAGTGGGACGGCCGGCTGACCTCGATGCTGATCCTGTTTTTCCTCTATCTCGGCCATATGGCCCTGATGCACGCCTTCGACGACCAGCAGCGCGGCTACCGCGCCGCAGCGATCCTGGCTCTGGTGGGCGTCATCAACATCCCGATCATCAAGTTTTCGGTGGACTGGTGGGCAACCCTGCATCAACCGGCTTCCGTGTTTCGCCTCGACGGGCCGACCATCCACCCCTCGATGCTTTGGCCGCTTTTGATCACCGCCGTGGGCTTCAAGCTCTACTATGTGACCGTTGTCCTATTGAGGATCAAAAGCGAGCTGATCGCGGCACGGCTGCGGGCGCTGGACCTGGCGCGCCTGAAGGCGAGCTAGGCGGGAGAAGGAAAGGGATGTCGGCTGGTGTGGGCTTCTGCGCCCTTCGGTCGCACTCACGCAAATGTAACTGACGCAAATGGGCGGAGGTCATAGATTTTCCTGACGTCGGGTCGGCTCTGCGGACGGCCCGACGCGAAAAACAAGCCAGAGGAGCGGCGGCCCGCCCCAAAGGACCCAAAGGAAAGGAAGAGAGAGATCGCAGCGTTTTTTCAGATGGGCGGCTATGCGGCCTTCGTTTGGCCCTCGCTCGGCCTGACCCTGGTGGTCATGCTGGGGCTTCTGCTCTCGACCCTGCGGCAGCTCAGGGCCCGACAGCGGCGTCTGGCCGCGCTGGAGGCCGAAGGGGCCACGCGGCGGCCGCGCGGCGGCAGTCTTGCCGCCGCTGCGCCCGGCGACGCCCCCACGGTGACGCGGAGCAGAGAGAACGAGCGATCGGAGGAGGCGGCCTCTTGAGCCCTGGACGTATGACACGCAAGCGCCGGCGTCTGACCATCGTCTTTACGGCGCTGGTGGTTTTCGGCGCGGCGACGGCCCTGGTCCTGGCGGCGCTGGACGAGAACCTGGACCATTTCCGCAGCCCCAGCCAATTGATCGCCGAGCCGCCGGCGCCGGACCGCGGCATCCGCCTCGGCGGACTGGTGGAGGAGGGCTCGGTCGAGCGCGCCGCCGACGGTCTTTCGGTGACCTTCCGCATCACCGATCTTGCCGAATCCGTGCCGGTCTCCTACGTCGGCATCCTGCCGGACCTGTTCCGCGAGGGGCAGGGCGTTGTGACCACCGGCAGCATGCAGGGCGATGGCACCTTCGCGGCCCGCGAGGTGCTGGCCAAGCACGATGAGAACTACATGCCGCGCGAGGTGGTGGATGCGCTGAAGGCCTCCGGGCAGTGGCGCCACGGCGAGGAGATCCCGCAGTGATCGCAGAGCTCGGACACTTCGCACTGATCCTGGCGCTGCTGACCGCGGTGGTGCAGGGCAGCCTGCCCATGGTCGGTGCGGCGCGCGGCTATATGCCCTGGATGTCCCTGGCCGCCCCGGCGGCGCTGATGCAGCTGGTGCTGGTGGCGCTTTCCTTCGCCGCGCTGACCTACGTCTACGTGGTCTCCGACTTCACCGTGGTGAACGTGGCGGAGAACTCCCACTCCGCCAAACCGATGCTCTACAAAGTCACCGGCGTGTGGGGGAATCACGAAGGCTCCATGGTGCTGTGGATCCTGATCCTGGCGCTCTTCGGCTCCATGGTCGCCTTCTTCGGCGGCAACCTGCCGCCCAGCCTCAAGGCACGGGTGCTGGGCGTGCAGGCCTGGATCGGCATCGGCTTTCTGCTGTTCACGCTGCTGACCTCCAATCCTTTCCTGCGAGTCTTCCCGGCACCGGCAGACGGCCGCGACCTCAACCCGTTGCTGCAGGACCCCGGTCTCGCGTTTCATCCGCCGCTGCTTTATGCCGGCTACGTCGGCTTCTCCATGGCCTTTTCCTTCGCCATCGCCGCGCTGATCGAGGGCAAGCTGGACGCTGCCTGGGCGCGCTGGGTGCGGCCCTGGACGCTGCTGGCCTGGGCCTTCCTGACCGCCGGCATCGCGCTCGGGTCCTGGTGGGCCTACTACGAACTGGGCTGGGGCGGCTGGTGGTTCTGGGACCCGGTGGAAAACGTTTCCTTCATGCCCTGGCTGCTCGGCACGGCGCTGCTGCATTCCGCCATCGTGGTGGAGAAGCGCGACGCCCTGAAGATCTGGACCGTCCTGCTGGCGATCCTCACCTTCTCGCTCTCCTTGATGGGCACCTTCATCGTCCGCTCGGGCCTGTTGACCTCGGTCCATGCCTTCGCCACCGATCCGGAGCGCGGTTTCTTCATCCTCGTCCTGCTGCTCATCACTGTCGGCGGTTCGCTGTTGCTCTTTGCGCTGCGTGCGCCGGTGCTGAAGCCCGGCGGCCTCTTCGCGCCGATCAGCCGCGAGGGCGGCATGGTGCTGAACAACCTCTTCCTGGCCGCGGCCTGCGCGACGGTCTTTCTTGGCACGCTCTATCCGCTGTTCCTGGAGGCCATCGACGGCAGCAAGGTCTCCGTCGGCCCGCCCTTCTACAACGTCACATTCGTGCCGCTGATGGTGCCGCTGCTCTTCGTCATGGCCCTAGGGCCGCTGATGCCCTGGAAGCGTGCCGACCTGGCGGGCGTATTCGCGCGCCTGAAGCTGGCCGCCCTGGGTGCCCTGGCGGGGGCCGCCATCACGCTCTACCTGCGCGAAGGCTGGCCCGTCCTGCCGGCGGCCGCCATGGGGCTGGTGGCCTGGCTGTTCGTCGCCAGCCTTGTGGAGTGGTGCGAGCGCATCAAGCTGTTCCGCGCGCCGCTGGGCGACAGCTGGCGCCGGGCGCGCAACCTGCCGCGGGCGGCCCACGGCATGACCCTGGCCCATGCCGGCATGGCCATCGCCGCAGCCGGTATGATCGGCGCCTCGGTCTGGAACCTGGAAGAGGTGCGCAATCTGCGCCCCGGCGAATCCATGCAGGTTGCCGGCTACGACTATCGCTTCGACGGCGTCGAGCAGATCCAGGGCCCGAACTATCTGGCCGACCGGGCCCAGATCACCGTCACCCGCGACGGCAGGCCGGTGGCGGTCCTGACCCCGGAGAAGCGTCTCTATCCCGTGCAGAACATGCCGACCACCGAGGCGGCGATCCATACCACCTGGGTCGTCGATCTCTACGCCGTGATCGGCGATTCCGACGGGCGCGGCGGCTGGGCGGTACGCATCTTCCATGAGCCGCTGGTGCCCTGGATCTGGATCGGCTGCATCGTCATGGTCCTCGGCAGTTTCGTCTCCCTGAGCGACCGGCGCCTGCGTATCGGCGCCCCCAGCCGCAAGGCCAAGGCGGTCCCCGCCGGCGGCCATCCTGCGCCTGCGGAGTAGGAGGCGGTGATGATCCAACGGCTTCTGCTTCTGCTGCCCCTGCTGCTCTTCTTCGTGGTGGCCGGCTATTTCCTCTGGGGGCTGTCGCCCGACCGCGATCCCCAGGCGCTGCCTTCGGCGATGGTCGACAAGCCGACGCCCAGTTTCGACCTGCCGCCGGTGCCGGGGCTTGAGCAGCCGGGCTTTGCCAGCGCCGATCTCGGCAAGGGCGAAGTGGTGATGGTGAACTTTTTCGCCTCCTGGTGCGTGCCCTGCCGGGCCGAACATCCCTATCTCACCGACCTGGCGGCGCGCACCGGCGTGCCGCTCTACGGCATCAATCACCGCGATAAGCCCGAAGCCGCTGTGGCCTGGCTCGAAGAGTTGGGCAACCCCTACAGCCGCATCGGCGCCGACAGTGGCCGCGGCGCGGTAGAGTGGGGTGTTTCCGGGGTGCCGGAGACCTTCATCCTCGATGGCGAGGGGCGCATCCGCTACCACCACCGCGGGCCGATCCTCGGCCAGTTGATCGAGGACGAAGTCGAACCCATGTTGCGCGCGCTCAGACAATGAAACGTCTCATTGCCGCGCTTGCGTTTGTCGTCGCAGCGTCGCTCGGGCTGCCGGCTGCTGCCGTCGAGCCCGACGAGGTGCTTGCCGATGCGGCGCTGGAACAGCGCGCGCGCGACCTCTCCCACGAGATCCGCTGCGTCGTCTGTCAGAACGAGTCCATCGACTCCTCCAACGCCGAGCTCGCAAAGGAAATGCGCATTCTGGTGCGCGAGCGCCTGGTCGCCGGCGACAGCGATCAGCAGGTGCTCGACTATCTGGTGGCGCGCTACGGCGATTTCGTCCTGTTGCGCCCGCCGGTGAAGCCCGGCACCTACGTCCTCTGGTTCGGCCCGGCGGTGATCACGGTGTTGGGCATTCTCGGCGTCTTTTTCTTCCTGCGCCGCCAGCGCCGCCCGGCCTCAGCCGTTCAGCCGCTCAGCGCCGAAGAGGAGGCGCGGCTGGCGCGGCTCCTGGACTCGGCTGATGCATCGGATGCGGGGGCTCCGGCTCACGCTCAGCCGGGCCAGTCTCAGAAGGACACGGCGGAGCGCTCATGATCTTCTGGCTCCTTGCCGCCGCGCTGACCGCGCTGGTCGTCGCGGTGCTCGTCCTTCCGCTGCTGCGGCGGCCCGCAGATCCCGACGCAGAGGGCTATGACGCGCGTTCAGCCTATGACCAGACGGTCTACCGCGATCAGCTCCGCGAGCTTCAGGAAGACCAGCGCCGCGGTCTGCTGCCCGCGGAGGAGGCCGATGCGGCCAAACGCGAAGTCGAACGCCGTCTGCTGCGCAGCGATGCGGAGGCACAGGCCGGCGGCAGCACGGCGTCTTCGGCGCCTTTGTTCCGGCGTCTCGGCGCAGCCTTCATCGTCCTGCTGATGCCGCTGGCCGGGGTTGGGATCTATCTCGGCTACGGTACCCCCGGCCTGCCGGGTCTGCCCTTCGCCGAGCGCCAGGGGGGCAGCAGCCAGGAGGCGGAGATGCTGGTCGCCCAGTTGGAGGCGCGGCTGGCCGGCAATCCCGAGGACGCCGAGGGCTGGCTCGTGCTGGCCCGGGTCTACGAGCGCATGGCCCGCTACGGGCAGGCGGCTGAGGCCTACCGCCGGATCATCGAACTCGGGCGCGGCGGCGCCGAGGTGCATGCCTCCCTGGGCGAGGTCCTGGTGGCCGAGGCCGGCGGCCAGGTCGGCCGCGATGCGCGCCTCGCCTTTGCCCGGGCCATCGAGATGGATCCCGCCAACCCGCGGGCGCGCTACTACGCCGGCATGGCGATGGCCCAGGACGACCGCCTGGCCGACGCGCTGGCGGTGTGGCGCGGGCTGGAGGCCGACTCGCCGCCCGACGCCCCCTGGCGTCCGCTGCTCGAACGCCAGATCGCCAATGCTGCCGCCAGCCTCGGCGAAGCGACCCCCGAGACGATCCCCGAGACAGCCCCTGGGGCCGGCAATGAGGCGCCGCGGGGGCCCAGCGCCGCCGATATCGAGGCGATGCAGGCGCTCTCTCCGGAAGAACGCGACCAGTTTATTCGCTCCATGGTCGAGGGCCTTGCCGCCCGGCTGGAAGAACAGCCTGACAACCCGGAAGGCTGGCTGCAGCTGGCCCGCTCCTACACCGTTCTCGGCGACGTCGAGGCGGCGGGCCGCGCCCTGGAACGCGCGGCACCGCTGGTTGAGGCAATGCCCGCCGATACGCCCGGGCGCGCCGCGCTCCAGCAGCGGCTGGAGGCCCTGCGCGCCACCCTGCCTTAACCATTCCGCACGCAGCGGCGCTGTCCACTGCGCCCCGGAGACCCTGCGCAGGCAAAGGTTTTGCTTGGCACGGACCACCCGCCTGCCTTACCGTCGACACCAAAGCGTCACGCAAGAGGCGCGTCGGGACAGGGAGCTAGAACCAGCGTGGCATTGGCGGATACGGGCCCCGTAGCAGCCGCCGCACCGGCGGCTTTGGAGGCCGAAGACGTCCACAAGTCGTTCGGCAATCTGGAGGTGCTGAAGGGCGTATCGATCACGGCGCGCGAAGGCGACGTGATTGCCATGCTTGGGTCGAGCGGCTCCGGCAAGAGCACTTTCCTGCGCTGCGTGAATCTTCTGGAAAATCCGAATGCCGGCCGCATCACGGTCGGCGGAGAGACGCTGCGCCTGGTTCCCGGCAAGCACGGTGAGGGTCTGGTGGCCGAGGACGCGGAGCAGATCCGGCGCATCCGCGCGCGCCTTGCCATGGTGTTTCAGAGCTTCAACCTGTGGTCTCACATGACGGTGCTGGAGAACGTGATCGAGGCGCCGATCCACGTGCTGAAGCGTCCGAAGGCTGAGGCCGTTTCCTACGGCGAGGAGATCCTGCAGAGGGTCGGACTCTACGACCGCCGCGACTACTACCCCGCCCACCTGTCCGGCGGCCAGCAGCAGCGCGTGGCCATCGCCCGGGCGCTGGCCATGGACCCCTCGGTAATGCTCTTCGACGAGCCGACCTCGGCCCTCGATCCCGAGTTGGTGGGCGAAGTGCTGCGGGTCATCCGCAGCCTGGCCGAGGAGGGGCGCACCATGATCGTGGTCACCCACGAAATGGGTTTCGCCCGCGAGGTCTCGACGGAAACCATCTTCCTGCACCAGGGCCGCATCGAAGAGGCCGGGCCGCCGCAGGAGGTCTTCAACAATCCGCGCTCGGAGCGCTTTCGACAGTTTCTCGAAGGAACCCTGAAGTAACGGGTTTCCGCCGCGAACACATGAAGGTCAAAACCAGAATGCATAATGGAGGCAAGTTGTGAAAAAACTCATCGCTGCGGTCTTTGCGACCGCCGTGGCAGTCGGTGCGGTCGGCGCCGAAGCCAAAGACTGGAAAAAGGTCCGCATCGGCGTTGAAGGCGCCTATCCGCCGTTCAGCCAGGTAACCGCGGACGGCAAGCTGGTCGGCTTCGACATCGACATCGCCAATGCGCTCTGCGATCAGATGAAGGTGGAGTGCGAGTTGGTCACGCAGGACTGGGACGGCATCATTCCGGCGCTGAACGCGCGCAAGTACGATGCCATCATCGCGTCGATGTCGATCACGCCGGAGCGCAAGGAGAAGGTCGACTTCACCAACAAGTACTACCAGACCCCGGCCAAGTTCGTGCGCAAGAAGGGCTCGGGCATCGAGATCACCCAGGACGGCCTGAAGGGCAAGTCCGTCGGCGTGCAGCGCGCCACCATCCACGACAACTTCGTCACCGAGGTCTACGGCGACGAGGTCGAGGTGAAGCGCTACGGCACACAGGACGAAGCTTACCTCGACATGGTCGCCGGGCGCGTCGATCTGCTGCTCGCCGACTCCATTGCGCTGGAAGACGGCTTCCTGAAGACCGACAGCGGCAAGGACTACGAGTTCGTCGGTCCCGACTTCACCGATCCGCAGTACTTCGGTGAGGGCGCGGGAATCGCCATCCGCAAGGGCGAGGACGAGCTTCGGGAGATGCTGAACGCGGCTATCGATGCGATCCGCGCCAACGGCGTCTACAAGTCCATCCAGGACAAGTACTTCGACTTCAACGTCTACGGCAGCTAAGGCGGTCTTAGGCAATGTGAACCGGAAGCGCCACCGTCGGTCTCTCGACGGTGGCGCTCGGTTTTTTGACAGGACGACCCTTGACGCTTCGATGCTCAAGACCCACGGCAGCAGGCTGATCTCGGGCCATGGATGAGCTTTTCCAGAGGCTGCCCTTCATTCTCGAAGGATCGCTGATCACCATCTCGGTGTCGCTGGTCTCGGCGGCCGTGGCGATCGTTCTGGGGCTGATCACGGCCACCGCGAAGCTGTCCCGCTCGCGCCTGGCCAAGGGTATCGCCGGCGTCTACACCACGGTGATCCGCGGCGTGCCCGATCTCGTTCTGATGCTGCTGATTTTTTTCGGCGGCCAGTTGCTGGTGAACTACATCGCGCTGGAGTGGTTCGGCTACGAGGACTACATCGACGTCAACGCCTTCATCGCGGGCACGCTCACCATCGGCTTCATCTTCGGCGCCTACATGGGCGAGACCTTCCGCGGTGCGATTCTGGCCGTGCCGGTCGGCCTGCTGGAGGCCGGCTACGCCTACGGTATGTCCAGGCAGCAGGTCTTCTTCCGCATCCTCATTCCGCAGATGATGCGCCATGCCCTGCCGGGCATCGGCAACAACTGGCTGGTGCTGATGAAGACGACCGCCCTGGTCGCGGTCATCGGGCTCAACGAGATGGTCTTCCGCGCCGGTCAGGCCGGCGGCTCCACCCGCGAGCCTTTCGTGTACTACCTCGTGGTGGCGCTGCTCTTCCTGCTGTTCACCACGGTCTCCATCTGGGGTCTGCGCTGGGCGGAGAAGCGCTACAGCGTCGGCGTGAGGACGGCCTAGGCCATGGATTTCACGCCGGTCATCGACAACTTCGACCTCTATCTCGAGGGACTCTGGACCACCGTCCGCCTGGTGTTCTTCGCACTGGTGTTCGGCTTTGTCCTGGCCGTGCCCTTCGCCATCATGCGCACCTCCAAGAACCCGGCGGTCAACGGACCGGTCTGGGCCTTCACCTATTTCTTCCGCGGCACGCCGCTGCTGGTCCAGATGTTCCTGGTCTACTACGGCCTCGGCCAGATGCAGTTCATGATCGAACTCAGCCAGCAACCGGCCTTCGAGTTTCTGCAGGACGCCTACTGGTACGCGCTCTTCGCTTTCACCCTGAACACCGCCGCCTACACCACCGAGATCTTCCGCGGCGCCATTCTGGGCACGCCCTACGGCGAGGTGGAGGCGGCGCGGGCCTGCGGCATGTCGAAGGTGCAGATCTATCGCCGTGTCATCCTGCCGAGCGCCTTCCGTCGCGCCCTGCCGGCCTACTCCAACGAGGTGATCTTCATGCTGCATGGTTCGGCCATCGCCAGCGTGATCACCATCGTCGATCTGCTGGGCGCAGCGCGCATCATCAACTCGCGCTACTTCACGCCCTATGAGGCCTTCATTTCCGTCGGCGTGCTCTACTTCTGCATCACCTTTGCGCTGATCGGCGGCTTCAAGCTGCTGGAGAACCGCTGGTTCGCCCACCTGCGACCGCGCGAGGAAACCACCGCCAAGCGCAAGACAAAGGTGAGCCAGGCGGCCTGAAGGGATTGGCGGGCCGGCGCCCGCCCGGACCGGCAAGTCTTAGGGATAGGGTGGTGGACCTGAGAAACTTAGGTTTGCACCGGTCCTCCTACGCCAAGGCTACGGAGGACGGTCCTTCGTCTAACGGACTCCGGCGTCTAACGGACTCTGGCGTCTAACGACCTCCGGGTGGCCTGCCACCCGAAGCTCGAAGAGCAAAGGGTGGTGGAGCTGAGGGGAATCGAACCCCTGACCTTCGCATTGCGAACGCGACGCTCTCCCATCTGAGCTACAGCCCCTTGAACCCGGGCGCCGCAGGCCGATTTCCCGGCCCCGGCATGGGAAGCGCCCACAGGCCCGGAAAGGCCCGCAAGCGGCCGGATAATGTGGATAAGGCCGGAAGCTGTCAAGCACCGCCTTGCGATGGCGGGTGCCGCGCCCGGGGATCGCACCCCCCCCTGTCAATCCCTTGTTTACGGTCAGTCCCGGCGATAGGGTAGCGCCGGCTGTTGTCCGAATTCATTCCTTTGTCTTGGAAAAGGATGCAAGTAAGGGTCAATGATCATCCTGAATCCCCTCTTCAATGTCATCCAGATCGCCCTGTGGCTCTATCTTTGGGCGATCATTTTCTCGGCTATTCTCAGCTGGCTCGTCCATTTCGGGGTGATCAACACGCGCAACCAGTTCGTCAGTATGATCGGCGAATTCCTGTGGCGCATTACCGAGCCGGCTCTGCGGCCGATTCGCCGCTTCATGCCGAACCTGGGCGGCATCGATATCTCGCCGATTGTCCTCATCCTCATCATCTATTTCGCGCGCGATCTGCTGGGCAACGTCCAATACAGCCTCAACGCCGGTGGACTCTGACGGCGGCCCCGTCCGTGCGACCGACCGGGGCCTGCTCATCGATGTCCGTCTCCAGCCCGGCGCCCGTCATACGCGGGTCGACGGGCTCGCCGTGGTGGATGACGGCACCGGGGGTCTGGCAAGGGTCCTGAAGGTCCGGGTGTCCGCGCTGCCGGCCGAGGGCCGGGCCAATGCCGCTCTTCTCGCGCTCCTGGCGAAGACCTGGAAGCTTCCGAAATCCTCTCTCAGTCTCGCAGCCGGCCGGCAGGCCCGGCGCAAGACGGTGCTGGTCGCGGAGCCGCCGGCGGCCCTGCGGCAGCGGCTGACCGACTGGCTGGCCGAGCTGCCGTCGGCGTAAGAGGGCGCCGGGATGGGCCCGCATCCTGGCCCCATAGACGTCGGATCTGAGGCCCTGGACGGCGGTTCTGGACGGGTCTAGAAAGCGCGCGTCGGCTGGTATGGCCGGGCCGATCTTAAAGCAGGGCCGATCTCGCAGCAGGGAGTGTCAGCAGTGAGCGATACAGCAGTTTCCGCCGCCGCAACGGTGATCGACGGCAAGGCTTTTGCCCAGGGGCTGCGCGGCCGCGTGGCGGCTGCCGTCGAGACCCTGAAACGCGACCATGGCCTGACCCCGGGTTTGGCCGTCGTGCTGGTGGGCGAGGATCCGGCAAGCCAGGTCTACGTGCGCTCCAAGGGCAAGCAGACGGTCGAGGCGGGCATGAACTCCTACGAGCACCGCCTGCCGGAGACCACGAGCCAGGACGCGCTGCTCGCCAAGGTCGCCGAACTGAATGCCGATCCTGCCGTGCATGGCATCCTGGTTCAACTGCCGCTGCCCGCCCAGATCGACGCCCAGACCGTCATCGCCGCGATCGATCCCAACAAGGACGTCGACGGCTTTCATGTGATCAATGCCGGACGCCTGATGACCGGCGCGACCGGGGCCGCGGCGCCGCTGGTGCCCTGCACGCCGCTGGGCTGCCTCATGCTGTTGAAGCACCATCTGGGCAACCTTTCCGGGCTGGATGCCGTGGTGGTGGGCCGCTCCAACATCGTCGGCAAGCCGATGGGCCAGCTGCTGCTGGCGGAGAGCTGCACGGTGACGACCGCCCACAGCCGGACCCGCGACCTGCCGGCGGTCTGCCGGCGCGCCGACATCCTGGTGGCTGCCGTCGGACGGCCGGAGATGATCCGCGGCGACTGGGTGAAGCCCGGCGCCACGGTCATCGATGTCGGCATCAACCGCATTGACCCAGCCGGTGACGCTTCAGGGGGCGGCAAGAGCCGCCTGGTGGGCGACGTCGCCTACGATGAGGCGGTTGCCGTGGCCGGCGCGATCACCCCGGTGCCGGGCGGCGTCGGGCCTATGACCATCGCCTGCCTGCTGGCCAACACGGTGACCGCCGCCTGCCGCGCGCAGGGGCTGACCCCGCCCGACCTTGGCGCGGGCTGAGCCCTTCTCCCGTGGTCGTGCGGGCCTTCTCTAGGCCAGGGGCGGGAGCGCCAGGCGTACGACCCCTTTGATGGGGGCATTGGGGTCCTGAGGCTGGCCTCGGCGCAGGATGACGATGCGCCCGCTGCGCGCCAGATAGAGCGCCTGCTGGCGCACTGCACTCAGGTAGCGGCGCCAGAGGTCCGGCGGGTCGTTGCGCCGCCGCCGCGGCTCGGCGAAGGCCTTGGCGACCTGGGCCGGCGTCAGGCTGACACCCGGCGCTGCGGCCAGCAGGTCCAGGATCAGCCGTGCAACGGGATCGAGGGCGACGCCCTGGGCAGCTTGCGTGTCTTGATGGTCAGTCATCGGCGCTGTGTAACACGGCTGCCCCTTTGGGTCCCGCCTGAATGCTGCCGGTCCGTGACGTGAGGCCCGAAAAGGCGCGCGCGAGGGCGGATGCACGGGCGGCGCGAATCGCTGGACGCCTTGCGTTTCTCTCCCCATATTGCAGCCATGTTGGGCTCAATGAACGCGCTGATTGCCGCCGCGGCCCTCTTCGTCGGGGGCCATTTCCTGCTATCCAGTGCGCCGCTGCGGGCGGCCCTGATCGCCCGTTTTGGCGAGAGGATGTTTCGCGGGTTCTACTCTCTGGTCATGCTGGCATCCTTGACCTGGATGCTCTTCGCCTATGGTGCCGCCCCCTATGTTGCGCTTTGGGTGACCCCGCTGGGCCTCTATTGGCTGCCCGTGATCGTGATGCCCTTGGCCGCAATCCTGATCGTCGCCGGCCTGACCACGCCCAACCCGACCATGGTCGGGGGCGAGCGCTTGTTGGCGGAGGGCACGGGCTCGCCCGCCGTCGGCATCTTCTCGATCACCCGGCATCCCTTTCTCTGGGGAACCGGCCTCTGGGCGGTCTCCCATCTGCTGGTCAACGGCGATCTGCCCTCGATCATTCTGATGGGGGGGATTGCGGTGCTGAGCTTCGCAGGCATGGCCCATATCGACCGCCGCCGGGAAGCTGCCCTGGGGGCCGCCTGGGGGCCGATGAAGCTGACCACCAGCCTGCTGCCTTTCGGTGCCGTGCTCGCCGGGCGCGGCAAGGTCGATTGGCGCGGCATCGGCTGGTGGCGCCCTTTGCTGGGTGTGACACTCTACCTGGGCCTGATGCACGTCCATCTCATGGCCTTCGGCGTCTCGCCGTTGCCCTAGACGGCGCCGCAGGCGGTTCCGCGGACGGTTCTGCAGAGGGGGCCAACTGGCCCCGTTCCGCCTCGTTTTCCCCCTGGGATACTGCGTCGGAATGACGTTCTTGGACCCGCTCCGGGGCTTCCCACATCTAAAGACAGAAGCCGGGAGGGTATGCCCCCGAACCGCAGGCCCGCAGCGTTCTTTTGGGCGCTTCGATGGGCCGGCCAGAGGAAATCCTGGAAGGCGGCCCTCCCCTGTCAGGAGCCGTTCCATGAGCAGAACCACAGACCTCCAAAGCCACTACCGCCCGCGCGGTCTGTCCGACCGTCTTGCGCTGTTCACCGTGAAGGTGCTCCGCGCCGTTATGGACCTCTTCTTCCGCAAGCGCTACGGGCACCGTGCCGTGATGCTGGAAACCGTGGCCGCCGTGCCCGGCATGGTGGGTGGCGCCCTGCAGCACCTGAAGGCGCTGCGCAAGATCCAGGACGACCGGGGCTGGATCCGGACGCTGCTGGACGAGGCGGAAAACGAGCGCATGCACCTGATGACCTTCGTCCATGTCGCCCGCCCGTCGCGCTTTGAGCGGCTGCTGATCCTGGTGGCGCAGGGGCTGTTCTACAACGCCTACTTCCTGCTCTATCTCTTTGCGCCGAAGACCGCCCACCGCGTCGTCGGCTATCTCGAGGAGGAGGCCGTGGTGTCCTACACCCGCTACCTCGAGGAAATCGATGCCGGGCGCCTGCCGAACGGGCCGGCGCCGCAGATCGCCATCGACTACTGGGGCCTGCCGGCCGACGCCGACCTGCGTGCCGTGGTGGTGGCGGTCCGTGCCGACGAGGCCGGCCACCGCGACGCCAACCACGGTTTCGCAGACGATCTGGCGGGTTTGAAGCCCACCGGGAAGCCGGCTGGAGCGGCTCTCGGCACACCGCCCGACTGGCCGGAGGCCGCCTGACCCTGCCTAAGGGGAGCGGCAGTCCGGATGGACGGAAGAGAGCAATTTCGTACAAGGGTTCCGGGGCCGTCTGCGCTAGACTTCGGCTATGGGGATCGATCAGCAGACGGCCTATGCCCAGTCCCGTGACGGGGCACCCCGAGGCCGGGCTGGCAGGCGGCCGGAGGACAAGGTGCGCTTCTGGCGGGAGCGGCGCTACGACGATCTCGAGTGCCTGAAGGCGCGCTACTACCGGCACAGCTATGCCCCCCACACTCACGATACCTTCGCGGTGGGGGTGATCCTCGCCGGAGCGGATGCGTTCCGCTGCGGCGGCGTACGCCACATTGCCCCTGCGGGCAGCCTGGTGACGGTCAATCCCCATGAACTGCACGACGGTCAGCCGCACGGCGACAGCTTTGCCTACCGCATGTTTTACCCTTCGGTCAGCCTGATTCAGCGCCTGGCCGATGACGTGACCGGCGACCTGAGCGAGGACCGCGGCACGCGGGACGGCGCGCTTCCCATGTTCCGCCAGGCTGTTGTTCACGCGCCGGATCTGGCGGCCCGCTTCATTCACCTGCACAGCCTTCTCGAACACCGTGCTCCGAAGCTGGCGGTCGACGAGGCCTTTACCGGCGCCATGACGGAGATGGTGCGGCGCTATACCGTGCTCGATCCCAAAGGCCGGCGGCTCGGGCGGGAAAGCCGCGCCGTGGGCCGCGTGCGGGCGCTCATAGATGCCGAGTATATGCAAGACCTGACCCTTTCCGAGCTGGCGAATGAGGCTGGCTTCAGCCGGTTCCACCTGCTGCGGGCCTTCCGGCGCGAGGTGGGGATCACGCCCCATGCCTACATGACCGGGCGGCGCATCGCCGCTGCCAAGGGTCTTCTGGCCGGCCCCGACCCGCTCAGCGCCGTTGCCGTTACCTGCGGGTTCTACGACCAGAGCCACTTCAATCGTGCTTTCAAAAGCTGGATCGGTCTGACCCCCGGCCAGTACCGCAGCGGCGTGGTCCGAGACGCCGCCTAAGGGACTGAGGGGCACGGCCTAAGAGGCGGCATCCCGTCGTCCCCGCTCAATCGTGCTCCGCCGGCGGTTTTGCCACCGGGGTCGGGGGTGACGTCACCATAAGGCCGTCACCGCTGCCGTCGTCGTGCATGGGGACGTTGCAGACCAGGAAGCGGCGGACCTCCCCGTCGCGCCCCAAGGGCAGGATCAGCCGGTGCCAGTGGCTGACAGTGATGGAGGGCGGCGCCTGGTGCACGGTGTAGAGGGGTCGCCGCAAGGTGACCGCCGCCTCGTAGCAGGCCACAAAGAACCTCTGGATTGCGCTGGTGGTGGCCACCTCCCAGACGCTCTTTCCCGTCATGTCGAACCCGGATACCTCGGCAATCTTGGTGCCGTAGAGGGCATAGCGGAAGTCGCCGGGATCGGCGAGGACGTCGACAAGCATCAGATAGCCCAATGCCGGGCGCAGGTCTTCCGGGGCCACCTTGATACGGTCCGGGATTCCATTGACCATCGGAAGGGAGCGCCAGTGTCGCAACACCTGGCGGATCATCTCGGTGGGAAGGTCGTCCTCTTCAGGATCCAGCTTCAGCCGCAGGTCCTCGATATCCACGTGCAGGGCAAACGCCGCATCGCCGCCGCTCCACACCGCGGAACGGGGCGCCTTCAAATGGCGGACGATGCGATCGGCCAAGGCCTGAACGGATTCAACACCCATAAGCGATTGAACTATCTCATCTGAAGAGGTTTCAAGCGAAGCCTGCTTCGCCGCCTCCAGGGATGGTCGTTGTCGCGGTTGTATGGTGTGCAGAAATTCTTCCATAAGTCGATGCTCCCGTGCCCGCGCCACGGCAAAATCCTACAAGACCACGGCGGGCAGCCTGGGGCACCTTGGCCGCGCATATGCAATCAAACACCGCCGGATTCTCGAGACATCCAATGAAGACCCAGACAGCAAAGCCTCACCGTCGGCACGTCCGCTGGCTGCGCGGAGCCGATGGCGGCGATTTCATGGCCGGTCTGATTGCCATCGCGCCGCTCCTGATTCCGGCGGCCGTTTTCGGTCTGCTCCTGGGCAGCCTGGGGGCGCAGAAGGGCCTCTCCCCCCTGGAGATGGCAGTGATGAGCGCGACGGTGTTCGCCGGGGCCTCGCAGCTGGTCGCCGTGGAGATCTGGACGTCGCCGCCGGCCATTGCGCTCCTGGGGCTGACGGCGTTGACGGTCAATCTGCGCCATGTGCTCATGGGCGCCACCATCGTTCCCTCTCTGACGGGCTGGTCGCGCGGACAGGTTTACGGCGGCCTGTTTTTTCTGGCGGACGAGATCTGGGCTCTGGCCCTGAAGCGCAGCGGTGAGGCGGCGTTGACGCCGTCCTATTACGCCGGTTTGTTCCTGATCTTCTATCTCTGCTGGGTCGCCAGCACGACTCTGGGCGCGATTTTCGGAGGCCTCCTGGAAGACCCGCAGCGCTACGGCCTCGACTTTGCCTTCACCGCCGTGTTTCTGACGCTCCTGGTGGGCATGTGGAAGGGCAGGCGCAGCCTTCCTCCCTGGCTGGCCGCTGCGCTGGCTGCCGTCGCCGCCTACTTCCTGCTGCCGGGCGTCTGGTACATCGCTCTCGGCGGCATCGCGGGTGCTGTGGCCGGGGCCCTGCAGGGCCCGGCGCAAGGACCCAATCGCGCGCCGGAGCCTGGCGCCTTAAAGCCCGGCCCCTCAATGCCTGGCCCCTCAAAGCCTGGCCCCGGGGAGGCGGACAGTGCAGCTTGATCCCCTCGTGCTTGCGGCCATCGCGGTGATGGCGGTTGCCACCTATGCGACCCGGATCTTCGGTGGCTGGCTGGTGCGCCGCGCGACCATCAGCGGTCGTCTGGCCGGCGCCCTGGAGGCGGTGCCGGGTGCCGTTCTGATCGCCATCATCGCCCCCAAGGTCTTTGCCACCGGGCCGGCGGAAAGCCTCGCGGCTGTCATCACCGTTCTGTTGGCCCTGCGCCTGCCGCTGATCGCCGCCGTGTCCGGCGGCTGCCTGGCGGTGGTGGCTCTGCGGATGGTGCTGGGTTAAAGGCCGGCGACCCGGCGGTAAGGAAGAGGGCGCCGGGAGGAAGAGGGCGACAGCCTCGGCGGGGCCGTGTTAGGCTCCGCTCCTGCCTTTCTCCTTCCTTTCCATTGCAACTGACTTGATTGGGGCAAGCATGGCTACCAATGCAGAAATTGCTGCGCGCCTGTTGCGCGACGCGGCAGGCTTCTTCCGCACCGTGGGGGAGCAGAACGCGCCTCTGAAGGAGCACATGGACAAGAATGCCCAGGCCTTCGAGGTGATGGCCGAGCGGGTCGAAGCCGATCCCCTGGGCGAAGCCTCTTTCGGTCAGCCGCCGGCGGAGGGATCGCCGCCGGAGTGATCTGCCAGCCCTGCGACCAGCCCGTCTTTTAGCGGCGCTGGCGGTTCAGCAGCCTGAGGCGCAGGGCATTCAGCTTGATGAAGCCGGCGGCGTCGCGCTGGTCGTAGACCGAATCCTCTTCGAACGTGACGTGCTCCATGGAGTAGAGCGAGTCGTCAGACTGGCGGCCCTCGACGATGACGTTGCCCTTGTAGAGCTTCAGGCGTACCTGGCCGTTGACCGCATCCTGGCTCTTGTCGATCAGCGCCTGCAGCATCTCGCGCTCCGGCGACCACCAGAACCCGTTGTAGATGAGTTCCGCGTAGCGCGGCATCAGTTCGTCCTTCAGATGGGCGGCGCCGCGGTCGAGGGTGATCGATTCCATGGCCCGGTGCGCGGTCAGCAGAATGGTGCCGCCCGGCGTTTCGTAGACGCCGCGGCTTTTCATACCGACAAAGCGGTTCTCCACCAGATCCAGGCGGCCGATGCCGTTGGCGCCGGCCAGTTCGTTCAGCCGGGTCAGCAGGGCGGCGGGGGAGAGCCGCGCGCCGTCGACCGCCACCGGATCGCCTTTCTCGAAGTCGATGGTGATGACCGTCGCTTTGTCGGGGGCGTCTTCCGGCGAGACGGAGCGGGAGTAGACGTATTCCTCCGGCGCGTCCCAGGGATCCTCCAGCACCTTTCCCTCGGCGGAGATGTGCAGCAGGTTGGCGTCGACCGAAAACGGCGCTTCGCCGCGCTTGTCCTTGGCGATGGGGATCTGGTGCTTCTCGGCGAAGTCGATCAGCTTGGTACGGCTGTTCAGCTCCCACTCGCGCCAGGGGGCGATTACCTTGATGTCCGGGTTGAGGGCATAGTACCCGAGCTCGAAGCGGACCTGGTCGTTGCCTTTGCCGGTGGCGCCGTGACAGACGGCGTCGGCTCCGGTCTCGGCGGCGATTTCGATCTGGCGCTTGGCGATCAGCGGGCGCGCGATGGAGGTGCCCAGCAGGTAGACGCCCTCGTAGAGCGCATTGGCGCGGAACATGGGGAAGACGTAGTCGCGCACGAAGTCTTCGCGCAGGTCCTCGATGAAGATGTTCTCCGGGCGGATGCCCAGCATCTCGGCCTTCTTGCGGGCCGGCTCCAGCTCCTCGCCCTGGCCCAGGTCGGCGGTGAAGGTCACCACTTCGCAGTCGTAGGTGCTCTGCAGCCATTTCAGGATGACGGAGGTGTCGAGGCCGCCGGAATAGGCGAGCACGACTTTCTTGATCTCGGACATGATGGATGAACGCCCCAAACGGAAAAACCGCGCGAGTATAGGCAACCCGGGGCCCCAGGCAAGAGGGGGGCAAGAGGCGGTTGGAGGCGCGGCGGCCGGGTTTCAAGGGTTCCCGTTCGCTGCTTGCCGCGGTCAGCCTATTCGAAGATCTCGGGGATGGCCTTGCTGGTTTTCAGCGCCGGCCAGTCGGTGAAGGCGAAGACCCAGATGAGGACGACGTTCACCCCGGGCAGCAGCATGGCCAGGGACCAGAGACGGGAGTGGCCGGCCCGGCGCAGGATGCGCGCGTGCAGCCAGACATAGATGGCGGCCAAAACGATCAGCACCGGCCAGAAGACAAGCAGGAAAAGCGTCATGGTCGTTCCTCCCGTCTCAGCGCGTCGGTGGCAGGGCGTTGGGTCCCCGTGTATGGGATCCCCGCGCGCTGGGCCACTCCGCGAAAGCCAGGATCATCGGCGCAACGAAGCCACCCAGCGGCAGGAACACCATCAGCGAAAGGGCCGGCGGCAGGCCGGCGCGGGCAAAGATGCGCCAAAGGGGATAGATGCAGAGGATCGCAAAGACGAAACCGCCAAGCAGGATGACCACCATGTCGGCCAGGCTCCCATGGGTTCAGGTTCAGGTCATCGGCGGCTGCGGCAACCCTAAAGCCAAAGCGGCGTTGATCCAAGAGGGGCAGGGGTGCCCGATGACCGGGGAAGCGTATGAGGAGGCGGTCAGAGGTCGGCGCCTGCGCGCTCGCTTTTCTTCCGGCGCTCGGACTCCGACTTGAGTTGGCCGCAGGCGGCCAGGATGTCGTCGCCGCGGGTGGCGCGCACCGGGCTGGAGATGTGGGCGGCCGAGAGGATGTCGGCGAAACGCTTGATGGTCGCCGCATCGGAGCACTCGAAAAAAGACCCCGGCCAGGGATTGAAGGGAATCAGGTTCACCTTGGCCGGGATGCCCTTCAGCAGCGCGATCAGGCGACGCGCGTCTTCCTCGCTGTCATTGACGCCCTTCAGCATGACGTATTCGAAGGTGATGCGCCGGGCGTTGTGGGTGCCCGGATAGCTGCGGCAGGCGTCGAGAAGCATCTTCAGCGGATACTTCTTGTTGATCGGCATGATCCAGTCGCGGGTCTCGTCGGAGGTGGCGTGCAGGGAGACCGCGAGGTTCACGTCCAGCTCGCGCCCGCAGCGTTCCATCTCCGGCACCACGCCCGAGGTCGAGAGGGTGATCTTGCGCTTGGAGATCGACAGCCCCTCCGGGTCCATGGCGATCTTCATCGCCGCGGCGACATTGTCGTAGTTGTAGAGCGGCTCGCCCATGCCCATGAGGACGATGTTGGTGACTTGGCGGCCCTCAGCGGGACCCCCGGAGCCGTCTCCCGGCCATTCGCCCAGGCCGTCCCGCGCCACCATGATCTGGCCGACGATCTCGGCGGGCGCGAGGTTGCGCACGAGGCGCTGGGTGCCGGTGTGGCAGAACTTGCAGGTCAGCGTGCAGCCGACCTGGCTGGAGACGCAGAGCGTGCCGCGGTCCTCTTCGGGGATATAGACCGTCTCAACCTGCTGGCCGTCCGGCAGGTTCAGCAGCCACTTGCGGGTACCGTCGCGCGAGACCAGCGCCTCGGCCACCGCCGGGCGGGCGACCGTAAAGCGTTCGCCAAGCCGGGCGCGGAAATCCTTCGACAGGGTAGTCATGGCGGCGAAATCGGTCTCGCCGCGATGATAGATCCAGTGCCAGAGCTGCTTGGCGCGGAACGGCTTCTCCCCCAGCTCGGCCATAGCCGCCGCCAGCTCGGCGCGCGACAGCCCGACCAGATTGCGGCGCTCGGCGGCGCTCTCCGGCGGCGGGGCAAAGGCTTGGGCGTGGCTTCGGCTCATGGCGCCCTAGATACGATCTCGGCCGGCCCGCGACAAGAGGCCGCGGACAGCCATCGGATACGAGACCGACCGGGGCGGCTTGCCGGGTTCGGTCGCGGCTAAAGGCCGCAGGCTCTCTGGGCCGCCTGATAGGCCTTGGTGAAACCGGAAAGCGAATAGGTGTCGACCGTGTCGGTGCCGCGCTCCGAGGTGCCGCGCACCACCATGGTGTTGCCGCGGATCATGGCTTGCACCAGCTTCTGGTCGGTCGGTTTGTCGACGGCCCAGGCGGACGCGCCCTGGGTAAACAGCTTGACCGTCATGGCGCCGACTTCGATCTCCACGGCGGAGTTTTCCTGGTAGGTATAGCCGGCCTGGATGCTGACCTCATCCACCCGGTCTTCCGCCGGACGGTGCGTAACCATCGCGTGTATGTCGCCGCGAATGCTGTAGTTGCCTTCCGCCTTGGTCGGCTCGCTGGCGATGAAACATGTGGGTGTGTCGTTCTCGGTGAACCTGAACGCACTCCAGTCTGAGAAATCGCCAATCCGTTCAACCCCCTGCGCCTCTGCGGTGCCGGCCGGAAGGTTCGCGCTAAGGGCGAAAATCGATAGGATAAAGATCTTCCTGAGTGACATGAGCGAAGACACGAGCGCCGTTGATGGGATGTTATTCTCCGACATGGCCGCTATTATAGGGCTGGCCAGCAAGCCTGCCACCCCTCTGCGACTGTCGGCAGTCTGGCTTGCCTTATAACAAAAGCACGAGCCTTCCAAAAACAATAGTTTAACGGGCTTCGGACGGGTCTAACGGCAATTGGAGGGTGGGGTTGCGCCCCGGTGCGGGGCAATCCACAGTTTGTCTATGATAATTCGGAATATCGCCGGCGCTTCCACTGATCCAAAGGCGGCTTTGGGCCGTACACACAGATGTAACGGAACAGGTGGCAAGCGTGGCGGTACGGAGAGAAGCGGTCCTGCCTGTCGGATTCACCCTGGGTGGGCCTGCTAGAATGGCGGCTATGCCCAAGGTCTCCAACGGCAAGGCCGACCCGGGATACCTGGCCGATCTGCTCGTCTCCGTCGGGCGGGATCGGGACCGGATCGCCTTTGCCGAACTGTTCAGTTATTTCGGCCCCAGGGTGAAAGCCTATCTGATGCGCCAGGGGGCCGGCGAAGCACAGGCCGAAGAGCTGGTGCAGGAAGCGATGATCATGGTGTGGCGCCGCGCCGAAAGCTTCGATATGTCGAAGTCCGGTGCCAGCACATGGATCTTCACCATCGCCCGTAACAAGCGGATCGATGCCCTGCGCCGCGAAAAGCGGCCCGAGTACGACCCCGACGACCCGGCCCTGGTGCCGGCGGCGGCGGAAGATGCAGACAGTTTGGTGGAGGCCGCCCAGCAGTCGGAGCGGCTTTCGGTGGCAATGAAGTCTTTGTCGAGTGAGCAAGCGGAACTGATCAGAATGGCGTATTTCGAGGACAAGGCGCATGGCGCCATCGCAGAGGAGACGGAGTTGCCGCTCGGCACCGTGAAGTCCCGTCTGCGCCTCGCCCTCGGTCACCTCCGCAAGGCGCTCAAGGAGTACCAGTGATGCCGAAGCATCATCCTTCTGAAGAAATCCTCATGGCCTACGCGGCCGGCAGCCTTCCCGAGGCGTTGTCCCTCGTGGTCGCCAGTCATTTGACGCTGTGCCCGGCCTGCCGCGCCGAGGTGGAGGCCTACGAAGCCCTGGGCGGGTCGCTGATGGACGCGCTCGATCCCGCCAGCCTGGACGAGTCGGCCTTCAGCAGCATCATGGCCGAGATCGACATGCTCGACAGCGAGACCGAAGAAAGCGCGCCCTGGGGCGGTGCCATGCCTTTGCCGCGCAAGCCGGATATGGAGGACCCCTCCCTGCCGCGCCCGCTGCGGGATTATCTGCAGGTCGACCTCACGGCGCTGCAGTGGCGCAAGGTGATGCGCGGGGTGGAGGACACCGAGATCGAACTGGGCCCCGATGGGGCGAAGACACGCCTGATGCGCATCCAGCCGGGCGTGGCCGTGCCAAAGCACACCCATCATGGCCAGGAAGTGACCCTGGTGCTGGAAGGCGGCTACAGCGACGCTGACGGGCATTACGAGCGGGGCGACGTGCAGATCGCCGATCCCTCCGTCGACCATCAGCCGGTCGCCGACGTGGGCGAGCCCTGCATCTGCCTGGTCGTCAGCGACGCGCCGATGAAGATGACCGGAACCTTCGGCCGCCTGCTGAACCCCTTCGTCACTTACTGATCGGCGCCGACAGCGTCGAAAGAGGATCGGACCGGCCTTCCGCCGGTCCGTTTTCTTTTTTGAGGCTGCGATAGCGCCGCGTCATGCTGCGGCGATCACTTCGATCTCGACCAGCCAATCGGGCGTCAGGGTCTCGACGACGATTGCTGTGGTCGGCACCCGCCGCCGGCCCAGGGCGGTCAGGCGGGCCTGCTGGTTCTTCTCCGCATAGCCGGCATCGCGCAGATAGCTGGTGACACGCATGATGTTGTCGGTCGTCATCCCGGCTTCGGCCAGGATGCGGCGGATGTTCGACCAGACCAGGTCGAGCTGCGCCTCCAGGGTCTCCGCGGCCTGGCCGCCGCCGTCGAGGCCCATGGTGCCGCTCACGAACAGCAGCCGCTCGCTGCCGCGCAGTTCCAGCGCGTGCACGTAGTCCGGCGTGGCCGGATAGACCCCGGTCACCGGGTTTACCGTTCTCTCTTCCATGATGAATATCCTTTCTGGCCCAGGCATAATGTCCGAATGGACTGGGCATCAAGGAACGATTGAGTTTATGGAATCAGAAACGAAGGATCTGCCGCAGAAGAGAGGGCCTCAACGCCCTCTCGATACCTTTGACCGAAAGATCTTAGCCGCCATGACCGCCGACGCGCGCCAGACCTATGCCGAGATGGGGCGGGCGGCAGGGCTTTCCGCCCCGGCGGTGCACGAGCGGGTTAAGCGCCTGAAGGCGTCCGGCGCCCTTGCCGGGACGACAGCGCGGATTGACGGCGCCGCCGTCGGCAAGCCCTTTCTGGCGTTCGTCCACGTCGATGCGGAAGGCTGGGGCAAAAGCCAGCGCATGATGCGGCTGAATGCTTTCCCTGAGGTCGAGGAGATGCACTCGGTGGCTGGGGACACCTGCGTCATCGTCAAGGTCCGGACGGCCAGCGCCCAAGCGCTTGAACAGTTCCTGTCCCAGGTCTTTGTGCTGCCCGGCGTCCGCGGGACAAAGAGCTTCGTCGTGCTCTCGACCTACCTTGAGCGGCCGGTCCAGGCAGAGGTGACAGGGGAATGGCCGGCGGTTCCCTTGCCGCCGGAGTGATTGACGCAACCCCACCACCTTCAGAGCCCAGCCCATTCAGAGCCCAGCCCATTCAGAGGACGAAGCCCATGAGCCTGCAGCACCTGATCGCGCCCGACGCCGCCCCGCCACCGCCCACGGCCCGCTACAGCCACGCGGTGAAGGCCGGCCCCTTCCTCTATGTGACCGGCCAGCTGCCGGTCGACCCGGACGATCCGCAGGCGCCCCTGCCCGACGGTATTGCGGCCCAGACCCACATGTCCTTCCGGAACCTCGCGCGCATTGTCGATCATGCCGACTACGTCTTGGCCGACACCGTCTTCGCGCGAATCTATCTGACGCAGTTCGAGCGCGACTACCCGGAGATGAACCGGGTCTACGGCGAGTACTTTCCCGATGCGCAGCGCCTGCCCGGGCGCACCACCGTCGGTGTTTCGGCGCTGGCGCGCGATGCGCTCGTGGAGATCGATCTGGTGCTCTGGAAAGGTTAGCTGCGTGCCGCCTGGCTGCGTTGGTAGTGGCGGCGTGCCTTCGCGCGGTTGCCGCAGGTCTCCATCGAGCACCAGCGCCGGCGGCCGTTGCGGGTCTCGTCGACGAACAGCCATCCGCAGTTGTCCGCCGGGCAGATCTTGATCCGGACGCGCTCGCGCGGGTCGGCCAGCAGGGCGGCGGCGGAGATCGCCAACACTGCCTGAAGGCGTCCGGCGGCGGAGACCGCTGCGGGTCCGCCGGCTTCTGCCAGAGCGTCGTTCCGGATGCCGCGCAGGGCCGTGTTGACGGCCCGGACACCGTCCCGGGCTCCGTCCTTCCCGCCGGCCACCTTCAGCACCGTTGCGCGCAGCGCAGCACGGAAGGCCTTGAGGCGGGCAAGCTCCCGGGCGGTCTTGGGGCCGGCGACGCCGTCCAGGCCGGCCGCCGCCATCCAGCGGTCCACGTCGGCCGGCGTCGCCAGCTTCTCATGCACCACCTCGCCGTCCGCCGCCCAGTCGGCGGTGTTCAGGAAGTCGAGGATCAGCCGCTCTCCGCAGAGCCGGACCGGATGGCTGGCATAGCTCATCCCCATACCTAACCGCTACAACGGTTGACGCGCAAGCCGCCGGCTGCTTTATAACCTCTATGATGGTTAGAAATGGACAAGACCCTCAGGCCCCGCAGGCCCGCCCGGCAACCGTGCTCGATGGGCGCGGTGTCCGTGCGGGCTTCCTGCGTCTGGCGCCCGTCGGTGTCTTCGCCGCCCCTTTCGGCCTCGCCTTCGGCGCGGCGGCGGTCGAGCACGGCCTGCTGCCGCTCGAGACCCTGATCATGAGCGCGACGGTCTTTGCCGGCGCGGCGCAGTTCGCCGTGCTGGATCTCTGGAGCCATCCGCTCCCGCTGCTCTCCATCGCGCTCACCGTTCTGGCGGTCAATGCCCGCCACCTGCTGCTCGGGGCGGCGCTGTCGCCCTGGGTCAACGCGCTGCCCTGGCCGCGACGCCTGCTGGCCCTGCCGCTGCTGAGCGATGCCAACTTCGCCGACAGCTACCGTAGCCTGCGCGAAGGAGGCGGTGACGGTGTGGCCAACCTCGGCGTTCTGGTCGGCGGCGGCCTCGCGCTCTGGCTGGCCTGGACCGCCGGCACGGCGCTGGGGGCTTACGCAGGCTCCGGCCTCGGCGATCTCGGCCGCTTCGGGATCGATCTCGTGATGGCCTGTTTCTTTGCCGCCGTCGCTGCAGGAGATCTGAAAACCCCATCGTCCCTGCTGCCCGCTGCGGTGGCCGCCGCGGTTGCCGTCCTTGCGCTGGAAGCCGTGCCTGCGGGATGGAACATCATTCTCGCCGCCCTGGCCGGCGCCTCCGTGGGCGCCCTTACGGGGAGACTGCGCCCTGGCCGATAGTGTTGCGACAATACTGGCCATTGCGGTGATGGCCCTGACCACCCTGGCGACCCGCGTTCTCGGACCGGCGATCATGAGCCGCTTTTCGGTGACCCCGGTCCTGGAGGGTTTCCTCAACGCGCTCTCCAGTTCGGTCATCGTCGCCATCGTCGCGACCGTGGTCGCCCAGGGTGGCTGGCGGGAGGCTGCGGCGGTCGCGCTGGCGGCGGGCGTGATGCTCGCAGCCCGCAGCGCCGTCTGGGCGATGCTGGCCGGTGCAACCTGCGCGGCGCTGTGGCGCGTTGCCCTGGGCTGAAGGGCGCCGACCTAGGCCCGGCTCGGACGGCGCCTAATTCTGCTGCCCTTGTTTTGGCCGCACCTCCTTGGGCCGCACTTACTTGGGACGCACTTTTTGGGCACCGGAGATGTGCTCGGGCAGGGCCTCCGGTTCGGCCCGGGGGTTCACCGCGCGGCGGGCGAAGCGTCCCTGGGCGATCATGCGGTCGTACATCACCAGCGCCCCGGCCAGCCCGACATTGATGCAGAACCGGGTCGGGATCTTCACCATGTGGTCGCAGCGCGCCTGCAGCGCCGGCGACAGGCTGCCCCGCTCCGGCCCCAGCACATAGGCGGCCGCGCGGGGATGAAAGAACGACGGCAACTCGACCGCATCCTCGGTCAGCTCGATGCCGACCAGGGCACAGCCGCGCGGAAGCTGCAGTTCGTCGACCGAAGGATAGGTGTAGAGCGGCAGGTTCTTCGCCGCATCGGAGGTGTCGGAGAGCTTCACCTCCTTGGGATTGAAGTCCGGTTCGATGGTGAAGAAGAAGCTGGCCCCGAAGGCATGGGCGGAGCGCAGCAGACTGCCCAGGTTCATGGGCTTGCTGATGCGCTCGGCCCCGATGGCAAAGTATCCTCGCATGGCGCGAAAACTTGCATGGCCGGGCCGCGGGAGGCAAGCTGCATGGCCGCCGGGTCAGCCGGGTCAGGCCGTTCCCGTTCCCCTCCGCGATCCAGCCTCATGCCGTCCAAAGTCCAAGTATCACTGCCTGCATCCGCCGCCGCTGGATTGTCCTCTGGGGCCGTGAACCCGCTGCTGGTGGAGGTCACCCGCGGCGCCATGGTGGAAAGCCGTCACCGTGCTGCGCTGGCGGTGGTGGACCGCGATGGCAAGGTGGTGCTTTCCGCCGGCGACGTCGAGCGACCGGTCTATGCCCGCTCGGCGATCAAGTCGCTGCAGGCCCTGGCGCTGGTGGAAAGCGGTGCGGCCGATGCCTTTGCGGTCAGCGACGCCGAACTGGCCATGGCCTGCGCCAGCCACTCCGGCGAGCCGCGCCACGTCGAAACGGCGGAGGCCTGGCTGGCGCGCATCGGCTGCGAAGTGGGCGATCTGGAATGCGGGCCGCAGCTCCCGGTGCACGAACCCTCGATGATCGCGCTTCTCGCCGGCGGCAGGTTGCCGACGCCGGCCCACAACAACTGCTCGGGCAAGCACAGCGGTTTTCTGACCCTGGCCCGCCACATGGACGTGGCGACCCGTGGCTACGTCAAGATCGAACACCCCGTGCAGCAACGCATCCTCGGGGTCCTTGAAGGCATGACCGGCCTCGACCTCGGCGCCGCGCCGCGCGGCGTCGACGGCTGCGGCATTCCGGTGCTCGGCATTCCCCTCGGCAACATCGCGCTGGCAATGGCGCGCCTCGGCCGGCCCGACGACCAGCCGGAAACGCGGCAGGCGGCTTGCCGCCAGGTCCGCCGCGCGGTGGCGGCGGAACCCTTCATGGTCGCCGGCAGCGGCCGCTTCGATACCCTGGTCATGGAGAAGACCGGCGAGAAGGCACTGATCAAGACCGGGGCCGAAGGGGTCTACTGCGCCAGCTTCCCGGAACTGGGCCTGGGCGCCGCCGTGAAGGTCGACGACGGCGCCGGCCGCGCGGCGGAGATCGTCATGGGCCGACTGCTGCGCCGCCTCGACATTCTGAGCGAGGACGAGGCGGCGGCGCTCGGCGGCGTGTTGAGCGCCACGGTGCGCAACCGCGCCGGGCTTGCGGTGGGCGAGGTGCGCCCCGCCGAACAGATTCCTTTCTAGAAGCCATCCGAAGTCTCAAGGAGAGGACGCTGATGCGTGCTGTGGTATGCCGTGCCTGGGGCAAGCCTGAGGAGCTGGAACTGGAAGACATCCCGGCCCCGGCGCCCGGCCCTGGCGAGGTTCTGCTGGAGGTCGCGGCCGCCGGTGTGAACTTCGCCGATACCCTGATGATCGCCGGGCGCTACCAGGAGCGGCCCGAGTTCCCTTTCTCCCCGGGCCTGGAAGTGGCCGGGCGTATCACGGCGCTGGGCGCCGGGGTGACGGATCTTGCCGAGGGACAGCGGGTGCTGGCCCTGACCGACGGCGGCGGCTACGCCGAAGCGGCCCTGGCGCGGGCCGCCGACGTCTTTCCCATTCCCGACAGCCTCGGCTGGGCCGAGGCCGCGGGTTTTCCCATCACCTACGGCACCGCCCACGGGGCGCTGCGCTGGCATGCGGACCTGCAGGCCGGCGAGACCTTGCTGGTGCATGGCGCTGCCGGGGGCGTCGGCCTGGCGGCGGTGGAGATCGGCAAGGCCCTGGGCGCCCGGGTCATCGCCACGGCCGGCGGCGCCGGGAAGCTGGCGATCGCCAGGGACCACGGCGCCGATTCGGTGATCGACTACCGCGAGGAAGATATTCGCGAAAGGGTGAAGGCGCTGACAGACGGGCGCGGCGCGGATGTGGTCTTCGACCCGGTCGGCGGCGACGTCTTCGACGCCTCCCTGCGCTGCATCGCCTGGTCGGGCCGGCTCCTCATTATCGGCTTTGCCGCCGGCCGGGTGCCGGAGATTCCGGCCAACATCCTGCTGGTGAAAAATGTCGCTGCCATGGGGGTCTACTGGGGGTCCTACCGCCGCCACGCGCCGGAGCGCCTGGCCGAGGAATTCCGCGAGCTCTTCGCCTGGTATGAAGAGGGCCGGCTGCGGCCACACGTTTCACACAAGCACGATCTCTCGGAAGCCGCGGAAGCCATGGGGTTGCTGCTGAACCGCCGCTCCACCGGCAAGGTGGTGCTGACCACGGGCGCGGCCTAGAGTCTTTCCTGTCATGCCCGCATCCTCACTCTGCATCCCCGGTTAGGCGGCCCCGCCATGAGCGAGCGCGTCCGCGACCAGTACGAGGCCTATCCCTATCCCTCCCGCGACCCGGCCGAGGAGGCGCGGCGCCTCGTGGTCGGCTCGCCCAGCAACCTGATGGAGGTGAATCACTACCTCTACGCCGGGCGGCGCGATTTCAGCCGGCCGTTCCGGGCCCTGGTGGCGGGCGGCGGCACCGGCGATGCCGCCATCATGCTGGCCCAGCAGCTCTCGGATGCTGGCCAGGCTGGCGGCAGGGAGTCAGGTGGCGGGGCTGCAGGCGGCGGCGAGGTGGTCTACCTCGACCTCTCCCAGTCGTCACGTGCCATCGCCGAGGCTCGGGCCGTGGCGCGCGGCCTCACCAATCTGCGCTTCGTCACCGGCTCCCTGCTGGAGGCCGAGAGCCTCGACCTCGGCGTCTTCGACTACATCGACTGTTGCGGCGTGCTGCATCATCTGGCCGATCCGGCGGCCGGGCTGGCCGCCCTGAGCGGGCTCCTGAAGCACGACGGCGGCATGGGGCTGATGGTCTACGGCACGCTGGGGCGCAACGGCGTCTATCCCTTGCAGGAAATGCTGCGCAGCCTGGCGGGCGACCGCTCCCTGGCGGATCAGGTGGCGCTGGCCAGGCGGCTTCTGAAGACGCTGCCGAGCAGCAATCTCTTCGCCCGCAATCCGGTGCTGCGCGACCATAGCGGCAGCGACGCCGAACTGGTGGACCTGCTGCTGCACAGCCAGGACCGGGCCTATTTGGTGGAGGAAGTTGCGGCCCTGGTGGAGGGGGCGGGCCTGCGGCTGGTCAGCTTCATCGAGCCGATCCGTTACGACCCGGCGACCTATGTGAAGGACCCGGTCATCCTGAAGGAGCTGTCGTCCCTCGCGCCGCTGGAGCGTGCCGCCTTTGCGGAGAAGCTGGCCGGCAACATCAAGACCCATATCTTCTACGCCTCCAAGAACCAGATCGAGGACACGGTGGCGGCGCCGGTGGGGCGCGATGCCATCCCCTGCCTGCGGGTGCTCGAGGGTCCGCAGCTCGCCAAGGCGGTGCAGCGCGACCTGACCCTGAAGGGGGAGTTCGACGGCCTCTCCCTGCAGTTCGCCCTGCCGCGGCTGGCCCCGGCGATCCTGCCCTGGGTTGACGGCCAGACCTCTCTGGGGCGGATCCAGGAGACCCTGCAGGACCTCGACCCGCGCCACGACTGGGCGTCCTTCAAGGTCCAGTTCGATCAGCTCTACGGCGTGCTCAACGGGCTCAACCATCTCTTCATCCGCTATCCGCTGCCTTGAACGTCGGCAATCCGGCCAGTGGCGGCGGCACAGCCTGTGGTCCATCCTTCGAGGCTCCGCTGCGCTCCGCACCTCAGGATGAGGTCCCTGGGATGAGGCCCCTGGGATGAGACCGGTGCCTGCGGCCTACCCACACCCTCATGCTGAGGAGGGCCGGCAGGCCCGTCTCGAAGCATGCCGCACCGTCGTCGGGATCGGGTCTTGGAGGTGGCCAAAGCAAAAGGGCGGTCCCCCCGGACCGCCCTTTGTAACTTCTCTCAGCGGCCCTCGGCCGCCAAGCCTTAGCTGGCGCTGTGGTCCAGCCCGATGTCACGCAGCAGGTGCTGGTCGAGATCGCGGGTGGCATAGGCCAGACGTCGCTCGCGGCGCTCGGCCTCATAGACCTCGCGCAGTCGGGCGAAGCCGTCGGCGAGGGCGGTGAAAAAGCCGCTCTGCAGGCCCATGGCCGGACGGCCGGGCGCGAAAGGGCGGGCGGAATAGGTCATGTGGGCCATGGTCCTGTCTCCTGTCTGTCTTAGCGGCCCGCCTGCGTCTTGCAGAGCCGGCGCCGCCGGTTGATCCCAATCTCTTAGGCCGACAGATAAGCCGCTTTTTGCGTTGCGACAAATGCTGGGAATTCAGAACGTCTATGCTGTGGCAGCATAGCTCTAATTCATTTTATCTTAATAATGTCAATGGCTTGTCGCATTCAGAACATAAACTGTCTGATCCACTCCAAGCGCCCCGGACGTGGCTCCCGAACCATCGCCGAAGGCCTCCCCACAGTGCCGCCGCGCACAGTCCTCCAAGGCGGCAGGAGGCGGCTTGCGCCGTGCCCGCGATACAGCCTTGCGAATCACATAAGTCTGTGCTTATCTAATTTTCATGATCGAGAACGACGTCTTCAAGGCCCTGGCCGATCCGACCCGCCGCTCCATCTTCGAGAAGCTGGCGGACGGCGGCAGGAACGCCAGCGCGTTGCGCGAGGGGATGCGGATCAGCCAGCCGGCCATGTCCCAGCACCTCTCGGTGCTGCGCAAGGCGAGACTGGTGCGCGAGGAGCGGCAGGGACGCTTCGTCAACTATGAGGTCGATCCGGAGGGCCTGGCGCTGATCGCCGGATGGCTCGCCAGGTATCGCGCCTACTGGCCGGCGCGGATCGATGCATTGAAAGCCTTGCTGAAGGACATGGACTCATGAAAGACCGGAAGACCCAGCGCCGGGAGACTGAAGAGCAGGTGGCCGATCTGGAGTTGGAGGTCGAGCTCGATGCACCGCCTCAGAAGGTCTGGCGCGCAATCAGCATGCCGGAGTTTCGTGACCGGTGGCTGCCGGAAGCAAACCTGACCGATGCGGAGCCGGTCTCTTCCGAAGAAGGCAAGGAAGTCCGCTACGGCATGAAGGACGACGCGCCGCCCTTCCTCGAAAGCGTGGTGACGTTCCAGATCAGGCCCAACGGCGAGGGCGGCACCATCCTGCGCATCGTGCATGAGCTGGCGGACGAACGCCTGCTGCAGCAACCCCAGGCCGCCAACACCAACCGCCCCGTCCTCATGCGCGCTGCCTGACGCGGCGGATTGCCGGCGGCCCGCGGGTCGGAGTTGGGCGGGTCGGCGTCGGATAGTTCAGAAAACAGGAGTTCGCCCATGCGCGAAACCATGCAGCTCGTCCCCATGGTTGTCGAACAGTCCAGCCGGGGGGAACGCTCCTTCGACATCTACTCCCGCCTCCTGCGCGAGCGGGTCGTCTTCCTGAACGGCGAGGTCAACGACACGGTCTCCGCCTTGGTCTGCGCGCAGCTCCTATTCCTGGAGGCCGAAAACCCGAAGAAGCCGATCTACTTCTACATCAACTCGCCCGGCGGTGTGGTGACCAGCGGCCTCGCCATGTACGACACCATGCAGTACATCCGCCCGCCCGTGCATACGCTCTGCATGGGAACGGCGCGCTCCATGGGGTCCTTTCTGCTGATGGCCGGGGAGCCGGGCGAGCGGGCGGCGCTGCCCAATGCCAGCCTTCATGTCCACCAGCCCCTGGGCGGCTTCCAGGGCCAGGCATCGGACGTCCTGATCCATGCCGAGGAAATGCAGAAAACCAAACGTCGCATGATCCGGCTCTATGCCCAGCACTGCGGGCGCAGCGAGGAAGAGGTCGAGCGCACCCTCGACCGGGACCACTTCATGACCGCCGAAGAGGCCCTGGAATGGGGGCTGATCGACCGCATCCTTCAGGAGCGCGACGTCAAGGACGCGCCGGAGAACCCCTAGGCCAAATCCGGCGGTGCCGTCAGGTGCGGGAGGACGGCAGGCTGACGTCCTTGAAGGCCAGCAGCGCGGCGGCCACGACGATCAGGGTCCCCGAAAGGCGGTTCACCCACTGCGGACTGCGTCCGCTGAAGCGCCTGAGCAGACCTTGAGCCGTCGCCCCCCAGACGGTGAGTAGCACGCCGTCGATCGCGATGTAGGTGAGGCCGAGGATGACAAGCTGCGGCCAGATCGCCTTGGCGGGGTCGATGAACTGCGGGAACAGCGCAGCGAAGAAAAAGATCGCCGTCGGGTTCGTGGCAGAGGTGATGAAGCCCTGGCGATACAAGTCTGGACGAAAGAGGCCGGGGCGGAACGGGCCGTTTCTCCGGCCAGCCGGATGAGACGGCGTCGTGAGGTTCGATGACGGCGAACGGAACAGGCGGATGCCGATCCAGGCGAGATAGGCGACGCCGAGCCACTTGATCACGGTGAGCGAGGCCGGGACGGTCGCGATCAGGGTTGCCAGTCCGAAGCCCGCGGCGATCATCTGCAGCATGTTCGCCGTCAGGTCGCCGGCCACCGTGTTCATGCTCGGCCTGACGCCGTAGCGCAGGCTGTTCGTGATCATCAGAAGCTGGCTCGGTCCGGGCGGCGAGGCGAAGAACACCGCAACCGTCGCCAGATAGGCCAGGTATACCTCCAGCGGCACCGGCACCTCCTCATGGATGCCACCCCGTCATGAAAGGGCAGGGCGGGCTTTGTCGTTCTCGCGCGTATTGTGATCTTGCCGGCTTCGCTGCGAAACCGGTCGCCAGTCAAAGCCTGTCGAGAAACGGACAATCCGTGCTCTAGCAGGCTGCTGAACAATGAGGATGGAGCCCTTGATCATCCTTCGAGACAGCCCCTTGCGGGCTTCCTCAGGATGAGGCTTGGGCCAATGCCAGCGCGCTGACCTTATGCTGCGGAGGCGCCCCTTAACTTATGGGGGCGCCGTCTCATCTCTGTGGGCGATTTCGGCGCTATCCGCCGGGCGCTGTTGCTCTGCGCTGCCGAGGAGGGATATCCCGAGGCGCGGGCAGTGAATGAAAATCTGACAGAAAAATGACCGATTATCGTCCGAAGTCCCGACGGTACCAGGGCCATAAGACATATACAATCAAAGGTCGCTGTTACCGCGCCCTGAGCAACAAGCAGACCTGGGCCAAGCTTAGGGATGGGCCAAGCTTAGGGATGGGCCAAGCTTAGGGATGGGCCAAGCTTAGGGATGGCGCAAGCTTAGAGATCGATTTCGACGCGTTGACCGACAGACAGGCAACGCGGTCGATCCAGAGATCTGCGTGGCGCGCCTAGCAATTCAGGAGACTGCAAGTCATGTCGCGAATTGACCACGTCAATGGGGTGTTGAAAGAGTTCGGCGCAGAAATGGGGCTGCCTCTCGAACTCGGCGCCGGGGACCGCACCAGCCTGCGGTTCGACGACCTGCTGGTCACCTTCGTCTAC
>NZ_JANQKD010000106.1 GCF_028281305.1 Pelagibius sp. | reverse complement strand
TCCACTTGTAGGCCGCATCGTCGGCCTTGCCCTTGCGGGGCAGGGTGAAGGTGTCGATCCAGGCCAGAGCGCCGGTTTCGGGCGGCACGAAGACGATGTTGGGGTTCTGGTTGTAGATCCGGTACGCCGTCGAGTCCCAGGTCTCGGACGCAATCACTTCGCCGGAGAGCATCAGGGCGGAGAGGTCGTCTCCGCCTTTCCAGTAGGCCTTGATGTTGTCCTTGCAGGCAATCAGCTTGTCGACGGCCTTGTCGAGAATGGCCTGGTACTTGTCCAGATCGGCGTAGGCGGCGAACGGGTCCTCACCCATCGCAAAGGCGGTGCCCAGCAGGATGGTGCGCTTCAGGCGCATCGAGGTCTTGCCTTTGTACTGTGGGTCGCAGAGGTCGGCCCAGCTCTTGATACCAGGCGCTTTCGTCTTGTCGGCCATCAGGCCGGAGGTGCCCCACTGATGGGGTACGGAGTAAACCTCGCCGTCGATCGTGGTGTTGGCCTTCACGCCGTCCAGCAGCTTGGGCTGCATGACCGAGGTGTCGATCTTCGACAGGTCCATGGGCTTGTAGATGTTGTATTCGAGCTGCGCCGCGTAGATGCGGTCGTGGCTCGGCTGGGCCAGGTCAAAGCCCGCGCCGCCGGTCGCCCGCAGCTTGGCGATCATCTCTTCGTTGTTGGAAAAGGTCACCTCGACGTTGATGTCCGGGTACTTTTCCTCGAACAGCCTGACCACTTCCTCCGGCGCATAGGACCCCCAGGTCAGGAGCCGAAGCGTCTCCGCCTGAGCCGCCGTCGCCGTCGTGAGGGCCCCGGTGAGAATGGTGGCAGCCATCAAGGCGGCGGACAGTTTTCTGCTTGTCATTCAAGCCTCCCTTATTGGCCGATCGCCCAAGCAGACGAACCGGCAAATTAAATACCAAAGCCTAGTGCGATAATGGACTGCAAAATATATCCATTACCGATTTGAGATCAGACCAATTACGGCGCCAGCTCCGGCAGGGAGCACAGCTTTTGGACGCCGCGGCGGATTTCTTCCGGCGTGACCCCCCCGAAACCGAGGACAAGGCCCTTGCAGCCGATGGGGGCAGCGCTGTAGCGCGACAGGGCTGCGACCACGATCCCCTGCTGCCGGGCGCTGGCGACGATGCCGTCCTCATCTGCGTTATCGGGCAGCAGGCCGACGGTATGGAACCCGCTGGAGGTGGGGCGGACGTCGATCCTCTCGGAGAGGTCGGCCGTCGCCTCGATCAGCGCGTCGTGCCGGGCTTTGTAGGCCTGCCGCATGAGCCGGATGTGGGTCGAGAAGAGGCCCTCGTTCATGAAGTCCGCCACGATGGCCTGGGTTGCCGTCGGAACACCGCTGAGCCAGGCCGCGCTGATCTCGGCAAAGGCGCTCTCCAGGCCACGCGGCGCCAGAACGAAGCCAAGCCGGAGGGATGGGAAAAGCGATTTGGAGAAGGTGCCGACGTAGATCACCCGTTCCTGGGTATCGATGCTCTTCAGCGGCGGCTGCGGCTGGTCGCCGTAGTAGAACTCCCCGTCATAGTCATCCTCGACGATCAGGGCATCGGCATCTTCCGCGGCCCCCAGAAGGGCAAGCCGCCGGGAAAGGCTCATGACCTGGCCCAAGGGCTGCTGGTGGGACGGAGTCACGAAGGCGAGGCGGAAGTGCGGGGCCTTGCGGAGCCCGTCGGCGATGCTCAGCCCTTCATCGTCGACTTCCACCGGGACAATGTCGGCGCCGCCGGCAACGAAGGCGTTGCGGGCGCCGATGGCACCGGGGTTTTCGAACCAGACATGGTCGCCGGGGTTGAGCAGAAGCGTGGCGATCAGGAAGAAGGCCTGCTGGGCGCCGGACACAATGAAGATCTGCTGCGGATCGCACTTGATGCCGCGCGCGGCGTTCAGATGCGTCGAGATCGCTTCCCTCAGGGGCTGGTAGCCGGAGGGATGACCGTATCCCATCACGTCCTCCCGGCCGGCCCGCCAGTGCCGCGCCGAGAGGCGGGCCCAGTGCGCCATCGGGAAAAGGTCGAGGGCCGGCAGCGCGGTGATGAAGGCCTGGGACTTGTGCGGCAGCCAGGATCGGGGAGCCAGGAACCGCTGGGCATGGCGCGCCGCGCGCGAGAGATGATGGTCGGCCGGCTTGCTGGCCGCCGGCTGTGCCGGCGCGACGGCCGCGCGCTGGCCCGCAAGGGCTTTGCTGACGAAGGTCCCGGCCCCGACCCGTGCTTCCAGGAGGCCTTCGGCCGTGAGCCTGTCCACGGCATCGATGACCGTGGTCCGCGAGACGCCGATCTCCTTTGCCAGGGTGCGTGTCGCCGGCAGCCGTTCACCCGGATTGACGCCGCCGCTCAGCAGGATCTCCTTCAGTCCCATGTAGAGCTGGACGCTGATCTTTCGCCGCGCGTTCCGGTCGATCCGGATCGATGACAACAGCGCTCCGGCGTTTGTTTTCATGACCGCTCCCTCGAAGATTGGCCTATAGAACGAACGAAAATGGACCTTAAATCAAGGCCAATTCAGTTTATCGTGGCGAACCAAAGATGCTTTTTGGGAGCCGACCGGACAGCCATGGAAATTGCGAGCGTCGAAACCTTCACCGACGAGTTCGTCTGCTTCCTGCGGGTCCGGACCGTGGACGGCGAAGAGGGCTGGGGCCAGGTCGCACCTTACAACGCCGACATCACGGCACAGGTCGTTCATCGCCAGGTGGCGCCCTATGCCCTCGGCCAGAGCGCAGACAACATCGACTACCTCGTCGACATCATTCCGGAGCGCGAGCACAAGTTTCCGGGGGCCTACCTGCGGCGCGCCATCGGTGGGCTGGATACGGCGCTCTGGGACCTGCGCGGCAAGCGCGAAGGCAAGGCCGTCTGCGAATTGATCGGCGGAACGCCCGGACCGCTGCGCGCCTATGGATCTTCGATGAAACGCGACATCACGCCGCAGCGGGAGGCAGAGCGACTGAAGGATCTGCGCGACCGTTTCGGGCTCGATGCCTTTAAGTTCCGCATCGGCGCGGAGTGCGGACGGGACATTGACGAGTGGCCCGGCCGGACCGAGGAGATCGTGCCGACCATGCGCCGCGAAATGGGCGATGACGTGGCCCTGCTGGTCGATGCCAACTCTGGGTTCTCGCCAGCGCGGGCGATTGAAGTCGGCCATCTGCTGCAGGCCAACGGCATCTCGCACTATGAGGAGCCCTGTCCCTACTGGGAGTACGAGCAGACCAAACAGGTGACCGAGGCGCTGGAGATCGATGTCACGGGGGGCGAGCAGGACTGCTCCCTGGTGGACTGGCGGCGCATGATCAATGGGCACGTGGTCGACATTGTTCAGCCGGACGTCTGCTATCTGGGGGGCCTCACCCGGACGCTACGGGTGGCGAGAATGGCTGAAAAGGCAGGCCTCCCAGTCACGCCCCACAGTGCCAACCTGTCGATGGTGACACTCTTCACCATGCATCTGCTGCGCGCCATTCCCAATGCCGGCAAGTACCTGGAACTCTCGATCGAGGGCGCGGACTATTATCCCTGGCAGCAGGACCTTTTCGTCGAGACTCCCTACGATATCCAGGACGGCAAGGTGATGGTGAGCGATCGGCCGGGTTGGGGCGTTACGGTGAATCCGGACTGGCTCGCCAGGTCCGTCTACTGCATCAGCGCGCTGGAAAGGTGATCCGATGGCGACCCAGAAACAACTGATCGACGACGCGCTGTCGAGCGGCAGCTTTCCGGGCCTGCCGCAAGGCCACTTCATCGACGGAGCATACTCCGCGGCGGCCTCGGGGCGCGTCATGAACAGCCTGGATCCGGGCCGTGGCGAAGCTTTTGCCGAGTTTGCCTGCGGGGATGCCGCCGATGTGGATGCCGCGGTGACGTCTGCCCGGCGGGCCTTCGAAGCCGTGTGGCGGGACACACCCGCCGTCGAACGGGGGCGCATTCTCTACCGTGCCGCCGCCCTGATTCGCGAGCAAGCGGCGAGTCTGGCGGTGGTCGAGTGCCTTGACAGCGGCAAGCCCATTGGCGAGGCGCAGGGCGACGTGCAAGGCGCCGCCCGCGCGTTTGAGTATTATGCCGGCGCCTGCGACAAGCTGCAGGGCGACACCTTTCCCCTCGGCCCTGCCTATCTCGGCTACAGCCTGCACGAGCCGGTGGGCGTGGCGGCCCAGATCATTCCCTGGAACTTCCCGATCTCCACAGCGGCCAGGGGCATCGCACCGGCGCTGGCCGCCGGCTGCGCGGTGGTCGCCAAGCCCGCCGAGCAGACCCCTTTCACCGCGCTGCGGCTGGCGGAGATCCTGCTCGAAGCCGGTCTGCCCGCCGGAGTCTGCAACGTGGTGACCGGAACCGGCGCCGATGCCGGCGCGCCGCTGGCGGCCCACGGAGAGGTCGATCACATCACCTTCACAGGCTCGGTCGCAAGCGGCACGGCCGTCATGAAGGCGGCAGCAGACAACGTGACCCGTGTCGTGCTGGAACTCGGGGGCAAGTCCCCGGTGGTGGTCCTGGGCGACTGTGACCGCGAAGCCGCGCTCGACGGTGTGATGGGCGCGATCTTCGAAAACGCCGGGCAGATCTGCTCTGCCGGCTCGCGGTTGATTGTCGAGCGCAGCCTGCACGACGGTTTCGTGGAGGAGCTTTGCCGGCGTGCCGAGAAGCTGACTCTCGGGCACGGCCTCAGAAATCCTCAACTCGGCCCGGTAAACTCGGCTGAACAGCTCGCCCGTATTTCGGGCTTCATGGAGCGCGCGCGGGAGCGGGGGGTTGAGGTTGCGACCGGCGGTGCCGAAACGGCGGACCCGCAGACCGGAAAGGGATGGTTCTTTCAGCCGACCATTGTCGGCGTCCCCGGCCGAGACGACGAACTGGTGCAGGAGGAGATCTTCGGCCCCGTCCTGACGGTGCAGGTCGCCGAGGACGCGGACCATGCCCTCGCCCTTGCCAACGACAGCCAGTACGCGCTGGTGGCCGGCATCTATACCGGCAGCTTCACCCTCGCGCACCGCTTGGCGCAGCGGTTGGATGCCGGACAGGTCTACATCAACGAGTACTTCGCCGGCGGCATCGAGGTGCCCTTCGGCGGAAACAAGAAGTCCGGGTTCGGCCGCGAGAAGGGCCTGGAGGGCCTGCTCAGCTATTGCAGGACCAAGAGCGTCGCCGCCCGCATTTAGCGGCGATCGATCAGTAGTCCCACTGGAACCGCACGCCCGACTTGTTGGCGCCGGATCCGGTGACCTCGCTTTCGACGGTGATGTTGGGGGTCAGCTCGACCTCCACGCCGGCGGCGCTCTGCTGTGCCGATGTGCCCTGCTTGACCCCGACATAGACGTCATCGGTCAGATACCGGCCGGCTTCCACCGCCGGGGCGCCGCCGTCGCTGGTGTCAACCCGCAGCACATCGACGCCCAAAGTGCGGCGCGCGAAGTCCAGGATGCCGCTGGCACCTTCGCCGCGCAGTTCCTGGACGGCCAAGGCGAGTTGAGCCGCTTCGGCACCGCTCAAGCCGGACGAGGCTTTGTTGAACAGAACCCTGGAGAGGATTTCGTCGCGGGGCAGCGTCGGCGTCGAAGCCAACTCCAGTGAGGGACGGGACAGCGGACCGGCCATGCGGGCGGTGACGTCCAGGTCCTTGCCCTGGTAGCCGGCCGTGACATCAAGCTCGGTCTCGCTGTTTGCGGACTTTGGCAGAGTGACCTTGCCGTTGCGCAGGTCGAAGGGCTTGCCGACCACCGAGAGTTGGCCACGGACCACATTGATCTCTCCGGTGACCTCCGGTGCGCTGGCGTTGCCGGCAACGGCAATACGTCCGCCCCACTCGGAATCGAGCCCACGGCCGCGCACGAACACGCGCCGCGGCATGTCGATGACGATATCGAGCGCCGGATCGACCGGCGGCGCCGTTTCCCGGTCTGCCGGCTCGTTTTGGGGGCCGTCGCCCTTCAGTTCGGTGACGTCGAGACTGACCACATCGGGCGGCAGAGCGGCCAAGAGGCTGATCTCCACGGTCTCGGTCGTGATGCGCCCCACGATCCGCGGCGCCTCCAAGGTGCCGCTTGCCTCGACGGTTCCGCCGGCCACCGCCGTGACGTCGTCCCGCCGCAGGGCGTGAAGCTTCTCCAACGCAACGGAAACCGCGAAGGGAAAGCCGGCTGCGGGATCGATGGACATCCGGCCATCCCCGGTGATCCTGCCGCCGGAGCCGTCGTTGGCCGTCAGCCGCGTGAGCGTCATCTGATCGTCCCTTACCGTGGCCTGCACGTCGAGGTCGCGTAGCAAGGTTCCGGTTTCCAGATTCTCGTAGCGCCCCTGGCTCAGAGCGATCTGGCCGCCGAGCCGCGGCGCGCGCGCGGAGCCGGACGCAGTCAGCGCCACCTCGGCATTCCCATCGAGACGGTGCTCCGGCAGCGGCACGAAGAGCAGCAGCGTGGCAACGTCGCCGCTCCAGCCGAACTCTCCCGTCAAGGGCTCGTCGAGCGGAACCTCCAGTCCGCCGGCCTCCGTCACGCGCAGCGCCGCATCGGCACGGAAGCGGGCTGCGGCGACATCGGCACCGCCGAGCCGCCCCTCGACCTGCAGGCGTCCGTCACGAAGCGCCGTCGTGGCCGCCAGAGTCAGGGCGGGCAGGTCCGTACCGCCCCGGGGGCGCAGGCCGCCCAGGGTCACGTCGCCGCTCCCCTCCGGCGCCGTGCGCGGTCCGGACAGCGCCAGCTTGGCTGAGACCCGGCCTTCCAGGCCGGAGGCCCAGAGGGGATCGATCATCTCGAGCGGCAGACTGTCCAGCGTTGCCGAGGCCTGCATTTGCGTGTCCGAGAGCAGTGCCCGGCCCGAGAGTCGAGCCTCGCCGGCAGCCAGCTCGAAGTCCTGCAATGTGATCTCGCTGCCATCGATCGACAGTCGTGCCGGCCTTGCAAGGGCAAGCGGCTGGCCGAGCAGGGTGCCCTCGGCCGCGGCAAGCTCCAGGGCCAGCGTTTCACCGCGCCGGGCTAAGCGGCCCGCGAGGCGCAGGTTCAGCGGCTCGACCCAGGTGCCGGTCGTGGAGAGGCTGATGCCGAGATCCTCGACCGTGCCGGCGCCTTCGGCGTCGAGGCGTGCCAGTTGCAGGCGGTCCCAGGTCACGCCCTCGGCCTCGATCTTCAGGGCGCCTTCCGCCTCCACGGAAAGGTCATCGCCCTGCAGGCGCAGCAGCACCGAATCCGCGCGCAGCGGCGCCGCGTCGGGCGTGGCCGTCAGCGCCAGAGACGACAGATCGGCAGTGGCCGTGACCGCTGCCTCGCCATCCGCCCCGTTAAGCTGCAGCGCCAGCGTTCCGCGGCCGCTTCCGGCCAGACCGGCAAGGCGCAGCCAGGGCGCGAGGTCGGCCAGCTCGGCCGTCAGGTCCGCAGCCGGATCGGCCCCGTCCAGGGGAATGACGGCTGTCCCCTCAACCCGGGCCTCCGGCAGGCGGGCCTGCAGGCTGTCCAAGGTCAGACGGTCCCCCTGCAGCAGAAAATCCGCGCTGCCATCGAGCGCGCCGAAAGAACTGGTCAGGGCGAGGGTTACCGGACCTTCGATATCCGGGCCGCGCAGCGTCAGAGCATAGGTGGCGCGCAGGTCGCTGAGCGTTTCCGGCGCGACCCTGACCTCGGACACCGTGGCGGTGCCGGCCGTTTCCAGCGCATCGACGGACCCGGCAAGGGTTCCTTCCAGGGTGGCAGTGCCGGCCAAGGCGGACCCCAGGTCGTCGGCCAGAACCGCCGCGTCGGGCAGGGTCAGGCGATAGCGGCCGCCCACCAGGTCTCCCGCCGACGTGACGGTCACGCCGCCTTCGAGGCGGGCGGCTGCGGCGCTGGCCGTCAAGGCTTCCACGCGCAGCCCTTCGTCCGTGTAGGTGAGGCCGGCCTCGAGATCCACCCCGCCCTCGGTGGCTGTCGTAAGGATTGCGATGTCACTGGAGGGCTGCTCCCAGCGCCCGGCCAGGGTGGTCTCGACCCGCTCGCCAAAGCCCTCCAGCCGCAGCGGGCCTTGCAGCGTAGCCCGTCCTTCAAGGGTGATGTCGGTCAGCGGCTGCAGACTGCCGAGATCGGCGATACCGACGGAGACGTCGAGTTCGGCCAAGCCGTTGCTCGCATCGGCGGTTCCGCTGGCTCCCAATGTCGTGCTGCCGGCAGAGGCTTCGAGCTTTGCGATGCTCATCCGGCCTGTGCCCGCATCCAGCCGCCCAGCGAGTGCCCAGCGCACGGTCTCACCGATCACCGCGTTGATCGCGTCCTCACCGTTGAGTTCCGCGCCGGCGATGAGACCCTGAACGTTCAGGTTCAGTGCGGGCGCGGGCCCGAAGAGATCGCTTTCGGCATTCGCGCGGCCTTCCACGCTGACGGCGCCCGCGCGGAAACCCGGTGCGGCCACATCCTGTCCTGTCACCTCAAAGACGACCGCAGGCTGCGTGATCGCGCCCTGAACCCTGAGGTCGGCCGAGGCTTGCCGGAGACCATCGAGGTCCAGCAGCTCCGAGAGTGCCTGGCTGTCCTCGGCATTCGCACTGACCATGAGGTCGACGACCCCGCTTCCAACCTCTGCGGTTCCGCTCAGGGAAGCGTTCAGAAAGCCGCCGGTGAGCGAAAGCGTCTCCACATCGATGCGGTCTTCAGTCGTCCATGCAGCCTGCATCGATACCTGTGTCGTCCCGGCAAGCAAGGCCCAGGGCGACGAGGGCCCGGTTGCCGGGATATCGCTGCGGCCGTCCAAGCTGAGTGCCAGGCTGCGCTCGGCAGTCCGCCGGATGCCGATTGCCGCTTCGGCGCTGGCGAGGTTGCCGAGTGAGAACGCGAAGCTGCCGTCCCAGGCACTGAGCGGCCCCTGACCGCTCAGGCTGAGGTCGAGCCTGGGAAGGTCCGGCATCTCGAGGAGGGTGGCCGTCAGGCCCCCCGGGGCTTCGCTGGCTTCGGCCTCGACTGCAAGGTGGTCGCGCGCGGGATCAAAGGCGACGGCCAGCCGCAGCTCCGCCTCCGGGCCGTCCAGCCGGGCGGCCGTAAGGTCAGCCGTCAGTCTTTGTGCCGCGTCGCTGGCGGTCTGGCCGCTGAGGGCAAAGCGGGCGGCTTGGCCGAGCAGGCTCTCCCCAAGGACTATCTCGTCCGCTGCCAGTCTTTGAACGCGGACGCTTACCGGAAGATCGAAGAGCACAGCGAGGTTGCCGGAGGACTCGTCGGTCTCCGACGCCGCTCCCGGCGCCACCGGCGGGCGGTCGACCGTGACGCTGCTGACCGCCAGCGCCTCGATGTCCAGGCGGCCCCGCAGCAGTGCTATCGGTCGCCAGGTGAGTTCTGCCGAGTCGAGCTCCAGCCACGCACCGGTCGGATCCCGCAGCGTTACGGCGCGTGCCTTTAGTGTCCGCCAGGGACTGCCCTCGAGCGCCCCGATCGCAAGCTCGGTCTCACCCGGTGTGCTGACCGCCGCTTCGATCTGACGCTTCAGCCAGCTCCGCCCGGAATTGCTGTCGAGCCAGCCATAGGTGATCGCACCCGCCAGTACGGCGGTGGCCAGGATGCCGCCGAGCCCGACGGCCGTCCATTTCAGCAACGGTCCCGGTTTTGGCATCTCAGAAAGCCTGTCCGAAGCTGATGTAAAGCTGTAGCGTCTCGTCGACGTCGTCGCGACCGTTGAGCGGAAAGGCGACATCCAGACGCAGGGGGCCGAAGCCCGTGAAGTACCTTACCCCCAAACCAGCGGCCCAGCGTAGGGTTTCGCCGCTGTTGAACCAAGGATCGTCGAAGACCGTTCCGCCGTCGAGGAAGGGGACAATGCCGATGTCCTCGCTGACACGCACGCGCGTCTCAAAGCTGAGTTCTACCAGAGAAGTGCCGCCCAGAGGGTCCTCGTCATCGTCGAGGGGCCCCACAAGTTGAAACTCGTACCCTCGAATCGACCCTCCGCCGCCGGCATAGAAGCGCCGGGCCGCCGGCAGAACCTCCGTGTCCTCGCCGAGGATCGTTCCGGCACGTGCCCGGGCCGCCAAGATGAAGCGCTCGTCCGCGTCCACCGCATAGTAGGCGGAGCCGCCGACGACCCCCGTCACGAATAACAGGGAGTCGTCGCCGACACCGGTCGCCGGTGTCAACGAGGTCTGCAAGCGGGTCCCGCGGGCGGGGTCGAGCGGATCGTCCGTTGTGTCGCGGGTCGCTGTCAGCGGCAGGCCGAAGAGGGTGAACTGCCGCTCGCCGGTATTGTTGTCCGCATTCTCGTCGACGATCTCGTAGCCGGCGGAGACGCCGCCGGAGATGCGCCAGTTTTCCAGGAAAGGGCGCTCCAGCGCGACCAGCCCCTCGACGGCCTGGCGCTCGAAGGCATCGTTGTCCTCAAAGCCACCGGTCAGTTCGGCCAGCAGGGCCTGTTCACGTTCCAGGAAGGCGGGTTTGCGGAAGTTCAACGCACCGCTTTGCTCGATCAGCGACCCCGTGGCACTGGCCCGCAAGGTCTCGTTCTCACCGAGAAGGTTCCGGTGCTCCCAGAAGATCTCACCGCCCGGCCCGATGTCCGTCGAGATCGATGCCGCCGCTCCGATAGAACGATGTGCCCGTTCCACAACCGTGACCGTGACGGGCAGAACCCCGTTCGCATCGGGTGCGGCGGCCGTCTCCACCGTCACCGAAGAGAACAGTCCGGTCGCAGACAGCCGGCGCTGGGTTTCCCGGAGGATCCGGCGGTCGTAGGGTACGCCCGGGCGCCATCCGGCGACCCGCCGCAGGTAGGGTTCTGCGACCTGCTGCTGCCCCGAGAACGTCAGGGGTCCCAAAGTCGCCGCCGGCCCGGCATCGACGCTGAGTTGCACCGTCATGGCGCGGTCGTCGTGGTTGACGAGGGTCTTGCGCTCGGCAATGCCCGCGAAGGGGTATCCACGCTCCTGTAGCCGGCTGACCAGGCTCTGCTCCGCCGCGACAATCTCCGGCGCGCGGGCCGGCATGCCGATCGAGACTGCGATCTCTTCCAGGTCCGGCTGTTCGGTCTCCGGCGGGGCCGGGCTTTCGACGTAGCTTATCTCATAGCTGACGAGGGTATAGCGGGGGCCGGGGTCGACTTTCAGCCCGACTTGGACGGGCCGGGCCTCGTCGTCGATCTCCAGATCGAGCTGGGAGGCGTAGTAGCCTTCGGACCGCAAAGCGGTTTGCAGGCGCTCCAGGTCCCCTTCGGCCCTGCGGCGCAGGCCGACAAGGGTGGCCGGCGGCCTCTGAGCAAGAGCAAAGAGCTGAGACGATGCCTCCAGGATGGTGCGCAGGCCCTCATCCTCGACCCCCAGCAATGTGGTCTCATAAGCGACAACGGGGTCTTCGCTTTGTGGTGCCGGGGCCTGCTCGTTGCCAAAGGACTCGGGGGCCTGCTGCGCCAAAGCGCCAGCCGTCAGGCCAGCCCCGAAAAGCATCGCCAGCAGGCCCAGCAAAGCCGCCTGAAGTCCTTGCGCCAAGCGGCGCCGATGAAGCTTGCACAAGGCTGCGGCCGCCTCTCGCCCGTAAAACTACGTTGACTCTCCGCGCTCCGCCAAACGGGTCGGGCGCGATGCCTTGGCGCGGAAGGGGCGCAGTCGCTCTCATTCGTGTGCCGTGGTGCGGTATTTAAGGCCGGGCGCCGGCGCTTGTCACCCCACAAATGGTGACGATTCCGGCGGTGATGGCCTTGGTGGACCCGCGGGGCCCAACGCGCGAGAATGGCTGCCCGGCACCGCCCATCGGGCCGGGTCCTGCGGACCCTCTCGCTGTCCCTGGGCCCGGGGCCCCGTCTCGGCGTGGAAACAGGAGGATGTAGGCGATGGACGCCCCGATCACACAGCAGGACTGGATTGACCGCGCCCAGCATGTGCTGCCCGCCGGCGGCTTCGGCAACTTCGATCCCGGCATTGTCATTCGCGAGGGCCGCGGCGCCCGGGTCTGGGACGAGGACGGCCGGGAGTACATCGACTATCTGATCGGCTCCGGCCCGATGCTGCTGGGCCACGGCCATCCCGAGGTGCTGGAGGCGGTGCAGGAGCAGCTTGGCAAGGGCATGACCTTCTTCGCCAACAACGCCCGCGGCATCGAACTGGCCGAAGAGATCTGCCGGGCGGTCGCCTGTGCCGAGCAGCTGCGCTACGTGAGTTCCGGCGGCGAAGCCGACATGTACGCCATGCGCCTGGCGCGGGCCTTCACCGGCCGTGACAAGATCCTGAAGTTCGAAGGCGGCTACCACGGCATGTCGGCGGAGGCGCAGATGAGCCTGGCGCCCACCCGCCTGGTGAACTTTCCGCTCGCCGTGCCGGATTCGGCCGGGATCCCCCAGTCGGTGCGGGACGAGATGCTGGTCGCGCCCTTCAACGACATCGACTTCGCCCGGCAACTGATCGCCGAACATGCCGGCGAGATCGCGGGGATCATCGTCGAACCGCTGCAGCGCATCGTTCCCCCGGCGCCCGGCTTTCTGGAAGCATTGCGGGAGGAATGCAACAAGCACGGTATCGTCCTGATCTTCGACGAAATCGTCACCGGGTTCCGCTTTGCCTACGGCGGCGCGCAGGAACTCTACGGCGTCGTCCCGGACGTCTGCACGCTGGGAAAGATCATCGGCGGCGGCTTCCCGCTGGCGGCGATCGCCGGGCGGGCTGATATCATGGCCCACTTCGACAAGGCCAAGGTCGGTGAAGATGGCTTTCTGATGCAGCTTGGCACCCTGAGCGGCAATCCCGTGGCCGCCGTCGCCGGGCTCAAGACCATGGAAGTCCTGCGCCGGCCCGGCAGCTACGAACGTCTGCGGGCGACGGGCGAAACCCTGATGGCTGCCTTCAGCGAGCCTTTGACGGAGGCCGGCTTCGATCATCAGGTGGTGGGCGATCCGACGCTCTTCGACATCGTGTTCACACCGGATCCGGTGAAGGACTACCGCGACGTGCTGAAGTCCGACCAGGGCCGCCATGCCCGCTTCAACACGCTGCTGCGCGACAACGGCCTCTTCAAGCTGCCGGGCAAGGTCTATCCCTGCCTTGCCCTCACTGCGGAGGACATCGAAGAAACAGCCGAGGCCGTCCGGAAGGCTGCTCAAGGGCTGGATTGACGGCGGGCAGGGGCCAGCCCGGACCCCGTGTCACCCGGATCTGCTCTAGGCTGTGGTGACAATTTGTTTGTTATCTGAGCCATAGCATGATTGCGGCGATGAGCACGAAGCCACGGAAGTTCTGCAAGAGCTTGTCGTAG
>NZ_JANQKD010000084.1 GCF_028281305.1 Pelagibius sp. | reverse complement strand
CCTTCTGGTGGCGGCGCTGGATCGAGCATTCGCGCTCGCCCAGGTGCAGGGTGTTGCCGTGGGCGTCGGCCAGCACCTGGATCTCGATGTGGCGCGGCTCCTCGATGAACTTCTCGATGAAAACCCGGTCGTCGCCGAAGCTGGCGCGCGCCTCGTTGCGCGCCGAGCGCAGCCCGTCGCGCACCTCGGCCTCGGAGGCCGCCACCCGCATGCCCTTGCCGCCACCGCCGGCGGAGGCCTTGATCATGACCGGATAGCCGATCTCGCCGGCGATGCGGACCGCCTCCGCCTCGTCGTCGATGGCATCGGGATGGCCGGGCACCGTGCTCACCTCGGCCTCGGCCGCCAGTTTCTTGGAGGTGATCTTGTCGCCCATGGCGCCGATGGCTTTCACCGGCGGCCCGATGAAGACCAGCCCCGCCTTCTCCAGGGCTTCGACGAAGCCGGCGTTCTCGGAGAGGAAGCCGAAGCCCGGGTGGACCGCCTCAGCACCGGTCTCCTTGGCTGCGGCGATGATCTTGTCGATGACAAGATAGCTCTCCGCCGCCGCCGCGGGACCGATGGGCACCGCCTCGTCGGCGGCCCGCACGTGCAGGGCATCGGCATCGGCAGCGGAGTAGACCGCCACCGTCGACACGCCCATACGCTTGCAGGTCCTGATGATGCGGCAGGCGATCTCGCCGCGGTTCGCAATGAGAATCTTTTTGAACATCCGCCCCTAACGCCTTGATTCAGATTCTTTTTTACTCAAGCCGATGTGCCCTCAGTCATTGAGAACTCAACGGTACGCGCCGCCTCATGCCATTCGGTCGTCTGTCGCCCTGAGGCGCCCGGAGAAGGGCACATAGCCCTCCAAGGCCGGGAAACGGTCAATCCAAGCACGCAGAGCCGGAAAGCGCGAGAGGTCCATGCCTCCCTGATCCGCGACATGCGTGTAGGCATAAAGCGAGATGTCCGCGATGGAGGGCGTGCCGCCCAGCAGCCAGTCCTGCTCCGCCAGAGTTCTTTCCATCACGCCGAGGGCGTCGTAACCGCGGTTCTCCCGCTCGGCCCACTGGGGTTCGTTTTCCCGAGTCTTGTCGGTGTGACGGGCCCAGAAGCGCAGCACGGCGACATAGGGCTCGTGGCTGTACTGCTCGAAGAACATCCATTGAAGGGCCCGCGCCCGGCCCAGACTGTCGTCCGGCAGATAGGGTGTTCCCTCGGCGAGATAGAACAGGATGGCGTTGGACTCCGGCAGGAAAGTGCCGTCCTCCAGTTCCAGCACCGGAATGCGCCCGTTCGGGTTCTTCTTCAGGAAGGCCTCCCGACGCGTCTCACCCTGGATCGCATTCACCTCCACCAAATCATAGCGCTTGCCCAAAAGAGCCAGCAACAACCGGGTCTTATAGCCGTTTCCTGAGTCCGGATCGTCGTAGAGTCTCAGCATGCTGCCCCGCTTAAAGCGGCAGGTTGTCGTGCTTCTTCCAGGGGTTTTCCAACTGCTTGTCGCGCAGCATGGCCAGCGCCCGGCAGAGCCGCCGCCGGGTGCCGTGGGGCATGATGACATCGTCGATGAAGCCGCGGGAGGCGGCGACGAAGGGGTTGGCGAACTTGGTGCGGTACTCCTCGGTGCGCGCGGCGATCTTTTCGTCGTCGCCGATGTCGCCGCGGAAGATGATCTCCACCGCCCCCTTCGGCCCCATGACGGCGATCTCCGCCGTCGGCCAGGCCAAGTTCACGTCGCCGCGCAGGTGCTTGGACGCCATGACGACGTAGGCGCCGCCGTAGGACTTGCGGGTGATCACCGTCACCTTGGGCACGGTGGCCTCGGCATAGGCGAAGAGCAGCTTGGCGCCGTGCTTGATGATGCCGCCGAATTCCTGCGAGGTCCCAGGCAGGAAGCCGGGGACGTCGACGAAGGTGACGATGGGGATGTTGAAGCAGTCGCAGAACCGCACGAAGCGCGCCGCCTTGATGGCGGAGGCGATGTCCAGACAGCCGGCCAGCACCATCGGCTGGTTGGCGACGAAGCCGACGGTCTGCCCCTCCAGACGGCCGAAGCCGGTGATGATGTTGCCCGCGTAGTTGGGCTGCAGTTCGAAGAACTCGCTTTCGTCGACGACCTTCTGGATCAGTTCTTTCATGTCGTAGGGCTTGGTGGGATCGGCCGGCACCAGGCTGTCGAGGGAGGGTTCTTCGCGGTCGGCCGGATCGTCCGTCGGCCGCCAGGGCGCCGCTTCGCGGTTCGATGCAGGCAGGAAGTCGAAAAAGCGCCTGAGTTCCAGCAGCGCCTCGATTTCGTTCTCGAAGGCGAGATCGGCCACGCCCGACTTGGTGGTGTGGGTGGTCGCGCCGCCCAGGGCCTCCGCAGAGACCTCCTCATGGGTCACCGTCTTCACGACGTCGGGGCCGGTGACAAACATGTAGGAGCTGTCCTTCACCATGAAGATGAAGTCGGTCATGGCCGGCGAGTAGACCGCGCCGCCGGCGCAGGGGCCCATGATCATGGAAATCTGCGGCACGACCCCGGAGGCCAGGACATTGCGCTGGAACACCTCTGCATAGCCGGCCAGGGAGGCGACGCCCTCCTGAATCCGCGCCCCGCCGGAATCGTTCAGACCGATCACCGGTGCGCCGACCTTCAGGGCCATATCCATGACCTTGCAGATTTTCTCGGCATGGGCTTCGGAGAGGGAGCCGCCGAAAACCGTGAAGTCCTGGCAGAAGACGAAGACGAGCCGTCCGTTGATGGTTCCGTGGCCGGTGACCACGCCGTCGCCGGCCACCTTCTGGTCCTGCATCCCGAAGTCGTTGGACCGGTGCTCGACGAACATGTCCCATTCCTCGAAGGAGCCCTCGTCGAGCAGGACCTGCAGGCGCTCGCGCGCCGTCAGCTTGCCTTTCGCGTGCTGGGAGTCGATCCGGCGCTGGCCGCCGCCGATCGCCGCCTGGTCCCGCTTCTCCTGAAGCTGCCGAAGAATGTCCTGCATCGCCGCTCCCATCCCTGCCCCAAAGCGGGTCCTTGAAACCGGTTTGCCCGCTTTTGCTTATCCATATGCGCGGTTGCTGATAGCACGGGATCGGGGGGAGTGCCAGCGACAGCGCTCCCTGGCATCCACGCCAGCCCGGCCAGGGAACTGAACGAAACGACTACAATTAGGAGAACGTTAACGACGTCTGGATAGAACTGCTTAAGCCCTGTTTCGAGACAGAGATCCCAAGGAAACCCGATGTCCCAGTTCGCCAGCGCGCCCTCTCACAGCCCCTCCGACGACCAGAGTACCCGAGCATCGGAAGGGGGCATGGCCGAGCAGATCGAGGCGCTGCGCAGCGAAGTCTCCAACGTGTCAAACATGGCCGGGCAGATCGAGGCGATTGCCAAGCAGACCAACCTGCTGGCGCTCAACGCCACGATCGAGGCGGCGCGCGCCGGAGAAGCCGGCAAGGGCTTTGCCGTCGTTGCCGGCGAGGTGAAGCAGCTTGCCGGACAGACCAGCAAGGCGACCAGCCAGATCGGCGAGATCGTGGAAAGCCTGACCACCCGGATCAACGAACTCTCCAGCCTGAACGACGCAGCCGTGTCCCGGGCCGGGCGCGCGCAGCCCACTACGGCGCCTGTCGAAACCCCTCAGCCGGCCCCAGCGGCGGCCCCAGCAGCAGCCGCGGCCCCGGCACCGGTGAAGACGGAGGCCCCAGCGCCCACGAGGCCATCTCCCAGACCTGCGCCGACGCCCGCAGACGCGCAAGCGGCGGCGCCCTCGGGCGGCGGCGGGCCTTTGAGTGCAGCGGAAATCAAAATGGTGCAGGAGTCCTTCGCCAAGGTGGAGCCGATCGCCGAGGACGCCGCAGCCCTGTTCTACAAGCGCCTCTTCGAGATTGACCCCAGCACGAAGCCGCTGTTCAAGGGTGACATGGCCGAGCAAGGCCGCAAGCTGATGGCCGTTCTGAAGACGGCGGTGGCAGGCCTGGAGAAGCTCGACAAGCTGGTGCCGGCGGTCAAGGTCATGGGTCAGCGCCACCACGCCTACGGCGTCGAGCTGAAGCATTACGAGAGCGTCGCCAACGCCTTGCTCTGGACCCTCAAGCAGGGCCTGCAGGACGCCTTCACACCTGATGTCGAGAAGGCCTGGGCCAAGACCTATGGCGTCCTCGCGGAAGTGATGATGAAGGGCGCCCAGGAACCGCCCGCAACCCAGGAACTCTGATCCGCCGCCGCTGCCGCCTCTCGGTGACGGCTCAAGCGCTCTCCGCAGAGACACCCTCGCGCAGCAAGGACAGAAATCGACCGGCGGCGTCGAGTTCCTGGTGCAGCGCCGCCTGACGCTTGCGCGCTTCGGCGTCCTCGCCCCAGCGCTCCTGCTGATAGGCCTCGTCCAGCAGCGAAACGGTCCAGGCTTCCTCCGCCTCCATCCGACCGTGGGAAAGCGCAAGGCCGATGACCAGCGATCCCGAGGCCTGAACGGCCGCGGCGAGGCCGGTCAGGGCCATGGCGTCATGCTGCTCGACGGCTGCGCGCAGCGCCGCAAGGCTCTCCGGCGGCTGGTCCTGCGAAACGATCCCGCAGGTTTTCACGAGCGGCGCGTTCAACGCCTCCGCCGCCCAGTCCAGCAGCGGCTGCCAGTGGTCCTGCTGGCGGCGCAGCAGATCGTCCACAGCGTCGCTCCAATAGCAGATGAGGTCATGGCCGCCATAGTCGACCAGATCGTCGACGATGCGCGGCCGCTGCGGCCCGACGATGTCGATCGCGGTGCAGGCCAGGTTGTTCAGCGCCATCGACCCCGTGTCGATATCCTTGTCCTGGCCCTGCCATTCCTCGGCAATGGCCGCCGCCAGGGCCGCGGAGGGCAGCACCAAAGGCGCCTTTGCCGGCGTTCGCACCGGGCGGCCGTCCAGCGTGACGCCATAGCCACCTTCGGCAGGCGCAGAGCCCGCGGACTCGTAGAAACGTTTGATCTTCTGCATTGCCGTGGCGTCGCCTGTCAGTTGCCGAAAAGCCCCTCAAGGCCCTTTTTCAGGCTCCGTCCCAGGTCCTCCGTGGCTTCGCCGACCCCTTCGACCAGGCCTTTGGAGGGATTTGGTTGCTCCGCCTCTTCCGCTGCGCCCCCGGCCGCCGGAGCGCCTGCCGGCTCCACGCCCCCGCCTTCCGGCGCGGCAGAGGCAAGATCGATCGCCGCCAGGGCCTCGCCGCAAAGCGTCTGATCGCTGCCGATCCTGCCGATGATCGGCCCGGTCCCGACCAGCCCGCCGAGGGTATCGACAACCCCGGCAACGATGTTGCCACCGGTCTCGGCGACGGTCCCCACGGTTCCCACCACATTGCCGGCGGCCCCAATCGGATCCGGAACGATGCTCGGGTCCTCCAGAGGACCGATCACCTTGAAGGGAACGGCCAGGCTGGCAAGGCTCGGCTCGCTGGTCTCCGTATCGAAGGCCAGGCTGACCCTTTCGCTCGCCAGGTCAACGCCGCCGCGTCCGGCGATGGCGAAGGTTCCGGTATCCAGCACCAGTGCCCGGCTTTCGGCCTGGCCGCCGGCGATGTCGAAGCGCGTGATCATGCATTCCAGACGGGCCCGCTCAGCCGTGCCGAACAGCGGCCCGGTGATGTCGCTGAACCCGACGCTGAAGAAGCTCAGCAGCGCGTTGTCGATGGTCCCGTCCTGCGAGACTGCCTGAACGTGCCCGTCGAGACCGGCGGCCAGCGCGCGCAGACTGCCGCCCTGGCTGCGCAGGTCCACCTCGGCATCCAGGGCACCGCCCACCTGTTCGCTGACCTCCACCTTGCGCAGCAGGGCGCCGAAGTCCATGGCGGCGCCGTCGAGTGTCAGCGCAAGGCGGGGAGGATTCTGTCCTGCATCGACGACGGCCCGCCCGGTAAGATCGCCTTCCGCCAGCCGCGCCTGCAAGGGTTCCACCAAGAGGCGGCCGTTCTCGAGCGCCGCAGTGAGCCTGAGGTCGTCGACAAAGAAGCGGGGCGACAGCCGCGCCTCAACGGCGCTCAGCGTCACCTTTCCGTCGACCGCCGAGAGTGCCTCGAGCCCAAGCGGACTGTCGGAGAAGATGCGGCCGTCACTGGCTCCCCCCTCGGTTTCCGTCTGCGTGGTGGCAGGCGATGATCCGGCATCCTGCGCCTCTGGCCCGGTACCGGGCTGCAGGTCGGCCAGGTCCAGCGTCTTGGACGCAAGGTCGGCGGTCAGCCGCGGCCGCTCGCCGCCGAGGTCCAGAGTTCCCGCTCCTGCCACGTCGCTCTGCCCAAGCTCCACGGCAAGGCCTGAAAAGGCGATGGTGTCGCCGGCAACCGTCACGTCGCCCGACAGCGTGTAGGGGCCGATGGCCGGCAGCGCCGCGCCGACAAGCGGCGAGAGCGATGAGAGATCTTCACCCGATGCACTGACCGCGACCTCCGCGCCGGCGGCGCCGACCAGGTCACCGGCGGCACCTGTGATGCGGCCGCTGGCGCCGCCCGCCTCGAACGCCAGGTCCAGGTCGCTCTTCGCACCGGACAGAATGTCGCGCAGGTTGTCGAAAGTGCCCGACACACGAAACGGATTGTCGTTGTAGCTGCCGACAAGCGCGAGGCTGCGCTCACCGCCGCCGTCCGGCACCCGGCCGCTCGCTTCGGTGAGGGTGACGGTCAGGGGCTCCTGGTCGGCGGGGCCGTCCGCAATCACGATCCGGCCGCCGCGGATCGCGAAGTCCTGAATGTCGGGCAGCCCGCCGGCATCGGAGGTGCCCCTAGCCTCCTCAGGCGCATCGCTCCCCGATGGTGCCGATGGGGTCCCGAACTCCCAATTGCCGTTCCCCTCGGCGTCGGTCTCAATCAGGATGTCCGGCTCCACCAGCACCAGGCGGTTGACGACAATGTCGCCGCCGAGCAGGGCCAGAAGATCTACCTCGAGCTCCAGCCGGCGCAGGGTCACCATATCCGGCCGGCTGCCCCAAGGGGCATTTGCGAACCGCAGGTCCTGCAGATCGATGGAGGGCGAAAGCGAGATTTGAAGATCCACCGGCCCCGCGACCACCAGGTCGCGGCCCGTCGCCGTCTTCACTTCCCTCTGCAGCAGGGCGGTGAGGTCGTCGAAGTTGAGCGTCGACAGAAAGGCGTAGGTCGCAACCCCGAGACCGACGACAACAGCCGCTGCGATGTAGATCACACGGCGCAGTTTCATCGCGATGCTCCGTCCAGTCGGATCATGGCCCCTTCGAGTTCGTCAAAGCGGTCGATCACCACGCCGGCACCCGCGGCATAGAGCTGGTCGCGGTGATGATAGCCCCAGTCGACCCCAATGGCATCGCAGCCTGCGGCGCGCGCCATCTCGATGTCGAAGGCCGTGTCCCCGATCATGACCGTATCCTGCGGCTCCGCCCCAACCTCCGCCATGGCCAATTGAAGGACACGGGGGTGGGGTTTGCTGGGTCCGTCGTCTGCTGTCTTCAACGTTGTGAAGTGATGCTGCAGTCCGTGGTGCTCCAACACCCGCAGCAGGCCGCGCCGGTTCTTGCCGGTCACAATGCCCAGCAGCAACTCCGGGTGATCCAGCGCGGCCAGCACCTCGCGCGCGCCGTCAAACAGCGGGTCGTCGTGATCGGGCCCGCTGAGCCGCGCATGAAAGGCCTCGCGGTAGAGCCCTGTGATCCTCGGAGCCATGGCCCTGAGGTCCGGCGGCAGCAGTTCCGCGACAGCCACCTCGAGCTTCAACCCGATGATGCCGCGCACGGCCTCAGCGTCCGGCTGCTCCAGCCCGACGGCGTCAAAGGCCTGGCTCATGCAGAAAACGATGGTGTGCTGACTGTCGACCAGGGTTCCGTCGAGGTCGAAGACGATGAAGCGGTGGCGAAATGGAATGGGTGTCATAGCGCCCTGTCTCTACCATGTTGCTCGGTCCTGCTTAAGGCGATTCGCAGAGCAAAGCCTTAACCATTGTGGCCGCTCCGCCTCATTCCCATGGCCGAATGAAGGAAGCATGAGAAGCCTCTGATAGGCCGCTCCGGGTGGCATAAATCGGGCGGGTTAAGGGAGATATCAAAAGCGCAAGCCACTTATCCACATCTATAAGGCTCTGAATTATATACAATAATTGTGGGTACGCCACATTTTAGACATGTTTGCCAAACAATTAACAAATAATTAAGAGAGTAAAAATGCCACACCCTTGACTAATGCTGTGACATATATTGGCTTTTACAGATGTCATTTTTGGATATTAATAATTTTGCAGGGGAAATAAGAAAAAATCACGCCTACACCTTGGGTCATCGGAAAACAATCCATAGGGGTCAGGCATGTTTTCGAAGTTCATCACGGGCAAGTATTCTGCTGTCACTATCGCCGCGGCAGCAGTCATCGCCTTCTCTGCACCGGCAACGGCGCAGGACTGGTCGAAGATGATGAACCTTCATTACTCTACTGCTGAACAGACCAAGTATGAGCCTGAAGCGGGCTCCGAATGGGGCTTCTCCTTGAAGACCGTGATGAGCGACATGGAATGGCGCAAGAAGACGGCGGCCACCCTGCGCAACCAGGCACGGCCGACGGTCACCGAGCAGCGCCGCCACCATCAGCTTGTGCAGCGCTCGCAGCAGCCCCGCCGCTACTCGACCTTCTAATCCCCACTCCCATCCCGGCGTCGCAGGGGTCTTGACGGCAGCCAGCAAACAAGCAGCGCTGCATCAGACCCCGCGGCCGCGCCGGGGCGAATGGCTGAGGCCCTCCGCATAGCTCAACAGGCCGTCCAAAGCGGCATCTCCCTGCTCCGGGTCGAATCCCAGCACCTGCCAACTCTCTGCCATATGCGGCGGCAGTGCTGCGACTACCCGCAGCGTCGTGCCGTCTTCCGGATGGGGCAGCGCCAGTTCCCTTGCCATCAGGTGCAGCGTCTTCGGCAGCCCCGGTTTGTCCGGAAAGGCCGCCCGCCCGCCGTACTTGCCGTCACCGACGATGGGCGTGCCCAAGGCCGCGCAGTGGACGCGGAGCTGGTGGGTGCGCCCGGTCACGGGCATCAGCACAACCCAGGCAAGCCGGTCCTTATAGGTCTGCACGACGCGGAACAGGGTTTGCGCAGGCTTGCCCTCTTCTTCTGCCGGGGTCACAGCTTCGCCGGCCCCGGTCTGGCGCTTCGCCAGGGGCAGATCGATCAGGCCGCGCTTCTGGCGGGGTACACCGCTGAGCAACGCCCAGTAGACCTTCTGTGTCGTCTTCGCGCGAAAGGCCGCTGTCAGGGCGCGCGCGGCGGCGGCGCTGCGCGCCAGCAGCAGGACGCCGGCAGTGTCCTTGTCGAGGCGGTGGACGAGCCTGGGCCGTTCCGCCGCGCCCAGTTTCAGGGCCTCCAGCATGCCGTCCAGATGGCGGCTCTGACCGCTGCCGCCCTGCACCGCCAGGCCTGCCGGCTTGTCGAAAGCGATCACCGTGTCATCGCTGTAAAGCACCCGTGCTTTGAGATCGGCGGCCTCCGCTGCAGAGAGCCTCTGCGGCTTTGGTCCCGCGGGCGGGCGGGCGTCGTCGGCTGCGGGCAGCGGCGGGACCCGGACGATCTGGCCGGCCTCGATCCGGCTGGCGGACTTGGCGCGCTTGCCGTCAAGCCGGACCTCGCCCTTCCGCAGCCACTTTTCCAGACGCCCCTGGGTCACCTGAGGAAAGCGCTGCCGGAACCAGCGGTCCAGGCGCTGACCCGCCTCCTCCGCCTGGATCGCGACCTTCTGGACCCCGCTCATGTCCGCACACTCAGGCGAAGATGGCGCGGATCAGCGCAAGGCCCGCGACGAACCCGGCAATCGAAAGCACAACGGAAGCGGCGATGTAGACTGCGGCCTGCATAAGGGCGCCGCGCTCGTACAACAGCACCGCCTCCATCGAAAAGGTGGAGAAGGTGGTAAAGGCGCCCAGCAGGCCGACCGTCAGCAGGGCGCGCAGGGCTTCCGGCGGCGACCAGGCCAGCGCGAAGACTTCGACCAGCAGACCCATGGCGAAAGACCCGAGGACGTTGACGCCAAGGGTGCCAAGCGGAAAGCCGCCGAGCCAGGGGCCGAACGCATGGCTGACCTGGGACACCATGGCATAGCGCCCCAATGCGCCCAGAGCGCCGCCCAGGGCCACTGCGATCAGGATCTGAAATTGCATAGGCCTTGCCTCTTCGCTCGCCTAGCGTCTTCGCGGCGGTGGAGACGGTGCCTCCGCTCCGCGAGACCATCTCTAGCTAACAAAGTGGGGTCAGCGGTGCAAACGCCGGTGAAACAGAAGCCGGCGGCCCGGTCAGAGCGGATCGGCTCTAAGCCGCCGCGGATCGGGGTCCGCCGTTGCCCAGCCAGCTCATGCAGTTGGCGCTATCCATAAGATAGACACCCATACGTCCCAACTCGCGGACCGAATCTTCGGTTGCGTTGCAGAGCGCATCGGCCACCAGCACGATGCGGAAGTCCCGCGCCGAGGCCTCGTAGACCGAGGCCCGGCCGCCGGTCGAGAAGCTGAAGCCACAGATCACCAGGGTGGTGACCTCCAGTTCGCGCAGCCTGGCCTCCAGGCCGGTGTCGTGAAAGGCGCCCCAGCGCGGCCGGTAGTGGACGAACTCGTTTTCGCCGATCGGCTGGAAATCGCCCGCCAGCAGGACCTCCGGGTCCAGACGTACGCCGGCACTGGGCTTGACCTCGTCGATCAGCTCCGCACCCAGGGTGCCGGGCATGAGGATGCGCATGCCCTCCTCAACGGCCTGGCGGCGGCAGGCATCCACGTTGGATCCGTCGGCCTTGTACAGTCTGACCGAATGGAAGACGGGCGCCCCTTCCTCGCGGAAGGCGTCCAGCAGCTTGCGCATTCTCGGCAGCGCCGAGCGCACGCCACAGGCCCGTAAAGGCGAGCCAGGCGTTATGAAATCACGTTGAGCGGAGATACAGAGTAAAGCTGCTTTGCCTTTGTCAGGCACGCAGTAGTTGGCCATATAACGCCCCTATGAGCCTAGTGATTCCGAATAGGCTGCCCCTCTCGCCCTAAGCGGAGCGAGAAGCTTTGTCCCGGTGACAAAGTACGAGCATTGGCAGAAGGGACAATAAGCAAGGCGGAATAGCAGCCGCGCATCAAACGCAAGGCTGCCTCAGGAGTCGCCCTCCTCTGCCCCTTGCCGGCGCTGGCGCAGCCTCGCCCAGTAATCCAGGCGCTTGCGGATTTCCCGCTCGAACCCTCGTTCCACGGGCTGATAGAAGGTTTGGCGTTCCAGGTTGTCGGGAAAATAATCCTGCCCTGAAAAAGCCTCCGGCGCGTCGTGGTCGTAGTTGTACCCGCGACCATATCCCAGGTTGCGCATCAGCGATGTCGGCGCATTAAGGATGTGGGCCGGCGGCGCCAGCGAGCCGCTGTCCTTGGCGCTGCGCGCCGCGCCGCTGTAGGCCTTGTAGGCCGCGTTGGACTTGGGCGCGGTCGCTAGGTAGATCACGGCTTGGGCGAGCGCGAGTTCGCCCTCTGGGGAGCCGATGCGCTCGAAGGCCTGCCAGGCCGCGATGCTCTGGGGCAGAGCGTCAGGGTCGGCCAGGCCGATGTCTTCCACCGCAAAGCGGACCAGGCGGCGGGCGATGAAGTGGGGGTCTTCGCCGCCGGCCAGCATGCGGGCAAACCAATAGAGCGCCGCATCGCAGTCGGACCCGCGCAGCGACTTGTGCAAGGCCGAGATCAGGTTGTAGTGGCTCTCCTGGCCTTTGTCGTAGATCGGCACCCGCTTCTGAACCACGGCCGCCAACGCCGCGCTGTCGAGCGGCTGGTCCGGTGCCAGCGTCAGCACCTCCTCGGCCAGATTCAGAAGGTAGCGCCCATCGCCGTCGGCCATGGCGATCAGGGCCGCCCGGGCATCCGTCGACAGCGGCAGATCGCGCCCCTCGAGCGCCTCGACCCGGGCCAGCAGTTCGCGCAGCGCTGTGTCTTCCAAGCGCTTCAGGACCAAGACCTGACAGCGGGAAAGCAAAGCGGGGTTGAGTTCAAAGGACGGGTTCTCGGTCGTGGCCCCGACCAGGATGACGGTGCCGTCCTCGACATAGGGCAGAAATCCGTCCTGCTGGGCACGGTTGAAGCGATGGATCTCGTCGACGAACAGCAAGGTGCCGCGCCCGCCGAGGCGGCGCTGCTTGGCGCGGTCGAAGACCTTGCGCAGGTCGGCGACACCAGAGAACACGGCAGAGAGAGGCTCGAACTCCAGCGTCGTTTCCTGCGCCAGCAGGCGGGCAATGGTGGTCTTGCCGCAGCCCGGCGGCCCCCAGAGGATCAAGGACGCCAGGCGCCCGCCCTTGACCATGCGGCCGAGCGGCGCGTCGGCTGCGAGAACATGGTCCTGGCCGACGACCTCCGTGAGGCTCTGCGGACGCAGCCGGTCTGCCAGAGGCCTGGGGGCCTGACTTTCAAACAATCCCGTCATAACGCTGAAGCTTCTGCAATCCCGTGCCGTGTCGCGGTCGCCCCCTTGCGGCGCGCATACCCGCTCCCCAGCCTCCAGCTTTTCATGTTCTGCCGGAGGCCGCCACTTTTCATGATCCATTAAGGGTTTAGCAGCGTATCAGCACAAGTGGATATGAGCACGTCGGGGCTTATATCCCTGGGTAGGTGGCAGGCGGGAGTCAGCAGTTCAAACAGCACCCAGCATAGCAAATGGCGGCTTGCCATCGCGGCGGCCGAACTGGGTTTCGTAAAGCGTCGAAGCCGGACAAGGTGGGGACACGCAGCGCCGTTCAGGTTCCAAGACGCTCGACGCGCCAGGGATCGGGAAGCGGCGCAAAGAAAAGCAAGGGATGAGTATGAAGATTGCGGTTGTTGGCAGTGGCATTACCGGATTGGGCGCAGCCTGGGCGCTGGACTCTTGTCACGACGTAACTCTGTTTGAAGCGGACGATCGCCTTGGCGGGCACTCGCACACCGTGGATGTTGCCACCAGGGACGGCAGTCTTCCCGTTGATACCGGCTTCATTGTCTACAACGATCAGGCCTATCCGAACCTGACGCGTCTCTTCGACGCCCTGGCGGTGCCGACCGAACGCAGCGACATGTCGTTCTCGGTCTCTCTCGACGACGGGCGCCTGGAGTACTGCGGCAGCTTCGCAGGGCTCTTCGTTCAAAAGCGCAATCTCCTGAGCCCGCGCTTCTGGTCGATGCTGCGCGACCTGCTGCGCTTCTACAGGGATGCGCCGGGCGCGATGCTGGAGGCGGAGACCGCCGGCATGAGCCTGGGCGAGCTGCTCGATCACGGCGGCTACGGCGATGCCTTCACCCGCGATCACCTCCTGCCCATGGGCTCGGCCATCTGGTCGGCGCCGCTGGACGAGATGCTGGCCTTCCCGGCGCGCTCCTTCATTCAGTTCTGCGAAAACCACGGGCTGCTGCTTCTGACAGGGCGCCCGCAGTGGCGTACCGTTTCCGGCGGCAGCCGGGAATACGTTCAGCGCATCGCCAAGGGCCTGCGCGGCGAGGTGCGCCTGCGCAGCCCCATCGGGCGGCTGCGCCGCACGCCTCAGGGCGTCTACCTGCAGGTACCCGGAGCGGAAGAAGAGCGCTTCGATCAGGTCATTCTCGCCTGCCACGCCGATCAGGCCCTGCGCATTCTCGGCGGCGAAGCAACGTCGGCAGAACGAACGGTCCTGAGTGCCTTCCGCTATGAGAAGAACCGCGCCGTGCTGCACACCGACACCACCTTGATGCCGCGCCGCCGCGGAGCATGGGCAAGCTGGAACTACACCAGCGGCGCCTCCGCCGAAGTGCACACCGCCAGCCACCGCCACCACGGAAAGGTGTCTGTGACCTACTGGATGAACCGACTGCAGAACATCGACCGCCGGCATCCGCTCTTCGTGACCCTGAACCCGGAGCGCGAGCCCGCCGCCGAGAGCGTTCTGCGCGACCTGGTCTACGACCACCCGCTCTTCGATGCAGGCGCCCTCAGGGCACAGAAGGACCTGCCGGATATCCAGGGTATGAACCGCCTTTGGTTCTGCGGTGCCTACTGCGGCTACGGCTTTCATGAAGACGGCCTGCAAGCGGGCCTCGGCGTCGCCGCGGCCCTGGGCTCCCCCGCCCCCTGGGCACAGCATGTGGTGCCGCGCAGCCCGGCGGCCGAGGCGGTGGTGCCGGCGTCGCTGCTGGAGGCGGCCGAGTGACGGCGCCACCGCAACCGTCGAACCAAAAGAACGGCAGCGATCGCTCTTCGTCGCAGTCCTGTCTCTACTTCGGGCAGGTTATGCATCGGCGTCTGCGGCCGTTCTCCCATCGCTTCAGCTACGGCGTGTTTTCGCTCTTTGTTGACCTGGACGAGTTGCCGAGCCTGGTGCGCCGGCTGCCGCTGCTTTCTCACAACCGCTTCAACATCTTCAGCTTCGATGATCGCGATCACGGTCCGCGCGACGGAACGGCGCTGCGTCCCTGGGCTGAGGCGCAGCTCGCGGCGGCCGGTATCGATCTGCAGGGCGGCCCCATCCGCCTGCTCTGCTTTCCGCGAATCCTCGGTTATGTTTTCAACCCTCTGACGCTCTGGTTCTGCCATCACCGAGACGGATCGCTGCGCGCCGTTATCTACGAGGTGAAGAACACCTTCGGAGAGCAGCACTGCTACCTGATCCCGGTGAAGGACGGTAACCGCGACGGCCGGCCGATCCTGCAGAAATGCGAGAAGGGTTTCTTCGTTTCTCCCTTTATCGAGATGACAGCCGCTTACCGGTTCCGTCTCCGCGAACCCGGGGAAAAGCTTTCCGTGCTGATCCGCCAGGCGGTGCCCGACGGGGAGATCCTGTTGGCAACGCTCACAGGCCGCCGCGTGGCAATCGACCGCGGTGGGTTGTGGCGCGCCTTCTTCCGCTACCCGCTGATGACCGTCAAGGTGATGGCCGCCATTCACTGGGAGGCGCTGTGGATCTGGCGTAAAGGCGCCCGCTACCACCGCCGCGGCACACCGCCCGGCGAAGCGGTGACATCGGTTGCCCCCTAGCCTTCCCCTGCACAACCCGTATGGACATCGCGATGAACCTTAGGCAAAACAGTCTGGTGTCACTCGGTCCTTACAGCTTGCTGATAACCCTGGGCCGTTGTCTCCGTGCCGGTTCGGTCATTCTCGAACTGCCGGACGGGTCGCGACAAATCTTCGAGGGCGCAGAACCCGGGCCCTCGGCCACGCTCAGGGTGGTTCGCCCCCGCTTCGTCCGCCGGCTTCTGCTTGGCGGCCACAACGGCTTCGCCGAAGCCTACATGGACGGAGACTTCGAGACCGACGACCTGGCCGCCGTGATCGAGCTGGGCGCTCTCAACGAAGCGGCCTGGCAGAAGGTCGTCAACGGCCATCCGGTCATGCGCCTCCTGCACCGCATCCCGCATCTCCTGCGCCCGAACTCCAAAGACGGATCGCGGCGCAACATCGCCCACCACTACGATCTGGGGAACGCCTTTTACGAGCAGTGGCTGGACCCCAGCATGACTTACTCTTCGGCGGTCTTTGCCTCAGGCAACGAAAGCCTGGAAGCGGCCCAGCAGAACAAGTACCAGGCGATGACCGAGCTGGCCGAACTCTCCCCCGACCATCATCTCCTGGAGGTCGGCTGCGGATGGGGCGGCTTCGCGGCCTATGCGGCGAAGCAGACCGGCTGCCGGGTCACGGGGATCACGATCTCCGAGGAGCAGTACAACTATGCACGCAAGCGGGTCCATCAGGACGGCCTCGCCGAGCGGGTGGAGATCCGGCGTCAGGATTACCGCGACGTCACGGGCAGCTTCGACCGGGTTGCCTCCATCGAGATGTTCGAGGCGGTGGGCGAGCGCTACTGGCCGGTCTACTTCGACAAGCTCCGTTCGGCCCTGGGTCCGGACGGCCGGGTGGCGCTCCAGATCATCACCATCGACGATGCGATCTGGGGTTCCTACAGACGCGGGGCAGACTTCATCCAGCGCTACATCTTTCCCGGCGGCATGCTGCCGTCGCAAACGGCCCTGAAGGACTGCGTACAACAGGCCGGACTGGAATGGGTCGCAGACAAGGGCTTCGGCCTCGACTACGCACGCACCCTGAAGACCTGGTCGGAACGCTTCGAGTCCTCCTGGCCGCGTATCGCAGGCCTCGGCTTCGACGAGCGCTTCCGGCGCATGTGGCACTACTACCTCGCCTATTGTGCGGTCGGATTCAAAATCGGCCGCATCGACGTCCGCCAGATCGCCCTTTCCCGCGGCTAGACCGGTGACACAGCAGAGCGCCGGCGGTGCGGGCCTGTCGCGGTCCGCCCTTTTCGCTTACGGCCTGCCCGGGCTGCCCCTGGCGGCGCTGGGGGTGCCGCTCTACGTCTACCTGCCACCCTTCTATGCCGAGGAGATGGGCCTGGGCCTTGCAGCGGTCGGGGCGGCCCTGCTTGTGGCACGGGTCTGGGATCTCCTGACCGATCCGCTCATGGGCCGTCTCTCCGATGCCTTCCCAACGCGCTGGGGCCGCAGGCGCCCCTGGATGCTGCTGGGGGTGCCGCTGCTGCTGATCAGCGCGTGGTTCCTCTTCCAACCGCCGCCCGGCGTGGGTGTCTTCTATCTCGCGGGCTGGACCATGCTGCTCTACCTCGGCAGTACCATGATTCTGCTGCCCTATTCCGCCTGGGGCGCCGAGCTGTCAAAGAGCTACAACGAGCGCAGCCGCATCACGGCATGGCGTGAGGCCTTCGTGGTCGTCGGGACGGTCGCTGCCGCGGCCCTGCCGAGCTTTACCGGCGAAGACCGTGCCCTCACGCTTTTGTGGCTTCTGATTGCAGTCATCATATTATTACCACCTGGAGTTGCTATTACCTGCTTCGCCGTGCAGGAGCCGCGTCTCAGGCCGCCACCACCCCTTCCGTGGCGCCGTTCGCTCGCCATTTTGTTGCGAAACGGCCCTTTCCTGAGGCTGGTTTCGGCCTATTTCCTCAATGGGATAGCCGTCGGGCTGCCAGCCACGCTGTTCCTGTTGTTCGTGAAGTTTGCTTTGGACGCGGAATCTTGGACCGGACCACTCCTCCTCACCTACTTTGCCTGCGGGATCGCCGCCCTGCCGCTCTGGCTGCGGCTGGCAGCGCAGATCGGCAAGCATCGCGCCTGGTGTACGGCGATGGCCCTGGCCTGCGCGGTCTTTGTCTGGGTGCCGTTCCTGGGACCGGGGGACACCTGGGCCTTCCTGGTGATCTGCGTGCTCTCCGGCTTCGCTTTGGGAGCCGACCTCGCTCTGCCGCCGGCAATCCAGGCCGATGTGGTCGACCTGGACAGCCTGCGCAGCGGTCAGGAGCGGGCGGGCGTCTACTTCGGCCTGTGGGGCGTGGCAACGAAGCTAGCCCTCGCGCTGGCGGTCGGGCTTTCCTTCCCCTTGCTCGCACTGGCCGGCTTCGACCCGGCCGCGGACGAAACGGGTGGAGTCTGGGCCCTGTCGCTGCTCTACGGATTGGCGCCGGTGGTGTTCAAGGTCGCCGCAGTTGCGCTGGTTTGGCGCTTTCCGATCACGGCGCAGCGCCAGTTGAGAATCCGCACGCTGATCGACCGGCGCGCGGCAAGGCGATCAACAGTTCCAGAGACATGAGATGCTTCTTCAGCGTTGGTTCGGAGCCCTTCTTCTCCTCCTCACGGCAGGCTGCAGCAGTATGACACCGGAGCAATTCGACGGGCGCGAGCCGCGCCTTCTCATCGAGGACTACTTCGCGGGCAACACCCGCGCGTGGGGCATCTTTGAGGACCGTTTCGGAACCTTGCGCCGCGAGTTCGTGGTCGACATCGAGGGCACCTGGGACGGCGAGACGCTCACGCTGGTGGAAGACTTCGTGTATGCAGACGGGGAGACCCAGCAGCGCATCTGGACCATCCGCAAGCTGGACGCGCACCGCTACGAGGGAACCGCCGCCGATGTCATCGGCGCCGCCGAGGGGGTGTCCTACGGCAACGCCCTGAACTGGCGCTACACGCTCGCCCTGCCGATCGGCGAGTCGGTCTGGAACGTCCGCTTCGACGACTGGATGTTCCTGCAGGCTGACGACGTCCTGGTGAACCGCGCCAAGGTCAGCAAGTTCGGCATCGAGCTCGGCGAGGTGACTATCTTCTTCCGCAGGATGCCGGTCACCGCCGCCAACGCGGCCGAACAGCAAGGGGTTGCTGCCGAATAGAACATGTCTGTTACAGGCTATGCTTCAGCCTGGAACAGATATGCTTTGGGCTCACAGGCGCTCGAGCCAGTCTTCTCTATAGCTCTCAGTTGTACTCGCAGCTGTACTTGAGCTTGAATGTGCCTTGCTGGTCGTTGACGTTGATCGGTTCGAGATGCACCCCCAGCTTTAGACCTGGCTTTGGTGCCTTTGGGCACTTGATCACCGGCGTCAGGCAATCCAGCAGCTTCGGATGGCCGTCATACTGGTTGGCCGGATAACTCTCTTGGTTTGCGGCGTTGAAGCCGGTCCAGCACTTCAACGCGACCGGTTTCGTCGTCAGCGTGGGCCCTTGCTGTTTCTGGATTGGTGCCTTCGCAAAGCTCAGCGTCTTGGCCTGCACCTGGGCCCCGGTCGGAAGATATCCGCAGCGGTACAGGATCTTGAAGACGCCCTGGCTCAGGTCCCAGTCATGGAAATGCCGATCGGTCTTCAGTTTCAAGCCGGGATCGGTCGGTTTGGCGCATTTCAACGTGGCCGAAAGACAGGTCAATTTCCTGGCGAAGCCATTGTGTTGGTTCGCAGGGTAATACTCCTGCACGGTCTTGGTGAAGCCGGTGTGGCAGTTTAGCTGCGGCGGCGTGCTCCGCAAGGTGTTCACCTGCTGCTTTCGGAACTGGGCCTCCGCGTCCGTCGGAAAGCTCATGCTGCCGAGGCTGGTCGCGGCGGTGACCGCCAGAGCGGTTGCGATAAGGACTTTCATTGCTTTCTCCTGGTACCTTGGGGCGGGTTCCTTCGGCGGTGTCCCCGCAACAACCTGTTGGTCGTGCCTCGCAAGCAGGTGGTTCGATGGTTAGTGCCGGCGCGGCCTTTCGGAGAACGGGCCGGATCGCCCCGGGTTTTCCTTCGGGCTGATCATCGTTGCCGCGTGACAGGTTATGTCAGCTTGGAGATTGCACGGCTGGGCTGGCGCGTGACGGGATGTAACGGATTTCCAGCGCGCCCCACGAGCGCGCCCTTGCGAGCCCTTGACCGCCACGGCAGCGCCGCTGTGCCGGCGCGCGGCGGCTCGGCGCCATCGGTCAACTGCGAGCGCAGGTCCTCCTTGCCTACCATGGTCGCGGTGAGCATGGTCGGGGTGTTCAGACGCTAGAACGTCTTTCCCCGGAGTTCGTCCAGCATGGGCTTCGCCACCTCCGTCAGACGGCTGCGATCCTGCGGCGGATGAACCTGAGCAGCGTGCCGACCAATGGCAGGCTCTCGTAGAGCTGGCTTGCCGCGTCGTAGTGGTCGATGTGGGCCGTCACTTTGCCGTCGTCCCGAAAGTCCACGGTGCACATACCGAGGATCGTCAACGCCTGCTTCCGGCCACTCGGTGTAATCCGGAACTCCCAGTTCAGATAGGCACGGTTCCCATCGACGGCGTGGTCCAGCACCTTGAAGTGGTGGTCGTCGACGTCCGCGAACATCTTCTCGAACACCCGGCGCACCGCCTCCACGCCCCGCGCGTCGTTGAAGGGGTCGCGGAAGCGGGCATCCGCCGCAAAGACCTGCTCAAACCGCGGCAGATCCTCCGGCGTCAGATTCTCAAAGAAGTGGATGTAAGCGGCAACGGCGTCGCGGGATACCATCCGGGCAGGCCTCTAGTGGTCAGGTTGGAGAGCAGAGCTACCGCCCCGGCACCGTTCGCCGCGTCAGCGCGAAGAACAGCCGGTAGGGCAACAACTTCAGAAGCTTCATGAGATACACGAAGCGCCTGGGAAAGACGATCTCGAAGCGCTGCGACTCTAAGCCGCGGAAGAAGGCTTCCGCGGCCGCATCGGCCGGCATCAGGAACGGCATGGGAAAGTCGTTCTTGTCGGTGAGCGGGGTCTGCACGAAGCCTGGGTTGACCACCTGAAGGACCACCCCCAGGCGATCGAGTTCTGGTTTCAGCGACTCGGCCATATTGATCACCGCAGCCTTGCTGGCACCGTAGCCTGCCGCCGTCGGCAGGCCGGCATAGCCGGCCACCGAGGCAACCAGCGCCAGACGGCCCTGGCGGCGCGCGATCATGCGTGGCAGGAGCGCCTCAAGACAGTTTGCGATTCCCAAGACGTTCAGTTTCAGCAGACCCTCGACGTCCGCGGCGCGAAAGGACTCCGCCGCCATCGGCCGGTGCGTGCCCGCATTCAGAACCGCGATGCCGATCGGGGCAATCTCGGCTTCCACATGCTGAACCGCGGCGGCCACGGCAGCGGCATCCGTCACGTCCAACGGATAAGGCGTGATCTCACCGCTCAACTCCGCTGCCTCGGCCGCCAGGCTCTCGAGCTGCTCACGGCCCCGCGCCGAAGCGACCACCCGCCAGCCCGCACGCGCGCAGCGCAGCGCCAGAGCTCTGCCGAGCCCCAGGGAGGCGCCGGTAATCAAGATGCAGTGATCCTTAGGCAACGGCATGGATGTCTCTCGTGCTCCGTTACGACAGCCCCGGCAGAACTACTGCACCGATCCCGCCTCTTTTGAGAGGCAGGACCGGGCGGTCGGTTCCAGAGAATAGCAGAGTGGCGCGGAGCGCGCGCCGACGGCAGACCTTCCTGAGGGAAAGCCCTAGCGCTGGCTCGACTGGTTCGCGGCCCGCAGGCCCGGATGGGGGCCGACCGGAACATAGTCGATGGTCGAACCGCGTACATCGAAGGCAATCTTCATCCACTCGCCGTCCGGCGCATACCAGAGATCGGCCTTCAGGTCGCCGTCGAGCTTGAAGCGGCGCGCATCGACAACCCGCTCCGGCGTCTGGATGATCTCCGCGCCCTTGGCCTTGCTGGAGACCTCCAGCAGACGCCCGCGCTGGGTATCCAGCAGCACGTCCTGCTGCACCGTTGCCGGGTTCCAATAGCTGGTCGGCAGGATCTCTGCGGGAGCGACGAAGCTGCCCGCGGATCCCTCGACCAGCAACCCTTCTTCCGAGGAGCGGGCGCTCACCCAGTACTCGGAGCCGTCGTCGTTGGTCCGCGTCTCCAGGGAGACGAGACGGCCGTCGCGCCAGACTTCCTTGTTCGTGTGCTCGTAGCGGAACAGCGTGATGAAGGCGAGATTGACCTCCAGTGCGATATCCACCTCGACATGAAGCTCGTCGCCGATCTCCTCCAGGCGGATCTTGTGATGGCCAATCTGGGAGCCGTCACGCATGACCTTGAAAGCAAGGGTTTCGCCGGCCAGGGACTCCGCCGCCGGGGGCTTGATCGCATCGGTCATCGGGGCCTCGTTCGCAATCGCCGGCGCGCTGCTGAGGGCGGCCACCAGGCCGGTAGCGGCCAGAGTACGAAGCCTGGAATGCGGGATGTGCCTGTCCGTCACGCGCCTTGCTCCCTGCCATCGAAGGGGCTGTGTCCGGAGGGTGTCCACCCGGCACAGCCCGGTTTACTGATGAAACAAAAGCTTATACGCAGGCCGCAGCGCTTTGGATTGGCATAAATGCGCCCGTCTGGCGGCGCCCCAGAGAGGCAAAAAAGGGGCCTTCAAAGGCACGTTTGCGGGAGACGCCTTTTCCGGAGCCGGCCTTTAGGACCCGGTCTTTAGGATCTGGCCTTTAGGATCCAATGGAGACCCGGCGAACCTTGCCGCCGCGCTTGAAGGTGATCTCCCAGCGCTCGGCGCTGCGGTTCAGGGCCTCAGCCAGGTCGGAGGAACGGGTATAGCTCTGCCGGTTGAGGGAAAGGATGATGTCGTTGCTGCGGAAGCCGACGCGCTGGGCCGGTGTGCCGCGCTGCACCCGGGTGATGATGACCCCCTCCCAGTGGCCGGCCAGGTCCAACTCCTCCGCCAGCGCGGGGGACAGACTGGCCACGAAGGCTCCGCCGAGGGGATGGTGGCCCAGCAGGCGGATCTCGTTGCGCGATGGCGTCTCCGGCGGTGCCTCGAGCGGCAGAACGGCGGAGATGGCCTCGCCCTGCCGGAAAAGCCCGATCTTGACCGTAGAACCCAGGTTGCCGGTGGCGACCCGGTAGTTGAGCGCTTCAAGATCGTTCACCGGCTTGTCGTCCACCGTGACGACGACGTCGCCGGCTTGAATGCCCGCCCGGTCCGCCGGGCCGCCCTGGTAGGTCTCCCTGATGACAACGCCGCCCGGCCGTTGGAGACGCAGGCCCTCGGCGAGGTCGGACGTCAGGGTCTGGCCAGACAGGCCGGTCCAGGCACGCACCAGGGCGCCGCCGGCCCGGGCACTCGCCACCACCGTGCGCACCATGTTGGCCGGAATGGCAAAGCCGATGCCCACCGAACCGCCGGTGCGCGAGTAGATCGCCGTGTTGATGCCGATGAGGCGCCCGTCCATGGTGATCAGCGCGCCGCCGGAGTTGCCCGGATTGATGGCCGCATCGGTCTGGATGAAAAAGCTGAAGTCCGTAATCCCCACCTGGGTGCGCGCGAGGGCGGAGACGATACCGCTGGTCACGGTCTGGCCGACGCCGAAGGGATTACCCAGGGCCAGCACCAGGTCGCCGACCTCCACGGTGTCGGAGTCGCGGAAGGCGAGGCTCGGCAGCGCTTCCTCACCGGGGTCGACCCGAAGCACGGCGAGATCCGTGCGAGGATCGGCCAGGACCAACTCGGCCTCAAACTCCCGCCGGTCGCTCAGCACCACCTTGATGAGCTCGGCACCCTTGATGACATGCTCGTTGGTGACGATGAAGCCCAGAGGGTCGACGATAACGCCGGACCCCAGCGAAGACTGTTCGCGCTGGCGCCGCTCCTGCTCCTCCCGGCCGCCGCCGAAGAAGCGGCGAAAGAAGGGATCGTCCAGCAGCGAGGTCACACGGCGCCGCTGGGTCACCTTGCGCCGGGTGAAGATGTTGACGACTGCCGGGGCCGCCTTGCTCACCACCGGGGCGAAGGACAGCATCACCTCGTCGCGGTTCTCCGGCACCACGCGGTCCTGCGCGGCCGCCGGCGGCGCCAGAGCGAGGCCGAACGCCCCGGCAAGCATCACCGCGATCACGGCAAGGCCGCGCGCAAGGGACCGCAGTCCTGGCCGATGTCCTAGCCGATGTCCTGCCCAAAGTCCCGCCCTCTGGCAGCCGATCAAGGCCCTTCTCCCGACGTGTTGCATGCTTCGCGTTCCATAATTGGGGCTCGATGCGGGGCGGTCAAACGAGAAAGGCAGCCCCGCAGGGCTGCCTTTCGCTATCGTGATGGGCCGTGAGGGCCTGATGCGGCGGGTTCAGTCCTCCTCGCCGTCGTCTTCCTCTTCCTGAACCGGGCCCGAATCCTGGCCTTTGGCATCTTCATCGCGGTCGACGAGCTCGATGATCGCCATGGGCGCCATGTCGCCGTAGCGGTGTCCGGCCTTGAGCACCCGGCTGTAGCCGCCCTGCCGCTCCTTGTAGCGGCCGGCCAGCTCATCGAAGAGCTTCTCGGTCAGCGCCGTGTCGCGCAGCACGGAGAGCGCCTGACGGCGGGCGTGCAGGTCGCCGCGCTTGCCCAGGGTGATCAGGCGGTCGACAACGCGCCGCAGATCCTTTGCCTTCGGCAAGGTGGTCTTGATCTGCTCATGCTTGATGAGCGAAGCCGCCATGTTGGCGAACATGGCTTTGCGGTGGCTGGCCGTACGGTTCAAACGCCGGCCGTGAAGACCATGACGCATGTCTGTTCCTTCCTTCTACCCTGGCCTCGCGCACGAGACCGACTGCGTTGCCGCCCGCCTGAGCTGCCCCTTGGGGCTACAGCCAGTACGAACGGGGGGAGCGGATCGCTCCGAAACTCTCATACGGACCGGTCTTCAGAGCACCGGCCTTAGTAGGGCTCCTCCAGGCGCTTGGCCAGTTCCTCGATGTTCTCGGGCGGCCAGCTCGGGATCTCCATACCGAGGTGGAGCCCCATGGAGGACAGCACTTCCTTGATCTCGTTCAGCGACTTGCGGCCGAAGTTCGGGGTGCGCAGCATCTCGCCCTCGGTCTTCTGCACCAGATCGCCGATGTAGACGATGTTGTCGTTCTTCAGGCAGTTGGCCGAGCGGACGGAAAGCTCGAGCTCCTCCACCTTGCGCAGCAGGTTGCGGTTGAACGGCGGCTCGCTGGGCGCCTCTTCGTCGTGACGGGCCTGCGGCTCCTCGAAGTTGATGAAGAGCTGTAGCTGGTCCTGGAGAATACGGGCTGCCAGCGCCACCGCGTCTTCCGGGGTCACGGCGCCGTTGGTCTCGATCTCCATGGTCAGCTTGTCATAGTCCGTGACCTGGCCGACACGGGTGTTGTCGACCTTGTAGGAAATCTTACGCACCGGCGAGAAGATCGAGTCGACCGGCACCAGGCCGATGGGCGCGTCTTCCGGACGGTTCTGCGTCGCCGCGACATAGCCCTTGCCGGTGTCGACCGTGAGCTCCATGTCGATGCGCGCGCCGTCATCAAGCGTGCAGAGCACGAGGCCCGGGTTCATGATCTCAATATCGTGCCCGGTCTCGATCTGGCCGGCGGTCACCTCGCCCGGCCCTTCGGCGCGCAGGCGCATACGCTTCGGCCCCTCGCCGCCCATGCGCAGCGCGATGGCCTTGACGTTGAGCACGACATCGGTCACGTCCTCGCGCACGCCGGGGATCGAGGAGAATTCATGCAGCACGCCGTCGATCTGGATCGAGGTCACCGCTGCACCCTGCAGCGAGGACAGCAGGACCCGGCGCAAGGCGTTGCCGAGGGTCAGGCCAAAGCCCCGCTCCAGCGGCTCGGCGACCACCTTGGCAACCCGGTGGGCGTCCGGTCCCGGCTGGATGTCCAGCTTTGACGGCTTGATCATTTCAGTCCAGTTTTTCTGCAGCACGCTGGTGCCCTCACGACTTCAAGGCTGTTCGGATTCCTGATCGAGCGACGACGGCCTTGCCGTCTGCTCCGAATGGCGGGATGCCGGCAGCCTCCGGACATCGCCATGGTCTTGGCATCGCGCGGCGGGCGATGCCGGGTCCCCAAAACCCCGAGCCGAGACCGGGGGCTAGGACCCGAGGGCCGGCCCTAAACGCGGCGGCGCTTCGGCGGCCGGCAGCCGTTGTGCGGGATCGGCGTCACGTCGCGGATCGCGGTGATGGTGAAGCCCACCGCCTGCAAAGCCCGCAGCGCCGATTCGCGGCCCGAGCCGGGCCCTTTCACATTGACTTCCAGGGTGCGCATGCCGTGCTCCTGGGCCTTGCGGCCGGCATCCTCGGCGGCGATCTGCGCGGCATAGGGGGTCGACTTGCGCGATCCCTTGAAGCCCTGACCACCGGCGGAGGACCAGGAGATGGTGTTCCCCTGCACGTCGGTGATGGTGATCATGGTGTTGTTGAAGGTGGCGTTCACATGCGCGATGCCGGAGGTGATGTTCTTTTTCTCGCGGCGGCGCAGACGCGCTTGGGGTTTGGCCATGGCCTTGGTGCTCGTTTCCTGCTGCTAAAGGGCTGCGGTTCGGTCTCTGGGCGTTGTTAGCGGGCGGCCTTCTTCTTGCCGGCGATCGGACGGGCGGGGCCTTTGCGGGTGCGCGCATTGGTGCTGGTCCGCTGGCCGCGCACCGGCAGGCCCTTGCGGTGACGCAGGCCGCGGTAGCAGCCCAGGTCCATCAGGCGCTTGATGTTCATCGCGACGTCGCGGCGCAGGTCGCCCTCAACGACATAGTCGCGGTCGATGGCCTCGCGGACCCGGACCACCTCGTCATCGGTCAGCTCATTGACCCGCCGCTCCCGCGGAATACCCACCTTCTGGCAGATCTCGCTGGCCTTGGTTCGGCCGATTCCGTGGATGTAGGTCAAGGCGATCTCGACCCGCTTTTGCGTCGGAATGTTAACGCCCGCAATACGTGCCACTTCGCAAACTCCTTAAACGCCGCGAACTCGGGCCCGCAAGCGCCCGGTTGTAGTATCTAGACAAGCAGAAGAGTCCGGTCGCCAAAGGCGCCGGAAACGCTGGATTATAGAAACCGACAAGGTCGAGTCAACCACTAAGCGGCCCCCAGAGCGTCTTCGATCTGCTCGGTCACCCGATCGATCTCGGTCATGCCGTCGATGGCCTTCAGAACACCCTTTTCGGCGTAGTACGGCAGGATCGGCGCGGTCTGGGCGTGGTAGGCCGCCAGACGGCTGCGCACCGTTTCCGCGTTGTCGTCGCTGCGGCGCTTGAACTCGGTGCTGCCGCAAACGTCGCAGACGCCCTCGACCTTCGGCACCTGGAAGCGCTCGTGATACCCGGCGCCGCATTTGGCGCAGGTGTAGCGCCCGGTGATCCGGTCGACCAGAATCTCGTCCTGAACCTTCATCTCGATGACCGAGTGCAGCTTCAGGCCTTTCTCAGCCAGCATCCGGTCCAGGGCCTCGGCCTGGGGGGTGGTGCGGGGAAAACCGTCGAGAATGAAGCCGTTGGCGCAGTCCGGCTGGTCGATCCGGTCGGAGATCATGGCGATCATGAGATCGTCAGGCACCAGATTGCCGGCATCCATGATCTCTTTCGCCTTCTTGCCAAGCTCGCTGCCTGAGGCGACCGCCGCCCGGAGCATGTCGCCCGTCGAGAGCTGGATCAGCTTGTGTTTCTCTTCCAGACGCTTGGCCTGGGTCCCCTTGCCCGCCCCTGGCGGGCCCAAAAGAATCACGTTCATCCCCGCCGCCCCTTCAGCCTCGATTTCTTAATCAAGCCCTCATACTGCTGAGCCAGGAGGTGGGCATGGATCTGCCCGACCGTATCCATGGTCACCGTCACCACGATCAGCAGCGAGGTTCCGCCGAAATAGAAGGGAATCGCGTACTCGGAGCGCAGGATCTCCGGCATCAGAGCCACGAAGGCCAGGTAGAGGGCCCCGACCGTACCCAGGCGCGTCATGATGCGGCGCAGGTAGTCTGCCGTGTTCCTGCCGGGGCGGATGCCGGGGATGAAGCCGCCGTGCTTCTTCAGGTTGTCCGCCGTGTCGTCCGGATTGAACACGATGCCGGTGTAGAAGAAGGCAAAGAAGATGATCATGGCGGCATAGAGCGCCAGATAGAGCGGCTGCCCCGGCCCCAGGGTCGCCGTCAGCCAGGCCAGCCACTCCGGCCCGCCGGTGCCCGAGAAGCCGGCCACCGTCAGCGGCAGCAGCAGCAGGGAGGAGGCGAAGATCACCGGAATGACGCCTGAGGGATTGAGCTTCAGCGGCAGATGCGAAGCCTCGCCACCGAACATCTTGTTGCCGACCTGGCGCTTCGGATACTGCACCACGATGCGCCGCTGGGCCCGCTCGACGAAGACGATGAAGGCGACCACGGCGACGGAGCCGACGAGCAGAAGCACGATCACCAGGGCCGACAGCGAACCGACGCGCCCGAGTTCGAGCACTTCGAAAAGCGCCAGCGGCAGATTGGCCACGATGCCGGCGAAGATGATCAGCGAAATGCCGTTGCCGACGCCGCGCTGGGTGATCTGCTCACCGAGCCACATCAGGAAGATCGTCCCACCGGTCAGGGTGATGACCGTGGTGAGGCGGAAGAACATGCCGGGGTCGATCACCGCCGAGCCGCTCGGCCCCTGGGTCGATTCCAGGCCCACCGCGATGCCGTAGGACTGGAACACGGCCAGCAGCACCGTGCCGTAGCGGGTGTACTGGTTGATCTTCTTGCGCCCGGCCTCGCCCTCTTTCTTCAGTGCCTCCAGGGTCGGCGAAACCGCCGTCAGCAGCTGCATGATGATGGCTGCCGAGATGTAGGGCATGATGTTGAGGGCAAAGATCGTCATCCGGCTCAGCGCGCCGCCGGCGAAGACGTCGAAAATGCCGATAATACCGCCGGCCTGCTGGGAGAAGATCTGCTCCAGGATCTGCGGATCGACGCCGGGGATCGGAATCCAGGTTCCGAGCCGGTAGATGATCAGGGCGCCGAGCGTAAACCAGATGCGCTTCTTCAGTTCGGGCGCCTTGGCGAAGGCGCCGAAGTTGATGTTGGCAGCAAGTTGCTCGGCAGCAGAAGCCATGGGCTAGGTCTCTCGCGTTCGGGTTGGCCGCAGCCCCCCGATCATTCCGAAGCCGGGGCGGCCTCAGCCGCTTCAGCGGCAGCGACAGGCGCCTTCTGCACCACAGTCACGCTGCCGCCGGCCTTTTCCACGGCTTCCACCGCCGCCTTCGAGGCGCCGGCCACCGTGATATCTATCTTGGCTTTCAACTCACCCTTTGCAAGCAAGCGGATCCCGTCGCGCGCGGTCTTCACCACGCCGGCTTCGCGCAGCGCCGCAGCATCGACCGGCTTCTTGGCGTCCAGGCGCCCGGCATCGATGGCCGACTGCAGGCGGCCCAGGTTCACCACCTTGTAGGACTTGGCAAAGATGTTGTTGAAGCCACGCTTGGGCAGGCGCCGATGCAGGGGCATCTGGCCGCCCTCGAAGCCCTTGATGGCAACGCCGGAACGCGCCTTCTGGCCCTTGTGCCCGTGGCCGGAGGTCTTGCCGGTGCCGGAGCCGATACCGCGGCCGATCCGCTTGCGTGCCTTGGCGGCCCCGGGATTGTCGCTCAACTGATTGATTTTCATGACTTTTCACCCTCAGCGGAGCGGCCTTACAGCGCCTTGTTCCGCCTGTTTCGCGCCTCAGCCTTCGCCTTCGACGCGCACCAAATGGCTGACCTTGTTGATCATGCCGCGCACTGCCGGTGTGTCTTCCAGCTCGCGCGAGCGGTTCATCTTGTTGAGGCCCAGGCCCACCAGGGTCGCCCGCTGGTCCTTGGTCCGGCCGATCGGGCTGGCGATCTGGGTCACCTTCACGGTCTTCTTTGCCGCAGACATGGCAGGTCTACTCCCTGGCTTCGGCAGCCGCGGTGTCGCGGCGGCCAAGCACCTCGGCCACCTTCTTGCCGCGGCGCTGGGCGACCATGCGGGGGCTGGCACTGCGGCCCAGCGCCTCGAAGGTCGCGCGGATCATGTTGTGCGGGTTGGAACTGCCCACCGACTTGGCGACGACGTCCTGCACACCCAGCGCCTCGAAGATGGCGCGCATCGGGCCGCCGGCGATGATGCCGGTACCGGCCTCGGCCGCGCGCAGCAGCACCTTGCCGGCGCCGAAGCGTCCGCGGATGTCGTGGTGCAGGGTGCGCCCTTCGCGCAGCGGTACGCGCACCATGTCCTTCTTCGCCTGCTCGGTGGCCTTCCGGATGGCCTCCGGCACCTCGCGCGCCTTGCCATGGCCGTGGCCGACACGGCCACGGCCGTCGCCGACGACAACCAGCGCGGCAAAGCCGAAGCGCCGGCCGCCTTTGACCACCTTGGCAACGCGGTTGATGCCAACCAGCTTCTCAATCAGTTCCGGCTCGTCGTTGTCGCGCTGACGGCGATCGTCGCGTGAGCGTCCCTCGCGGGGTCCTCGTGCCATAGCCTTATCTTTCCTTAGAACGTCAAACCGCCTTCACGCGCGGCATCGGCCAAGGCCTTCACACGCCCGTGAAAGAGGTAACTGCCGCGGTCGAAGACGACCTCTTTGATGCCCGCTGCCACGGCGCGTTCGGCGACCAGCTTGCCGACCTCGGCCGCTGCCGCCTTGTCGGCACCGTTCTTGATCTTTTCCTTCAGCGACGCATCGACGGTCGAGGCGGCCGCAAGGGTCCTGCCCTGGCCGTCGTCGATCACCTGGGCGTAGATGTGCCGGCCGGAACGGAACACCGAAAGGCGCGGCCGCCCGCTGGACTTGCGGCGCAGGCCAGACCGAACCCGCTGCTTGCGCCGATTCTGTAGCTGCTGTGAAGTCTTCATGGTCTTACTTCTTCTTGCCTTCCTTGCGCAGGATGACTTCATCCGCGTACTTCACGCCCTTGCCCTTGTAGGGCTCGGGAGGACGGTAGCTGCGGATCTCTGCCGCCACCTGGCCGACCTTTTGCTTGTCCGCACCACTGACGGCGATCGAGGTCGGCTTCTCGCACTTGACGGTGATGCCCTCGGGGATCGGATAGGCGACATCGTGGCTGAAGCCGAGCTGCAGATTCAGGGACTGACCCTGGACCGCCGCACGATAGCCGACGCCGTTGATCTCCAGGTTCTTGGTAAAACCCTCGGAAACGCCGATCACCATGTTCTGGATGCGCGAGCGCACCGTGCCCCACATGGCGCGGGCGCGCTTGCCGTCATTGGCCGGCTTGACCCAGATCTTGCCGTCTTCCTGGCTGATGACGACGTCTTCGCTCGCCTCGAAATCCAGGGTTCCAAGCTTGCCCTTGGCCGAGACCAGACCGCCCTTGATGGCGACTTCGACGCCGCTGGGCACCTCGACCGGGTTCTTGCCTACTCGTGACATGACTGTCAGTCCCTCAACGCTTGCGTCTTTAGAAGACGCGGCAAAGCACTTCGCCGCCGACATTGGCCGCCCGGGCTTCCTGGTCGGACATGACCCCGCGCGGCGTCGACAGGATGGTGATACCGAGGCCGTTATAAAACCGCGGCAGCTCCTTGATCTTCGAATACACGCGGCGCCCGGGGCGCGACACGCGGGAGATCTCCTGGATCACCGGCGCGCCGTCGTTGTACTTCAGCTCAATCTCGACCTCACTGAAGCCGCTGTGCACGTCCTCGGTCCTGTAACCGCGGATGTAGCCTTCGCGCTGCAAAACCTCCAGGACATTGGCACGCAGCTTCGAAGCCGGCGCCCGGACCTTGCTCTTTCCGGTCCGCTGCCCATTCCGGATACGCGTCAGCATATCTCCGAGGGGATCGCTCATCGCCATCGCCCGACTACCTCCTACCAGCTCGACTTAACCATGCCAGGGATCTGACCGACCGAAGCCAGGTCGCGCAGCGAAATGCGCGACAGCTTGAACTTGCGGTAGACGCCCCGCGGGCGCCCGGTCACCTGGCAGCGGTTGCGCAGACGGCCCTTGGCCGAGTTGCGCGGCAATTCAGCAAGTTTCAGATAGGCCTGAAAACGCTCTTCCGGCGGCAGCGTACGGTCACGCGCGATCGCCTTCAGCGCGGCGCGCTTGCCGGAATAGCGGTCCACCAACTTCCTGCGGGCCTTGTCTTTCTGAACGGCACTCTTCTTCGCCATAACTTTTCTTCCTTCCGACCCTAGGCCCGAAACGGCAACTGGAAGCCGCTCAAGAGGGCCTTGGCTTCCTTGTCGCTCTTGGCTGTCGTGCAAATCACAATGTCCATCCCGCGGATCTCGTCGACCGAGTCGTAGTCGATCTCCGGAAACACGATCTGTTCCTTCAGGCCCATGGCATAGTTGCCGCGACCGTCGAAGCTCTTGCCCGAAAGACCGCGAAAATCGCGGACCCGCGGCAGCGCGATGGTCACCAGGCGATCGAGGAACTCGTACATCCGCTCGCGCCGCAGCGTGACCTTGCAGCCCACCGCCATGCCTTCGCGCAGCTTGAAGGTGGCGACCGACTTCTTGGCCTTGGTCACCACCGGGGCCTGGCCGGCAATCAGCGTCATCTCGTTGACGGCCGACTTGATCTTCTTCGAATCCGCCACGGCTTCGCCCACGCCCATGTTGATGACGATCTTCTCCAGGCGCGGAACCTCCATGTGGTTCTTGTAGCTGAACTCCTTCATCAGGGAGGGCTTCAGCTCGGTATCGTAGTGCTCTTTCAAGCGCGGTTTCATGTTCACTGACCTTCGCTCAGAAATCGATGGCTTCACCGGACCGCTTGGCAATCCGTTGCTTGTTGCCGTCCTTGTCCAGCTTGAAGCCGACTCGGGTCGCCTGGCCGGACTTGGGGTCGACATGGGCGACGTTGGAAATGTGGATCGAGGCTTCCTTCTCGACGATGCCGCCAGGGGAAGCCTGGGTCGGCGCGGTGTGGCGCTTGACCATGTTGATGCCCTGCACCAGCACGCGGTCGTCGGCGCGCAGCACGCGTAAGACCTCGCCCTGCTTGCCCTTGTCGCGGCCGGTGGTCACCACCACCTTGTCGCCTTTCTTGATCTTGAACTTCTTGGCCATCACAGCACCTCTGGCGCCAGGGAGATGATCTTCATGAAATTCTTCTGACGAAGCTCACGCGTCACCGGACCGAAGATACGGGTCCCGATCGGCTCCCCTTGCTTGTTGATCAGCACCGCCGCGTTGTTGTCGAAGCGGATGGTGCTGCCGTCGCCACGACGGATTTCCTTTGCCGTGCGCACGATCACCGCCTGGTGCACGTCGCCCTTTTTCACGCGGCCGCGCGGGATCGCTTCCTTCACGGAAACGACGATGACATCGCCCACACCTGCGGTCTTGCGCTTCGAACCGCCCAGCACCTTGATGCACTGCACCCGCCGGGCGCCCGAGTTATCGGCGACGTCTAGCTGCGTCTGCATCTGGATCATCGGTCTCGCCCTTTCCTTGCCCTAAGCGGCCTGATCGCCGTCCGCCACAACTTCCCAAGTCTTGGACTTGGAAATCGGACGGCATTCGCGGATACGCACGGTATCGCCGATATGGAACCGGTTGCCCTCGTCATGGGCGTGATAGCGCTTGGAGCGCTTGATGAACTTCTTGTAGACGGGGTGCATGACCCGGCGCTCGACCAAGACGGTGATCGTCTTGTCGCCCTTGTCACTCACCACCACTCCTTGCAAGACACGACGCGGCATAGCCTCGTAACTCCTAAGATGCCGCCTGCTGCATACCGCGCAGGATCGTTTTGATTCGCGAGATGTCACGGCGAACCTGCCGCACCCGCGCCGTATTTTCGAGCTGACCGCTCGCCTGTTGGAAACGCAGGTTGAACTGCTCCTTGCGCAGGTTCACCAGCGTGTCCTTCAATTCGTCGACGGACTTGGTCCGCAGATCTCCGGCCTTCATGACCTAGCCCTCCTCACCGCCGAGGCGGGTGATGAACTTCGTATTCACCGGCAGCTTCGCAGAGGCCAGAATGAAAGCCTCGCGCGCCAGTTCCTGGGGTACGCCTTCCAGTTCGAAGAGCACCCGGCCCGGCTTGACCCGCGCGGCCCACCACTCCGGCGAGCCCTTGCCCTTGCCCTGCCGCACTTCGGCGGGCTTGGAGGACACCGGCACGTCCGGGAAGACGCGGATCCACAGCTTGCCGACACGCTTCATGTGACGCGTGATGGTCCGCCGTGCAGCCTCGATCTGACGCGCCGAGACGCGGCCCGGGCTGGTCGCCTTCAGGCCATAGGCGCCGAAGTTCAGCGTCGTGCCGCCCTTGGCCTTGCCATGGATGCGGCCCTTGTGGGCCTTCCTGTATTTCGTTCGTTTCGGCTGCAGCATCGCTGTCGTTCCTCAAACTCTACTGATCAGGCCGCGCGCTCAGCGCCCCGCCTGGGCGTCCTGCGCCCGCTTGTCCTGGGCCATGGGGTCGTGGGCCAGGATCTCGCCCTTGAACACCCAGACCTTGACGCCGCAGGCGCCGTAGGTGGTCTGCGCCGTCGCCTCGCCGTAGTCGACGTCGGCGCGCAGGGTGTGCAGGGGCACGCGGCCCTCGCGGTACCACTCCGTGCGCGCGATCTCGGCGCCGCCCAGGCGGCCGCCGCAGTTGATGCGGATGCCGCTGGCGCCGAGGCGCATGGCCGACTGCACGGCGCGCTTCATGGCGCGGCGGAAAGCAACCCGGCGTTCCAGCTGGCTGGCAATGTTCTCGGCCACCAGCCGGGCGTCGATCTCCGGCTTGCGGATCTCGACGATGTTCAGGTGCACCTCGCTCTGCGTCATCTTCTGCAGGGCGCCGCGCAGCTTTTCGATGTCGGCGCCCTTCTTGCCGATGACCACGCCCGGGCGGGCGGTGTGGATGGTGATCCGTGCCTTCTTGGCCGGCCGCTCGATGACGATCCGCGACACGCCGGCCTGCTGCAGGCGCTTGCGCAGATACTTGCGGATGCGCAGGTCCTCGTGCAGCAGGTCCGCGTAGTTATCGTCCGCGAACCAGCGGGAATCCCAGGTCCGGTTGATTCCCAGCCGAAGGCCGATCGGATTGACTTTTTGACCCATTACGCCGTTTCCTCGCGCTCACGGACCACCACGGTCAGGCGGCTCCAGGGCTTCATGATCCGTCCGGCGCGACCGCGCGCACGGGCACGGAAGCGCTTCATGACAAAGCTGCGGCCGACCGAGGCCTCGGAGACATAGAGGCGGTCGACGTCCAGCTGGTGATTGTTCTCCGCATTGGCGATCGCCGACTGCAGCGCCTTCTTCACGTCGTTGGCAATGCGGCGCTTGGAGAAAGTCAACTCGGCCAGCGCAGCCTCCGCCGAGAGGCCGCGGATCGAGGCCGCCACCAGGTTCAGCTTCTGCGGGCTGCTGCGCAGGTTGCGCACAACGGTGCGCGCTTCGGTCTCGGACAGACGGCCGGGATGCTTCGGCTTACCCATCGAACTAACCTCTCTTGGCCTTCTTGTCGGCCGCGTGGCCGTAGAAGGTGCGCGTCGGCGCAAACTCGCCGAACTTGTGGCCCACCATGTTCTCGGTCACCAGCACCGGCAGGAACTTCTTGCCGTTGTAGACCCCGAACGTCAGCCCCACGAACTGCGGCATGATGGTCGAGCGTCGGGACCAGGTCTTGATGATCTCGTTGCGACCCGAGCCGCGCGACGCCTCTGCCTTTTTCAGCAGATAGCTGTCGACGAAGGGACCTTTCCAAACAGAGCGTGACACGGATGCGCTCTCCTATCGCTTCTTGTGACGGCGACGCACGATCAGTGAGTCGGTCTTCTTGTTACGCCGGGTCTTGGCGCCCTTGGTGGGCTTGCCCCAGGGGGTGACCGGGTCGCGGCCGCCCGAGGTGCGGCCCTCGCCGCCGCCATGGGGGTGGTCGACCGGGTTCATGGCAACGCCGCGCACGGAGGGGCGCTTGCCGATCCAGCGCTTGCGGCCGGCCTTGCCGAGCTTGGCATTGGCCTTGTCGGGATTGGAGACCGCGCCGATCGAAGCCATGCAGTCGGCCCGCACCATGCGCACCTCGCCGGAGCCCAGGCGCAGCAGCGCGTAGCCGGCATCGCGGCCCACCAGCTGCACGTAGGTCCCCGCGGCCCGTGCGATCTGCCCGCCCTTGCCGGCCTTCATCTCCACATTGTGGATGATGGTGCCGACCGGGATCGACGACAGCGGCATGGCATTGCCGGGCTTGATGTCCGCACGCTCGCCGGAAAGCACAGTATCGCCGACCGCAAGGCGCTGCGGCGCCAGGATGTAGCTCTGCTCGCCGTCCTCGTACTGGATCAGGGCGATGAACGCGCTGCGGTTGGGGTCGTACTCCAGGCGCTCGACCTTGGCCGGCACATCGAACTTGCGCCGCTTGAAGTCGACCACGCGGTACAGCCGCTTGTGGCCGCCGCCGCGGCGCCGCGCGGTGATCCGCCCGGTGTTGTTGCGCCCGCCGTTCTTGGTCAGGCCCTCGGTCAGCTTCTTGACCGGCTTGCCCTTCCACAGGTCGCCGCGGTCCACCAGAACCAGATTGCGGCGGCCCGGCGTCGTCGGATTGAAATTCTTCAGCGCCATGGCTCTAGACCCCCGTGGTCACGTCGATGCTGTGACCCTCGTCCAGCGTAACGAAGGCCTTCTTGGCGTCGCTGCGCTTGCCGAGCTGGCCGCGGAAGCGCTTCACCTTGCCCTTTTGGCGCAGGGTGTTCACAGCCTTCACCTTCACCTTGAACAGCTCCTCGACCGCCGCCTTGATCTCACGCTTGGTGGCGTCCAGCGGCACCACGAAGGTCACCTGGTTGTGCTCGGAACCGAGGGTCGACTTTTCCGTCACCACGGGGCGGCGGATCACCTCGTACATCCGTTCCTTGGAAACCGTCGCGGTCTCTTTCTTGATTGGGCGGGCCCGGCTCATTTCAGTCGCGCCTCCAGCGCTTCCACCGCACCCTTGGTCAGCACCAGGGTGTCGCGGCGCAGGATGTCGTACACATTGGCGCCCTGCTGGGGCAGCACATCCACCAGGGGGATGTTGCGTACCGCCCGTGCAAAGCCGCCGTCAACGGCAGCACCGTCGATAATAAGGGCCGAGGACCAGCCGAGCGCCGCGAACTTCTTCGCCAGTTCCGCCGTCTTCGGCTCCTTGACCGCCACGTCCTCGACCACGATCAGCTTGCCTTCCGCCGCCTTGGCCGAGAGCGCCGTCTTCAGGCCCAGCTTGCGCAGCTTCTTGGTCAGGCTGTGGCTGTGGTCGCGCACCACCGGCCCGAAAACCGTGGCGCCGCCACGGCGCTGCGTGGTGCGGGCAGAACCCATGCGGGCGTTGCCCGTGCCCTTCTGGCGATAGAGCTTGCGGGTCGAGCCGGAGATCTCGCCGCGCGTCTTGACCTTGTGAGTGCCGGAGCGGCGCTTGGCCAGCTGCCAGTTCACCATCCGCGCCAGGATGTCCTTGCGCGGTTGCAGGCCGAAGACGGTGTCGTCGAGATCGATCTCGCCAGCCTTCTTGTTCTCAAGGGTCGTAACCGGACATTTCATGGTTACTGGTCCTTCTTCTCTTCGTCGGCGCCAGCCTCGGCCTGCGCTTCGGCCTCGGCCGCCTCAGGCGCTGCCTCTTCTTCAGCCGGGGCGTCCTTGGCCGCAGCCTCGCGAAGCCCGGCCGGGAACGGCACATTCTCAGGCGGGTTGCGCTTCACCGCGTCGCGGATCAGCACCCAGCCGCCCTCGGCGCCTGGCACCGCACCCTTGACCAGAATCAGGCCGCGGTCCTCGTCCACCGAGACGACTTCCAGGTTCTGGGTCGTCACCCGGCGGTCGCCCATGTGGCCGGCCATCTTCTTGCCCTTGAAGACCTTGCCCGGGTCCTGGCTGTTACCAGTCGAGCCGTGAGCACGGTGCGAAATCGAAACGCCGTGGCTGGCGCGCAGGCCGGCGAAGTTGTGCCGCTTCATGGCGCCCGCGAAGCCCTTACCGATCGACGAGCCCGTCACGTCCACGTGCTGGCCGGCAACGAAGTGGGCGGCGGAAAGCTCCTGGCCCACCTCGAGCAGCGCATCGTTGGACACCCGGAACTCGGCGAGCCGGCGCTTGGGCTCGACCTTCGCCTTGGCGAAGTGGCCGCGCAGGGGCTTGCTCACCCGGTTCGGCTTGGCCTTGTCCACACCCAGTTGAACGGCGTCGTAACCGTCCTTTTCCGAGGTGCGCACCGCCACGACCTGGCAGTTGTTCATCTGCAGCACGGTCACCGGCACGTTCTCGCCCTCCGGCGTGAACACCCGGGTCATGCCCATCTTCTGTGCGATCAAACCGGTCCGCATGGCCTCAGCCCTTCAGCTTGATCTCGACGTCGACGCCGGCGGCGAGGTCGAGCTTCATCAGGGCGTCGACGGTCTGCGGCGTCGGATCGACGATATCCAGAAGGCGCTTGTGGGTCCGAATCTCGAACTGCTCACGGCTCTTCTTGTCGATGTGCGGCGAACGCAACACCGTGTACTTCTCGATTCGGGTCGGCAGCGGAATGGGTCCGCGCACCTGGGCCCCGGTGCGTTTCGCCGTGCCGACGATCTCCGAGGTCGACTGGTCGAGCACTCGGTGATCAAAGGCCTTGAGGCGAATGCGAATGTCTTGGCTGTCCATAATTCAGCGCCATCCAAAAAATCGGCGCCTGCCCGGGATTGGGCAGGCGCGTCACGAACATCTCTCTTACTTACTGATTCCTGCGACGACGCCTGCGCCGACGGTGCGGCCGCCTTCGCGGATGGCAAAGCGCAGGCCCTCATCCATCGCGATCGGCGCGATCA
>NZ_JANQKD010000065.1 GCF_028281305.1 Pelagibius sp. | reverse complement strand
GTGTCGCCCGGGGCGAAGGCCGGGGGTTCGCGGTCGGCGGTCAGCTTGCCGAGCTGTTCCTGATCGATCTGTTCGATGACGTTCATGGCTCTCATTCCTCAAACCAACGTGCCGCGCCTCAAACCCACCTGAGGCGCTAGCCTTTGTCCTTCGTGTAGCGCGCCCAGAGGTCCGGGCGGCGCTGCCTGGTAATCTCCTCCGCGCGGGCCTGACGCCAGCGGCGGATGTTCTCGTGGTGCCCCGAGGTCAGAACCTCCGGCACCGGGCGGCCCTGCCAGTCGGCGGGCCGCGTGTAGAGGGGATACTCCAGCAGCCCCTCAAAACCTTCCGCCCCGAACGATTCCTCGCCCGGGCTGTCTGCGTTCCCCATGACGCCTGGCAGCAAGCGTACAACCGCGTCCATCAGCACCAGGGCCGCCGTCTCGCCGCCGGACAGGATGTAGTCGCCGACCGAGACCTCCAGGATGCCGTGGGCCTCCAGGACCCGCTCGTCCACCCCTTCGTAGCGGCCACAGAGCAGGGTGACACCCGGCCCCGCCGCCAAATCCCGCACCAGGTCCTGCGTCAAGAGACGCCCCCGGGGCGAGAGGTACAGGACCGGAGCTTCGCCCTCTGATCCTGCTGCAGCGCCGCTCCAACTCTCGCGGGCGGAGGAGAGCGCCACATCCACCACATCCGGCCGCATCACCATGCCCGCGCCGCCCCCGAAAGGGGTGTCGTCGACGCTGCGGTGTTTATCGCGCGCGAAGTTCCGGATGTCCAGAACATCAAGCGCCCAGAGGCCCTTATCCAGGGCCTTTCCCGCCAGACTCTGCCCCAACGGCCCCGGAAACATCTCCGGGAAGATCGTCAGGACCAGCGATCGCCATGCCGCCATGGGACCTCCTCTCCCGACGCTCTCCGCAACCCCGGCCTGGGTCCTGGTCCAAACCGGGCCCGGAACCGAGCGCGAGGCGGCGCTTTATGGCGCCGGAAGGCCGGTTTGTCCAGCCCAAAGCGCCGCTTTTCCGCGCGGCCAGCGGTCCGGTCCGGAGCGCGCGCCGGTCAGCTTTCCCGGCCCTCTTCCGCACCTCCATCTGGCGGTACCGTCACCTCCTCGGGCGCCACCACCACCAGCCGGCCCGCCGCCAGATCGACCTCCGGCACCACCGCCCGGGTGAAGGGCAGCAGCAGGCTTCTTCCCTCCGCGTCGACGATCTCCAGGAGGTCGCCGGCGCCGTAATTATCCACCGCCTTCACCTGGCCCAGCGGCCGGCCATCGGGGGCCTCGGCCGCAAGGCCGATCAGGTCGGCATGGTAGAAGACCTCGTCCTCCGCCACCTCGGGCAGGGCGCTGCGGGCGACGTAGAGTCGCGTGCCGCGCAGGGCCTCGGCCTGGTTCCGATCCTTGACCCCGACCAGCCGCACGAGAACGGCGCCCTTGGCCTGGCCGACGGGCTCCAGCGTCCAGCGCTGTCCGCCGCTCTCATCGGTCACCGGTCCGTAGGCCGCCACGTCCTCCGGCACTTCGGTGAAGCTTTTCACCTTCACCAGACCGCGCACGCCGTGGGGGCCGGCGATGACGCCGAGGCAGACCCGCGCCGGCTGCTTCGGCGTCGCTGCCATGACCGGCCTCCCGCGGGTCCGCCGCGCGGGTTACTCGGCTTTCGCCTCTTCGGCGGCCTCCTCGGCGGGGGCCTCTTCAGCAGGGGCCTCCTCAGCCGGCGCTTCCTCTGCAGGCGCTTCTTCTGCGGGGGCGGCCGCCTCGGCAGCCGCGGCTTCCGCCGCCGCCTTCTTCGCCTCCTCGGCTTCCTGCAGGCGCTCCTGCGCCTTCTGGCCCGGCTGGTTCTTCTTGGTCTGGTTCGGGATGCGGCGGGCCGGCGCCAGGTCGGCGGCGGCCAGGAAACGGCTCACCCGGTCGCTGGGCGTGGCGCCCACCGACAGCCAGTGCTTCGCGCGCTCGGTGTTCAGCACCACCCGCTCCGGGTGGTCCTTGGCGACCATGGGGTTGTAGGAGCCGATGCGCTCGATGAAGCGCCCGTCGCGGGGGCTGCGGGAATCGGCGACGACGATGCGGTAGAACGGCCGCTTCTTGGCGCCGCCGCGGGACAAACGGATCTTCAGGGACATCTGAACTGCTCTCTTTCTGCTGTCGGTCTGTTTTGTTGTTTGGTTTGTTCGGAATTCTCTTTGGGCGTCCGGTCTAGCCGAAGGGGTTGCCGCCGCCCGGCATCATTCCCGGCAGGCCGCCGCGCAGCATGCCTTTCTTGCCCATCTTCTGGACCCGCTTCATCACCCGGGTCGCATCCTTGTGCTGCTTCAGCAGCTTGTTCACTTCCTGCACCGTGGTGCCGGAGCCCTTGGCGATGCGCTGCTTACGCGAAGCCTTGATCAGCTCCGGCTTCTGGCGCTCGCCCGGGGTCATGGAAGACAGCACCGCCAACTGGCGCTTCACCATGCCGTCGTCCAGCTTGGCCTTTTTAAGCTGCTGCATCTGGCTGCCGGACATCCCCGGCAGCATGCCCATCAGGCTGGAAAGGCCGCCCATCTTCTGCATCTGCTGAAGCTGCTTGGCAAAGTCGTCGAGGTCGAAGGTGCCTTTCTGCAGTTTCTTGGCGAGCTTTTCCGCCTCATCCTGCTCGATGGTCTCCGCCGCTTTTTCGACCAGCGAGACCACGTCGCCCATGCCGAGAATGCGTGACGCCACGCGGTCAGGATGGAAATCCTCCAGATCGTCCAGCTTTTCGCCGACACCGATCAGCTTGATCGGGCAGCCGGTGACCGCGCGCATGGAAAGCGCCGCACCGCCGCGGGCATCGCCGTCGACCCTGGTCAGCACGATGCCGGTCAGATCGACCCGCTCCTTGAAGGCGGTGGCCACCGTCACCGCGTCCTGGCCGGTCATCGCGTCGGCAACCAGCAGGCTCTCGTGGGGCTTGGCGGCATCGCGCACCGCCGCCACCTCGGTCATCAGTTCCTCGTCGATGGCCAGACGCCCGGCGGTATCCAGCATGACCACGTCATAGCCTTCCAGCGCCCCGGACTGCATGGCCCGCTTGGCGATCGCCACCGGCGGCTCGCCGGGCACGATGCGCAGGGTCGCCACCCCGGCCTGCTCGCCCAGCACCTTCAACTGCTCCTGCGCGGCCGGGCGGCGCACGTCGAGGGAGGCCATCAGGACCTTTTTCTTTTCCCGGTCCTGCAGGCGGCGCGCGATCTTGGCGCAGCTCGTTGTTTTACCGGAGCCCTGCAGGCCGACCAGCATGATGCCGACCGGCGCGGTGGCACGCAGGTCGATGCCGACCCCGGTGGCGCCCAGGGTTTCGACCAGGTGATCGTGGACCACCTTGACCACCATCTGGCCCGGCGTGACGGAGCGCAGCACCTCCTGCCCGATGGCCTTTTCGCGCACCCCGTCGATGAAGTCCTTCACCACCGGCAGGGCGACGTCGGCCTCCAGCAGGGCGACCCGCACCTCGCGCAGGGCGGCGTTCACGTCGGCTTCGCTGAGCGCGCCGCGGCGCGTCAGCTTGTCGAAGACGCCTGAAAGCCGTTCCTGAAGGCTATCGAACATAAGTGTCTGTCGGTCCTGATTTACCAGGGATCACTACCCGTGATCCCTGTATTGCGTTCATGCGCCACGCGGGCTGCGCTCCCACTTGGTCGCTAGTCCTCAATCTCAGGCCCCTCCGGGGCCCAGAGATCTTCGTCCGTCAAACCACGACAACCCAACGGATTTCGCGCCAGTGCGCGAAAACTCGCGGACTGGCGGGGCTGCCCACCATCGGGTGGGCGAAAGCCGGTCAATTCACCTTGGCCTGAATGGCGCGGAACTTAGGGGGCCGGGACCCCCAGGTCAAGCCCGGCGAGAAGCAGGTTCAACACCGGCTTTTCCCGACTTCAAAACGAAAACGGCCGCCCTTCCTGGGCGGCCGGATCGAAAAGCTTTCCGGTACTCTGAAGCTTCAGCCTTTTGAGATCAGTCGGCTGCCGCGATGTTCACGGCCTTGGGGCCGCGGGCATCGGGCTGAACCTCAAAAGTCACCTTCTGGCCTTCGACCAGCGGGCCCATGCCCGAACGCTCAACGGCGGAGATGTGAACGAACACATCCTTGGAGCCGTCTTCAGGAGCGATAAAGCCGAAGCCTTTGGTGGTATTGAAAAATTTCACGGTTCCCGTGATCATGGTCTGGGTCTTCCTTCGCACTGCAAACGTCGTACGCCCCGGCAAAACACTGTCCGGGCCGCGTTAAGGCACAACATAGGTCATGGAAACTCAGGCACGGACGCTCTTTTTTCCAGAGATCCGACCCCAATCGATCCGATCCATGGCTATACAACCGATCCTGCGGCTTCTGACCTTACGTCCGTCACCACCACTACACCTATGCGCTGGCGCGTCGGAAAGCAAGATGATTCACACCTGATTTTGTCGCTAATCCAATCGGATAAGCTGACATCTTGATGACTTCAAGTCAGCGAAGACTGCCCGCCGCACGACCCTCGGCCAGGGCCAGGCGCAGATCGCGCAGCATCGCCTCGACTTCGCCGGTCAGCGCCAGGGTTGCGTTGGCCCTCGCCTCTTCCTGGGCCGATTGCCGCACCGCATAGCTGTTGCCGGAGGTCGTGATCCGCCGCACCGGCTGCTCCGCCACCGCAGAGGCCATGCCATAGCTATAGCCGTTGCGGACGTCGACGAGCACCGCCTGGGCCGAGCCCTGGGCCGCGACATCTTCGGTCGGCAGGAAGAACCCGATCAGCGCCAGCTTGGTGACGGCCAGGGGATTGCTGGTTTCCTCGGATGTACCGAAAGTCTCGTAGATCAGCACCGCGTCGAGATGCTGGCGCGCCGCACCGAGACGGATTTCCCGAACCACCTGGGCCAGGGACTTGCGGTACTGGCTGAAGGGATCGCGATGAACCGGCGCGGTTGCAGAGACAGGGGTCGCCAAGGCAGCGATCAGCGGCGAGACCGGAACGAAGTCGCCGTAGCCCGGCCCCAGACGTCCGGCCAGGGCTTTCCAGGCTTCAGCCTCTGCCGCCGGCACGGGGGCAAGACCGTCTCCGCCAATCCTGGCGAGCCCGATGCGGGCAGGAAAGCGCAGTTGCGGCTCCACCTTGGCCGCCGCGACGATCGCCGCGTCGGTCGCCGCTGACTGCCCGGCATCGCCGCCCGTCGTTTTGTAGGCGGCCAGATACTTCGATCCGGACGTTGTCTGAACGTGATGGCCGCAAGCGGCCAGCAAAACAACGAGGCCAAGCGCGAGGCCGGCCTTGAGGCAAGGTAGGTTTTGCATGATCTCCCCCTGAAGACGCTGCGCGCGGCAGGCTGCCTGCGCGTTCTGGAAGAGCTTGAAAGGCAAAGCGCCCGGAAAGAGGGCGCAGTTGTGGCAAATTTTGGGCGGCGATATGCGCAGATAAGCTAAAGCGGGGACCGATCCATTTCGGCCCCCGCTATCAAGAAAAATTTGTGAAGTGTGTCAGTTACAGGGGCAGGTGCCGCTGCAGGAGGTCTGGTTGTCGATGTCGTGGCAGCCGGTGTCTTCGCCGGTGATTGTGTCCCAGAACTGCACCCAGGCATGGTCTTTGATGACCACCGGCTTGCTCTGGATCCGGTTGCTCGCCTGCGGACCTGTAGGGCGGGGCGGCACGATCGGCTTTTTCTGCACCTGCATCTTCATGGTCGGGCTCTTCGACACGTCGGCCTCGGCAGCACCGTGGAAGGTCATCGACATTGTCAGTGCGACAAGAGCGGCGGCGGCAAGTCCAAGAAGAGTCTTGGTTTTCTGAATGCGCATGAAATCCATTCCTTACAAAAATTTGGTTTGGGTAATTGGGTTGGGGGTTGTCCATAAAACTGGTCCCCAGACCACCGCGATGCCGAGAGATCAAAAAGGCGGCTGCGGCGGGCAACGCGGCGGCTGCGGGCGGTGGAATACAAAGAACGGGCGCAGGCGTGAACCCGAGAACACGCAGGTATGTTCTGCAGCTTTGCATGAAAGCGCTTAACGCCGTCGTCGGTGCAGGAAATCCGCCGTTTTCCCGGCCGGACCTTCCCGCCTGTCTCTGAAGGAGTAGCCCATCCTGGACTTACCGGCCCCGGCGGTCCTATAACCCGCTTCATGACCGCACGCCCCTTCATCAAGATGCACGGCCTGGGCAACGACTTCGTCGTCGTTGACGCCCGGGACGAGCCGTTTTTACTGACCGACGACCTGGCCCGGGCCATCGCCGACCGGCGCAGGGGTGTGGGCTGCGACCAGCTGCTGATCATCGAGCCGCCGTCCAACGGCAGTGCCGATGTCTTCATGCGCATCCGCAACCACGACGGCGGCGAGGTCGGGGCCTGCGGCAACGGCACCCGCTGCGTCGCCGCCCTGGTGATGCAAGAGACCGGGCAGGACCGCCTGACCATCGAAACCCAGCGGGGCCTGCTGCAGGCCAGCGCGGCCGGCCGCAACCGCGTCCAGGTGGACATGGGCGAAGCGCTGACCGGCTGGCGCGACATCCCTTTGAGCGAGGAACGCGATACCCTGCACCTGGGTCTCGCTTCCGGGCCCCTCAACGATCCCGTCGGCGTCAACATGGGCAACCCCCATGCGGTCTTTTTCGTTGAGACGGTAGAAAGCCTGCCGCTGGACCGGCTCGGCCCGGCCCTGGAACACGACCCGCTGTTTCCCGAGCGCGCCAACATCGGCGCCGCCGAGGTGATCGGTCCGAATCAGTTGCGGCTGAGAGTCTGGGAGCGCGGGGTCGGCCTCACCCAGGCCTGCGGCAGCGGCGCCTGTGCCGCGGCCGTCGCCGCCGCCCGCCGCGGCATCACGGGACGCAAGGTCGAGGTGGTGCTGGACGGCGGCGCCCTGGAGCTGGAATGGCGAGAGGACAGCCACGTGCTGATGACCGGGCCGGTGGCCACGGCCTTCACCGGGGAGCTGGCGCTGTGAGCAGCGATCAGAAGCCCGGAAACAACGCACCGCGCATCCTCACCTTCGGCTGCCGTCTCAACGCCTATGAGTCGGAGGTCATGCGCGGGCATGCCGAGGCGGCGGGGCTCGACAACAGCGTCATCGTCAACACCTGCGCCGTCACCGGCGAGGCCGAGCGCCAGGCGCGCCAGGCGATCCG
>NZ_JANQKD010000043.1 GCF_028281305.1 Pelagibius sp. | reverse complement strand
CCACGATGCCACCCACTCCCCGATGTTCCATCAGGTCGAGGGGCTGGTGATCGACAAGAAAACCCACATGGGCCACCTGAAGGGCACGCTGACGGCCTTCTGCCGTGCCTACTTCGGGGTCGACGACCTGCCGCTGCGCTTCCGGCCCAGCTATTTCCCCTTCACCGAGCCCTCGGCGGAGGTCGACATCGGCTGCAGCCGCGAGGGCGGCGAGCTGAAGATCGGCCCCGGCAAGGACTGGCTGGAGATCCTCGGCAGCGGCATGGTGCATCCCCAGGTGCTGGCCAACTGCGGCCTCGACCCGGAGGTCTACCAGGGCTTCGCCTTCGGCATGGGGATCGAACGCATCGCCATGTTGAAGTACGGCTTCCCGGACCTGCGCATTTTCTTCGAGACCGACCTGCGCTGGCTGAAGCACTACGGCTTCGTGCCGCTGGAGCCGCCCTCTCTGGTGCGGGGAGGCTGACGCGATGAAATTCACGCTGTCCTGGCTGAAGGACCATCTGGAGACCGAGGCCTCGCTGCAGGAGATCACCGACGCCCTGTCGATGATCGGCCTGGAGGTCGAGGGGGTCGACAACCCGGCCGAAGCGCTCTCCGCCTTCACCGTCGCCCGCGTCAAGGAGGCGCGCCAGCACCCCAATGCCGACCGCCTGCGGGTCTGCATCGTCGATACCGGCAGCGAAGAGGTGCAGGTGGTCTGCGGCGCGCCCAACGCGCGCACCGGCATGCTGGGCGTCTTCGCGCCGGTGGGAAGCTACATCCCCGGCACCGAGATCACCCTGAAGGCCGGGTCGATCCGCGGCGAGGCGTCCAACGGCATGCTGGTCTCCGAGCGGGAGATGGGCCTCTCCGACGAGCATGAGGGGATCATCGAACTGGAGCAGGAGGCGCCGCTCGGCACGCCCTTCGCCGAGGCCGCCGGCCTCGACGACCCGGTCATCGAGATTGCCATCACCCCCAACCGCGGCGACTGCCTGGGCGTGCGCGGGATCGCGCGGGACCTGGCCGCCGCCGGCCTCGGCACCCTGAAGCCGCTGGACACGGCGCCGCTGCCGGGCGGCTTCGACAGCCCGATCAAATGGCAGCGCGCCCTGCCCGAGGATCAGCAGCATCTCTGCCCCTTCGTTTCCGGCCGCTATTTCCGCGGCGTCAAGAACGGGCCGAGCCCAAAGTGGATGCAGGACCGCCTGCGCGCCATCGGCCTCAGGCCGATCTCCGCGCTGGTCGATATCACCAACTACGTGACCTACGACCTGAGCCGGCCGCTCCACGTCTTCGACGCCGACAAGGTAAAGGGCGACGTCACCATGCGCCTGGCCAAGCCGGGCAGTGAGATCCTGGCGCTGGACGGCAACACCTACCGCCTGGACGAAACCATGGTGGTGATCGAGGACGACGCCGGGCCTGAGGGCATCGGCGGCATCATGGGCGGCGAGGTCTCCGGCTGCACGGAGCAGACCACCAACGTGTTCCTGGAGGCCGCACTCTTCGACCCCATCCGGGTGGCGGAGACCGGCCGCAAGCTGGGCATCCATTCCGATGCCCGCTACCGTTTCGAGCGCGAGGTCGACCCGAACTTCGTGCTGCCGGGGGTGGAGGTGGCGACCCGCCTGATTCTGGAGCTCTGCGGCGGCGAGGCCAGCCACGTGGTGACCGCCGGCGACGTGCCGGCCTGGGACCGCAGCGTCGGCCTGCGGCCCGCCCGCATCGCCAGCCTCTGCGGCGTCGAGGTGGCGGCGGACCGTCAGGCGGAGATCCTGGAGCGCCTCGGCTTTGCCGTTCAGTCATCCGGCGAGCGGCTGGACGCCGCGGTCCCGTCCTGGCGGCCGGACATCGAAGGCGAGGCCTGCTTGGTGGAAGAGGTGCTGCGCATCCACGGCTACGACGCGATCCCCGAAGTCGATCTGCCGCGGGAGACCTATCTGCCGCAGGCGGCGCTCAGCCCCGGCCAGCGGCGCGTCGCTGCGGCGCGCACGGCGCTGGCCTGGCGGGAGATGTGGGAGGGGGTGACCTTTTCCTTTGTCTCCGCCAAGGAGGCGACGCTCTTCGGCGGCGGCGATGCGGCGCTGCATCTCGACAATCCGATCTCGGCGGACCTCGACGTCATGCGCCCGACCCCCCTGGCCAACCTGGCGAGTGCGGCCGCGCGCAATGCCGACCGGGGCTACGGCGATCTCGCGCTGTTCGAGGTGGGGCCGCAGTACCACGGCGACAGCCCGGAGGGGCAGGCGACGGTGGCCGCCGGCATCCGCGCCGGCGAACGCCGCCAGCGCAACTGGGCGGCGCCGGGGCGACCGGTCGATGCCTTCGATGCCAAGGGCGACGCCGAGGCGGTGCTGACGGCCTGCGCGGCGCCGGTGGCCAACCTTCAGGTCACCCGTGATGCGCCGGGCTGGTACCATCCCGGGCGCTCCGGCGTGCTGCGCCTGGGCCCCAATGTATTGGCCCAGTTCGGCGAGCTGCATCCGCGGGTGCTGAGGGCCCTCGACCTGAAGGGCCCGGCGGTGGCCTTCGAGGTCTTCCTCGACCGCATCCCGCTGCCCCGGTCGGGGCGCCAGAAGCCGTCGCTGCTGAAGCTCTCGGCCTTCCAGCCGGTGTCCCGCGACTTCGCCTTCGTGATCGACGAGGACGTGCCGGCGGAAAAGGTGCTGCGCGCCGCCCGCGGCGCCGACAAGGCGCTGGTCAGCGATGTGGTGCTGTTCGATGTCTATCGTGGCAAGGGGGTGGAGCCGGGCAAGAAGTCGCTTGCCATCGCGGTCACCCTGCAGCCGCAGCAGGCGACGCTGACCGATCAGGAGATCGAGGCGGTGGCGGCCAAGATCGTCAAACAGGTGACCGGTGCCACCGGCGGGGCCCTGCGCGGCTAGGGCCGCGGTCCCGCCCGGACGGATGGTCCCCGACTGATGGGTCCCCGACTGACGGTCCCCGACTGACGGTCCTCGGCCTTTGCCGCCGCCCCTGCATCCGTCGGATGCGCGGCCGGCGGCCCCGACTTAACGGCAAGCCCTAACGGTAAACGCTTGCTTCGGTATCGCTGGTGCGGGCCCAGAGTTCGTCGGCCCGACGCGCCTTCGCAACCAACTCCTTGGCGAGCTTGATGTTGCCCGCCGCTTCCGCACGCGCCGCCAAGGCCCAAGTCATGGCGGCGTACTCCCGTGCTTCCGCTTCGCTGATTCTCCGATCCATTGCCAGTGTGTCCCTGCCCATCCCGCAGAAAATGCGTACCCTGAGCGTCATCCGGCCATGGTTAACGAAAAGTTAAGATCCGTCGGACTGTGGTATTTGCGCACTGACAGTGGCAAAGATGCAACAGAACGGGGTGGGACCTGGCGGTCCTGAATCGCCTCCGGACTTCAGACTGTCCGGCAACAAAAAGCCCGGTCCCTTGCGGGACCGGGCTTCGTCATGACTTGAAGACAGCCGCTGGAGCTGCAGCGGTCAGGTGCTGTACCACTGCATACAGATACGCGGGCCTTGGTGGGCTTTGTTGCCCCGGGTGTTCTTCTTGATGGTCTTGTTGATGAAGGCCTCGAGCTCGCGGATGTGGTGCTCCGGCACGCCCAGGCGGATCAGCTTGGCGCGCGACTGGCGCGCGTTCTTGTTGTACGTCGCCGCGTCTTTCTTGCCGAGCGCTTCATAGGCCTTCACCATGCAATAGTTCTGCTGGTACCAGCGCGCCTCGTTGCGCGCCGCGGCGGGGGATGTCGACGTCGCAAGCAGCGCACCTGCAAGTGCTGCACAGGCTGCCAGCCGCAAACTGCCCCCCGTCATCGTAAAGATCTTGCCCATTAAATCTCTCCGCATCGTGCATCCTCAGATCCCTGAGGTTCCCCAATTCTTCCTGCCCGGCGTTGAGATTCGGTGAAGAATCGAGACAATGCCCCCTAATTCCCGAGTACTCTAGCAGTCTTGTCAGGGTCCTCAAAGATAGAAACCAAGTCCTAGGACGCCCAGTAAGAAGCTCCGGCAAGAAGCCGGGCGCAGATCTGCTCTAGTACTGGAAGAACCTTGGTTGGCCGGACCGGGGGGTCAAGACGCGGGTGGTGGAACTGGCCGGCGGCTGCCACTGCAGTTCGATCCCGCGATCGGCGAGAAAGGACTCGGCGGCCGCGCGGGCCTCGGCATGGGTGCGGGCGGTTCCCTGCTGGTAGCGGACGCCGTCCTGCTCGAAGGTAACGGTCCAGCGGAACAACGGCTCGCCGCGCTGGTAGGTGAAGGTCGAGGTTTCCCGCCAAGGTTCGATCAAAATATTGTGTCGCTTCAACATGCCCTCCATAGCCTCTCGCCTGGAGGGCTATCACAGCCTCTATCGCTCTGGGTGTGACGACTTCGCGTCAAATTCGCGTGTTTTGGTTTGTAGGCGTTTCGCCGGATCGACCCCTGATCGACCCTCGATCCGCTCCGGTAAGGGATGCGGCCAGGGATCCAGCCAGGGGGCCCGCCCGTTTGCACGGTGGCCCATCAAGCGTTGATCGAGGGGCCGCCGCGCCCTATCTTCCAGCCCGCCGGGGTTCCGAGCGCGCTGCGCAGCCCCTGGAATTCTGGACCTCGGAAGTGATTCTGTACCTTAGAAGACGCCATGACCGATCTTGCTCATATCCGGAACTTCGCGATCATCGCCCACATCGACCACGGCAAGTCGACCCTGGCCGACCGGCTGATCCAGCTCTGCGGGGCGCTCAGCGACCGCGAGATGAAGGAGCAGGTTCTCGACTCGATGGACCTGGAGCGCGAACGCGGCATCACCATCAAGGCGCAGACCGTGCGCCTCAGCTACAAGGCCGAGGACGGCGAAACCTATGAACTAAACCTCATCGACACCCCGGGCCATGTCGACTTCTCCTACGAGGTCAGCCGCTCGCTGGCGGCCTGCGAAGGCTCGCTGCTGCTGGTCGACGCCAGCCAGGGGGTGGAGGCGCAGACGCTGGCCAATGTCTATCTCGCCATCGACAACGACCACGAGATCGTGCCGGTCCTGAACAAGGTGGACCTGCCGGCGGCCGAGCCGGAGCGGGTGAAGGAGCAGATCGAAGAGGTCATCGGCATCGACGCCAGCGAGGCGCTGCCGATCTCCGCCAAGACCGGCGAGGGTGTGGGCGCCGTCCTCGAAGCGCTGGTGCGGCGCCTGCCGCCGCCCAAGGGCGATGCCGAGGCGCCCTTGAAGGCGCTGCTGGTGGATAGCTGGTACGACGCCTATCTGGGGGTGATCACCCTGGTCCGCGTGGTCGACGGCACCCTGAAGCCGGGCATGAAGATCCGCATGATGGGCAGCGGCGCCACCCACCTGGTGGACAAGGTCGGCGCCTTCACCCCGAAGATGACGACGCTGACCGGCCTGGGGCCGGGAGAGATCGGCTTCCTCACCGCCAGCATCAAGTCGGTGGCCGACACCAACGTGGGCGACACCATCACCGAGGAAAAGCGCCTGGCTGCCGCGCCGCTTCCCGGCTTCCAGCCCTCGGTACCGGTGGTCTTCTGCGGGCTCTTTCCGGTCGATGCGGCGGACTACGAAACCCTGCGCGATTCGCTGGCGAAGCTGGCGCTCAACGACTCCTCCTTCCAGTTCGAGGCGGAAACCTCGGCGGCGCTGGGCTTCGGCTTCCGCTGCGGCTTCCTGGGGCTTCTGCACCTGGAAATCGTCCAGGAGCGTCTGGAGCGCGAGTTCGATCTCGACCTCATCACCACCGCCCCCTCGGTGGTCTACAAGATCCACATGACCAACGGCGATCTGGTCGAACTGCACAATCCGGCCGATATGCCCGATGTGGTGAAGATCGACTGCATCGAGGAGCCCTGGATCAAGGCGACCATCCTGGTGCCGGACGACTACCTCGGCCCCATCCTCAAGCTCTGCGAGGAGCGGCGCGGCGAGCAGATCGACCTCACCTACGCCGGCAGCCGCGCGATGCTGGTCTATCACCTGCCGCTGAACGAGGTGGTCTTCGACTTCTACGACCGCCTGAAGTCGGTGTCCCGCGGCTATGCCAGCTTCGACTACCAGATCGAAGGCTACCGCGAGAGCGACCTAGTGAAGGTCTCCATCCTGGTGAACCAGGAGCCGGTGGACTCCCTGGCGATGATCGTGCACCGCAGCCAGGCCGAGCCGCGCGGGCGCGTGCTCTGCGAGCGCCTCAAGGGCCTGATCCCGCGCCAGCTCTTCAAGATCGCCATCCAGGCCGCCATCGGCGGCAAGGTCATCGCGCGCGAGACCATCTCGGCCCTGCGCAAGGACGTCACCGCCAAGTGCTATGGCGGTGACGTTTCCAGAAAGCGCAAGCTGCTGGAGAAGCAGAAGGCCGGCAAGAAACGCATGCGCCAGGTGGGCAACGTGGAAATCCCACAGTCCGCCTTCCTCGCCGCCCTCAAGATGGGTGACGGCTAGGGGCCCGGCGCTTTGGTCAGCCTGGCGCTTTGGTCAGCCTGGGGCTTGGGTCAGCCTGGCGCTTGGGTCAGCCTGGATCTCAGCCGGGCCTGTGGCTCAGCGCCGCCCGCGGGAGGAGAAGCGCCGCGGCTGGCGCTCGCCGCGCCAGCGCCGGAAGGCCAGCACCAGGACTGCGCCGATCACCAGGAAGACTGCCCAGGCCCACCAGCCCAGGAGGGGCGCGAAAACGTTGTCCCAGAGGCTGACGGAGATGCTGCGCTCGATGCCCGCCTGCAGGGTGTTGAGGCTGAAGCCGCCGAGGGCCTGATCGATCTCGTACCAGCGCTGGCCAAGGGGCGCGAAGCGCCAGTCACCGGAACTCACAGAGGAAACGCCGTCCCAGCCCAGCAGCACCAGTGCACCGAACAGAAAAAACCAGCCGAGAATACGGCCAACGATCATGAGTCCCCCTCAAGTACTTCCCGCCACGCCCGCTTTTCTTGCTGTGGTCTTGCGCTGGCCGGGGCGCAACCGGGATCGCGACAGGGCGGATATTAGCAGCCCGCGATGCCTGCGGCCAACCGGCGGCCGGGTTTTTTTGGCCGCTGCCGGGCCCGGGGGAAGTCAGGGTTTCGGTTGGGCCGGGGCTACGCTAAGGATTGCATCCGCCCCCGCCCTCGGCTACGGTCCCGCCGCCGGAGCGCTGGCAGGCAATACGCCGCCGCCGGCATGGTGCGCCCAGCATTGCGTACCCGGTTCCGAGCGCAAGGAGAGGTGGCCGAGTGGCTTAAGGCGCACGCCTGGAACGCGTGTGGGTGGGAAACCGCCTCGTGGGTTCGAATCCCACCCTCTCCGCCAGCCTTCGCTCTTCGAGCTTCGGCTGGCTTACGCCAGGAAGCCTGCAGAAGCGAGATTAGAGCGAGGCTGCCCTCCGAAGCCTTGGCGTAGGAGGGCTTCTTCGGGAAGTTCGCTATGTTCTACGTCTACCTTATTCGCAGTAAAGCGCACCCCGGACAGCGCTACGTCGGCTTCACAACCAATCTCAAGGCACGCATAGCCACGCACAACGCCGGCGGATCAGTCCATACGGCCAAGTTCAAACCTTGGACACTGGTTGCCTACCACGCGTTTGCTGATAAACGCAAAGCGCAGGAATTTGAGCATTACCTGAAGACCGGCTCGGGAAAAGCCTTCGCGAACAAGCGCTTCTGGTAGTATCGCGCAGGCGTCGAATCGAATCCCACCCTCTCCGCCGGCCTTCGCTCTTCGAGCTTCGGCTGGCTTACGCCAGGAAGCCTGCAGAAGCGAGATGAGAGCGAGGCTGCCCTCCGAAGCCTTGGCGCTGGAGGGCTTCTTCCAGAACTGAGGCAGGAATCGATGATGCATCTTAGACTGATCAATCCGAAGTCCGCGCGTGTCTTGGCTTTCCTGTTTGCCGCTTCGGCCTGGACGGCCGGCCAAAGCGCCGCCAAGGAAATCGCGGACACAACGGCGCGGGCTGACGGGTCCCGGATCCACTGGGCCCTTTCAAACGTTGCCCCAGACCGTCCCAACCGGGTTGTCCTGATTGCTCAAGGATCGGGCTGCTCACCCGCGCGGTCGAGCCCCTCCGTCGTGATGCTGGCGGAGATCCTTTCGGACCACGCCGTTCTCACCGTCGAGAAGCCAGGTGTCGCGCCGGCGGATGCGCCGGCGGACGGCATCGAGGGTTGTTCGGATACCTACCTGGAAAATCACACGGTCAGTCAGCGTGTGGCCGATGTCATGATGGTTCTCGGGGACCTCAGGGAGAGGCGCCTCTTCGACGGCGACCTCGTTCTCTTCGGCGGCTCCGAGGGGGGCGCCGTCGTATCGGTCCTTGCTCACCGGGCCGCAGAGGCCGACGCCGTTGTTGTGCTCTCCACCGGAACCGGGCTCACCATGGCGGAGTTCCTTCCGCTGGTCGCGCCACCGCCTGCGATGGAGCAGATGCGCACTGCGTTCGATGGAATTCGGAGCGATCCAAACGCCACGGGAGTGCTGGGCGGTGTCTCCTACGATTGGTGGCGGGATGTTCTCGATCGACGGTTCTCAGATGATCTGCTGAAGGCGGGCATTCCGGTGCTTCTCATACACGGCGCGCGGGACAGGTCGGCACCTGTCGAGGCCGCACGTGCGACGCGCGATGCCTTTGTTGCTGCGGGCCAGGAGCACCGCCTCACCTATTGGGAGTTCGAAACCCGGGATCACGCCATGGTCGATCCGCAGGGCCGCTCGCACATGGGTGAAGTGCTGACACAAGTGCGCCGCTGGATCGATAAGCGGCTGCCGCCGCCGCGCTGACGGGCAAAGGTTTGGACTCGAACCAGACTTTCTCTGCAGCGTGAGCGTCTGATGAGGTTGCGATCCGCCGCTCCGCAAGGACCGCAATCGGTCCGAACACAAAACTGAGCTTCAGGTCTTCGCCTGCGCGTCGGCTGGGATCGGGCAGTTGCTGCAGACGCGATTGTCGCAGAGGCGGCAGAGCGTGCGGCGTTCCATGTCTGTCGTCTCCATCGAAGACAGCATCTTGTGAAGGAGCGTCGAGAGGGTCTTCTGCTCCGCGCCGGTCAACGGTGCCAACAGCGGCCGGATGGCAGCAAGGCGCCCCTTCAGCAGTTCCTCACGAAGGACTCTGCCCCGCCTGCTGAGGTGGAGCGCGATCGCCCGTTTGTCTCGTCCTTCGCGACGCTCGACGAGGCCATCGGCAACAAGGCGGTCAACGAGGCGCACTGTGCCTGGGTGAGAAAGGCCAAGAATACGACGTAACTGATCGTTTGACGGGCCCGAACCATATCCGATGACAACCAGCGCCGCGGGGGTCTCGCCGGCGTGGTTGAGGATGTCGCGTGCCGTATCCTTGAGGCGATCGGCGACAGCAAGCCCGACAGCACCGAGCAGATTGGCAGTACGGTCACTCATCCTTCCGAGGATATGTGCGGCACGCACGGATTTCAACTTGACAATATGTGCGTAGCGCACATTATTGGTGCCGTGGCTTTGGGGTGGCCTCCTGGCGTCGCCGCAACTCGGCCGGCACCTCCTCGAAACGAGCGCGACCCGGGTGGAGGGCAATATATGCCAGACACGATCCGCAGAAGTATGCTTGTCGGCGCGGGCCTTTATGCAGCAACTGCGGTTGTTGGGCGTGGCAAGGCGCATACCCTGGACCCGAGTGCCGGCGGTCTGACACTCAGCGCCACCGGTTGGGATGCGAACAGCCCGCCCGCGTTGGAGTTCTTGTTCGAAGCGCGAGTCCAGCTTCACCTTCCGCCGCTGAATTCGGGTCCGACCCCTGAAGGGACGCGTCTCATCTTTCGCGTGAAGGGCGGCACCTTCGAAGGGCCCCACCTGCGCGGGCGTGTTGTGCCGGACGCAGGTGCGGACTGGGTACGCATCCGGTCAGATGGGACGGGCGTCCTTGATGTGCGATTCTCCCTGGAAACACACGACTACGCGCTGATTTATGTTCACTGGCAAGGAAGGTTCTGGTCGGCGCCGGAAGATGCCGAGTATGCGGCCGACCTCGAAAAGCCGGACGACCCGGCAGGCGCATGGCGCTACTACTTCCGCGCAGCGCCGCAATTCGAGACCGGTGATCCCCGTTACGCGTGGCTCAACAACGTCATCGCCGTGACCAAGTCGCGAACGGGCGATGGCGGCCCGATCCACCGCGTCTTCGCCGTGAAATGATCTGTGGCGCGGGTCGTGATCGGCGCGCCCGGGATGATGGGTCACGGACCGAAGCCCTGACCGAAAAGCCGCGCAGAGGACCGTTACACGGTCAGGGTCACCACCCACTTATGCTTGCCGATCTTCCGTGATCGCTCGAAGCCGAGACGCTCGAAGGTCGAGAGCGCCCCGTTGAACAGGAATGCCGGCGAAGCCTTCCGGCCTTCGATGTCTTCCGGGTATCCTTCGATGCGCCCGCCGCCCAGCTTCCTGATCTGCTCGATCGCACCGTAAAGCGCGGCGGACGCCACGCCGGCGCGGCGATGGCCCTTGCCGGAAAAGAAGCAGGTGATCCGCCAGTCGGGCAGTATCGGATCGGTCTCCAGATAGGCACGCTGGTTATGAATGCGTGGGAGCTCGTCCGGTGATCCGAACTGGCACCAGCCAACGCAGTCCTCACCATGGAAGACCAGCGCGGCATGCGCCCGTCCTTCTCGAACACGGCATTCCTTCGCTTTGCGCTTTCCCGCCGGAGAGTCGTCGGGGCTTTCGTCCTTACCGTGATACCACATGCACCAGCAGCCGCCCCAGACACCGTTATTCGCCTCGGCCAGGCGCGCGAAGTCCGGCCAGGTGTCCGCATCGAGGGCTTTGGTTTCATAATCTGTCATGGGTTTCCCGGCATCGGCGGCCATTATGTGCGCTGCGCACATATCGTCAAGCTGAAACCACGTGCCGTACAATGTGACGGCCTTGTCGAGCGTCACCGCGGAGGCGACAGGCAAGGCCATCGGGACGTCCGGGAGTGCAGATTTGGGCTTGAACGAGACGCCACGCTGCGGTCGCAGGACGCTTCTTCAAATCCGGCCTTCCTTCATGCTGCAGTATCCGCCGAGGCGGGCTCAAAGCGGTCGTAAGCTGCAAGCTGCTCGGACGGCCCACGGTATCCGTATGCCAGCGAAGTACGCTCGCACAGGGATCTCCGCGGACAGCGCGTCACCGGCCGAGACTGATCACCTGGCCGCCGGCAATGGTGTGGACGAGGCGCCAGGGACCGGAGCCATCGATGACGACGACATCGGCGCGGTGGCCGGCGTCGAGGGTTCCACGGTCCTGCAATCCCATGGCCGCCGCCGGGTTGCGGGAGACAAGGCTCCAGGCGTCCTTCAAGGGCAGCACGCCGCGGTCGACGAGGCGTTCGGCGGCGTGCAGCAGGCTGGGATAGTAGTAATCGGAGGCCAGTACGCTGCAGAGTCCGTCGCGGATCGCATCCTCGGCTGACAGCGCACCGGTATGGCTGCCGCCGCGAATGACGTTGGGGCCACCCAGGATGACGTGTTCCCCATTGGTGATGGCGTCTGCCGCCACCTCGGGCGCCAGCGGAAACTCGCAGACCGTCATGCCGAGACCGCGGTGGACGGTCCGCTCGCCGCGGGAGCGCTCGTCATGAGACAGCATGACGGCGCCGTGCCGGCCTGCCAGGTCCGCCACCTTGCGGATCTTGGCCGGAACCTCCGGCGCCCGCTGACCGACACTGTCGACCTCGGCCAGGTACTCTTCCACGGTGACGCCGGCGCGCTGTGCCCACTGGCCGAGCTTCTGGTGGTTGCCGGCTTTCACCTTTTCCATGGTCGCCGTCGTGTGGTCGTTGAAGGCGACCGCCGGCGTCGGCTGCTGGGCGAGCCAGGCGGCGACGTCGTCGATGGCGTCGTGGGCGAAGGTCTCCCAGCGCAACTGGACACGGTGATCCGCCGTCAGGCGCGGACGCAGAGCCTGGAGCCCTTCCATGAAGCGGCGTCCGGCGTCCAGGCTGCGCGCGCCCGGCTCCCAGGAAACCGTCAGGCCGTGGAAAGCGGTGACGATCCCGTTGGCAAGCAGTTGGCGGTCGACCGAGGCCATGGCGATCGGGAAAGCGATGTCGACGCCCGGGCGCGGATGCAGTTCGAGTTCGAAGGCGTCGCCGTGGACGTCGACAATGCCGGGCAACACCCAGTATCCGCGGCAATCGATGCGCAGCGGATCGGCGGCCGGCGAGTCCGCGATCCGGTCGTCGGCAATGTGCAGGTCGGCGACCTCGAAACGACCTTGGGACGTCAGCACCTGCCCCCCCGAAAGGCTAACTGCCGTGCTCATGGTCTTCCCCGCAAGATGTCACAGAAGTGCAACGTCCGCCGCCTCCTGGCGGCGCGCCCCGGGGGTATATCCCAGCCTTAAGTGGAAGGGAAGCGTCCGGCTCGGGCAGGCCTCCATCGTCGAACGGCTTGGGTCTGCTCTGGTTCTTGGGCGTAGAGCGGATTCAGGTGTTCAGACTCAGATACGAAAGTGTTTTCGTCCAAACACCATCCGCCTTAAGCCGCCGGACGGCTGCGCCCGCTGTCTGCGTGAGCGGCATAAACGTCTGGCGCCGCCTTGGGCTTCGCCTCGGTCTGCGAGCGCGGCATGAACCGCGGACGCCAGACTCCCAGGACGACATTGGCGACCGAGAGCGCCATGACAACACCAAGGGCCAGCCATTCCTGGGCAAGTGCTGCGTCAAGAACCTCCGGTGCGGACTCACCGCTTGCGATCTTTCGGGAGACGACAGCGGCGTAGTCGGCCTTCGCGCCGATTACCGTCAGCACGCCCTTTAACATGAAGATGCCCATCGCCGCCTTGACCAGGGCCCATCCCTTGTTCAGGAACGGATGGTGTGTGGCCATGGAAACCAGGCCGGAGACCAGCGCAATGGCCACTGAGGGCAGCAGAACGTAGGTGCCGATCGCCGCAATCGACTGCCGCAGATCCGCGTAGGCGGCAGGCGTGTCCTGCGGCGCCATGGCGAGCAGGATCATGTAGCAGCCGAGCCCGCCGATCAGCCCGCAGGCGGCCAGCGAGTGAAGGACCTTCAAAACCTTACGCATGCCCAGCGCCTCGCTTTCTGTGCCTTTGGCCTATCGAGCGGTTCTGGTTTCGCGATCCGTCCAGGCCGCTGAGGTGTCAGTCTAACCGACAATGCGCTTCGGGCGAAAATCGGCATTGCGGGCGAAGCTGGCTTTCGCTGGGTCGGCTCCTTCCGGGTGCTGTCATTGACAAGTAAGGTTATGAGCCATAGCGTTCGACCGGTCCGGGGCGCTCGAGCGATCCGGGCGCAGCCGCCATCCAGACAGAGAACCATCGTGATCAGCACCAACACCAGCTTCAGCTCTGACATCGTAGCGAGGCGAAGGCGCGGGAAGCGGTAACCGCTTCCGGATCACGACGTGACGCGCCCCCGACCGGTTCGGGGGCTTTTTTGTTTCTGTATTTCAAAAGGTTGCAAAGATGGCCCCCGCTGACCGAACGCCGCCCAGGATGCTGACGCTGATTCTGCTGACCGGCGTCTCGATCCTCTCGCTCAACATGTTCGTTCCCTCGCTCGTCAACATTGCCGCCGATCTTGACGCCGATTACACCCTGGTCAGCCTCGCGATTGCGGGCTATCTGGCGGTGACGGCGGTCCTGCAGATCGTGATCGGGCCGCTGTCGGACCGCTACGGCCGCCGGCCCGTGTTGCTTTGGGCGATCGCTCTCTTCGCGCTGGCGTCGCTGGGGTGCCTGATGGCGGAGGACGTCTGGGTGTTCCTGTTCTTCAGGCTGCTTCAGGCTGCCATCGTCGCCGGCGGTGCGCTGTCGCGCGTGGTCGTGCGGGACATGGTCCCCCCGAAAGAGGCGGCCGGCATGCTCGGCACCATTGCCATGGCCATGGCGGTGGCGCCGATGCTGGGGCCGATGGTGGGCGGCGCGCTCGACGAGCTCTTCGGCTGGCGCTCCAGCTTTCTCGCCTTCGCCCTGATGGGGGTCGCCCTCTTCGGCCTGACCTGGGTCGATCTGGGGGAGACCAACGCATCGCCTTCGCAGACCTTCGGCGCCCAGATCCGCTCCTACCCGCTTCTGCTGCGGTCCGGGCGTTTCTGGGGTTACGCCGGCTGTATGGCGTTTTCAACCGGCGCCTTCTTTGCCTTCATTGCCGGCGCGCCTCTGGTTGCCACCGCTCTGTTCCAGGTCTCGCCCGGCATGCTGGGCCTTTACGTCGGGTCCATCACCGGCGGGTTCGTTCTCGGCAGCTTTGCCGCGGCCCGCCTCGCCAAGGGTTTCGAACTTGAGACGATGATGCTGGCGGGGCGCATCGTCGCCTGTTCCGGCCTGGCCGCCGGGCTGCTGCTCTTTTCCGGCGGGGTGGTGCACGAGCTTGCCCTCTTCGGCGCCACCGTCTTCGTCGGTATCGGCAACGGCATCACGATGCCCAGCAGCAACGTCGGCGCGATGTCGGTTCGCACCGACCTGGCGGGCACCGCCTCCGGCCTCGCCGGGGCTCTGACCATGGGGGCCGGCGCCCTTCTGACTTGGACGGCAGGTATCGTCGTCACCGAGCAGAGCGGCGCGATGGCGCTGCTGGGGCTGATGTTCGCAACTTCGTTCCTGGGCCTGCTCTGCGCCTGGTGGGCCCATGGCCTTGCCCGGCAGAAGCGTACCCGCGAAGTGTTGTGAAACGGCCTCTTGCCCTGATCGGCCGCCCTCAGGCAACGGCCTCCAGCCGCACCGCACCGTCGTGAAGGAAACAGGACTTGGTGAAAAGCCCGAGATCGAGCGGATTGGGCAGGCGTACGTCCGAGAGATCGGGCAGCGCCTTCGCCTGGAGATCGAAGCGGCGGTCGATCTGGGAGATCATCACCAGGATCGATCCGCTGGCCCGCGCGAAGGCGCTCAGCGCTGTCATCTGTGCGCCGAGCTCGGGGTTGCAGCGCCGCTGGTCGAGAAGCTGGAGATAGTCGACCACGGCCAGGCCGCCACGCGGCGCCCCGCCCAGGCATGCGGTGATGTGATCGGCGCGGATGTCGTCGGAGGTGTCGAGGACGAAAGAGCCTCCGAGGCTTTTCGGATCGGTCCCGATGCTTCGAAGGTGCTGCAGGACGTCCCCCTCGCTCCAGTCGAGGGTGAAGAAGAACCCCGGGCGCCCGGCCCTGGCCGCCTCCACCGCGAGTGCCAATCCCAGCAGTGTTTTTCCCTGGCCGGGGCGCGCGGCCAGAAGCATCAGGTCGCCCGGTTTCAGCTCCGCCAGGATGGTGCTGGCCGTCGACCGCTCAGAGAAGCGGGCGGCCAGGTGGCTCCAACTCCGGAAGCCTTCGTCGCCTGCGATCCGGTCCAAGGCTGCGTGCAGCGGCAGCCCGGCTTCGCGCGCCAGCAGCCTGGCCTGTCGTTTCAGTCTGAAGATGGGAGCAGACAGTCTCATGCGATACCCTCCTGATACGAGCGGTCTCCGCAGTCCCTCCATTGTGCGCAGGCTCGAACGGATTGGGGTCCATGAGGTCGTCGCCCTGCATGTCGAATGCTTTCCCGGTGGGAGGGGGGAGGCAGGGGCGCTGCCAACCCAGCCAGGGTAAGAGCGGCGGCCCCGAAACTCAAGGGGCGGCGTGCTTGCCGCGGGCCTTGGCAGGCGCCCAGGCCCTTGGCAGGTGCCCAGGCCGACGGCTAGTGTCGGCAGGATCAGCGACTGCGAAGGATCCGGCTGCTGCCCTGGTCCCCAGTTCCGGCAACGCCGGGCTCCGGTAACAACACGCAAGAGGCCATTTGGTGACGCCTGCCTTCGCCCAGTCCCCCGAGCGCCCGCTGCCGAAGCGGGCCAGTGTCGTTGTGATCGGTGGCGGCGTTGCCGGCGTGACTGCGGCGCTCGCACTGGCTGAGTGGGGTGTGCCGGTGGTGCTCTGCGAGAAGGGGCGCATCGCCGGCGAGCAGTCGTCGCGCAACTGGGGCTGGATCCGCAAGCAGGGCCGCGACCTGCGCGAACTGCCGCTGATGATCGAAAGCCAGCAGCTCTGGCACCGGATCGGTGCACGGCTTGAGACCGACATCGGGTTGCGCGGCGGCGGTTCCACCTACCTTGCGGAGAACGAGGAGGCGCTTGCCCGTCACGCGGCCTGGCTGGAGCAGGCCGAGGATTTTCAGCTCGATACGCGCGTGCTGAGCCGCGCGGACGTAGACGCACTGCTGGGTCAGTCCGACGCGCCTTTCGTCGGCGGCCTGCACACGCCCAGCGACATCTACGCGGAGCCCATACTCGCGGTCCCGGCCATGGCGCGGCTGGCGGCGGATGCCGGTGCCGAAATCTTCGAGGGTACGGCCGTGCGCACCTTGGAGACCGCCGGCGGCCGGATCGCCGCGGTGGTGACCGAGCACGGCGCCATCGCCTGCGAGGCCGTCGTGCTGGCCGGCGGCGTGTGGTCGCGACCGTTTCTGGAGAACCTGGGTCTTGCCCTGCCGCAGCTTGCCGTGCAGTCCTCGGCGCAGCGCACGACGCCGGCCCCGCTGATTTCCGACAGCACCCTGGGGGCCAAAGGAGCCGCGCTGCGCCGCCGCCTGGACGGCGGCTATACCGTGGCACGGGCCGGGGCCGCGCGCTTAGACATCGTTCCCGCCGCCATCGCGCACTTCCGCGCTTTCACGCCGATCCTGAAGGCCTGTCTGCGCATCCTGAAGCTGCGCCTGGGGCGGGCCTATTTCGGCCCGCTCGGCCGGCACCGCTGGCAGGGCGACCAGGTGACTCCCTTCGAGGCGGTCCGCGTCTTCGATCCGGCGCCGGACCACCGGCTTCTCGACGACGTCCTGCAGGCCGCGAAGAGACTCTACCCGCAGCTTGCCGAGGTGAAGCCAGTGGAGCGCTGGGGCGGCATGATCGATGTCATGCCCGACGAGATCCCGGTCATCGGCCCGGCCCCGTCGCTGCCGGGGCTGGTGGTCGCGACCGGGCTTTCCGGCCACGGCTTCGGGCTCGGTCCCGGGGTCGGCCATCTGGCGGCACAGCTGGCCACGGGCCGCCCGACCCTTGTCGATCCGGCCCCCTTCCGCTACGAGCGCTTTACCGGCACGGCGTGACCGCGCGGCCATCGCGGGATCCGGGCCGCCTGCGACGGGCTTGCCCCTCTGCCGCAGGGCGCTTAGGCTCCCTTCCGCCGCTGCCACCGCAAAGACGAGATTTCGCGCGATGACTCTGCGACATGGACGGGAATTCCTGGCGATTCCGGGCCCCACGACGGTGCCGGACGAGGTCCTTCAGGCCATGCACCGCCCGGCGATCGAGATCTATGCCGGCGCCCTGCTGGATACGACCTATAGCTGCCTGGACGACCTGCGCCGCGTCTTCAAGACCGAGGGGCGGACCTATATCTATGCCGCCAATGGCCATGGCGCCTGGGAAGCGGCCCTCAGCAACACGCTCTCGCGCGGCGACCGCGTGCTGGTCCTGGGCTCCGGCCTCTTCGCGCCGGCCTGGGGCGAAATGGCCGCCTCCCAGGGCATCGTCGTCGAGGAGATGCCGGCGAGCTACCGCCACCCGGTCGATCCCGCCGCCCTGGAGGAACGGCTGCGGGCCGATACGGCGGGCGAGATCAAGGCGGTCCTGGTGGTCCAGGTGGACACCGCCTCCAGCATCGTCAACGACATTCCGGCAGTCCGCCGGGCGATCGATGCGGCCGGCCACGGGGCGCTCTTCATGGTCGATGCCATCGCCTCGCTCGCCACCATGCCCTTCGACATGGATGGCTGGGGGATCGACGTCGGCGTGACCGGCTCTCAGAAAGGGCTGATGACGCCGCCGGGGCTGAGTTTCGTGGCCGCCGGCAAGCGGGCGCTCGCCGCCCACGAGACCGCCGATCTGCGCACCTTCTACTGGGACTGGACCCAGCGCGAGGGGCCGCGCCACTACAACAAGTACTGCGGTACGCCGCCGGAGCATCTGCTGTTCGGCCTGCGAAAGGCGCTCGACCTGCTGTTCGCCGAAGGGCTGCCGGCGGTCTTCGAGCGGCACCGTATCCTCGCCGAAGCGACACGGCGTGCGGTTGCGGTTTGGGCGGAGGGCGGCGCGCTCAGCTTCAACGTTCTGGTTCCGGAGGCGCGGGCGAACTCGGTGACCACCGTCCGCCTGGAAGGGCATGACCCGGCACCGCTGCTGCGCTATGCGGAGGAGGTCTGTGGCGTAGTGCTCGGCATCGGCATCGGCGACCTCACCAATAAGGCCTTCCGCATCGCCCATATGGGCCATGTCAACGCGCCGATGATGCTGGGCACCCTGGGCGTGGTGGAAACCAGTCTGGCGGCCCTCGGCATTCCCCACGGCAAGGGTGGCGTCCAGGCTGCCATCGACTGTTTCGTCGAGGCGGCGCCGGCTTCCGGTGGAACAGACTCCGCCGCCGGTGGCAGCCCCGCCGCGGCACGGGCCGCTGCCCCGGCCGTCAACGCGCCGGGGGAGTAGGTACCGGGGGAGTAGGTACCGGGGGAGTAGGCGCCGGGGTTTTACTCCGCCGAGCTGCTATCTTCGGCAGCGTGGTGAACGATCCGGTTCCAGCACCATTCTGACTCGGTGGAGAAGATCACCAGGAGGTCGCCCTCCTCCGCCATGTCGAGGGCGCGGGTGACCGCTGTTTGCTCGTCGTCGATGATCTCCAGCCGCTGAGCACCGATGCCCCGGTTCTTGAGCGATGCGGCAAGGCGAAGGGGAATCTCTTCGGGCGGAAAGCCGCGCGCGGCCGTATGAGCCTCGCTGTAGCTTCCGTCGCGCGAGCAGATGAAGAAATCGAATTTATCGGCCACGACCGCGGATACCTCCGCGATGTGTTCAGCGTGGCGGTTCCCGGCGTTTGCGAGAACGCAGATGCGGCGTCCGGTCACCTCCAGGCCGCGAACGGCGCTGCAGACGGCGTCTACGCCATGGGGGTTGTGCGCATAGTCGAGCACGACCTTGAAGGGATGGCCGTCGAAAACGTTGAGCCGCCCCGGGTTGTGCTCGGGATCGTTCCGGAAACCCTTCAAGGCCTTCGTGATGCTCGCGGCGGAGAGCCCGAGCCCATGGGCAAGGCCGGCCGCGAACATGGCATTTTGAATGTTGTACACCGCGGCTCCTCCCAGGCTCGCGGGGATCTCGAGCCCCGTGAGCAGCGGGGTTTGCGTTCCCGCATGGTGGATCACGATCATCGGGCCTTTGGGGCTCGGTTCCAACGTTATGGCGAGCCCGCCTCTGGCGAGGTGGTCGCGGAGTCCTTCTCCCAGAGGTGCCATCGAGACCAGACCGAGCTGCTGTGGATCTTTCAGGCCAGCCAGCGCCCGGCAGCGCGCATCGTCGGCGTTCAGAAGAGCGAGCTTGCGCGCGGCCTCGGCGACGCGGCCCTTCAGCGCGGCCATTTCGTCGAGGCTGTTGATGCCATCCTGGCCGAGATGATCCGATGCGATGTTCATGACCGCCCCGACGTCGCAGCAGTCGGCGGCAAATCCGGTACGCGCCAACCCGCCGCGCGCGGTCTCCAGGACCGCGGCCTCGACGGAGGGATCTCGCAGCAGGACCTTGGCGCCGGCAAGGCCGGCAAGATCGCCTTTGAGAACTGGGTCGCCGTTGATGTAGACGCCGCTGGTGGTGACCAGGCCCACGACATTGACGCCGATGTCGCTGCCACCGACCCTCAGGATATGGGCCAGCATGCGCGACGTGGTGGTCTTGCCATTCGTTCCGGTGATCGCTGCGATGGGAATGCGGCCGTTGCGGACTTTCGGGAACAGCAGATCGATGATCGGGCCGACGACATCCGGGGCATTTTCGTCCACCAGGTGGGCGCGCAGGCCGGGGGAGGCGTTGACCTCGCAGATCGCCCCTTGAACCTCGCGGTGGGGCCGGGAGATGTCGGGCGTGATGAAGTCGATTCCAGCAACGTCCAGTTCCAGTGTCCGGGCCGTTCGCTCGAGCATCCTGCGGTTTGATGGATGCACCTTCTCGGTGACATCGACCGCTGAGCCGCCGGTCGCGATATTGGCCGTGCCGCGCAGGTAGACGACTTCCTTGTCTGGTGGGACGCTGTCCCGGCTATGGCCTTGGCGGGCAAGGACCTGGTCAGCCTGTTCATCGAGTTCGATGAGGTTCAAGACGCGGCTGAACCCGGTTCCGCGCCTTGGGTCCTTGTTCGTTTCGGCAACCAACTCGGCAATGGTACTGCTTCCGTTGCCGGTTACCATCGCCGGAATGCGTTTGGCGGCCGCGACCATCCGGCCGCCGACGACGAGGACCCGGTGGTCGTCTCCGGCGATGTGCTTTTCCACTAGGACGTAGCGGCTATGCTCGTGGGCATGAGCAAAGGCTGCGCGGATTGCCTCATCGGTTTCCGGCTGCAGCGTGACTCCCAGGCCTTTCTTGGCGTTATGGGGTTTGACGACCACGGGGAAGCCGAGGTGCCGTGCGGCCTCCAGCGCGGCGTCTGCGGTATCGACAATGGCCTGCCGCGGGACGGGCAGGTAAACCTCGGCGAGCAGGCTGTTGGTGGCCGCCTTGTCGTTCTGCAACATGGCGCCGATGTGCGGTGTCGCCGTTGTTATGGTCTCGCAGATACGCCGTGCATGACAGCCCTGTCCCATCTGCACCACCCGCATTCCCCGGTGGACGACAAACCAGGGGATATCGCGCTGCTCTGCCTTGGCAATCAGAGCACGGGCCGTCTGGTCGAGGCCCAGCCGCTTGCGCTGGCGGCGAAAATCCTCGATGACCGCTTCAGCAGAGGCGGCCCATGAAAGGCCGAGCTCAGTTCTGATCTTCTGGGGCAGGAGTGCCAGGGCAAGTGTGATCGCAGTCCGCCCGGACAGCAGCCCGATCTCCGGGTCGCGGTAGCGGAAGAAAACATTCGCAAAGCGCCCGTCCTTGCTCTGCCTGAACATCGCAGCCTGGACGGTATCGCCCTCCAGGCGCTGCAGTTCGGTGGCGATGCGGGCGATCACATAGCCGAGCGGCAGGGGAGGCGTGGCACGAAGGTGTTCGGCCAGCGCTCCGGGTTCGTTTCCCCGGCCGGGGTGCTCGTAAAGGCCGGGAAGAAGCTCAAGCAGCCGCTCCGTACAGGCGCTGTCGTCGGCTTGGCCCGGCCAGTGCAGGGGCTGTTCCTGTGTCCAGCGCAGATGGACGCCTGGAACCGGCGCGACGATGTTCGGTCCGACGTAGGCGCTTGTTTTTAAGACCTTCATGTCCGAGAAGCCCTGCGCCGACCCCAGACCTTCGGTGTGCCTGTCCGGTCGATTCCTGCCCGGTCGATTCCTGCCCGGCCGATTCCTGCCCGGCCGACTCCTGTCCGGCCAATGCCTGCGTGGAAGATGCTCAACCTCAGTCCTTGGCCTGAAAGCCGAGGATACGCTCCCAGGCCCATTCTCTGTTGTTCAGCAGCAGCACGAGGAGGTCCCCTTCCCGTGACATGTTGAGACCTCTGTCGACGGCCTCGTTGTCGTCGTCGAGGGTTACGATCCGGCTTGCATCGACACCGTTTTCCATCAAGGCAGCGGCCAGACGATGTGGGATCTCCTCTCCAGGGAAACCCCGGATGCTCTGGCGTTCTTCGCTGACACGCTTGTTTCGCGTGCAGATGAAGGAATCGAACCGCTGCGCGACGAGTTCGCAGACTTCGCCTATGTGTTCCCCCTGGCGATGTCCTGTGCTGCCCAGCATGCAGATCCGCCGGCCGTCCACCTTCATCCGTTGAACCATATCGCAGATCACCCTGACGCAGTCGGGATTGTGGGCGAAGTCCATGACCACCTTGAAGGGGTGTCCGTCGAAGACGTTGAGGCGGCCCGGGTTCCTGTCGAACGAACTTTCAAAGCTTGAGAGCGCCTCGCCGATGCGCGCGCAGGGGATGCCCAGTCCATAGGCCAGGGCCGCTGCCGCCTGCGCATTGAGAACGTTGTGGCGTGCGGCGCCCTCCAGGGTCGCCGGGATGTGGCTGACGGGTGCGATCTCTTCGGTCCCGCCGCGATGATGCAGGACAATGACCTGGTCGTCCGGATCTCCAGCGAGGCTGACGGCCAGGCCGCCTCTGGACAGGTGTTCGCGCTGCTCGGCGGTGAGTTCGGCAGCGGAAAACAGGCAAACCTGCTCAGGTTCCTTCTGTGCGGACATGGCAAGGCATCGCGGGTCCTCGGCGTTCAGAACCGCCAGTCGGCGCGCCGCCTCGATCACCCGGCCCTTGACCAAAGCCATTTCGTCCAGGCTTCTGATGCCATCGAGGCCGATGTGGTCGGTCGCCACGTTCATGAAGGCCGCAACATCACAGTAATCGAAGGCGAGCCCGGTCTTGACGATGCCGCCTCTGGCAGTCTCAAGCACGGCGGCTTCCACGCTCGGATCGCGCAGCAGGACCCGCGCGCCGGTCCCGCCGGCAAAGTCGCCCTTGCTGACCAGTTGATCATCGATGTGAACGCCGTCGGTGGTGACCAGACCGACTGTCTTGACCCCGATCGCGTCTCCGGCGCAGCGGAGGATATGGGCCAACATGCGTGACGTGGTCGTCTTGCCGTTGGTGCCGGTTATGGCGGCGATGGGAATGCGCCCGTTGTCTTTCTCAGGAAACAGCATGTCGACGATGGGGCCGACAACGTCGCGCGGCGGCCCTTCGGCGATTTGATGGGGGCGCAGGCCGGGAGAGGCGTTGATTTCGCAGATGGCGCCGCCGACCTCGCGGTAGGAGCGTGAGATATCCGGCGATAGGAAATCGACCCCGGCAATGTCGGCCCCCGTTATGCGCACAGCCCGCTCCAGCATCCAGCGGTTTTCCGGATGGACCGCGTCGGTCACATCGATTGCCGTGCCTCCGGTCGAGATGTTGGCGGTTTCGCGCAGCAGCACGCGCTCATCCTTCTTTGGAACGCTCTCGCGCGAATGCCCCTGTTTGCTCAGGAGGGCATCGCTCTGCGCATCCAACTCGATGCGGTTCATCAGGCGGCTGAATCCGACGCCGCGGCGCGGGTCCTTGTTTACCTCGGCGACCAGTTCCGCAACTGTGCTCTGGCCGTCGCCGGTCACGGCTGCGGGCAGGCGCCTGGCGGCGGCAAGCATGCGGCCGCCGACAATCAGCACCCGATGATCGGCGCCTGCAATATGGTTCTCAATGATGACCTGTGCGCTGTATCGCCGCGCAAGTGCGAAGGCAGCACGCACCGCGTCGTCATCTGAAACCATAAGGGAGATGCCGCGCCCCTTTCCGGAATCCAGCGGTTTCACGGCCACCGGAAAGCCGACCTTACGGGCTGCATTTACCGCTGCGTCCGGATCGCTGACCCTGGCCTGTTTGGGAACCGGGAAATGAAGGCCGGCGAGCAGCCGGTTTGTCGTCGACTTGTCCGCCTGAATCCAAGTCGTGATGGCCGGCGTCGCGCCGGTAACGGTTTCCCGGATCCGGCGCAGCTTGCAGCCCTGACCCAGTTGCACGATGCGGCGCGGCCGGTCGAGGACGAACCATGGGATATCACGCCGCCGGGCCTCACGGATCAAAGCCAGTGCCGTCTGGTCGAGCGCCGCTGCCCCTGCCCATCGCCTGAAGGAAGCCAGGGCTTCCTTGGCGTTGATGTTCGGAGGAAAGTCGTTGCGCGGCCGCAGCCGCGCTGGCAACTGAGCGAGGACCAGCAGCACGGCGACCTTCCCCGCCTGCACTGCGATGTCGGCGTCTTCGTACAGAAAGAAGGCGTCCTGAAGCGCGCCTTCGGCGCGGCGGGTAACGCCGGCCAGGCCCACCGAATCGGCGCCGTCGCGCAGCAGCTCAGTGGCGACGCGCGCGACGACATAGCCCAGCGGCAGATCCGAACCGCCGCGCAGTTCCGCGATGAAGCCACGCGGCTGGTTCGACTTGCCCGGGTGCACCTCCAGGCCCGGCAGCAGGGCGATCAGGCCGTCGGAAATCCCCGGGCTTCCTTCGTCGCCGGGCCAGCTCTGCGTTCCTTCGACCTGGAGCGCCAGATGCACCAGAGGAAACGCGGCGATGAGGTTGGGGCCGGAGTAGGCGCTGGCTTTCAGGATTTTCATGGGTCAACGCGTCCCAGTGTCGGCGGGCGCCGCGAAGCATAGCTAGGGCCTTGGCGCCGGGCCAAGCGCGAATCGCTGCAGATGAGTGAGGGACCTCTGTCTTTAGCTGCCGCTGCCCTCGTTTTTCGGAAGATCGTCCTGCAGGTGCACCCAGGGCAGGCGCTCGGACCAGAAGACGTGAAACTCGGGCGCAAAGTCCCGGGGGTCCTCCAGGGTGGCGGCGTAGAAGTGCGTTTCCTCCGGCCAGCGCTCGCTTTCGTAGGCGATCGGGGTTCCGCAGGTCGGGCAGAACAGGCGCCGCACACCGGGAGAAGAGCGGTAGACCGCGGGCTCGGCCCCGGTAAAGCGGCAAGCCGTTCGGTCGACCCCGAAAAACGTGGTGAAGGGCGAGGCTGTGCTGCGCCGGCAGGATTCGCAATGGCAATGCCCGCGCCAGTTCTCCGGCCCGTCATATTCATAGCTGACTGCCCCGCAAAGACAGTGTCCACGCTTCGTTGACATCTGCGCCCTCCGTCGTGCTTCAGCAAGAGCTTATCTCCGCGCGGCGCGGCTGTCAGCGAGGACTGCACGACAGACCCGCTATCGCCGGCCGGCATCAAAAGCTATGCTCGCTGCGCAGCGGCACCCCCCTGCGCCGATGACACTGCGCCGACACAACTGCGCCGACAACATTGCGAGGATGCGGATCATGCCTTTTCCGGCCCGGCCCCCGATGCAGGCCCTTGGAGTCCTTGGCGTTCTTCTCGCAAGCCTGGCCCTGGCGATGTCGCCTCCGCTGCAGGCGGCCGAGCGCGTCGACCTGGAGCTGGTTCTGCTGGCCGATGCCTCCGGCTCCATCGACGACGACGAGATTTTCTTTCAGCGTCAGGGCTACGCCGAGGCGATCACCGACCCCGACATCCTGGCGGCCATCGGCCTGGGGCACGACGGCAAGATCGCCGTCACCTATGTGGAATGGGGCAATGCCAGTTCCCAGGAGGTGGTGGTGCCCTGGACCATCATCGATGGCGAGGCTTCTGCCGCTGCCTTCGCGCAGCAATTGCTGGAAAAGCCGCGCCAGGCCTTCGGGCGCAATGCCATCGGCTCGGCCATCGCCGCCGGCCTGGCGCTGATCGAGAACAACGATATCGACGGCTTCCGCAAGATCATCGATTTCTCCGGCGACAGCGCCAACAACTGGGGCGGGCTGCCGGTCCAGGCGGCGCGCGACGCCGCCCTGGCCGCCGATGTCTCGATCAACGGCCTGGCGATCCTCTGCCGGCCCTGCGCCAGCGGGCGGCCGGTCAGCTACGACCTGGAGCAGGCCTTCCGGGAGGACATCATCGTCGGCCCGGCGGCTTTCGTCGTCACCGTCGACGGCAACCAGAGCTTTGCCGAGGCGGTGCGCAAAAAACTCCTGCTCGAAGTCGCCGGCGTCCCCGACGAGCAGACCTTCCGCTTGCGCCTGGCTGCCGCCCGCAGCAGCCAACCAGGCCCCGATGTGTCGCCGCAGTAGCGCGCAGGCGGGATATCCGGCATGAAGGCTTTCGACCTTTCGCAAAAGGTGGCCTTGGTTACCGGCGGAAACGGCGGGATCGGTCTGGGCATCGCCCGGGGCCTGGCCAAGGCGGGGGCGGCGGTGGCCGTCGCCGGCCGCAACAGGCAGAAGCTGTCCGCCGCCACGGCAGAACTGGAGGGCCTGGGCGCCACGGCCTTGGCCGTCGCTTGCGATGTGACCGACGCGGCGGCGGTCGCGGCCATGGTGGAAGAGACTCAGGCCCGGCTCGGCGGGCCCGACATCCTGGTGAACAACGCCGGCACCAACATCCGCAAGCGCCCGGAGGATCTGGCGGCGGCGGAGTGGCAGCAGGTGATGGACGCCAACCTCACCAGTGCCTTCCTCTGCGCCAAGGCCTGCTATCCCATCATGAAGCAAGCCGGCGGCGGCAAGATCCTGAACAATGGCTCCATGCTGTCGATCTTCGGGGCACCCTGGAGCCCTGCCTACGGTGCCAGCAAGGGCGGTCTGGTTCAGCTCACCCGGTCTCTGGCCGCAGCCTGGGCGGCGGATAACATCCAGGTGAACTGTATCCTGCCGGGCTGGATCGATACCGACCTGACGCGCCGGGCGCGCCGCGAAGTGGACGGCCTGAACGACCACGTCCTGAAGCGCACCCCGGCCGCGCGCTGGGGGCGGCCGGAGGACTTCGAGGGGCTGGCGGCGTTTTTTGCCGGGCCCGCCAGCGACTTCGTCACCGGCGCCGCCTTGCCGGTCGACGGGGGCTTCTCCATTTCGCTATAAACGCCCACCGCAAAAAAGGACGCCGCGCCCAAGAGGATCTGCTTTCCGTGACCGATTTCATCGCTTCCCTGCCCAAGGCCGAACTGCACATTCATATCGAGGGCTCGCTGGAGCCGGAGATGATGTTCGCCCTGGCCCAGCGCAACGGCGTCTCGCTGCCCTACGACTCTGTGGAGGCGATCAGGGCCGCCTACAGTTTCTCCAATCTGCAGGACTTCCTGGACCTCTACTACCAGGGTATGTCAGTGCTGCGGGAGGAGCAGGACTTCTACGATCTCACGCGGGCCTACCTCAGCCGGGTTGCGGCCGATGGGGTGAAACACGTGGAGGTCTTTTTCGACCCCCAGGCCCATACGGCGCGCGGGGTCGCTTTCGAGACTGTCCTCGACGGCATCCACCGGGCCCTTGCCGACGGGGAGCGGCAGCTCGGCATCACCGCGAAGCTCATTCTCTGCTTTCTGCGCCACCTGCCGGCGGAAGATGCCCTGGTGACCCTGGAGCAGGCCATGGACCACCGCGACCGCATCGTCGGCGTCGGCCTTGATTCCTCGGAGAACGGCTATCCGCCGGAGCTTTTCGTCGAGGTCTTCGCCAAGGCGCGGGCCGCCGGGTTCCGCGCGGTCGCCCACGCCGGCGAAGAGGGGCCGCCCGCCTACGTGCGCGGCGCGCTGGAGGCGCTGCAGGTCGACCGCATCGACCACGGCAACCGGGCGCTGGAGGACGAGGCACTGGTCGCGGAGCTGGCCGAACGGCAGATGCCGCTGACCGTCTGCCCGCTTTCCAACCTGCGGCTCTGCGGCGTGACCGACATGAAGAAGCACCCCCTGAAGACCATGCTGGACAAGGGGCTCTTCGTCACGCTGAACTCCGACGACCCCTCCTACTTCGGCGGCTATGTGAACGACAACTACCGCGCGGTGCAGCAGGCGCTCGGCCTCAGCGATGCAGTGCTGGCCGAGATCGCCCGCAACTCCTTCGCAGCCTCCTTCCTGGACGACGAGGCCAAGGCCGCGCGCATCGCCGAGGTCGATGCCTACGTGAACGGCGGGTGAAAGACGATACGATCGGCGAACCCTGTAAGGCCAGCATGGCGACCGGCATCCCCGGACGCGCGGCTGCGGGCGCATCACCGAGGTCCCTGTGACGGACCTGCGCCCGCGGGGCCAGTCGATGCGGGCCGCGGTGCGGTGTCCGAAGATGGTCAGTTTCGCTGCATTGTATCTTTGAGCCGAGCCCTTAGGCTGTATCCCCAACGCAGGCACTCAACCGGCGGAATCTTTGGGTAAAGGAACGCAGGCGATGATGACCGAGGCGGCGCTGACGAGCTTTCTGGCGGCGCTCTTTTCGATGATGAACCCCATCGGCAACCTCGGCGTCTTTGCCAGCATGATCGCCGAGCGCAGCGCGGCCCAGGCGCGGTCCACCGCCTGGGCCTGCGCCTGCGCCGTGGCGGTCACGCTGCTGATCGTGGTCTGGAGCGGGTCATTCCTGCTCGATCTCTTCGGAATCACCGTCGACACCCTGCGCGCCGCCGGCGGCGTCATCGTGCTGCTGATCGGCCTTCATATGCTCTCCAACAGCAACAGCCACCGCCACACTCCGACGGAGCGCGAGGACGCGGCCGGGCGGGGCTCGGTCGCCGTCGTGCCGCTGGCCATTCCCATCGTCGCCGGGCCCGGCACCATGGCCACCGTCCTGGTCGCCGCTCAGCAGAACCCCACGGTCCTCGACAAGACCGAGGTTTCGGCTGCCATCGTGGCGCTTTCGGCCCTCACCGGCCTCTTGTTCAGCTTTGCCGGGCCGATTGCCCGAAAGCTAGGCGAGTCCGGCATGGGGGTGGTCACGCGGGTCATGGGCATGGTCCTGGCTGCCATCGCCATGGGTATGTTGGGTGAGGGCCTGAAGGGCATGTTCCCTGGACTGGCCGGCTAGGATCGGCTGGTTGCAACCGGCTGGTCCGGGTCGCCTGGTGACAGCAATCGCGGCTGGGCCTGACGGTCTGGACCGCCAACGAGCGCGCCGTCGCGCCTTACGAGGGCCTGGGCTTCGAGGTCGAGGGAACGCTTAGGGCCTACGCCTACCGCCGCGGCGCATGCATCGATGCCCATGTCATGGCCCGGCTGACCGGCGCGGCGGCCTGCTGACGGGTTGCTCCCCGGCGCGCGCCGCGGCCGGGGAGCACAAGGAGAGGCCGCAACTTGCGGTCACGCGGCGCTCTTGTCGCCGCTCTTGTCGTGCTTCTCGCTGGCCGTATCGGCCAGGGCTTCGATCAGCAGGGCGGCAACCCGTTCGGAGGATCGCGGGTTCTGCCCGGTGATCAGCCGCCCGTCGCGCACCGCGTAGCTCTGGAAGTTCTCCGGGTTGCCCTCGAACCTGGCGCCCAGCGCGCGCAGCTCGGTCTCCAGCAGGTAAGGCACAACGTCGGTCAGGCCGACGGCCTCTTCCTCGGCATCGGTGAAGCTGTTGACGCGCTTGCCGCTGACCAGCGGCGTGCCGTCGGAAAGCGTAGCGCCGACCAGCCCGGCCGGGCCGTGGCAGACGGCACCGACTACGGCGCCGTTCTCGTAGGCGCGGGCGACGGCTGTGCCCACTGCGGGGCTCTGGCCGGTGTCCCACATCACGCCGTGGCCGCCGGGCAGGAAGACCGCGCCATAGGCGGTCGGATCGACATCGGCGACGGCGTGGCTGTGCTCCAGCGCTGCCATGGCGGCGGCATCGTCCAGGAAGCGCTGGACGGCGGCGGGACGGCCCTCCTCGGCGGCCGAGCCCGGATCGGCCGGCGGATTGCCGCCCTTTACGCTGGCGATATCCACCGCATAGCCGGCGTCGCGCAGGGCCCAGTAGGGGGTCGCCAGCTCTTCCCAGTAAAACCCGGTCGGCTCCCCGGTTTCGCCTTTCACGCCGTGGGAGGTGAGGATGACGAGGGCGCGCTTGCTGCTGTCTTTGGTGCTCATGTTTTTGGCTCCTGTGGTTGAGGTTCGCTGACCCAAAGGTGGCCCCGTCACTTCATCAGGAGAAGCAAAGTCTCTTGCGGTCAGTCATAGAAAAATCTATGGCTAATCAATGACCCCTCTGGTCCCTCTGCGCACCTTCCTGGAGGTGCACCGCAGCCGCTCGATCTCCCGCGCGGCGGTGAGCCTGGGCATCACCCAGCCCGCCGCCTCGGCCCACATCCGGACCTTGGAACAGCAGCTCGGACGGCCGCTGTTCCGCCGCCACGCCCGTGGCGTCGAAGCGACCCCGGCGGGCGACGAACTGGCCGCCGCCATTGGGGCAGGCCTCGACGGCCTGGAGGCGACCTTCTCAGCCCTGCGCGCCCGTGCCGAAGCCGTGGTCGGGACGGTCCGCCTCGCCGGGCCGGTGGAGTTCCTGCGCGCCCGCATGGTCGAGCCGCTGGCCCGCCTCACCGCCGCCGGTCTCTCGGTGCGCGTGACCCTGGGGGGCCGCGATGTCATCTACCGCGCGCTGCGGGAGGGGGCGGTGGATCTGGCGGTCACCGCCTCGCGGCCGGGCGAGCGCGGCCTGGGCTTTGCGAAGATCGGCGAGGAGCGGCTGGTTCCGGTCGCCGCTCCGGCCTGGGCGGCGCGGACCCTGGGGGACGGTGCGGCGCTCTCCGCAGCTCTTGCCGCGCCTGCCGTCGCCTATGACGAGGACCTGTCCTTGCTGCGGCGTTACCTGGAGGCCGCGCGGCTTTCCGCCGACGCGCTGAAGGCGGCGGCGGTCGCGCCCAACCTTCGCATGGTCCGCGATCTGGTGGAGGCCGGCTGCGGCTGGTCGGTGCTGCCGGACTATCTGGTGGAGGATGCCCTGGGCGCCCGCCGCCTGAGGCGTCTCGATGAGGGGCGGACCCGGGTCACCAACGCGCTCTACCTGGCCTGGCCCAAGGCCGCCCTGCGCCACCCCCGCGTCTCCTACACCCGCGAACGCCTTCTAGAAGCTCTGGCGTAAGGTTGGTCAGGGGAGTCTCGCACCCGTCAGAGGATGTCCGCGACAGCTTCGTTGAGGCAGCGGGTCTCAGCGCCGATGGCCGCAGGACGCACCGGCGCTGTGCGGTCACGACTGACAGTTAGGCAGATCCTCAAGCGACTGTCGCTTGATCCAATCGCGGTAGTGCCGGGCGCCGCGCAGGATAAAGTCCATCGCTGTGTCGATGGTGTCTTTGCGGGTAAAGATCGCCTCCGCGATGACGCGAATACCATGCTCCAGTTGCTGCCGTTCGAGGCCGCGGCCGGCGAGCCAGTATCCGACCCAGGCGGTGTGACGGGCCATGTTGAGTACCTGCGGCGGTCTGACTTCGAAGGGATCCCCTCGCTCGATCGCTTTGCGCACTTCCTGCCGTTCCTCCTCGCTGTACTCCTCAGTGAACCAGAAGCGGATATAGCCCGTCGCGCAGACGTAGGACTGAAGGACTCTCTCGGTTCTGAACTGCTGTTTGGTACAAAGGGCGCGTGGCCAACGCCCCAGCAGGGTTCTCTCGGATCCTTGAAGAAAAAGGGCTTCGTCCGGGCCGACGAAATTCGGTTTTGCATCCTTGTGGAGCGGACCGTAGCCGACAATCATCCGAATCCGCTCCTCGAGGTCACCTTGACCAAAGGCATTGGCGAGATGCGGCGTTTCGGCACTCAGGTGCAGAAACATCATCGTGCGCATCAACTGCGGCTTCCTGCCGTTGTCGGGTTCCGACAAAGCGGCGAGCAGCTTGGCCGCCTCTCGTCTCACGGCCGCTTCCGGATCGTTTATCAGGCGATCCGTCAGAACCTCCATGATCCCTTCGCCGAAAGTGAAGTACCTGCCGACCATTCCATCGACGGCCTGGCGCAGCGCGCTTTGCGGGTCCACGAGGCCGTTGTCCCGGAAGAACCGCTGCACTCCGTCGTCCGAGGCAAAGTGCTTGGCCAGGCCGGCGAACGCAGCCGCCCTGACACGATGATCAACTCTGTCGTCTTCGCAGGCCAGTTCCATCAGAAATGCGAGCTTGGCTCGCTGGTCCGGGAATGGGTCTTTCAGCACCCCCGTAAGGGTGGGGTCTTCCTCGATGGGCTCCGCAACATCGGTCTTGTCCGCAAAGCATTCCGCCAGCAACTCAACGGCCAGCGCCCGCGCCCCAGGATGGGCTGCATGGTCGGCCTGCTTATGCAGGACCTCGATGCGCTTCGGATACCGCGCCTTGGCGAGGCTGGTCAGGATCAGCTGCTGCTCCGTGAGATGTTCACGGATTTCGACCACCTCCGCCAGCAGATCGCAGAGACGCTGGTCCAAGGGATAGTGTTTGACCAGCAGTTCGAGCGCACTGCCTGGGGCTTGGTCGTCCTGTGCACGGCGCGGTTGCCGCGCGGACGCCTCCAGCAGAGGACGTATCTGCCGATTGTCCCTGTGGTGCTCTGCCAGCGCCTTCATGGCCGCAGCGTTCAGTGGCCAACCGGCGTTGTCGTCCCGCGCCGAGTCGATCAGATAGGGCAGCGCTTCGGGCAGTTGGGCGAAGTGCTCAATGATGCCTGATTCGGCATAGCGCAACTGAGCTTGGATCCAAGGCGATCTGCGATAGCCGTCGATGACTTCCTTAAGAACGGAGAAGGTTTTCGGAGAGCCGGCAAAGCGACGGGAGAGAATCTGCAGGGCTTCACCGCGGTGGTCGCTGTCGCCGTGTGCTTTGGCCAGTTTGCAGAGGTAGGCAAAGTGGTCTTCAGGTGTGGCGAAGGCCTTTGCTACAGCATCGTGGACAATTGAGCGCCAGCTGTCCGGCCAGACCGCGCCATAGACCAGGTCGCGATGTCTGAAGGCCATGACTGGCTCGGTGTCGAGCAGCGCGATCAGCTTGTCTCGGAGATAGTCTTTCGAGGGCAACGCCGCCAGTTGCTCTGCGACCCGACCGCAACTCCGGCTCCGTTCGGTTTCGGGAAGCCGCTTCGCTGCCGCGAACTCTGCTAGCAGGGTATCAACCCTTGTCCTGTCGTCGGAGCCTCTCACGCCGCTGGCCTCCCTCACACCGTGTCGGGCACGATCACATGGGAAGACCTAAAGTAGAATTAAGTCGTCGGTTGGCTCGCCGGAGGGACGTGCTGAGCCTGCCCCTGAGCTGAGGGAAAGAAAGGGGCCGGAGACGGGCATCCCATCGGAGGAAAAGGGGATGGTCCGTCTCCGGCTTCAGGTTAACCGGTCCGCCCGAAGCCGAAGAGGGGGTGCGGGGTCCGGGCGGACCGGCGGAGGCTTGTCGAAGGCGGCCTACTCGGCGGCGGCCGCCGGATAGGTCACGCCCAGCGCCTTGGCGACGCCGGCACCGTAGTCCGGGTCGGCGGCGTGGAAGTGGGCAAGCTGGCGCTGGACGATGAAGTCCGGCACCCCGGCCATGGCGCCGGCGATGCTCTCGAAGAGCCGCTGCTTCTGGCCTTCGTCGAAGAGGCGGAAGAGGTTGCCCGCCTGGGTGTAGTCGTCGTTGCCTTCACGGTGGTTGTAGCGGTCTGCTTCGCCGGAGATCTTCAGCGGCGGCTCGGCGTAGTCCGGGTTCTGGGCCGGGCCGTTGAAGGAGTTCGGTTCGTAGTAGACGTCCGGATTGCCGGTGTCGTTGCGGAAGAACCGCATGGCGCCGTCCTTGTGATAGTGGTGCACCGGGCACTTGGGCGCGTTTACCGGCAGCGCCTCGTAGTGGGTACCCAGGCGGTAGCGGTGCGCGTCGGCATAAGAGAAGATCCGCCCCTGCAGCATCTTGTCCGGCGAGAAACCGATGCCCGGCACGATGTTGGAGGGCGAGAAGGCGACCTGCTCGATCTCCGCGAAATAGTTGTCCGGGTTGCGGTTCAGCTCCATGACGCCGACGTCGATCAGCGGGTAGTCGGCGTGGGGCCAGACCTTGGTCAGGTCGAAGGGGTTGTAGGGCGTCTTCTCGGCGTCGGCCTCCGGCATGATCTGCACCTTGAGGTCCCACCGCGGGAACGCACTCTTCAGGATCGAACCGAAGAGATCCTCCTGATAGCTCTCGCGGCTCTGGCCGATCACCGCGGCGGCTTCTTCGTTGGTCAGGTGCTTGTGGCCCTGGCGGGTCTTGAAGTGGAACTTCACCCAGAACCGCTCGTTGTCTGCATTGATGAACGAGAAGGTGTGGGAGCCGTAGCCGTTCATGAAGCGCGGGCTGGTCGGAATGCCGCGGTCGGACATCAGGATGGTGATCTGATGCAGCGATTCCGGCGACTGGGACCAGAAGTCCCACATCGCGGTGGCCGAGCGCAGGTTGGTCTTGGGGTGGCGCTTCTGGGTGCGGATGAAGTCCGGAAACTTCAGCGGATCTCGGATGAAGAAGATCGGCGTGTTGTTGCCGACGAGATCCCAGTTGCCTTCCTCGGTGTAGAACTTCACCGAGAAGCCGCGCACGTCGCGCTCGGCATCGGCGGCACCAAGTTCGCCGGCGACGGTGGAGAAGCGGGCGATCAGTTCGGTCTTCTTGCCGACCTCGGAGAAGATCTTGGCGCGGGTGTACCGGGTGATGTCGTGGGTGACGGTGAAGGTGCCGAAGGCCCCCCAGCCCTTGGCGTGGACCACCCGCTCGGGAATGCGCTCGCGGTTCTGGTGCGCCAGCTTCTCGATGAGCTGATAGTCCTGCAGCAGAACCGGCCCGCGCGCGCCGGCGGTGATGGAATTCTGGTTGTCGGAAATCGGCGCGCCTGCCGTTGTCGTCATTGTGGGGGTCGCCATGGTGGGGATGGTTTTGCTGCTGTCGTCGGCCATCTCTGTCCTCCTGAAAACGGTGCTCTGCGCCCTGCCGGGTCCTGCCTGCAGTCTCGCCCTGCAGTCTCGCCCTGCAGTCTCACCGGCTACCCGGGTCGCACCCGGCTGCGGCGACGCCTCAAAGGTGGCCGGAAATTGTCGATAAGTGAAATCGATTGTTTCAATAGATACAATTGGCGTAGACTATTATTAGTGAACGGCGATACGTCGGAGGCTCTGAGCGATGAACCTGAGGGATCTGCGGTACATCCTGGCGGTGGTGGAGGAGCGCCACTTCGGCCGCGCCGCGGAGCGCTGCAACGTCAGCCAGCCGACCCTCAGCGGTCAGATCCGCAAACTGGAGGACAGCCTGGGGGTCACCCTCTTCGAGCGCACCAACCGCTCGGTGGTGACCACGGCGGTGGGCGAGGCCATTGCCAAGCACGCACGCCTGGCGCTGGAACAGACCGACCTGATCGAGGGCATCGCCCGCGCCCAGCGCGATCCCATGAGCGGACGCCTGCGGCTCGGCGTGATCCCCACCGTCTCGCCCTATCTCATGCCCCTGGTGCTTCGGCGCCTGGCGGAGGCCCACCCGCGCCTCACGCCGGTGCTCTCGGAAGAGGTGACCGAGCGGCTGCTGGAGCGCCTCGCCAAGCACGAGATCGACGCCGCATTGCTGGCAACGACGCCGGAGGCCCCGGACCTCGCCAGCCTGCCGCTCTTCGAAGAGCCCTTCTGGGTCGCCCATCCGCGTGACCACCCCCTGGCGGCACTGGAGGAAATCACCGAGGCCGACCTGGCCGATGTGGACCTGTTGCTGCTCACCGACGGGCACTGCCTGCGCGACCAGGTGCTGCAGGTCTGCGACAGCCGGACAGCGCCGTCCGGGGCGACGGCACGCAGGGACAAGAAGGGGACCAGTCCCTTCGGCGACCTGCGCGCCTCCAGCCTGGAAACGCTCTTGAACATGGTGGCCGCCGGCTTCGGCTGCACCCTGGTGCCGGCCTTGGCGGTAAAGGGCGCCCAATTCACGACCATGGGGACGACCGACATGGGCGTCGTCGCCCGGCCGCTGAAGCTGGCGACGGCGACCCGGCCGGTGGCGCTGTGGTACCGCCGCAGCTTCCCCCAGGTGCAGATGATCGAGGCCCTGGCCGAGGTGGTGGTGGCGAACCTGCCCAACACGGTGCGGCCCCTGCGCGGCCAGACTTAGACCGGTTTGGCGACAAGAGGGGCGTCCTGCGGCTCTGCGGGACGCCCCTGCCTCAGGTCTGCGAACGAAAGGTTAGGCGCTGGCCGGCTCCAGGGTGACCGTGTAGAGGTCCTTGTCGTTCAGGTCCTTCAGGGTCACGGTCATGGCCTCGGTCTCGCCGTCGATGCGCACATGGCCGAAGAACTGAAGCTCGGAGCTCGGCGGCAGATTGCGCTCGCCGGCCGGGTCCTTGGAATACACCACCTGCGGGCCGAAGGTGTCGTCCATCCGGCCCGGCCCGAAGGAGCCGGCGTGCACGGGGCCGGAGACGAACTCCCAGAAGGGATTGAAGTCGCGGAACTGCGCCTTGCTGGGGTCGTAGTAGTGCGCCGCGGTGTAGTGGACGTCGGCGGTGAAGAAGACCGTCTGCTTGATGTCGTTGTGCTTGATGAAGCTCAAGAGGTCGGCGATGTCGTGCTCGCGGCCCAGCACCGGCCCGCTGCCGTTGGCGCCGTTCTCGAAAGCGCTCTCGCCGTCGGCGACGACGATGCCGATGGGCATGTCGCTGGCAATCACCTTCCAGGTGGCCTTGGACGCCAGGAGCTGCTGCTTCAGCCAGGTGAGCTGCTGCGGGCCCAGGAAGTCGGTGTCGCGGCTGCGCACCGGCTGGTTGTTGGAGCTGTTGGGGCCGCGGTAGCTGCGCAGGTCGATGAAGAAGACGTCCAGCAGCGGTCCGTAGGGGATCTTGCGATAGATGCGCTCCCGGTCGCTGGGGTGCTGGCGGATCGGCATGTATTCGAGGAAGGCCTTGTTGGCGCGGGCCGCCAGCAGGTCGGCGCTTTTGACGGTGTAGCGGTCGTCGGAGATCAGCATTTCGCCCGGATACCAGTTGTTCACCACCTCGTGGTCGTCCCACTGGGCGAGCATCGGCACCTCGGCATTGAAGCGCTTCACGTTCTCGTCCATGAGGTTGTACTTGTAGTTGCCGCGGAACTCGGCCAGCGTCTCGGCGACCTTGGCCTTCTCCTCGATCATCACGTTCTTCCAGACGGTGCCGTCGGGCTGCATCTTCTCCGTTTCCAGAGGATTGTCGGCGTAGATGGTATCGCCGGAGTGGATGAAGAAGTCCGGCCGGGTGTTGCGCATGGTCTCGTAGCAGCGCATGCCGCCCCAATCCAGGTTGATACCCCAGCCCTGGCCGCAGGTATCGCCGGTCCAGACGAAGGTGATGTCGCGCTTGCCGGCGGGGCCGGTGCGGAAGCGGCCGACCATCGGTTCGCTCAGCAGGTTGACGTCGGCCAGGTCCTGCCACTGCAGGCGGTAGAAGATGTCCTGGCCGGCGGGCAGGCCGGTGAGATCCATCTTGGTGGTGAAGTCGTTGCCGTCGATGGCCGCCGGCCCGCGCAGGCGCTGGGCGTTGCTGAAGGAATCGCTGGTGGCGACCTCAACCAGCAGCCGCGCAGGCCGGTCGGTCCGGGCCCAGATGATGCCGCTGTCGGTGGTCACGTCGCCGGACTGAACGCCGTGGGTGAAGACCGGGCGGTTTGACTGGGCGATGGCAGGAAAGCCCAGCAGGCCGGCGCCGAGAAGCCCTGTACCGAAGAGCCCGGCACCGGCGGCGCCGCCGCGCAACACCTTGCGTCGCGAGTAGAGGGAGGTCGAGCGGGGAAAGCGCGTCGGCGTCATGATCTTCTCCTTAGCGATCGGGTTTTGGGGATCTTTTCGTTTCGTTAACGCGGAGGCGCGGCGTCCCGTGGCTGCCCCGGCCGGCCCTGCCTCAGCGCGCGATTATGGTTAACGAATTCGATAGCCTCCGGACTTTGCCGCAGGATGTCGCTTGCAGGTCACTTTCGTGACGGGTGCGTTTAGGTGTTGAAGGAGGGCTCTCGGCGAGGCTTCGGCCCGGTTTTCCGGGCATCTTCAACGTCTCTTAATGGTTATCAGAGGAAACTGAAATCTGTCCGTAATCCCATGGAAAGGTTGGGGTCCTTGCCCACGAAGGCTGAGTTGGCCGAGGAGCTGGCGCGGCTCAGGCAACGCGTCGAGGAGGTGGAACGCCTCGAGGACGATCATGCCCGGGCTCTTTCCGCGCTGCGCGACAGCGAGGAGCGTCTGCGCGGCTTTGCCGCCGCGGCTTCGGACTGGTTCTGGGAAATGGATGCGGACCTCCGGCTCTGCTATGTCTCCGAGCGGCTGAAGGAGACCACGGGCGTCGACCCCGACGAAGTGATCGGAAAGTCCCGGCTGCAGCTTGGATCGGGCGACACCGACGAAGAGAAGTGGAACGCGCACCTTGCGGACCTGCGGGCCCACCGCCCGTTTCGCGACTTCCGTTACGTCTATGCCATGGCCGACGGCTCACGCCAGTACTGGTCGATCAGCGGCGTTCCGCTGTTTGACGACAACGCCAACTTCCTCGGCTACCGGGGCACCGGCCGCAACCTGACGGAGGAGTATCAGGCGCGCCGCATGGCCTTCGAGGCGCAGGACCTTCTGCTGCAGGCGGTCGAATCGTTCACTGCAGCCGTCGCACTCTTCGATGCGGAAGACCGGCTGCTGCTGTTCAACGAAAGCTACCTTGCGTTTCACACCGCCGCCACCGAGACCATCGGGCCCGGCATGACCTTTGAGGAACTCATCCGCATTCAGATCCGGCACGGCCTTATCCCCGCCGCTTTCGGCCGGGAGGAGGACTGGGTGGCCGAGCGGATGGAGCGGCACAGAAACCCGCGCGAGGAGTTCGAGGTCGAACGCTCCGACGGCAAGTGGTTGCGGGTTCGCGAGGAACGCACAACCAACGGCGGCATTTTCATGACGGCCACCGACATCACGGAGACCAAGACCATCGAGCGGGCGGAGCAGGAGATTCGCGACCGCCTGCGCGCGGTGATCGATCATCTGCCCGCGGGCCTCAGCCTGAAGAACCAGGACGGTCAGTACATGCTGGTCAATCAGCAGTTCCGCGACGTCTACGGATTGGGCGCCACCCAGTTGCTCGGCGAATCACCCTTCGACTACTTCCGTCACGACGAGGCGGAGGTTTTCCGTGCCCAGGACTGGATGGTTCTGAAGACCGGCGTGCCGATGGAGGTGGAAACGGAAGTGACCCGCGGCGACGGCGGCAAGGTCTTCGTCATGATCACGCGCTTTCCGGTGCTCGACTCCTCCGGTGCAGCCATCGGCGTCGGCGGCATTCATGTCGACATCACGGAGATGAAGGAGAAGGAGAAACAGCTCCGCCTCGCCCGTGACGACGCCGAGCGGGCCAACCGCGCGAAGTCGACCTTCCTGGCGAACATGAGCCATGAGCTGCGCACCCCTCTGAACGCCATCATCGGTTTCTCCGAAATCATGGAGCAGGGGCTTTTCGGCCCGATCGGCAACGAGCACTACCGCGAGTACGCCGAAGACATTCGGCGCTCGGCCAGCCATCTGCTCTCCATCATCAGCGACATCCTCGACCTCTCGAAGATCGAGGCCGGGCGCATGGAACTGCACGAGGAGCCCATCGACATCGCCGCGGTCGTGGAGTCCTGCCTCACCATCGTCAAGGAAACGGCGGCGAATGGCGGGCTCAAACTGCAGGCAACCCTGCCGAAAGACCTGCCTCAGCTCGTCGCCGACAAGCGGTCGATCCGCCAAATCCTGCTCAACCTGCTGTCCAATGCCATCAAGTTCACGCCGGTCGGCGGTTCGGTCTCTGCCGAGGCGGTCCTGGAACAAGGCGGTACCTTCGCACTGGTGGTGCGCGACAGCGGGATCGGTATGGCCGAGGAGGAGATCGATCTCGTCCTCCAGCCCTTCGGTCAGGTCGAGAGCGTTCACACCCGCAGCCACGACGGCACCGGCCTTGGTCTGCCGATCACCAAGTCCCTGGCGGAGATGCACGGCGGCCAGATGGTGGTGACCAGCACCGTCGGCGAGGGGACGGAGATCACGGTGCGCTTTCCGGCAAACCGCGTACTGACCTGGCCGGGCGGCGCCGGCAAGCCCCGGAAGCACTCGGCCTAAAGCGGCCAGACCATCAGGATCACCGGCACCGCCACCACGATCACCAGCACCTCCAGCGGCAGGCCCATGCGCCAGTAGTCGCCGAAGCGGTAGCCGCCGGGCCCCAGGATCAGGGCGTTGTTCTGATGCCCGATGGGCGTAAGAAAGGCGCAGGAGGCGGCCACGGCGATGGCCATCAGAAAGGGGTCGGCGCTGACGCCCAGGCGCTCAGCAATGGTCGCTGCAATCGGTGCCATCACCACCGCGGTGGCCGCATTGTTCAGAATGTCCGAGAGGGTCATTGTGACCACCATCAGGATCACCAGAACGATGCTGGCCGAGAGGCCGGCGGTGATCATCAGAAGGCTGTCGGCGATCAGCGTGGTTGCCCCGGTCGACTGCAGCGCGCCGCCGACGGGGATCAGCGAGCCCAGCAGCACGATCACCGGCCAGTCGATGCCGTCGTAGAGTTCGCGCACCGCCAGCATGCCGCTGACCACCAGAAGCGCGACGGCAATGCCGAAGGCAATCTGAATCGGCACCAGACCCAGGCTGGCGGCGGCGATGGCGGCGGCGAAGATGGCGATAACGGCTGGCCCCTGTTTGCGTTTGCCGAAATGGATTTCCCGCTCGGCGAGCGGCAGGCAGCCGAGCGCCGGGACGAGATCGGCCAGATGCTCCGTCTCTCCGTGCAGCAGCAGTACGTCGCCCGGGCGGATGCGAAAGGAACGCAGCCGTCCGCGGTAGGGCTGACCCTGGCGGGAGACGGCGAGGATGGTGATGCCGCGCCGTGCGAAGAGGCGCAGCGAACCGACCAGTCGCCCCTCCAGGCGCGAGCCCGGCGTCACCACCGCCTCCATCAGGGTCGCGTCTTCCGGCGGTTTGGTCTTGCCCGTCTCGACGCCGATCTCCAGCCCCAGCTTGCTGACGAACTTGTCGATCTCTTCGGGAGCCGCTTCGATCTTCAGCACGTCGCCGGCCTGCAGTTCCTTGCGTCCCGTGGCGGGGTGGACCCGGTCGTTGCGGATCTGGTCCATGATGACCGCGTCGATATCCTGGGTCAGCTCGTCGACTTCATGCAGGGTCTTGCCGATGTGGGGGTTGTTCTCGGGCACCCGCACCTCGGTGATGTAGTTCTCGATGTCGAAGAGGTCGCCGTTTGCCGCGCGGCTCGTGCCGCGGTCCGGGACCAGCCGCCAGCCGATCAGGGTGATGAAGACCAGCCCGGCAAGGGCGATGGCCAGCCCGACCGGCGCATAGTCGAACATCTTGAACGGCTCGCCGGTCAGCTCGCCGCGAAAGGTGGCGACGATGATGTTGGGGGGCGTTCCGATCAGTGTGATCAGTCCGCCGAGAATCGATCCGAAGGACAGGGGCATCAGCAGCTTCGCCGGTGAGCGCGCCGCCTTGCGGGCGGACTGCAGCGCCATGGGTAGCAGGATGCCGAGGGCGCCGACATTGTTCATCACCGTCGAGAGCACGGCGCCGAGGCCCGCAAGGGCACCGACATGACTGCTGGCCGAGTGTGCCGCCGGCCTGATCAGCCGGGTCAGCAGGTCGATGGCGCCGGAACCGGAGAGGACCCGGCTGAGGATGAGCACGGCGGCCACGGTGATGGTCGCGGGATGGCCGAAGCCGCTGAAGGCCTGGCCGGCCGGCACCAGGCCCGCCACCACGCTCACCATCAGGCAGCCGAAGGCCACCACGTCGTAGCGCCAGCGGCCCCAGACCAACAGAACGAAGAGCCCCAGCATGATGGCGAAGATCATGATCTGCTGTTCGGTCATGAGGGCTGCGGGGGCTTCCGGATCGGTTAACGGAGCAGGAATTGTGTCATCCCGCCTTCCGGACGGCTAGAGCGGATCATGTTTAGACGAAACCGCCCCTGTGACCGACGTCAGATCCCGGCCAGCCCCCCCAAAGCCCTGCAGATTTGCGCCTTTTCCGCGCTTGGAACATGCCCGGATGGGCGGCGAAACCCAGTGGCACGCGATTCCCTGCGCACCGGATCCGCCCGCGGGTTGCGGCGCGGTTTGCTGCCGTGAAAGCCGGCTGGAAGCATGCAAACGGTCCTGTAACGCGGCCCGGCGTATGATCATCGCTTGATTGCGCTCCGTTGTTGGCTCCCAATGGGGTTTAGAGAGGGTTTATCCGGCGGTTCGGCGCTCGTAACGAAGGGTCACATCCCTGTGAGAGGCCTTTTGGCGGAATTCTGCCTTACTATCTGAGCTGCAGAAGGGGCGCCTGCAGGGGGAGCGTGGCGGGCACCCGGACCCAGGTCGGGGGACCACCGAGACGGCATGCGACCCCGCTACAGCGACAAGGAGAAAGCGTTATGAAGAAGGCCTTTCTGAGCACGGCTTCCCTCGCTGCCGGGGCCCTGGTCTTTGGTATCTCTTCTGCCTCGGCCGAGGAGGCGCAGGTGATCGAGCTGACCCAGACCGCCTGCCAGTTCGTCGAAGTCGAAGACGGCGGCGACCACGGCTACACCTCCACCCAGAAGGCCGACTGCGAGGCGATCAACGCCGAAAGCGGCGCCGACCGTCTGGCCAGCGCCAAGGTGCTGACGCTGAAGCCCGGCAAGTACGTCTTCCGGGTCACAAACAAGAACGTGCCCTACGATCTCGGCTTCTGGGTGCGCGAGCATGACTATGACTGGCGCAATCCGCTGCACAAACTGAACAAGACTTCGGTCTCCGGCGGTGGCCTCAGCCAGGGCACGACCAAGGACTACGAAGTCACCCTCGAGGCGGGCGAGTACATCTACAGCTGCCCGCTGAACCCGACGCCGAACTACAAGATCGTCGTCGAAGGCTAACGGCCCCGTCTCAGAAAGACACAAGGCTCGGACAAGGAACAGCACGATGGCCAAGACCATCCAAGCGGATATCTGCGTAATCGGGGCCGGCTCCGGCGGCCTTTCGGTGGCCGCCGGCGCCTCCCAGATGGGTGCCAATGTGGTTCTGCTCGAAAAGGGAAAGATGGGCGGCGACTGCCTGAACTACGGCTGCGTGCCCTCCAAGTCCCTGATCGCCGCCGGCCACGCGGCCGACACGGTGCGCCACGCCGGCAGGTTCGGGGTCAACGGCCACGAGCCGGAGGTCGACTTCCTCGCCGTGCGCGATCACGTCCGCAGCGTCATCGCCGCCATCGCGCCGCACGACTCGGTGGAACGGTTCGAGGAGCTCGGCGTCACCGTGATCCAGTCGGCCGGCAGCTTCACCGGTCCGGGCGAGGTGATGGCCGGCGACACCCGCATCAAGGCCAAGCGCTTCGTCATTGCCACCGGCTCCTCGGCCGCCGTGCCGCCGATCCCGGGCCTGGATCAGGTGCCCTTCCTGACCAACGAAACCGTCTTCGATCTGGCCGAGCGTCCCGACCACCTGATCGTTATCGGCGGCGGCCCGATCGGGGCCGAGCTGGCCCAGGCGCAGCGTCGCCTGGGGGCCAGGGTTTCGCTGCTGGAGATGTTCACGGTGCTTGGCAAAGACGACCCCGACGTCACTGCCTTCGCGCGCAAGCGTCTGGTCGAGGACGGCATTGAGATTCACGAAGGCATCGCCATTAAGGAGGTGGTGCAGCAGGGCAACGGCGTCGCCGTGACCATCGAGGAAAACGGCGAAACGAAGCAGCTCGTGGGCTCCCACCTTTTGGTCGCCGCCGGGCGCAAGGCCAATGTGGCTGGCCTGAATCTGGAAGTCGCCGGTGTCGCCTATTCCCCCAAGGGCATCGAGGTCGACGAGCGCCTGCGGACGACCAACAAGAAGATCTTCGCCATCGGCGATGTGGCCGGCGGCTATCAGTTCACCCATATGGCCGGCTATCACGCAGGCATCGTCATCCGCAACGCCCTCTTCAAGCTGCCCGCCAAGGTCGACTACAAGGCGGTGCCCTGGGTCACCTTCACCGACCCGGAGGTCGCCCACGTGGGCCTGACCGAAGCCCAGGCGCGCGAACAGTACGGGGACAAGGTGCGGGCGCTCAAATGGTCCTTCGCCGAGAACGACCGCGCCCAGGCGGAGCAGGCGACCGAGGGGCTGATCAAAGTGGTGGTGGGTGCGCGGGGCAAGATCCTCGGCGCCTCGATCGCCGGGCTCCACGCCGGCGAGCTGCTCCAGCCCTGGGTGCTGGCCATCAGCCAGGGCCTGAAGATCGGCGCCATGGCCAACATGATCGCGCCCTATCCGACCCTGGGCGAGGTCAACAAGCGGGTCGCGGGGAGCTACTACACCGCGAGCTTGTTCAGCGAGCGTACGAAGAAGATCGTCCGGTTCCTGCTGCGCTTCTAGGACCCAGAGTCAGGGACCCAGAGTCAGGGGGCCCGAGTTAGGGCCCAGACCTAAGGCGCAGACGAAAGGCCGCCCGGCGGCCGCAAGGCAGCAATCGTTTGAATTCATCAACCACCGCCCGCACGAGCGGCGTGGGGCGGCAAGCCTGGAGTGTGTCATGAGCAACCATGTATCGACCTCTGGCCCCGTGCCGCGAACCGCAACGGAGGCCACCACAGTGGACACCAACACTCATCCCGCCAAGAAACCGTCCCGCGTGAAGCGCTTTCTGCCGCTGGCCGTTCTGGCGGCGGCCGTTGCAACGGCCTTCTCGCTGGGTCTGCACGAGCATCTTTCCATCGACGCCTTGCGCCAGCACCGCGCCCTTCTGAACGGCTTTGTGGCGGACAACGCCGTCCTTGCCGGCCTGGCTTTCGTCTCGCTCTACGCCCTGGCGACGGCCCTCTCGCTGCCGGGCGGCGTGGTGCTGACCATTGCCGGGGGCTTCCTTTTCGGTGTCGCAACAGGTGCCGTCTATGTCGTTCTCGCCGCGACCCTGGGCGCAACCGCGGTCTTTCTGATCGCGCGCTCGGCGCTCGGCTCCGCTCTGCGCGACCGCGCCGGGCCGTTCCTGAAACGCATGGAGGCGGGTTTTCAGGAGAACGCTCTCAGCTATCTTCTGGTGCTGCGTCTGATCCCGCTGTTTCCCTTCTTCATCGTCAACCTGGTGCCGGCCTTCCTGGGCGTGCCTTTGCGCACCTACGTGCTGGGCACCCTGTTCGGGATCATTCCGGGCACCGTGGTTTTCGTCCTGGCCGGCGCTGGTCTCGGGTCGGTCTTCGATCAGGGCGGCGGTTTCTCCGTCGGCTCGGTGCTGACGCCTGAGGTCATTGCCGGGCTGGTGGGGCTGTCGCTGCTCTCGCTGCTGCCGGTGGCCTACAAGCACGTGAAGGCGCGGCGCGCCCGAAGCTGAGCGGTGAGGATTTGAAGGCCGGGCCGGACGGGCGCCACCCTGGCGCCCGTCCGGCCGGCTTGATATGCTGTGGCGGTGCTCACAGTCGGCCGCCCGGCCGGCTCCCGCAAAGAGGCGCCAATGCATCGCCGCTCCAGGTTCACAACAAGCGCCGGCAGGGCGCGTCGCCAGGGTCTGTTGATGCCCCTGCTCTCGGCCCTCCTGCTCCTGGCGGGCTTTGCAGCCGCCGCCGCGCAGGACATCACGTTCTTCCGGATCGGGACGGGGTCGACCGCCGGCACCTACTTTCCGGTCGGCGGCATCATTGCCAGCGCGATCTCCTCGCCGCCCGGCAGCCGGGACTGTGACCGCGGCGGCAGTTGCGGCGCGCCGGGCCTGGTGGCCGTGGCGCAGTCGACCCGCGGGTCGGTGGACAATGTCCGCCAGATCCGTGACGGGACCGTCGAATCGGGCTTCAGCCAGTCGGACGTTGCCTACTGGGCTTTCAACGGGGAGGAGCTCTTCCAGGAGGAAGGCGCCGTTTCGGGCCTGCGGGCGATCGCCAATCTCTATCCAGAAACCATTCACCTGGTCGTGCGCTTCGATTCCGCGATCAAGAGCGTGGGGGACCTGCGCGGCAAGCGCATCTCGCTGGACCGCAAGGGCTCCGGCACAAGGGTCAACGCCCTGTTGATCCTGAAAGCCTTCGGCCTGAGCGAAAGCGATGTGGAGGACGTGCCGCTTGGCTCCGGCGCGGCGGCCGATGCCCTGCGCGAAGCGGAGATCGACGGCTTCTTCTTCACCGCCGGCACCCCCGCGGCAGCCGTGCAGGAACTGGCGGAGGAAGCGCTTATCGAACTGGTGCCCATCGAGGGTCCGGCGGTAGAGGCCCTGCTGAAGGACTCTCCCTTCTTCGCCGACCACATGCTGCCCACCGGAGTTTATCCGGGGATCGGCGAAACCCACACGGTTTCGGTCGGGGCGCAGTGGCTGGTCGCGGAAGGCGTGCCGGAGGAGACGGTCTATCAGATCACCCGCGCCCTGTGGCACCCCAGCACGCGCCAGCTGCTCGAAAAGGGCCACCCCAAGGGCAGCCAGATCGTTATCGAGAAGGCCACGGAGGGACTGGGCGTACCCCTGCACCCCGGGGCTGAGCGCTACTACCGAGAAGTCGGGGCCCTGGATGAGGCAGGGCAGTAGGCAGGGCAGTAGGCCGGGCCGCCCCGGCGGAAATCCTCAGAAAAACGCGATGGTTTCGCTTTCCTCGGCCGCTTCCGCCAGCCACTGGCGCATCGGCGACCAGTCCATGATTGTCGTGCAGTAGGCCTCGCTGTCCGCGGCCAGCGTCACCTCGAAACTGCGGAACCGGGTGACGACCGGTGCGTAGAAGGCATCGGCGATGGTCGGGGCGCCGAACAGGAAAGCGCCGTCCAGGCCATGGCGCGCGCGGCAGTCGCGCCAGATCGCCTCGATGCGGGCGATGTCCTCCGCGACCTCCGGGCTCAAGGGATGGTCGGGATAGCGGCGGCGCAGATCCATGGGCAGGGCCATGCGCAGGGCGCGAAAGCCGGAGTGCATCTCCGCCACCACCGAGCGCGCCCGGCTGCGCGCGCGCGGGTCGGCCGGCCAGAGCCCTCTGTCGGGATAGCGCTCGGCCAGATGTTCGCCGATGGCCAGGCTGTCCCAGATCGCTTCGCCGTCCTCGATCAGCGCCGGGACCTGGCCGGCCGGGCTGTGGGCCAGGATCCTCGACCGGGTATCGGGCTTGCGCAGAAAGATGACCTCCTCCTCGAAGGCGATGCCGGCCAGCTTGGCGATCAGCCAGCCGCGCAGGGACCAGGAGGAGTAGCTCTTGTTGCCGAGAATGAGCGTGTAGCGGGGCATCGGGGTGGGTTCTCCGGCTCGGCCATTCTTCGGCCTGACTTTTGTGGGTCTGGCCTTTGTTCGGCTCGACAGGGCCGCGATTTAGCGCAAAGATGCGCGCGCCACGCAAGCCGTTCGTCGCCGGCCCGCCCTGCGGCATGGCTTTTCTCGCCTCTTTCTCCCGCGCATTCGGAGCCCGCAGCCTTGGCAACGACATCCTTTCTGGTTTCCGACGACCCCTCCGCCAAACCCCTGACCGTGCTTTCCCGCGAGACCTTCGATGACTGGTTGCAGCAGCAAAGTGCCGAGCGCCGCCGCTGGATCGCGGCAAGCGGGTTCAAGGCGGCGCCCGGTGCCGTTTGCCCTTTGCCCGGTGCGGATGGCGCGCTGGACGAGGCCCTCGCCATCATCGACGCCAAGGAGCCGATGTGGTCGTTTTCCGCCCTGCCTTCGACGCTGCCGCCCGGCCGCTATCGCCTGACCCAGACGCTGCGCCCGGCGGCTGCCACCAAGGCGGCGCTCGGCTGGCAGCTCGGCACCTATGCGTTCACCCGCTATAAGGAAAACGGACGCGACTACGCCAGCCTGGTCTGGCCCAAGGGGGCCGATCAGGACCTTGCCGCCCACACCGCCGAAGCGACCTTCCTGGTGCGCGACCTGGTGAACACGCCGGCCAACGACCTGGGCCCGGCGGCGCTGGCGGATGCCGCCAAGGCGCTGGCCAGACGTCACCGCGCCAAGTGCAGCGTGATTGTCGGCGATGCGCTGCTGCGCAAGAACTATCCGGCAGTGCATGCCGTCGGCCGCGCCGCCGCCGACGAGCCGCGGCTGATCGATCTGCGCTGGGGCACACGGGGGCCGCGGGTGACCCTGGTGGGCAAGGGGGTCTGCTTCGATTCCGGCGGCCTCGACCTGAAGCCCGCCTCCGGCATGAAACTGATGAAGAAGGACATGGGCGGGGCCGCCCACGCGCTCGGCCTGGCCGCGCTCATCATGGCCCAGAAGCTGCCGCTGCGCCTGCGGGTGCTGGTCCCGGCGGTGGAGAACGCGGTCTCCGGCAATGCCTTTCGTCCGATGGACATCCTGCAGACCCGCAAAGGGCTGACCGTCGAGGTGGGCAACACCGACGCCGAGGGGCGGCTCATCCTCTGTGATGCCCTTGCCGAGGCCGACAGCGAGAAGCCGGACCTGTTGCTCGACTTCGCCACGCTGACCGGCGCGGCGCGGGTTGCGCTGGGCCCCGACCTGCCGGCGCTTTTCTGCAACGACGACAAACTGGCCGGCAGCCTGCTGCGCCACAGTGCGGCGGAGAACGACCCGATGTGGCGCCTGCCGCTCCACCAGCCCTACCGCCAAGGTCTGGAGAGCAAGACCGCCGACCTCAACAACATCGCCGGCAGCCCCTATGGCGGCGCCATCGTGGCGGCGCTGTTCCTGGAGCAGTTCGTCAGCCCGGCGACGCGTTGGGCGCACTTCGACATCATGGCGTGGAACCCGGCGGGCAAGCCGGGCCGGCCCGAAGGCGGCGAAGCCATGGGCCTGCGTGCGGCCTATGCGGTCATCGCCGAGCTCACCCGACGCCCGCCCGCGGCGAAACGCTGACCGTTCGGCGGTTCCGGCCCCAGGCGGTCAGGCGGCTTCCCGCAAACTCCCATGTCTCAGCGTGGCTGGGGCAAAGTCGGGACAGACCTTGCGCCCGGACCGGGCCTTGGGCAGAATTCGTTCCGCATCTGTAACGAGATAGGGCGCCCGCCGTGTTCGACGCTCCGCTGCAAAAGAGCAGGCTGACAATCAGGCCGGTTGCCGGAAACGCCGGCCCGTGAGCCTGAACCTGAAGCCTGCCCAGGCGCTGGCCCTCTGGCACAGCGTGATGGTCGCCGGATTGAACCGGGCGCTGCCGGACCTGACGGCGCGCCAGTTCGCTCTCATGCTGCATGTTTATCAGGCGCCGCCGCCGCACACCGTGCGTGGTCTGGCCGCCCGGCTCAACATGTCCAAGCCGGCGGTGACCCGCGCCCTCGACCGGCTCGAGGGCCTGGAGTTCCTGCGCCGCAAGCCCGACGAGGCGGACCGCCGTTCGATCCTGGTGCAGCGTACCGTCAAGGGCTCGGTCTTCCTGCGCGAGTTCGCCGACATGGCCGCTGAAGCGGCGCGGACGCTGGACGAAGGCTAAACACGAACGACCACGCAAAGCAGGCAGCTGGCGGAGCGGTTGCTCACCCCCACCCCAACCCTCCCCCATCAAGGGGGAGGGGGATCTTCTCCGGGCGGCTAAACTTCGCCCCTCCCCCCTTTGATGGGGGGAGGTCGGGAGGGGGGTGACGACCTATCCGTCTCACTCGCCGTCATCCCAGATGGTCCTGCGACCCTGACGGAAAGCGTCAGTACCCGCGCTCCATATCGACGACGTGGCGCAGCGGCTCACCGGCTTCCAAGCGGTGGATGTTCGCCACCACGGCCTGGCAGGCGCTTTCCGGAAGGGTCATGCTGGCGATGTGCGGGGTGATGAAGATCCTGGGGTGCGCCCAGAAGGGGTGCTTCTTGGGCAGCGGCTCCTTGCGGAAGACGTCCAGCGTGGCGCCGCTCAGCCGGCCGCTGTCCAGGGCGGCCAGGAGGTCGTCCTCCACCAGGTGGCCACCGCGCCCGACGCTCACCACGGCCGCGCCCTCGGGCAGTTGATCGAAGGTCTCGCGGCAGAGAATGCCCTCGGTCTCCGGCGTCAGCGGCAGCAGGCAGACCAGGATATCGGTCTCGGCCAGGAACTCCCGCAGGCCCTCCTCTCCGTGATAGCAGGAAATGCCGGTGATGCTCTTGGGCGTGCGGCTCCAGCCGGCCAGCTTGAAGCCGAAGGGCATCAGCTTCTCCAGCGCATCGCGGCCCAGCACGCCCATGCCCAGCATGCCGACCTGACGGGCGCCGGCGGCGATCTGCGGGATTTCGCGCCAGAGCTTTTCGGCGCGCTGGCGGGCGTAGTCCAGCATGAAGCGGTGGTGGCCGAGCACGGCATAGGCCACGTACTCCGACATGCCGGCGGTCAGCCCCGGCTCGACCATGCGCACCACCGGCACGCCCTCCGGCAGGTCCGGGTCGCTTGCCAGGTGGTCGATGCCGGCACCGATGGAAAAGATCGCCTTCAGGTTCGGATAGCCCTTCAGCTCCCCCTCCGGCGGCTGCCAGACCAGGGCGTAGTGAATGGCCGCCGGGTCGCCCTCGTAGGGCCAGGTGTGGACGTCAAGCTCGGGATAGGCGCCCGCCAGCGCTTCGGCCCAGGCGGTGCCGCGATCGATATCGGTCTTGATGAGAAGGGCCACGGTGATCCAGGAAAGGGAAGGAATGGGCCCTCAGGTTGCCACAACCCCCTCGACGGCTTCCAGTTCAAATGCCGCCTTCATCAGCGCCTGGGTGTAGGCCTCCTGCGGGGCATCGAAGATCTGTCCGGCATCGCCCTGCTCGACCACCCGGCCATTGCGCATGACGATAACCTCGTCGGCCAGGGCGCGGACGACCTTCAGGTCGTGGCTGATGAAGAGGTAGGCCAGGTTGTGGCGCTGCTGCAGATCGCGCAGCAGATCGACGATCTGCGCCTGCACCGACATGTCCAGCGCCGAGGTCGGCTCGTCCAGCACCACGAAACGCGGCTTCAGCACCATGGCGCGGGCGATGGCGATGCGCTGGCGCTGGCCGCCGGAGAACTCGTGGGGGTAGCGGTGGCGGCTCTCCGGGTCCAGGCCGACCTCCTCCAGTGCGCCGATAATCATCGCCTCGCGCGCATCCTCGCTCTCGCCCATGCCGTGGATCTTCAGGCCTTCGGCGACGATCTGGCCGATGGAGAGGCGCGGGCTGAGCGAGCCGTAGGGGTCCTGAAAGACGATCTGCATGGAGCGCCGCAGGGGCCGCAGGTCCTTGGAGCCCAGGCCCTGGATGGTCTGGCCGTTAAATTGGATCGCGCCTTCGGAAGACAGCAGGCGCAGCAGCGCGAGGCCCAGGGTGGTCTTGCCGGAGCCGCTTTCCCCCACCACGCCGACGGTGTGGCCCTCACGCACCGAAACCGAGATGCCGTCGACGGCGCGCACGTAGTCCACAGTGCGCTTCAGCACGCCCTTCTTGATCGGGAAGTAGACCTTCACGTCGTCGCCGCGGATCACCTCCGGCGCGTCGGCGGCGGCCTCGATGGGGGCACCCTTGGGCTCGGCCGCCAGCAGGCGCTGGGTATAGGGATGCTGCGGGTTCTCGAAGATCGCCTCCTCGTCGCCCTGTTCGACGATCTCGCCCTGGGTCATCACGCAGACCCGGTCGGCCATCTTGCGCACGATGCCCAGGTCGTGGGTGATCATCAGCATCGCCATGCCAAGTTCGCTCTGCAGCTCCTTCAGCAGTTTCAGGATCTGCGCCTGGATGGTGACGTCCAGGGCCGTGGTCGGCTCGTCGGCGATCAGCAGGTCCGGCTCGTTGGCGAGAGCCATGGCGATCATCACGCGCTGGCGCTGGCCGCCGGAAAGCTCGTGCGGATAGGCCGAGAGGCGTTTCACGGCATCGGGGATGCCGACCATCTTCAGAAGCTCAAGCGTGCGCTGGCGCGCTTCGTCCTTGGTCATCCCCTTGTGCAGGATCAGCGTCTCGCGGATCTGCTTTTCCACCGTGTGCAGCGGATTGAGGGAGGTCATGGGCTCCTGGAAGATCATCGAGACCTGGTCGCCGCGCACCTCGCGCAGGGTCTTCTCGTCTGCCCCGATCAGTTCCTGCCCCTTGAAGCGGACGGAACTGCCGGCGGGATGGCGGGCCAGCGGGTAGGGCAGCAGTTGCAGCACCGAAAGCGCGGAGACCGACTTGCCGGAGCCGCTCTCGCCCACCAGCGCCAGGGTCTCGCCCTTGCCGATCTCGAAGCTGACGTTCTTCACGGCGTCGACCGGCGCGCCCGGCATCTGGAAGCGCACGGAGAGATTGCTCACCTGCAGCAGGGGTTCCATCAGTCGTCTCCCCTCGCGGCGGCGGGTCGTGAGGCGTCCAGCGTCTCGGACAGCGTGTCCTCGGCCACCGACGGGCCGGTGAAGAGCTTGCGCGGGTCAAAGGCGTCGCGCACGGCCTCGCCGATGAAGACGAGGAGGCTGAGCATGATGGCGATCACCACGAAACCGGTGAGGGCCAGCCAGGGCGCCTGCAGGTTGGCCTTTCCCTGGGCCAGCAGCTCGCCGAGCGAGGGCGAGCCCGGGGGCAGGCCGAAACCCAGGAAGTCCAATGCCGTCAAGGTCGTGACCGATCCCGAAAGGATGAAGGGCATGAAGGTGATGGTCGCAACCATGGCGTTGGGCAGCACGTGGCGGTACATGATGGTGATGTTGGAGGCACCGAGGGCTCTTGCCGCGCGGACATAGTCGAAGTTGCGCGCGCGCAGGAACTCGGCGCGCACCACGCCCACAAGGCCCATCCAGGAAAACAGCAGCATCAGGATCAGCAGGGGAAAGAACCCCGGTGTGATGACGCTTGCCATGATGATGAGCAGGTAGAGGATCGGCAGGCCCGACCAGATTTCGATGAAGCGCTGAAACAGCAGGTCCGTCCAGCCGCCGAAATAGCCCTGCACGGCCCCGGCCATGACGCCGATGACCGAGGATATGATCGTCAATGCCAGGCCGAAGAGCACGGAGATGCGAAAGCCGTAGATGACCCGGGCGACGACGTCGCGGGCCTGGTCGTCGGTGCCCAGCCAGTGCCGGCTGTCCGGGGCCGTCGGTGCGGGGTCGGCAAGGTCGAAGTCGATGGTGTTGTAGGAGAAGGGGATCGGCGGGTTCACGATCCATCCCTTCTCCTCGATCAGCTCGACGACAAAGGGATCCTTGTAGTCGGTTTCCAGTTCGAACTCGCCGCCGAAGACGGTCTCGGCGTAGGTGAAGAAAACCGGAAAGTGGGGCTTGCCGTCGAACCAGATAAAGAGCGGGCGGTCGTTGGCGATCAGTTCTGCGAACAGCGAGAGGATGAAAATCGGTACCAGGATCAGGGTCGCCCAGTAGCCGCGCTTGTTGGCACGGAAGTTTCCGATGCGCCGCCGGTTTATCTGCGAAATCCGAAAGCCCAGAAAGCGTCCCTCGCCGGTCTTCGCCGCTGCTGCCGGGGTGGTCACATCAGGTCTCCCGGCTTTCGAAATCGATCCGCGGGTCGACGATGGTGTAGGTGATGTCGCCGACAAGCTGCATGAGGAGGCCCAGCAGGGTGAAGAAGTAGAGGGTTGCGAACATGACCGGATAGTCGCGGCTGAGGGCCGCCTCGAAGCCCAGAAGGCCGAGACCGTCGAGGGAGAAAATCACCTCGATCAGCAGAGCGCCGGTAAAGAGAATGGAGACGAAGGCGCCCGGGAAGCCGGCGATCACGATCAGCATGGCATTCCGGAAGACGTGGCCGTAGAGCACGCGCCGCTCGGTCAGCCCCTTGGCGCGGGCGGTCAGCACGTACTGCTGGCCGATCTGGTCGAGGAAGGAATTCTTGGTCAGCATCGTGAGGGTGGCGAAACCGCCGATCACCAGGGCCAGGACCGGCAGCGTGATGTGCCAGAGATAGTCGAGCGCCTGCTCCACCCGCCCAAGATCGTCGAAGTTGTCGGAGGTCAGGCCGCGCAGGGGGAACCAGTCGAGATAGCGTCCGCCGGAGAAGACGACGATCAGCAGGACCGCGAAAATGAACGACGGCACCGCATAGCCGACAATCACCACGCCGCTGGTCCAGACGTCGAAGCGGCTGCCGTCGCGGGTTGCCTTGGCAATGCCCAGCGGAATCGAGATGAGGTAGACCAGCAGTGTCGTCCAGAGGCCGAGCGAAATGGACACCGGCATCTTTTCGATGACCAGGTCGACAACCCGCCGGTCGCGGAAGTAGCTCTCGCCGAAATCGAACTGGATGTAGTTGCCCATCATCAGCAGGAAGCGCTCGTGCATCGGCTTGTCGAAGCCGAACATGCGCTCGATCTCCTTGATGACTTCCGGATCGAGGCCCTGGGCGCCGCGATAGGTCGTGTTGGAACCCCTGTCCCCCGCCGCGCCGCCGCTTGGCTGCGTCTGCTGATTGACGTCGGCGCCGCCGCCGGAGAAGCGCTCGGTCGCGCCCACCGCCTCGCCGCTCAACTCAGCGATCAACTGCTCGACCGGTCCCCCGGGCGCCAGCTGCACGATCACGAAGTTGATGATCATGATCCCGAGCAGCGTCGGGATGATGAGAAACAGCCGCCTGACGATGTAGGCTAGCATAGAGGCTGCAGGCTCTTCGCGAGGGGCGGCACGGAACGCCGCCGGTCAGTTCGTGAGCTTCGCAGCGCGCGCCTCATCGTACCACCAGGTGCTGGAGAAGCCCGCACTGTAACGGCCTGATTTCTCAGGCATGCCGAACTTGTCCCAATAGGCGAACCAGTGCTTGTCCGGATAGTAGACCGGGACCAGGTAGTGGTTCCAAAGCAGGACCCTGTCGAGGGCGCGGGTGGTTGCCTTCAGGGTTTCCAGATCCTCGGCATTGATGATCTGCTCGATCAGCTCGTCGGCAACCGGGTTCTTGATCCCCATGGAGTTTGCCGATCCGCGCAGGCCGGCAGCCTCTGAACCGAAATAGGATCGCAGCTCCGTTCCCGGCGGTGGGAAGAAGTTGAGGCGCCCGGTGCTCAGGTCGAAGTCGAAGTCGTCGCCGATGACCCGCCATTGTGCGGGATCGACCAGCCGGATGGAGGCGTCGATGCCGGCGCGGCGCATGGACTGAACGAAGGGTTCGGCCATCCGCAGGGTCGGCGGCGAGGCGGTGATGATCTGGAGCTGGAACTGTTCGCCGCTTTCGGCGTTCACCAGCCGGTTGTCGCGCAGCTCCCATCCCGCTTCCTTGAAGAGGGCAAGCGCCCGGCGCAGGTTCTGGCGGTTGCGCCCGCTGCCGTCGCTCTTCGGCGGCTCGAATGTCTCGCTCAGAACTTCGGGCGGCAATTGATCGCGGTAGGGCTCCAGGATCGCAATTTCCTCCGGCGTCGGCGGTCCGGAAACGCCGAAATCGGAGTTGGGGAAATAGCTCTTGATGCGCCTGTATTGGCCGTACAGCAGGGTGCGCTGGATCGCCTCGAAGTCATAGAGGTTGACGATCGCTTCGCGGACCCGCTTGTCCTTGAACTTGTCCCGCCTGTTGTTGATGAAAAAGGCGCCGATGCCACGCGGGTTGTTGTTCGGCTTCTCGACCTTGACGATCTGCCCGTTGTTCACCTGGGGAATGTCGTAACCGGTGAACCAGCGTTTGACTTCCCCTTCGCTGCGGTAATCGATCTTGCCGGCCTTGAAGGCCTCGAACTGCACCGTCTGATCGCGGTAGTACTCGTAGCGGATGATGTCGAAGTTGTTGCGCCCGCGGTTCACGGGGAGGTCCGCGGCCCAGTAGTCCTCCACCCGCTCGTAGACGATGGTGCGCCCGGGCTCGGCGCTTTTGATCCGGTAAGGGCCGGAGCCCAGCGGCGGCTCCAGGGTGGTCCTGGAGATATCGCGCGTTTCCCAATAGTGGCGCGGCTGCGGGGAGGTGCCGGCCACGATCGTGATCGGCTTCATGGAATTCCGGGTGCGAAAGTTGAAGCGGATGCGGTGGTCGGAGAGAACTTCCGCGCTTTCGACATCGTCGTAGAACGACTTCAGGAATGGGCGGCCATGCTCGCGGATGGTGTCGAAGGTGAATTTGAAATCGGCAGCCGTAATCGGCACACCGTCGTGAAAACGGGCTTCCGGGCGGATGTTGAAGATTGCCCAGCTCTTGTCTTCCGGATACTCGACGCTCTCGGCAATGACCCCGTAGGCGCTCACCAGCTCGTCGGCAGAGCCTTCCATGAGGCTGTCGTAAATCAGCCCGATGGAGCCGGGAAACTCACCCTTTAGAATGTAGGGATTGAAGGTATCGAACGTGCCGAAGGCGCCCAGCGTAATGGTGCCGCCTTTCGGCGCATCAGGGTTGGCATAGGGCCAATGCTCGATAGTCTCGTCGTAGAGCGGTTCGCCGAACTCCGCGATGGCCCAGGACTTGGTGATGTGTTCGTCGGCGGCGGCGGAGAAGGGGATGAGCCCGGCAAGGCCGAGAGCCATGGCGGCCCGGCGCCATGGAAGACGGAGACTGTCAGTCATTCCTTTGTCCCTTTCCACAATCGCTGCGCGGGCGGCGTGGCCAAGCGATGCACGCGGCCGGCAAGAAACTCTGCGTTGGCTTGTTGTGGCTCAAGCTTTTGTCCCTGTTCTCGAATTCGACTTTAGACCGAATTGGGCGCCGAATCCTCTCGAAACAAGCGTCCTCGCCCTATTGTTACGGCGAATTCATCGCGCCGCAGCAACAAAATGTCGTAACCGGCCCGCCTATCAGCGCCTATCAGGCTGGGGCGAGCAGGGAAACCGCCGCGGCGTGGCAGGCTTTGTCGCCGGCACAGAGCACCCGGCCGTCCGAGTTCAGCGTCAGGGCGCCGCCCTGCCAGTCGGTCATCAGGCCGCCGGCCCCGATGATGACGGGGGCATGGGCCAGATAGTCGTAGGGGGCCAGGTCGGCTTCGATGACGATGTCGGCAAAGCCGCTGGCCAGAAGGCCGTAGTTGAAGCAGTCGCCGCCGTAGAGGGTCAGCTTGGCGGCTGCGCGCAGGCGGTGGAACGCGGGCTCGTTGGCGCCCTGGAACATCTCCGGCGCGGTGGAGAGGATGGTGGCCGCTTGGAGGTCTGGGCAGGGCCGGACCCGCGCCTCGCGCTGGCCCTGGCGGTCGCTGAAGACCGTGGGTCGCCCGGCGGCGCCCAGCCAGCGCTCTTCCAGAACAGGCATGTCGATGACGCCGAGGATCGGCTGCTTGTGGCGCAACAGGGCGATCAGGCTGCCGAAGAGCGGGTTGCCGGTGATGAAGCGCTTGGTGCCGTCGATGGGGTCCAGCACCCAGACGAACTCGGCCTCCGGGTTCTCGGTGCCGTACTCTTCGCCGACGATCCCATGGTCCGGAAAGGCCGTGGCGATGATCTCCCGCATGACCGCTTCCGCCTCGCGGTCGGCGCGGGTCACCGGGCTTTCGTCGGCCTTGTCTTCGATGGCCAGGCCCTGGCGGAAGTACTGTCGGGCGACGGTCCGGGCTGCGTCGGCCATCGCCCCGGCCTGCTCGATAAAGGCCTCAGGACAGGCTTCGGGGGATTGGCCCATGGACCCAAGTCTCCGCTGAAGAACTGAAAAGCGGTCCGTCAGGCTATCCCCGGCGGGCCGCTCGGTCAGACTGGATTTGCAAAGCTTATTGGGCCAAAGCTCACTGGGCCAAAGCTCACTGGGGCAGGGGTGCCGGACTACCGCTCAGCCCACGCATGTAGGCGATGATGTCGGCACGCTCCTGCTCGCTGCGCAGGCCGGCGAAGGACATCTTGGTGCCCGGCGCCCAGTCGCGCGGCCGGTGCAGGAAGCCGTTCAGGTTCTCGTAGTCCCAGACCTGATCGGCTTTCTCCAGCAAGGCATCGGAAAACGAATAGCCTTCGTAGCTGGTGATCTGGCGGTTGACGATGTCGTAGAGGTTGGGGCCGACCTTGGTGGGGCCGCCCTCGTCGAAGCTGTGGCAGGCGGTGCACTTCCGGGCCACGCTCTCGCCAGCGGCGGGGTCGGCGGAGGCCAGCAGCGGTCCGATGGGCTCCAGCGCCGGGGGTGCCTCGGCGACCTCGGCCGCCGGGGCGTCGCCCTCCGCTCCGGCCACCGTGTAGACGTTCTCCTCCAACTGCTCGGGATGGTAGAGAAGTTCTGCGGCGAATCCGGAGAACATGGCGATAACGCCGGCGGTCAGCAGCGCGGCGGCAATCTTGTTCGATTCCAACGAAGAAGCCATGGACAAACCCTTGCTTTCCCTCTGTTCCGGGCCGGACAATAGCCGTGCAAATCCGGGCATTCAATAGTTCGCGCCGCGTTATGGCGCCGCAGGTATACAAAAGGGGCGTGAAAAAAGCCTTTTCATAGCAGGCGAAGGCGGACAGGCTCCTCCCGCGGTCCCGCCACCGGCGGTTCCTGCGCGGGCATCGCGCAGGCCGCGAATCCGTCAGCCCCGAACTCTCGCCTTTCAGAAACCCGCATACACCCCATGGTCTCCGAGTCCTCGTCCGTGCCGAGCGCGCCGCGCAACCCCATCGTCCTGATTCCGGCCCGGCTGGCCTCGGTGCGCCTGCCGGACAAGCCCCTGGCCGATCTCCACGGCGAGCCCATGATCGTCCACGTCTGGCGCCGCGCGATGGAGGCCGAGGTGGGGCCGGTGGCGGTGGCCTGCGCCGAGCCGGCAATCGCCGCGGCGGTCGAAGCGGCGGGCGGCCGGGCGGTGCTGACGCGCCCCGATCACCCCAGCGGCTCCGACCGCATCTTCGAGGCGCTGCAGGCCATCGACCCGGAAGGCCGCCACGACGCCGTGGTCAATCTTCAGGGTGACCTGCCGACGGTGGAGCCGGCATTGGTGCAGGCGGTCCTGCGCGCCCTGGCCGACCCTGCCGTGGACATCGGCAGCCTGGTGGTCGAGATCCGCGATCCCGAGGAGCGCCGCAACCCCAACGTCGTGAAGGCCGCCGTCAGCTTTGCCGAGGGCGCCGAGCTGGCCCGGGCGCTCTACTTCAGCCGTGCCCCGGTGCCCTACGATCTCTGGGATTTTGATCCCAAAGAAGCCGCTGTGGCTCAGCCGCTCTACCACCACATCGGCATCTACAGCTATCGGCGCGAGGCCCTGGCGCAGTTCGTTGCGCTGCCGCCCTCGCCCCTCGAACAGCGCGAGCGGCTGGAGCAGCTCAGGGCCCTGGAAGCGGGGCTGCGCCTGGATGTGGCCCGCGTTGACACCCTGCCGCTCGGCGTCGATACTCCCGCCGATTTGGCCCGGGCGCGGGCCCTTCTCGCGCCAACCGGGGGATAAGGGCCGCTTAGAAAGTCAGTCTCTCGGGCGGCGGTCCCGCGCGCCCTATCCAACACGAATGTCTGGCCCAACACGAAAGAAGGTTTGAAGTCCATGGTGGAGGCCCCCGCAGCGGCGGCGTCGCAGAACACGATCGCCTTTCAGGGCGTTCCCGGTGCCTATTCGGACATGGCCTGCCGGGCCGTGTTTCCGGAGATGACGACGCTGTCCTGCGTTTCCTTCGAGGACACCTTTGCCGCCGTACGCGACGGGCGGGCGCGGCTGGCCATGATCCCCATCGAGAATTCCAGCGCCGGGCGGGTCGCCGACATCCACCACCTGCTGCCGGAATCCGGCCTGCACATCGTCGGCGAGCACTTCCAGCGGGTGGAGCATCAGCTTCTGGCGCCCAAGAACACGACGCGCGACCAGGTGAAGACGGTCCACAGCCATGTCCAGGCGCTGTCCCAGTGCCGCCACTTCACCCGGCGCGAGGGGCTGATGCCGGTCTCTCACGCCGATACCGCCGGCGCGGCGGCGGAGGTGGCCGAGCTGGGCGATCCCACCCGCGCCGCCCTGGCCTCCAGATTGGCGGCCGAGATCTACGACCTGCAGATCCTGGCCGGCGACGTCCAGGACACCGACCACAACACCACCCGCTTCCTGATCATGGCGGAGGAGCCGATCGACCCGCCGATGCACAACGGGCTGGTCATCACCACCTTCGTCTTCCGCGTCCGCTCGGTCCCCGCCGCCCTCTACAAGGCTCTCGGCGGTTTCGCCACCAACGGCATCAACATCACCAAGCTGGAAAGCTACATCATCGACGGCAGCTTCACGGTGGCCCAGTTCTACGCCGATATCGAGGGCCATCCGGACGACCGCATGGTGCGCCTGGCGCTGGAGGAACTCAGCTTCTTCTCCCGCGAGGTGAAGATCCTCGGCGTCTATCCCGCCGATGCCTTCCGCGGCCGCACCAACGGCGAGTAGTATGAATAAAGCGGCAACTATCCTGGCTTTGGCCTTAGTTGCGATCGTGCCGGCTTCTGCAGAAGCCGGCGCTCTAGATGATGAGTACTACAGAAACAAAGCGCAAAAGCATCTCCAGCTTGCCTCGATCTGGCTCATCGAGGAAGGGGTCTTAACGTTCAGGGAGTCTGGAAAAGAAGGCATTCACCGGAAGCTGGTCGATGAATGGGGCGTACAGATTTGGGTCGATCCCTGGATTGAATCAGATCGCTACATCAATGCCTTTTGGATCAAGGCGAGAGGCATCAATCACGACATCATAAACTTCCATCGCGAGCGCCTTCCTTCCGGCATTTACGAGTTCTGGGTAGTCAAGATTGACGGAAAAGACTGGTCTGGTGTCGGCAGCTCGGCGAATTTCCATGTGGCCAGAACGGATGATATCTATGGCCGACGGGTCATTCTCGAGAGCAGTGATCAGTTCATCCAGGAGTACACTGTCGACGACAACACAAGCATCAGCTTTCCAGTCGACGATCCAAGGATACTCTATGAGTTGCAGGCGTGGCGATACCCGGAGAACTTCGAGAACTCAGACATCGACGAAACAAGAGCCGAAATGAAATCCGATGGCTCTATTGAGCTCATAAAGTAGCCCTGCATTACCGATTGGGTCATCGCCTGACCCGGCCTCCCCGTCTGAGCCCGCGGGGGTGCGCGCCAAGGCAGTGGGCTCGAACCGCGCCGGCGCAAGCCGACACTCCAGCTAACCCTCCGCCAGCCAATCGTTCACCAGGCGCCGGGCGATGGAATCAGGACGCGGCAGCTTGAAGGTCTCGTCCTCCGGCGAGGCGCGCAGTTGGTCGCGGGTGTACCAGGCCGCGCTCTCCAGTTCGTCCTCCGCGGTATCCAGCGGGCCGAAGTCGGCGCGGGCGTAGAAGCCCAGCATGATGGAGGACGGGAAGGGCCAGGGCTGGGAGGAGTGGTAGACCACGTCCTCGACGGCGACCGGCAGGTTGACCTCCTCCAGGATCTCGCGGGCGACCGCCTCCTCCAGGCTCTCGCCGGGCTCGACGAAGCCGGCCAGAGTGGAGTGCATCCCCGGCGGCCAGATGGGCTGGCGGCCCAGGACGCAGCGTTCGCCGCCGTCGTGCACCAGCATGATGACCGCCGGGTCGGTGCGCGGGAAATGAACGGCGCCGCAGGCGGGGTTGGTGCAGCGGCGCTGGTGGCCGGCCTTCTCGCTGACCGTGGGGCTGCCGCAGACCCCGCAGAAGCCGTGGCGGGCATGCCAGTGCACGAGGCCGCGGGCATAGGCCAGGATGGCGGAGTCGCAGCGGTTCATGACCGGGCCGACGGCGCGCAGGTCCTGAAAGGCGCCCTGCCGCGCCAGCACCGGGTCGTCCTCCGGCGTCTCCAGGTGGGAGAGGTCGACGGCCAGATAGGGCACGTCGCTGCGCAGCCCGAGGAACATGTGCTCGCGCGCCACCGCCACCAGATGCCCCGCGTCGCGCCGGCGCAGCCAGACCGCCTCGGCCTCGGCGGCGATCAGGTGCTTGTTGCGCCAGACCGGCACGATAATGCAGTCCGGATCGCTGACCAGCCGGTCGATGAAGGTCGCATCGGCGCGGCGCTGGTCGATCCTGTCGAGGGGGACGCCGGCGTAGAAGTTCGGCGCGGGAGACTTGCGTGGGGACATGATGGGGCCAGCTTGCCCGGGCTTTAGACTCGTGGCAATGGGCTCGTGGCAATCGCCCTTTCGGTCACCGAAGCGTGATCCCGGCATCCTGCGGGGCGTACAGGCTGCGCCTTGAACCGCCGGCGCCCTTGGGTCAGGCTGGCAGCCGTATGACCGGTTCAAACACGACTGCGTCCGAACGGGCTGTGTGCGCCGACATCAACCGGCGCCGGGCGCTGCGCCTTGGCGGCGCTTCCGCGCTGGCCGCTGCGGGCCTGCTCGGGGCGGGCCGGCCGTTCGGTGCTGCTGCCGCCGACCTGGTGCCGCAGGACAAGGCCTGGCGCTTCCTGGTGCTGCGCCACGGCTCGGTGATCGGCGAACACCGCTTCGACTTTTCGCGCCGCGACGGCGACTTCATCGTCGAGGTCGCCATCGACATTTCGGTCGGTGTGCTCGGCGTCACGCTGTTCCGCTTCACCCACCGCGCCGAGGAGGTCTGGCGCGACGGCTGGCTGCAGGCCCTCACCTCGGCCACCGACGACGACGGTCGTCTCTGGCGGGTGCAGTCCCTGCGCAGCGACGGCGCCCTGCGCGGCACCGTCAACGACGTTGGTTTCGACGTCTCCGGCTTTGTCGTGCCCGCCAGCCTCTGGCACCGCGACACGCCGAAGACCCAGGTGCTCTTCGGCACCATCGACGGGCGTACCAAAGTCGTGAATACAAGGCTGGTCGGCGAGGAGGCGGTGGAAGTTGCCGGCCGGCCGCGCCAGGCCCGCCATTTCCGGCTCACCGGCGAGATCGAGCGCGACGTCTGGTACGACGCCGACTGCGGCATCGCCCGCGTCACCTTCCCCGCCCGCGATGGCTCCCTCATCACGTTGGAACGCCAGTAAACTGAAGCGGCAGCACGCGGAGGGGCCGCAACCGCGATCAAGCGCGCCCGCGCCACAGCCGCTATAGCTTGCCCCGGTTTCTTGTGGATGCAGAGCGACGGATGTGACCAACCCCGTGAGCAAGGCCATCTGGTTCATCGAAACCCAACTGGCCGAAGACATCTCCCTCGACGAGATTGCGGCGGTCGCCGGGGTCTCTCGTTTCCAGATGTCACGGGCCTTCAGCCTGGCCACCGGCTGGTCGCTCGCCCGCTACCGCCGGGGGCGCCGGCTGGCGGAGGCGGCCCGGTGCCTGGCGGAGGGGGCGCCCGACATCCTGGCGGTCGCCCTCGATGCCGGCTACGGTTCGCACGAAGCCTTCACGCGCGCCTTTCGCGAGCACTTCGGGCTTACGCCGGAGCAGCTTCGCGCACGGCGCAGTCTCAACACGCTCGAACTGGTGGAGCCATTGAAAATGGATGAGGACTTTATCGAGGGTTTGGAGCCGGCCCGCTTCGAGGACGGCCGGGCCCTACTCGTGGCCGGCCTCGGCGCGCGCTATGACTGGGAATCCAGCAAGGGCATTCCGGCACAGTGGCAGCGCTTCAACGCCTGTGCGAGCCAACTGCCGAGCCAGATCGGCCAGGTGGCCTATGGGGTCTCCTGCAACAGCGACGGGGCCGGCAACTTCGATTACATCTGCGGGGTCGAGGTAGCGGACTTCGACGAACTGCCGGCCGACTTCGCCCGCCTGCGCATTGCCCCGCAGCGCTATGCCGTCTTCGCCCACCGCGATCATATCTCGACGATCCGCCGGACGGTGAACACGATCTGGAACAAATGGCTCCCCGGATCCGGCTATGAGATGGCCGATGCACCGGATTTTGAGCGCTACGACAAGGACTTCGATCCCGAAACCGGGGATGGCGGGTTGGAAATCTGGATCCCGATCAAGGCCTAGATGCGGGGCTCCGCCGGGGCTTTCGGGCGCCTGCCGAAAGCCATCCGTGGGCCTTGCCCTCCCGCCCGCGATGCTCGATATTGACGGTGGGAGGTTGGCTGCGGACGTATCGCTCGCCAACCCGGTCAGGTCCGGAAGGAAGCAGCCGTAACGAGTTTCCGATGCGGGTCGTTTGTCCAACCTCCCACCTTAAGCTATTGACCGGGTTGAGCTTTGTCGCTTGAAGGCTACGGGTCCGGCCCGGACCGAAGTCCACCCGGATGAACCCGCCGGATGAACCCCCCGGATAACCTCCCGGAAAGCCCCCGGACAGCTTTATGAGCGACGCCAGCAGCGACAGAGACGAAGCCAGCCTCTATCGGGTGCTCGCCCGCAAATACCGCCCCAGCAGCTTCGCCGACCTGGTCGGCCAGGAAGCGCTGGTCCGCACCCTCACCAACGCCATCGAGACCGGCCGCCTGGCCCATGCCTTCGTGCTGACCGGCGTGCGCGGCGTTGGCAAAACCACGACGGCGCGCATCATCGCGCGGGCGCTCAACTGTGTGGGGCCGGACGGATCCGGCGGGCCCACCCCCGCGCCCTGCGGTGTCTGCGAACACTGCCGGGCGATCGCCCAGGACCGCCATGTCGACGTGATCGAGATGGACGCCGCCAGCCGCACCGGTGTCGCCGATATCCGTGAGCTGATCGAGGGCGTGCGCTACCGCCCGGTGCAGGCGCGCTACAAGATCTACATCATCGACGAAGTGCACATGCTCTCCACCAGCGCCTTCAACGCCCTGTTGAAGACCCTGGAAGAACCGCCGGAGCACGTCGTCTTCATCTTCGCTACGACCGAGATCCGCAAGGTGCCGGTCACCGTCTTGTCGCGCTGCCAGCGCTTCGATCTGCGCCGGCTCGCGCAGGAGGAACTGGCCGCCCTCTTTACCCGCATCGCCGGGGAAGAGAACGTGACGGTGGAGGCGGAGGCCCTGGCGATGATTGCCCGGGCCGCCGACGGTTCGGCGCGCGACGGCCTCTCCCTGCTGGACCAGGCGATCGCGCTGGGCGGCGGCACCACGGTCAGCGCCGAGCAGGTGCAGGCCATGCTGGGCCTGGCCGACCGGGCGCGCATCTTCGATCTCTTTACCGCGGTGGTCACCGGCAAGGTGCCGGAAAGCCTGGAGATCCTGGCCGGCCTCCATGCCGCCGGCGCAGACCCGGCGGTGGTGATCCAGGACCTGCTGGAGCTGTCCCACTTCCTCACCCGGGCCAAGCTGGTCCCCGCCACGCTCGATGCGCCGGGTCAGCCGGAGACCGAGCGGGTGCGCGGGCGCGAATTGTCCGAGCGCCTCAGCATGGCCAGCCTGGCGCGCATCTGGCAGATGCTTCTGAAGAGCCTGGGCGAGGTGCAGAGCGCGCCCATCCCCCTTCAGGCGGCGGAAATGGCCCTGATCCGTCTGGCCTATGCCAGCGAGTTGCCGACACCGGCCGACCTGGTGCAGCGCCTGACCGCGGACGCCGGCGCAGCGGCCTCCGCTGCCGGCGGCAAGGCCGCACCCGCTGCACGGCCGCCGGCGCAGGAGCCTTTCGCCGGCCCGCCGGAGGCGGGACCCGATGTTGGCCCAGATGGGGGACCCCAGGCCGCGGCACCCCCGCCGCCACGCGACCAGCCGGCGCCGATGACCGACGGATCGCCCCAGGCCGCCCTGGCCCAGCCGCTGGAAGAGACGTTCGACCTGCTGCCGGAGGCGGTTTCGCAGCCGTCCCCGGGGCCCGACGATAAGACGCCCCGGAGCTTCGCCGAGGCGGTGGCCCTTGTGCGCGGCGCGCGCGAGACCATGCTGGCCAACCACCTGATGGACGATGTGCATCTGGTCAGCTTCGAACCCGGACGCATCGAGATCAACGTCCGTGAAGAAGCGCCACCCAACTTGGCGAACCGCTTCGGCGCGGTGCTGGAGGAGATCTGCGGCAGCCGCTGGATCATCGCCATTTCCCAGGAGGCGGGCGCGCCGACCCTGCGCGAGCAGGAGCGCGCCGCGGAGGCCGGCAAGCGGGCGACTGTGATGGAACATCCCCTGGTCAAGGCGGCGCTGGAGACCTTTCCGGATGCCGAACTGGTCGCGCGCCGCGACGGCACGAGACAGACGGGCGCCGCGGAGACCGCCGCCCGTGACGACGAGAGTCGTAAAGAAAAAGGAGAGGGCGAAGCATGAAAAACCTGGGCCAGATGATGAAACAGGCGCAGGAGATGCAGGCCAAGATGGCCGAGATGCAGGAGAAGTTGGGCGAGCTCGAGGTCTCCGGCCAGGCCGGTGCCGGCATGGTGACCGCGACGTTGAACGGCAAGTCCGAGCTGCGCGGCCTGAAAATCGACCCCTCCCTGGTCGATCCCAGCGACGTGGAGGTTCTGGAAGACCTCATCGTCGCCGCTGTGAACGATGCCAAGGCCAAGGTGGAGGTCAGGGTCGCCGAGGAAATGCAGAAGGTGACCGGCGGGCTCAGTCTGCCGCCGGGCATGAAGCTGCCCTTCTGACCGGCCCGCTTCTGCGCGCCTTTCTCATGCTCCTGCGCTTCGGATCCAACCGCCGATGATTGCCGGCGACCTCGACCGCCTGATTCAACTGCTGGCCCGACTGCCGGGCTTGGGGCCGCGCTCGGCGCGCCGGGCGGTCCTCCATCTGATGAAAAAGCGCGAAGCGCTGATGCTGCCGCTGGTCGATGCCATGGGCAAGGCGGCGGAGGCCATCACCGTCTGCAGTACCTGCGGTAACCTCGATACGCAGGATCCCTGCGGCATCTGCCAGGACCCTAAGCGCGATGGACGCCTGCTCTGTGTGGTGGAGGAGGTGGCCGATCTCTGGGCGCTGGAACGCAGCGGCGCCTTCAAGGGGCGCTACCATGTCCTCGGCGGCACGCTCTCGGCCATCGACGGGCGTGGGCCCGACCAGCTCCACATGGCCAAGCTGATCGAGCGCGTCGAAGGCGGCGGCGTCGAGGAGGTCATCCTGGCGCTCTCGGCCACCGTCGACGGCCAGGCCACCGCCCACTACGTGACAGACCGCCTCGCCGGCGGCGCGGTGAAGCTCTCCCGCCTGGCCCACGGGGTGCCGGTGGGCGGCGAGCTGGACTACCTCGATGACGGCACCCTGACCGCCGCCTTGAAGGCGCGGCGGCCGGCCTGAAGAAACGGGCGACAGCCAGGCTGCGCCGGTTGCGCCCCAATGTCGCGGTTGCGCCCCAATGTCGCGGTTGCGCCCAAGTGCTGCCGCAATTGCTTGGCAGGCTCCCGCCGCGCCGCCGCACCGCAGGTATTGAACGAGGTTAGAAAAAGACAATGGCATCCCTGACGACGATGTTCGGGCGAAACGCGCGCTTCCTGCGCCGCCGCGCCGCTCTGGCGATCACTGCGGCGGCGGTTCTGGCCGCCTCTGCACTGCCGGCGGCGGCTCAGGAAGCGCGCCTGACGGCGGAGGGGCGCGAGGCCCTGGCGCTGACGATCTACGAGCAGGACCTGGCGCTGGTCAGCGAGCAACGGCGCGTGAACTTGGCTGCCGGCGAGTCCCAGTTGGCGATCGAGGATGTGAGCAACCTGCTGCGGCCCGAGACCGTGCTGCTGAGCGCTCCGGGCCTCCGGGTTCTGGAACAGAGCTTCGTCGCCGATCTGCTGACCCCGCAGCGGCTCCTGGAGGCATCCCTTGGCAAGACCGTCCGCCTTATCCGGACCCACCCGGAAACCGGTGCCGACACGGTCTTCGACGCCGAGGTGCTCTCCCTGGCCGGCGGCCTGGTGCTGAGGGTGGACGGACAGATCGAGATCTCGCCGCCGGGGCGGATCGCCTTTGCGGAGCTGCCGCCGGGCCTGCGCAGCGAGCCGGCGCTGCTCGCCCGCCTGGCCAGCCAGACGGCCGGGGAACAGGCCTTGCAGCTTGCCTATCTGACCTCCGGGCTGTCCTGGCGCGCCGACTACGTGGCACGGCTGAACGAGGCCGACGATACCCTCGACCTCCAGGCCCTCGCCACCTTGACCAACGGGACGCGCAGCGACTTTCCGGCGGCTGATCTGCGGCTGGTGGCCGGCCAGGTGAATCAATCGGTCCGCCCGCGGATGATGGCGCGGCAGGAGATGGAGGCGGCCATGCCCCAGGCCATGGCGGTGCCGGCCGATGTGGCGCGCGCACCGCAGTCGGCCTCGGACCGCTACGTCTACAGCGTGGCCCTGCCGGTCACCCTGCTGCGCGGCGAGACCAAGCAGGTGCCGCTGATGAGCGCCGCTGGGGTCAAGGTCACCCGCGAGTACCGCTTTGACGGTCTTGCCGTGGGGAATCCGAACATCGAGGAGATCGGCCCGGTCTCCGCGGCCCTGGTCATGGAGCTTGAGAACTCTGCCGACCTCGGGCTCGGCGCCCCGCTGCCGTCGGGGGTGGTGCGGATCTACGGGCCCGGGCCCGGCGGCCAGCCCCTTTTCCTGGGTGAGGACCGCATGGCCCAGACGTCGGAGGGCGAAACCGCGCGGCTCAGCCTGGGCCGGGCCTTCGACGTCACCGCGCGGGCCACGCGCACAGCCTTCGAGCGGCTGTCCCAGCGCAGCTACGAGACCGGCCAGCGTATCGTTGTGAAGAACGCCAAGGCCGAAGCGGTGGAGGTGCTGGTCGGCGGCACCTTGCCCCAGGGCTGGTCGATGCTGGAGGAAAGCGCGGCCCACGAGAAGGAGAGCGCCAACCGCATCGTCTGGCGCCTGCAGGTCCCGGCCGGCGGCGAGGCGGAGGTCAGCTACCGCATCAGAGTGTCGAATTAAGCAAATTCACGTTAATTTGCAGATATCGGCGAATTTAACTTAAAATAAGTCAATTCAGTGTTTGGTGATCTGGGGCGGCGGCGCTGAGGCCGGTTCCAGGGTGGCGGCGGCGCCGTCGTCCTCCAGCTCCAGCTCGCCGATCTTCTCGCCGCGGCGCAGGATCTTGCCGGAGGAAGTGCGGATCTCGTGGATGTCCCGGCGGGCCATCTCGAAGTGGCTCTCCAGGTTGTTCACCCGTTTGTCCAGGCGCAGGACGTCGCCCATCATCTTCTCCACCTCGGTCTGGATGATGCCCGCCTGCTCGCGCATGCGCACGTCTTTCAGCACCGCCCGCACCGTGTGCAGGGTCGCCATCAGGGTGGTGGGGGAGACGATCCAGACCCGTGCCTTGTAGGACTCCTCGACGACGCTGCGGAAATTGGCGTGCAGTTCGGCATAGACCGCCTCGCTGGGCAGGAACAAGAGCGCCGATTCCGCCGTCTCGCCGGCCAGGATGTAGCGCGCCGCGATGTCCTGGACGTGGCGCTTCAGATCCTGGGCGAAGGCGCGGCGGGCGGGCGCCAGGGCGGCCTCGTCGCTGCCCGCGGCACGCAGGGCCTCATAGCTTTCCAGCGGGAACTTGGCGTCGATGGCAATCGGCCCCGGCGGATTGGGCAGATTCAGCAGGCAGTCGGGCCGCCGACCGTTGCCCAGCGTCGCCTGGAAGGCGTAGGCCGAGGGCGGCAGCGCCGCCTCCACCAGGTCGCGCAGCTGCACCTCGCCGAAGGCGCCGCGCGCCTGCTTGTTGGCCAGGATGTCCTGCAGCCCCACCATCTGGCCGGACAGCTCCGCCAGGTTCTGCTGCGCCTTGTCGATCACGGCCAGGCGCTCGCGCAGCTCGGTCAGGGTGGTCTGGCTCTTGGTCGCGCTCTCGTTCAGGCGGTCGCCGACGCGCTTGGAGAAGCTCTCCAGCCGGTCCTCCACCGCCTTGGCCATCTGGCGTTCCTGGGCCTGAAGCTGATCGGTGATCCGGGCCTGCACCGCGGCCTGACTTTCCGCCATCTGGGCCAGACGGCCCGTCAGGGCGGCCAACTCGCCTTCGCGCACGCCGTGATGGGCTGATCGCTGCCGCTCGCGCAGCAGGAACAAGCCCAGAACGACTGCGACGGCGGTCGCCACGACGGCAACGAGAATCACCAGGGAATCCATGGTGCGACTCCGAAAGAGAACAGAACGCGAATCGAAGACTAACACAGCACGACGTCCCGGCCTAAGCAAGCTGCCTGGGCGGACTGTCCGGCACGCTCACCTTCGATCCCTTGGCCCCCTAACGCCTTGGTCCCCATTTCCTTGACCCTGGGCCCTGCAGACAATACCTAGTGCCTGACCGGCGCAGCGCGGCGGCGCCAAATACCGGCAACCATCAGCAACTCCAGCGATCCGACCATGGCCCTGCTTCCCATCATCACCGCCCCCGATCCGCGCCTGAAGAAGGTCTGCGCGCCTGTGGAGGCGGTGGACGACGAGATCCGCCGGCTGATGGATGACATGCTGGAGACCATGTACAACGCCCCGGGCATCGGCCTGGCGGCACCGCAGGTGGGGGTGCTGAAACGGGTGATCGTCGTTGACGTCGCCGGCGAGGACGAGGAGCGGGCGCCGCTTTTCATGGCCAATCCGGAACTCACCTGGGTCTCCGACGACGATTCCAACTACGAGGAAGGCTGTCTCTCCCTGCCGGAGCATTACGGCGACGTGGTCCGCCCGGCGGCCATCACGGTGCGCTACCTGGACCGCGAGAACGAGATCCGCGAGCTGAAGGCCGAAGGGCTGCTGGCCACCTGCATCCAGCACGAGATGGATCACCTGGAAGGCATCCTCTTCGTCGATCACATGACCGCACTGAAGCGCAACATGATCCTCCGCAAGCTCTTGAAGGCCAAGAAGGCGGACAAGCCGCTGGCGAGCTACGCCACGGCCTGAGTCCGGCCCGATGGCCCCACAGTCGGCACACAGCACCCGTTCTTCAGGCATCCGCCAGGGCAAACCCCTGCGTGTGGCCTTCATGGGAACCCCGGACTTTGCCCTGCCGGCGTTGGAGGCCATCGCCGAGGCGGGGCACGAAATCGTGGCCGCCTACACCCAGCCGCCGCGCCCGGCCGGGCGCGGGCAGAAATTCCGCCCCTCCCCCGTCCAGGCCCTGGCCGATTCCCGGGGCTGGCCGGTTCGAACGCTGAAAACCCTGCGCACCGAAGCTGCGGCCCTCGCCTTTGCCGACCTGCATCTCGACGCGGCCGTTGTAGCGGCCTACGGCCTCATCCTGCCGCCCGCGATCCTCTCGGCGCCCCGCTTCGGCTGTTTGAACATCCATGCTTCCCTGCTGCCCCGCTGGCGCGGGGCGGCCCCCATCCAGAGGGCCATTCTGGCCGGCGACCAGAAGACCGGAATCACCATCATGCAGATGGACGCGGGCCTCGATACCGGTGCCATCCTGCTGCAGGAAAGCCTGGCCATCGGGCCGGACACCAATTCCCAGCAGCTCCACGATGCGCTCGCGGCCTTGGGCGCGCGGCTCATTGTCGAGGCCCTGGCCGGCGTCGCGCGCGGGCGCCTGCAGGCCCAGCCGCAGCCGGCCTTCGGCGTCACGTACGCCGAAAAGCTGGAGAAGAGCGAAGGCCGTCTCGACTGGTCAGAGCCGGCGGCGGAGCTGGATCGCCGTGTCAGGGCCTTCACGCCCTGGCCCGGTGCCTTCTTCGAGGTGGAGCACGACGGCAAGGCGGAACGGGTGAAAGTGCTGGCCGCCACGCCGCTGCCGCAGGGCGGACCGCCCGGCGCGGTGCTGGACCAGGCCCCCACCATTGCCTGCGGCGCCGGCGCCTTGCGGCTGCTGCAGGTTCAGCGGGCCGGGCGCGCGGCGATGTCGGCGGAGGCTTTTCTGCGCGGCTTCGACCTCGCCACCGGCAGCCGCCTGCCGCTCGGCCCGGCTGCCGGGTAGCCGCCGGCGTGTCGCGCTTCCAGATCATCGTCGAGTACGACGGCGGCGCCTTCGTCGGCTGGCAGCGCCAGACGAACGGCCCATCCGTCCAGGCCGCCTTGGAGGAGGCCGTGACCCGCTTTTGCGGCGAGACCGTGCTGGTCGAGGGGGCCGGGCGCACCGATGCCGGGGTCCACGCCCTGGCACAATCGGCGCACCTGGATCTGGCGAAGGAGGCGGAGCCGGACCGCGTGATGGCCGCCCTGAACTTTCACCTGAAGCCGGCACCGGTGGCGGTGCTGGCGGCGCGCCGGGTGCCGGCGGACTTTCACGCCCGCTTTTCCGCCGACCGCCGCGCCTATCGCTACCGCATCGTCAATCGCCGCGCGCCCCTGGCGCTGGAGCGCGGCCAGGCCTGGTTCGTGCCCCAGCCGCTGGACGCTGCCGCCATGCATGCGGCGGCCCAGGTACTGGTGGGGCAGCACGACTTCACGTCATTCCGGGCCAGCGAGTGCCAGGCCAAGTCGCCAGTGAAAACCCTCGACCGCCTGGATGTCACGTCCCGGGCCGACAACGTCGGCCAGACCATCGAAATCCACGCCGAGGCGCGCTCCTTCCTGCATCACCAGATCCGCAACTTCGCCGGTTCGCTGAAGCTGGTGGGCGGGGGCAAGTGGCGCGCCCGGGACCTGCAACGCGCCCTGGAGGCGCGCGACCGCGCGGCGGCCGGCCCCACGGCGCCTGCCTGCGGCCTCTTTCTCACCGAGGTCGGCTATCCCGAGGAAGCTTTCGAGGGATCGTGACCAGAGCGCCGGGTCAGCCGGTGGCGTGGCGCTCCAGCAAGCTGCGGTAGATCGCCGTCAGCGCCGCGAGGTCTTCCAGGCTGACGTTCTCGTCCACCTTGTGGGCGGTGGCGTTCATCAGGCCCAGTTCGGCCACGGTGCAGTGGTCCTTGATGAAGCGGGCGTCGGAGGTGCCGCCGCTGGTGCCCAGCTCCGGCGGCTTGCCGGTGATCTCCTCCACCGCCGCCGAGACTAGGTCGCTCCAGGGGCCGGGCGGGCAGAGGAAGGATTCGCCGGAGACCCGGATCTTCAGGTCGTAAGCCGCGCCGCGCGAAGCGTCGAGCGCCCGGTCCAGGCGTTCGCGGATCCAGCGTTCCACCGCCGCGCTGTCATAGAGGTTGTTGAAGCGCACGTTGAAGCGCGCTTCGGCCGCCGCCGGGATCACATTGGTGGTGGCGTTGCCGACGTCGACGGAGGTGATCTGCAGGCTGGAGGGCGGGAAGTGCGCATTGCCGCCGTCCAGGGCCTCGCCGATCAGCGCGTCCAGCATGCGCGTCAGGTGGTGCAGCGGGTTGTCGGCCAGGTGGGGATAGGCGGTGTGCCCTTGGGTGCCGCAGACCGAGAGCCGGGCGTTCAGGCTGCCGCGGCGGCCGATCTTCACCATATCCGCCAGGGCTTCGTTGCTGGTGGGCTCGCCGACCAGGCAGCTGTCCAGCGTCTCGCCCTGCTCGCCCAGCCAGCGCAGCACCTTGCGGGTGCCGTTGATGGCCTCGCCCTCCTCGTCGCAGGTGATGAGCAGGGACAGGGAGCCCTTGGGCTTGCCGCCCTCCGCCAGGAAGCCGCTGACGGCGGCGACAAAAGCGGCGATCGAGCCCTTCATGTCCACCGCGCCGCGGCCATAGAGCCGGCCGTCGCGGACCTCGGCTGCGAAGGGGTCGACGCTCCAGTCGCCGGGGTCGCCCACCGGGACCACGTCGGTGTGGCCGGCAAAGCAGAGGTTGGGGCCGCTCTCGCCCAGGCGGGCATAGAGGTTGTCGACCTCGGCGCTGTTGTCCTCGGCAAAGGGCAGGCGATGGCAGGTGAAGCCGAGCCCTTCCAGCGCTTCGCTCAGAACGTCCAGGCTGCCCGCTTCCGCCGGGGTGACGCTGGGACAGCGGATCAGCGCCTGCGCCAGTTCGAGCGTTTCGATCTTTGGTGCGGCCATGAGCATGCGGTCAGTCGCGCAGCAGGTCGTTGATCGAAGTTTTGGCGCGGGTGCGCTCGTCGACCTGCTTGATGATGACCGCACAATAGAGGCTCGGGCCCGGGCTGCCGTCGGGCAGCGGCTTGCCCGGCAGGCTGCCGGGAACGACGACGGAGTAGGCCGGCACCCGGCCCATGAAGACCTCGCCGCTGTTGCGGTCGACGATCTTGGTGGAGGCGCCGATGTAGACGCCCATGGAGAGGACCGAGCCCTCTTCGACCACCACACCCTCCACCACCTCCGAGCGGGCGCCGACGAAGCAGTTGTCCTCGATGATCACCGGGCCGGCCTGCAGCGGCTCCAGCACGCCGCCGATCCCCGCCCCGCCGGAGAGGTGCACGTTCTTGCCGATCTGGGCGCAGGAGCCGACGGTTGCCCAGGTATCCACCATGGTGCCACTGTCCACATAGGCGCCCAGGTTGACGAAGCTGGGCATCAGGACCACGCCGGGGGCGATGTAGGCGGAGTGGCGCACGGTGCAGTTGGGGACCGCCCGGAAGCCGGCGTCGCGGAAGCGGTTCTCACCCCAACCCTCGAACTTCGAAGGCACCTTGTCCCACCAGGCGGTCGCCTGGCCCGGGCCGCCGGCGATCAAGCCCATGTCGTTGAGACGGAAGGACAGCAGAACCGCCTTCTTCAACCACTGGTTCACCTGCCAGCCGTCGCCGCCCTTTTCGGCGACGCGGAAGCTGCCGGAATCCAGCCCCTCCAGCGCCGCGGTCACCGCATCGCGGATCTCGCCGGTGGTTCCCGTGTTGACCGATTCGCGGTCTTCCCAGGCATTCTCGATGATGCCCTTCAACTGGTCACTTTGCATGGGGGTCCTGCAGCTTGGTTCAGGCGGTGAACGGGGCGTAAATGCCCATGGAACAGATACCTGGGAACATGCGGTAGGCGTGCCGTCCTGTCAATTGTCCCCCCTGCTGCCCGTGCGCTTCCCGCCGGCCGTGGACCGCCCGCGGGATGATCCCGGACCGGCCCTCAGGGTTAGCCGAAGGTTAAGGGCTTGAACCCTGGGTCGAACTTCGCTGATGGCGTGTGAATGCCCCAATTTGGACACGCAGGAATGGCCGTATCGCAGGGGTTTCGGCCTCTCCACTTAAGTGCATCTTAACGGCAGATGGCGCACTTTAGGGGCGTTCAATCACACCGCCTGATCACACCGCTTGATCACGCTGCCAGACCACACGGCCGGATGACGCAGGCCGTGGCCGAAAAGGGGGTCTCATGGCAAGGTCGCCCGCTAAGAGCGGCCCCACACAAGATGCCGGCCTGCAGGGCAGCTACGAGCAGATCCTCGAAGATGCGGCGCCTCCCGCGCTGTTCGGCGCCCATGGTGCTTTGGAGCTCTATCCCGGCGCCGTGCTGCTCGCGGGCCACAACGGCATCGTGCTGCATGCCAACGAGCTTGCGACACCCATCGCGACGCTCCTGACCGCGGGCGGCCACGAGGAACTGCGCGAAGCCGTGCGCGCCGCCATTCTGGGAACCGCGGCCCAGGTCAACCCGCTGGTGGTGACCGCGACGGAGGGCGGCAAGTCGGTCGAACGCGCCTTCGACGTCACCGTGCTGCCCTGGAGCGAAGGAACCGCAGCGCTCCTCCTCGGGCGCGACGTGACTCTGGAGCGCAGCCTGCGCTCGGCCCTGGTGGAGTCGCGCCAGCGCTACAAGGATCTGGTGGAGATCTCCAACGACTTCGCCTGGGAGACAGATGCCGAAGGTCGCTTTGCCTTCGTCTCGCCGCGCGGTGCACTGGGCTATCAGGCCTCGGAACTGGTCGGGCGCCCGGCCAGCGATCTGTTGCTGGACAGCAAGCTTGCGGACAGAAACCCTTTCAGCGCGAAGGAGCCGGTCGAGGAAGCCGAAATCTGGGTCCGCGATGCTGCCGGCGAAGGCCTTTGCCTGTTGTCGACCGTCCTGCCCCTGACAGGCCACGGCGGCGCCTGGCTCGGCGCGCGCGGGGTGTGCCGGGACATCACGGAGCTGCGCTGCCACGAGGCGGAGCTTGCCGAGGCGCAGAACCGGGAGCGCCTGTTCTCCTACATTGTCAACATGGTGCGCCGGGAACTGGAGCCGCAGCGGATGTTGACGGCGACGGCGGAGGCGCTGCTTCCCGCGCTGGCGCTTACGGGCATCTCCATTCACGCGCTGATCGAAGGGGAGATCGGCCAGCCTTTGGCTCAGGCTGGGCAGGCGGTGGACACCCATGATCTCTCCGCCCTCTCGGGGATGCTGACGCCTGAGAAACTCACCGCCGAGCTGGAGCGCAACAGCGGTGCCGTCCTCATCCGCGCCACCCAGTTTCGCGACGAGATGAACGGTCTGCTCTGCGTGTGGCGGGCCAGCGGCGGCCGCGGCTGGAACCAGGAGGACCGCAGCCTGCTCAACAACATCTCCGGACAGGTCGGCCTTGCCATCGAGCAGTTGGCGCGGCAGACGGAGATGGAGGTCCTCTCCATGACCGATCCGCTCACCGGCCTGGACAACCGGCGCAGCTTCACCGCCAAGCTGGAGAAGCGCGTGGCGGCGGACAGCGGCGCCAAGGGGGCGGGTGCGCTGATCTACGTCGACCTCGACAACTTCAAGCAGGTCAACGACACCCACGGCCATCAGACCGGCGACGAAGCGTTGCTGGACGTTGCCGCTCTGCTGAAGGAACAGTCGCGTTCCGGCGATCTGGCGGCACGCCTCGGCGGCGACGAGTTCGCGCTGTTTCTGGAGGGCATGGACCACGCCGAGGCGGAGCGCAAAGGCGAACAGCTGCTGAAGCTGGCCGAGCGTCTGCGCGGTTACTCCGGCGATGCCGACCATCCGCTCGGCTTTTCGCTTGGCATCGCCATTCACGAACCGACGAAGGGCGAGAGCCTCGAATCGCTTCTGCGCCGCGCCGACGAGGCGATGTACAGCGCCAAGCGGTCCGGCAAGAACGCGCTTCGACTGGCTACGGCCTATGATCGCCGCAAGGCAGCCGACTGATGGCTTTCGGTCTCAAACGCAAAAAGGCGCCGGCCGAGCTTTCCTATGAGGAGAGCAAGGCGCTGGCGGAAGGCGGCTCCGACAAGGACCGCGCGGACCTCGCCTCGCGCCAGGACCTGCGCCCGGAACTGCTCTATTACCTCTCGCAGGACCCCTCCTCGGAGGTGCGCCGGCGCATTGCCGCCAACGACAAAACACCGCGTCAGGCCGACCTCATCCTGGCGCGCGACAACGACGAAAAGGTGCGGGCCGAACTGGCGACAAAGGTTGCCGAGCTGACTCGCCAGGAAAACCCCGGCACCCAGGAAAAGGCCCAGCACTTCGTCGTCGAGACCCTGGAGCTGCTGGCCAAGGACCAGGCCACTCAGGTACGTCAGATTCTGGCCGAGACCCTGAAGTCGGTCGCCAACGCGCCGCCGCAGGTTATCCAGCGCCTCGCCCGCGATGCCGAGGACATCGTCGCCTGCCCGGTGCTGGAGTTCTCGCCGCTGCTCAGCGACGAAGACCTTCTGGAGATCATCGCCAGCAGTGTTTCGGGCGCTCGGCTCTGCGCCATCTCCCGCCGCGAGCATGTCGGCGAGGCGGTCTCCGATGCCATCGTCAGGCGTGACGACCGCCGCGCCGTCGCAGAGCTGCTGGGCAATGATTCGGCGCAGATCCGCGAGGAGACCCTCGATGCCCTGATCGATGGTTCTGCCAGCGAACCGAGCTGGCAGCAGCCGCTGGTCGAGCGGCCCAAGCTGTCGTCCAAGGCGGTGCGCAAGCTGGCCTCCCTGGTGGCCGAGTCCCTGCTGGAGAAGCTGAAGCAGCGCAACGACATCGACAAGGAAACGGCGGAGGCCGTGGCCAAAGAAGTGCGTCGCCGGGTCGCCGAGAGCGCGCCGGCAGAAGCGGCGGAGCCCGCCTTCAGCGGCGCGGAAGAGGCTGCGCGCCTGTTCAAGGCCGGCAAGCTGAACAACGAGGTTCTGGGCGATGCGGTGCTGGCCGGCAAGCGCGAGTTCGTGTGCCATGGCCTGGCGTTGCTCGGCGAGATCGATGTCGGGCTTGTCGAACGTGTCCTCAGCGGCCGCTCTGCCAAGGGTGTGACCGCCCTTGCCTGGAAGGCCGGCTGCTCCATGCGCATGGCTCTGCAGCTTCAGACCAACATGGGCGGTATTCCCCCCAACAAGGCCCTGCACGCGCGCAACGGCACCGACTTCCCGCTGTCGCCGGAAGAGATGAAGTGGCAGCTCGATTTCTTCGCCAGCCTGACCGACTGACGCACTGACGTCTCACGGGCTACTGGCGCTTTCGGCCCATGGTTCTCCATCCTTCGAGACGCGCGCCTTAGCGCGCTCCTCAGGATGAGGACTGAGGAGCTTCAAGAACTCACCCTCATGCTGAGGAGAGAGCGCAGCGAACGTCTCGAAGCATGGGCCGGCTGTCGGGAACTCCTCGCCAGCCCACTAGCGGTGGATCAGGGTGCCGATGCCGGCGCCGGTGAAGATCTCCAACAGCATGGAGTGGGGCATGCGGCCGTCCAGGATGACCGCCGCCTCGACGCCGTTCTCCACCGCCTTCACGCAGGTCTCCAGCTTGGGGATCATACCGCCGGAGATGGTGCCGTCCTGTTGCAGCCCAGCCACCTCGCCGGCACTGAGGTCCGACAGCAGCTCGCCCTTCTTGTCCAGCACGCCGACGACGTCGGTCAGCATCAACAGACGCGAAGCGCCGGCAGCCGCCGCCACTGCGCCGGCCACTGTGTCTGCATTGATGTTGTAGGTCTCGCCCTTGGGGCCCATGCCGATGGGGGCGATGACCGGGATCAGGCCGGAGTCCTGCAGTGCGGAGAGGATGCGCGGATCGACCATGGTCGGCTCGCCGACGAAGCCGAGGTCCAGCACCTTCTCGATGTTGGAATCCGGGTCGCGGGTGGTGCGCTTCAGCTTCTGCGCCTGGATCAGACTGCCGTCCTTGCCGGACAGGCCCACCGCCCGGCCGCCGGCGGCATTGATGGCACTGACGATCGACTTGTTGATGGTCCCGGAGAGCACCATCTCCACGACCTCGACGGTCTTGGCGTCGGTGACCCTGAGGCCGTCGACGAACTCGCTCTCGACCGACAGCCGTTTCAGCATGCGGCCGATCTGCGGGCCGCCGCCGTGCACCACGATGGGGTTCACACCGACCTGCTTCAGAAGAACGATGTCGCTGGCGAAGAGCGCGGCAAGCTCCTCGTCCACCATGGCATGTCCGCCGTACTTGATGACGAAGGTCTTGCCGGAGTAGCGGCGCATGAAGGGCAGAGCCTCGGTGATGGTCCGGGCCGTGCGCAGCCAGTGCTTGGTGTCGCTGATGCTGTTGCGTTTCATGCTCTAGATCCCCCGGCCCCCGCTGCGGCGCCGGTACTTCCCCCTAACCTACTCCGCTTCTTTGGGCCGTGCCCCTTTCGGCCGGCGCCACTCTAACCCCTGCCGGGCGGTTCGGCCAGCGCCGCCAGGGCGCCGCGCATCTCCGCGATCCCGGCCCCGCTCTCCGCCGAGGTGATCAGGCAGACCGGGTGGGCGGCCGGGCGTTTGGCCAAGGACTTGCCCGTTTCCTCAGCCATGCGCGCCAGCGGCCCGGGCTTCATCTTGTCGGCCTTGGTCAGCACCACCTGATAGGAGACGGCGGCCTTGTCCAGTTCGTTCATCACCTGGTGGTCGCTGGCCTTCAGGCCGTGGCGGGAGTCGATCAGCAGACAGACCCGGCGCAGTTCCGAGCGGCCCTTCAGGTAGCCGCGGGTGAGGCGGGTCCAGCGTTCGATGTCGGTCTTGGAGGCGCGGGCATAGCCGTAGCCCGGCAGGTCCACCAGGATCAGCCGCCCGCCGAGATCGAAGAAGTTCAGCAGCCGCGTGCGGCCCGGCGTGCCGGAGGTGCGGGCCAGGGTCTTGCGCCCGGTGAGGGCGTTGATCAGGCTCGACTTGCCGACGTTGGAGCGGCCGGCGAAGGCGACCTCGGCGGGACCGAAGGCGGGGATCTGGTTCTTGTCCGCCGCCGAGATCAGGAAGTCGCAGGGTCCGGCGAAAAGCAGGCGCCCGGCCTCCAGCGCCGCGGCTTCGGCTTCGGCGGCCTCTCCGGTCTCTGGTCCTGTCTCTGGAGTCATCGCGGTTGGCGGCAGGGACGGCGTCCGGGCTGTTCCCCGGGCCGTCCCGCCTCTCCGGTCAGGTCGTCGGCTTGGTGGCGGAGCCGCCGCCGATCGGCACCCCGGCGCGCTTCATGATGATGGCCTGCTGGGCGATGGAGAGCACGTTGTTCCAGGTCCAATAGATCACCAGGCCCGCCGGGAAGGTCGCCAGCAGGAAGGTGAAGATGATCGGCATCATCAGGAAGATCTTGGCCTGCACCGGGTCGGGCGGCTGGGGGTTCAGCTTCTGCTGCAGGAACATAGAGATGCCCATCAGCAGCGGCCAGACGCCGAGGTTCAGGAGGTTCAGGATGCCCAGTTCGGGCACGCCCCAGGGCAGCAGGCCGAAGCCGTTGAGGATGGAGGTCGGGTCCGGCGCCGAGAGATCCTGGATCCAGCCGTAGAAGGGGGCGTGGCGCATCTCGATGGTGACGAACATCACCTTGTAGAGCGCGAAGAAGACCGGGATCTGAATGAGGATCGGCAGGCAGCCCGACAGCGGGTTGGCCCCCTCGCGCTTGTAGAGCGCCATCATCTCCTGGTTCAGGCGCTGCTTGTCCTCGGCGAAGCGCTCGCGCAGTTCCAGCATCTGTGGCTGCAGCTTACGCATCTTGGCCATGGATCTGTAGGACTTGTTGGCCAGCGGGAAGAACACCAGCTTGATGGCCACGGTCAGCGCCAGGATGGCGAGACCGAAGTTGCCGAGGGTCGCGTTCAACCAGTGCAGGGCATAGAACAGCGGCTTGGTGAGGTAGTAGAACCAGCCGAAGTCGACCGCCCGGTCGAAGCCCACGATGCCGAACTGTTCCTCGTAGGCGTCCAGCTTCACCACTTCTTTGGCACCGGCGAAAAGCCGGTTGGTGATCTCGACGCTGCCCCCCGCGGGAACGGCGGTGGCGTCGTAGATCATGTCCGTCTGGTAGTGATCGCGGCCGTCGCGCTGATTGTAGAGGAAGCGCGTCTTCACCGCCTGGCTCTGTTCCGGGATCAGGGCTGCCAGCCAGTATTTGTCGGTGATGCCGATCCAGCCGCCGGTGGTCGGCGTTTCGATCACGACGTCGCGGCCCTCGAAGTCGTCTTTCAGTTCGTCGTAGTCGACTTCCTTCAAGACCTCGTCGAAGACGCCCAAGGGGCCCTCATGGAGAATGAAGAAGCCCAGGATCTCCGGTGTATTGGTTCGGGAGATCAGGCCGAAGGGCGCCAGTTGAACCTCTGCGCCGGCATCGTTGACGACCCGCTGGGTCACGGTGAAGAGGTATTCGTCGTCGAGCTCGAAGACCTGTTCGAAGGTCAGCCCCTCACCGTTGTTCCAGCGCAGGGTGACCGGGGTGTCGGGGGTCAGGGTCCCGCCCTCGGACTGCCAGAGGGTCTGGGCATCCGGCAGGGTGACCGTGGTACCTGGGGCGGCGGCCCAGCCGAAGCGTGCGAAGTAGGGATCGGCGGAGCCTTCCGGCGAGAGATAGGTGATCAGCGGGCTGTCTTCGTCCAGGGTCTCGCGGAACTGCCTCAGCACCAGGTCGTCCAGCTTGGCGCCGCGCAGGGCGATGGAGCCCCCCAGGTTCTCGCTGTCGATCTCGATCCGCGGGCTGATCCCGATCGCCTCTTCGCGCACCTGGGCGGCCGGTACCCCGCCGGGCAGACCGGGGATCGACGGGGCGGCGCCTTGCCCCGGGACCGGCGTCGAGCCCTGCTCGCCGACCGTCTCCGGCTGCTGGACCGGCGGCGGGGGCGGCGGGAAAAGCATCTGGAAGCCGAAAAGGATGGCTACCGACAGGACGATCGCCAAGAGAAGGTTGCGCTGTTCCATAGGACTCGATGGGCTCCCCGCGGGCGGGCCTCTGCGGCTACGTTAGTGGTCTAGATGGCGACAATCGGCGCAAAGGCCAAGCCCGCCGGCGGATTTCTTTGCGGCTCCCGCCGCCGACATGGAATTGGGCGCCCGGTCCGGCATCGGGTCGGGCACGGGGTCATAGCCCCAGCCCGCCCAGGGGTGGCAGCGCAGCAGCCGGCGCAGGGCCAGCCACCCGCCCCGTAGAGGGCCATGGCGGACGACGGCCTGGCGGGCATACTCGGAGCAGCTGGGGTAATAGCGGCAGGACGGGGGGAAGAAGGGCGAGATCAGAAGCTGATAGCCCCGGATCAAGACCAGCATCACAAGGCGCAAGGCCCCCATTAAGATGCCTCCTCTGGTGTTCCCTGCGGCGCGGCGCCGGGCGCCTTGCCGTCGCCCGGTTCGTGCCGGGCCTTTTTGCCGCGCTCCTGCCTGCGGTCCAGCCTGCCGATGGCCTGTTCCAGGTCACCCAGCAGCTTGTCGTAAGGCCGAGTCAGCGTGCCGGCGCGGCCGATAACCACATAGTCCGTACCCTTGCGGCCCAGACGCGGAAAGATCTCGGCGGCCGCGGCACGCAGGCGCCGCTTGGCCCGGTTGCGCGTGACCGCATTGCCGATCCGCCGCGTAACCGTGAAGCCGACCCGGACGTCTGCCTGATCATCGCAACCGGTGGCCGGGCGATCAGTGGCCGGGCGATCAGTGGCCGGGGCGCCCCTTTGCCGTGTCGTGCTGACCTGCTGAGTGCCGGTCCGCCGCTGTTCAGGACGTTGGGCAGCCTGCAGGACAAGGCCCGGCGTCGCCCACTTGCGCTTGGCGGCTGCGACCCTGAGAAACTGAGGTCGTGTCTTCAGCCGCCCGACGGTCGGCATCACGACCCCTTAAGCGGAAAGGCGCTTGCGGCCCTTGGCGCGGCGTCGAGCGAGTATGCGGCGCCCGCCAACGGTTCCTTTACGTGCGCGGAACCCGTGGCGGCGCTTGCGGACCAGCACAGAGGGCTGATAGGTGCGCTTCACGGTCGGTCTCCAGTACCAGGCTGACTCTTGAATTGACGGGGCTGTATAAGGGCGCCTCCCGGCTCTGTCAACGACCGCAAGGCCCGCCGCGCGCCTTTCTTTCCAGCGGTTCCGACACGGCGCGGGGGCAGGGGTTTCCCACGCCTCCTTCCGGGAACCCCAAAGCAAGGCCTGGCCGCCCATCGCGCAGGGCTCACACCATGGTGACTGGTCGCCGGACCGGCCAGGGGCTAAAACGCTCGGGTGTTCGGTTTTGCGCCGCCTCCCAGCGAACCCGACCGCCCCGCCGCCGGCCCTGACGGGCCTGCATTAGCCTTTGGTTAACCATGTTCCGGCTACCACCGGGGATTGTCCGGGACCGTCCCAGGGAGTGTCCATGACCGACCCCACCCCCGAGCAGACCGAGACTGCCGCCAGGAAAGGCATCTCTCTCGGCCGCTTCGTGCCGATCTTCGTTCTGCTGGCGGGGCTCGGCCTCTTCTTCCTGCTCGGCTGGCACCGCTACGTCAGCTTCGATGTCTTGAAGGAAAACCGCGCCAACCTGCTGGAGCTGGTCGCGCAGTACGGAATTCTGTCGGGGCTCGGCTTCGTGACGCTCTATGCGATCGTTGCCGCTTGCTCGATCCCTGCCGCGGCGCTCTTGACCATCACAGCGGGGTTTCTCTTCGGACCATACTTCGCCACGATCTACGTGGTTGTCGGCGCAACCCTGGGCGCCAGCGCTCTGTTCCTGGCAGCGCGCTATGCCTTTGCGGACCTGCTGCGCGCCAAGGCGGGCGCGGCTATCCAGAAAATGGAAGCAGGATTTCAGGAGAACGCTCTCAATTACATGCTGGTCCTGCGGCTGGTCCCCCTCTTTCCCTTCTTCATCGTCAATCTGGTGCCGGCGTTTCTCGGGGTCCCTTTAAGGATATTTGTCATCGGCACCTTCATCGGCATCATTCCTGGCACCTTTGTCTACGCGCTGGTCGGCAATGGGGTCGGGGCCATCTTCGACCGCGGCGAAGTGCCCGATGCGGGCATCATCTTTCAGCCCCAGATCCTTGCGCCCATCCTGGGGCTGGCGGTGCTGGCGGTGATTCCCGTGGTGTACAAGAAGCTGAAGGCCCGCAAGCAGGGCTGAGGCCCTCTCCTCGACCGCCAGCCGAACGGCTTCCCGAACGGCTCCACCCATTGGCGCCGGCAGGGCCTCTGCGCTTCCGCCGTGGGCGTCCTGTGGCCGGAAAAGGGCTTATTTCACAGAAAGTTGAAGCTGATCGCCGGAGCGTGATTCGAGATTGATCGCGCATCCCACCATTCTTGGAAGCACCGGCACGCAACGGCCCCACATCGGCGGCCCGCCGGTTCGAAGGCGCTCTTCCTTGGGGCGCCGAGACGGATCGATCAAGCTTGGAGGCTTATTGACGATGCTGAAGAAAACCCTTGTTGCGCTGAGTGTTGCCACTGTTTCCGCCGGTGCGGTGGCGATGCCGCTCGCCGCAGCCAACGCTTCGAACGCCCCGGTTCAGGTGGCGGCCTGCAATCCCTGCAGCCCCTGTGCGGCCAAAGCGGCCTGCAACCCCTGCGCCGCCAAGGTGCTGAAGCCGGCGGCCTGCAATCCTTGCAACCCCTGCAATCCCTGTGCGGCTGCCAACCCCTGCAATCCTTGCGCTGCCAAGAACCCCTGCAATCCCTGCGCCGCCAAGTCCAACTAAGGGCGGAGACAGGATCTTCCTTTTCGGCGCCCGGTCTTCCGCAAGCTGTCCCGCTCTACGTGCGGCGGCCTGGCGGGGCCGGGCGCCTCGCCTTTTGAGGCCTGAAAGCCGCCGCTTCCGGCCGATCGAAGCCCCGGCAGCCTTTGGCGGCGCCGATTCCCGAGCCTGCCGGAGCCGTGCTATAAGCCAGGGCTATGTTGGGTCCTAAGTCGCCGGGGAACAGGCTCCGCCTGCCGCCTCTCACCAAAAGCCTTTCGGCCAAGCTTCTGCTGCTGACGATCTTCTTCGTGATGGTGGCGGAGGTGCTGATCTATGCGCCCTCCATCGGCCGTATGCGCCTGGTCTATCTGCAGGAGCGGCTGGCCGCGGCGCATCTCTCTATCCTCGCCCTCGAAGCGACCCCGGACAACATGGTGAGCAAGGATCTGGAAGCCGAACTGCTGCAGCATGTCGGCGCCTATATGGTGGCCCTCACCAAGCCGGACCGCGGCAAGCTGATGCTCATGGTCGAGGGGCCGGAGGGCATCGACGCCAGCTACGATCTGCGCGAGGCCAGCTTCTTTGGTCTGATCGGCGATGCGGTGGTTGCCCTGGCGGCGCCTGAGAACCGCCTGCTGCGGATCGTCGGTCCCTCGCCCAAGGACCCCGCGGTGCTGGTGGAGGTCGTGCTGGACGAAGCGCCGATGCGCCGCGATATGTACGACTACTCCTACCGCATTCTGCAGCTCTCCCTGATCATCTCGATCTTCACCGCGGCGCTGGTCTACCTCAGTCTGCATCTGCTGATGGTCAGGCCCATGCGGCGCATCACCGCCAGCATGGCCGCCTTTCGCGAAAACCCCGAGGTTGCCGCCGGGGGGCTGCAACCCTCCGAGCGCAGCGACGAAGTCGGCATCGCCGAGCGCGAGCTGGTGACGATGCAGGAGGGGCTGCGCGCCGCGCTGCTGCAGAAAACCCGGCTTGCGGCCCTGGGCACCGCCGTCACCAAGGTCAACCACGACCTGCGCAACATTCTCGCCACCGCCAGCCTGATCTCGGAGCGCCTGGCCCGCAGCGGCGACCCGGCCGTGCGCTCCATGGCCCCCACCCTGGTCGGCGCCATCGACCGGGCCCTGCATCTCTGCGCCCAGACGCTGCAGTTCACGCGGGAAGGGCCGGCCCATCTGGAGCTCAACCGCTTTGACCTGCGCGACCTCATGACCGAGGTGCGCGAAGGTCTGGCCGGCGTCGGCGCCGGGCGCGCCGGCTGGCTGAACGAGGTGGAGCGCGGCTTCGTGGTCGAGGCAGACCGCGAGCAGCTTTACCGCGTCTTCATCAACCTCGGGCGCAACGCCCTGGAGGCCGGGGCCGGCGAGGTGCGCATCGACGCCCGCCCGGTGCGCGACTTCCTGGTCATCGACGTGGAGGACAACGGCCCGGGCCTGCCGGAGGAGGCCAAGGAGCACCTCTTCAAGCCCTTCACCGGCTCGACCCGCGAAGGCGGATCAGGTCTCGGCCTTTCCATCGCCCACGACATCATGCGTGCCCACGGCGGTGACATCCGCATGGAGCGTTCCGACGCCGAGGGCACGCTGTTCCGCCTCGTGCTGCCGGTGGCCCAGAGCAAGGGCCAGGCTGCGGCGAAGAAGGCGAGCTAGAGCGGATCGTGTTCAGAGGGAAACACACCGTGAGTCCATCCGAGCAGGTGAATCCGCTCTAAACCCGACAATCAGAGCAGTTTGCGGAACACGACCTTGTCCTCGCCTGTGCGATAGAAGTCGCGGATCCGCGCTTCTTCCTCATAGCCGTTGCCCAGATAGAAGCGCCGTGTCGCGGCGAAGCTTTCGAGCCCGGAGGTCTCGATCAACAACAGGCGTGCGTCCTGCCCGCGCAGCATCCCCTCCACATGGGCCAGCAGCGCTGTGCCGTGGCCCCGGCCTTGGTTCTGCCGCGCAACGGCTATGAAATAGAGGTTCCAGGCCCGGTCGCTCATCACCTCCGGGGCGACATAGGCGGCGGCGATCACCGTTGCGGCGTCCTCCAGGACGATCCAGTGATGGTCCTGCAGATCGCCGTTGAAGGCGTCGGCGAGCATCTCCGCCAACACGGCGGTTTCGTCCTCCTGGAACAAGCCGCTGGCCACGGCCAGATCCAGAATTGCGGACTGGTCATCGGCCGCCGCGGGGCGGATGGCACGCTTTTCTTTTTCGGTCATGTTTCTCTTGTCCTTGTTGCTGTTCCGCCCCTAGCGGTTGTCGAACTGCGGGCGCACGGACTCGCGGCCCAACTGGGATATGCGGTAGGGCCGGCCGCCCTGGGAGATGATCAGGCGCCGGCGCCGCAGGCGGTTGAAGAGTGACAGCGTGCAGTCGGACAGCACGTGCCCGTCCCGCGTGACACAAAGAACCTTGGTGATCTTGCGGCCCGTGCCGCGCTCATGACGGATCAATCCGCCCTGCGCCAGCACGTGGAGCACGCGCTGTTCGCCCTTGGAAATGTTCATGATGATGTACTCGGAGAGGGGAGTGTCCCCGCATTTGAACCCACGCCTGCACGCCGCCGGACCGCATCGCGGCGGCGGCGTCAAGGCTGCTCGAGTCCGTCTGCTTCCGTCAGGCCCAGCCCCACGAGGCGGGTTCAACCCTCAGGACAACGGATCAGCAGGTGGGCACAATCCCTGACATCAAGGCTCCGAGTAAGGCGGCGCGGCAGAGGCCGCCGCCGTTGCTTCAGGGCGTTCGGGTAGCACCGGATACCCGCTGCTGGCAAGACGGCTTTGGGGCAGGGCTGCCATGCGCCGGGGGGACGCCCGCCTGCCAAGAGGGTTGGATTGGGAATGAAATGCCCCTGTCCCTGGTCTATCCTAGGGTGAATTGCTTCCTGGAGAGTTGCGATGACACGTTCTGCCCTGGCGCTCGTTTTGGGCGCGACCCTTCTGATTTCCGCCTGCGGCAGCAGCACCGGCGACCGCGCCGGCTCGGGCGCGGGCATCGGCGCGGCAGCGGGCGCCGTCGTCGGCGCGGTGACCGGCCTCTCGATTCTGGAGGGCGTCCTGATCGGTGCTGCCGCCGGCGGCCTGACCGGCGCGCTCACCGACGAGGACATCATCAACCTCGGCGACCCGATCTGGGCCTCCAAGGACCGCTCCGCCAACAACTCGGCGGTCGCGCGGGTGCAGGCGGGCTTGACCGAGCTCGGCTACAGCCCGGGGCCGATCGACGGCCAGCAGGGCGAGAAGACCACCGCCGCCATCGAGGCCTATCAGCGCGACAACGGCCTGCTGGTCGATGGCCGCGCCTCGGTGGAACTGGCCAGCCACATCGACCGCAAGCTGCAGACCGCCCAGAACTGAGTCTGTCAGAACTGAATGGCGTTATGGCGCCGATGTCATTGCTTTCCTTTCGTCGCGTCAGGATTCGCTCTCTTTGGGTTCTTGGCGGACCTTTTGAGCTCCCGGCCCGGCATGCTTCGAGACGCGCCCTTTGCGGGCGCTCCTCAGCATGAGGAAGAGAACCGCCTCATCCTGAGGAGCCGCGCCCTTATGACGTGTGCGGGCGGCGTCTCGAAGGATGGAACCACGGGACAAGCCCGACCGTGACAGGTGGTGGGTCGGTA